>CAZQRQ010000067.1:0-15527 GCA_964595725.1 uncultured Rikenellaceae bacterium | reverse complement strand
TGTCAAAGAACTCTTGTTCTAACCTATATTGCCAAATGGCACAAATATAGGGGGGTGGGTGGTAAAAAAGTAGTTGGGCAGTAAAATTTCCCCGCTGATACCATAAACAAAGTACTTCATCAAAATATTATGCAGGATTTCTGCAACATTTACTACTCTTGCACGTCTTTATATCAAACATTAAGAACCATGACAGTAAATTTATATGCCAACGAGGTGGTCCTGAAAGCCGGAGATACAAACCAGGTTATTGATAATAAAATCATTAATGGGAAACTAATTGTAACCAATCAGCGAATTTATTTTAAAACCCTCAGTGAGGAATTCGAAAAATTCAATCTTGAGATTTTGTTTGACAATATTCTGGAAGTAATATTTTACAGCAAGGGGCTCTTTGCACCCAAAGGATTAAACCTCGTTACCAGGGATGGGAAAAGCCTGAGCTTCCCTCTGAAAAAGCGTGATGAGATAGGGCAGTTGATTAACAAGATGTACTAGATGCTACATGCTGGGTGCTGGGTACCGGGCAGACAATAAAATCCCCTCCTGGAAGGGGCAAGGGGTGGGTTTGATGAGTACAGGGTACAACTATTCTATTCGTATCGTAATGAATCCACCGGATTCCGCATTGCAGCTTTCATAATCTTCACCATAACAGTGGCAATAGTTGCAGTAAACATAATCATGACTGCCAAGAGCAGCATTCCTCCGGTGATATCTATAAAATAGTCCCAAATACTGTCGAGCATCATAAGCGACATATAGTATCCTCCTGCAACACCTATTACGGAAGCAATCAGGAGCACAACAATAAATTTCCTGCTTATGAGATACATTATAACCGGAACGGGTGCCCCCTGTATCTTTCTTATTCCAATCTCCTTGGTGCGCCTTATTATATCGAGAGACACAAGGTTATACATCCCGATAAGTGATAAGAGAGTGGCAACAACAGCAAGGAAGAGATTCACTTTTAAGATACTGCCGTTTATATCCTTTTCCTCCTGCATGATATCTTCCTGAAGCCGGCCGCCAAAAACTGCATTTATCCCCAGACTTTTCCATTTCATTTTAGCGAACTCAAGAATTTCTGGCAGATCCTGTGTGTTCCCCCTTACTGCAATCAGGCTGTATTGTTTGTTGGGGACCAGCCTGAACATCAGGGGCTCAATTGCCGCCCAAAGCCCGTTTGTATAAAAATCCTTTACCACGCCGATCACTGTCAGCTTTGTAGTATCATAAAGAGTAACGGTTCGGCCGACAGCCTGGTCCCATCCTAAATCTTTCACAAACTTCTGGTTGACAATTATTGAACCGTTAGAAATATCAGCATCCTCCCTTGTCTCGTCAAACAGGCGTCCTTCAAGCAGGTGAAGCCCCATTGTCTGCGCGTAACCCGGACCTATCTCCATCACATCAACCTCCAGGGGCTTTTCCCTGTCCTTGACAGGCCGCCTGTAAACGCCGTAACCTATATGGTATTGAGTGCCTTCAGCGGAAATAACCTTCGGATCGGTAAGTATCTCATTTAGCAGGGAAGCATAATCTGATGGAGGAACATCAATTATAATTATTTTGTTTCTGTCATACCCCAGGTCAAGTGTTCTCTGGTAATCAGCATTCCTGGCAAATACAATTCCCATCACCAGCGACATTATCGAAATTGAAAACTGCAATGTCAGAAGTATTACTGAAAGTCTACCCGATCCCTTGTAAGCTGATTCTCCCTTAATAACCTCCACCGGATTGAAGCCGCTGACATATAGGGCCGGGTATACTCCGGCCACAAATCCGGTCACCAGTAAAAGCAATACTGTAAACAGCCAGAAAACCGGGTATTGCACAAAGGTCAGTTTTATTGTCATGTAAGCCCACAGACTGCTGTATGCCGGGACCAGGAATTCGGCTATTACTATCCCGGTCACCATTGCAAGGAAACAAATAATAAAGGTCTCAAACATAAACTGTGCGACCAGCTGTTTCCTTTGCCCCCCGAATGTTTTTCTCAGGCTGATCTCCTTAAGTCGCCTGCTGAATATTGACCGTGAGGTATTTGCGAAGTTAAAGCACGCGATGAGCAGTATGAAAAGTGCCATCACCGGCGGAGCTAAAACCGCGGCAGGATGAAGTGCAGGGTACAATGACGGTGACCATATTTTCCTCGAGTTTTTGCCAACATCCTTCAACGGGACCAATGTGAAACGGTTGATCCTGAAATCCTCCCTCGCACGGTTCTGAACAGGCAGGTAAGTTTTCATAGCCTGGACAACCGAAGGCAATACCGATTTATCATTTACCATGATAAAAAGTGCATTGGTCCATATTTTCCAGTCAGTATCGGTCTGCCCCGAGATAGTAAGATAATTATCGTAATTACTCAATATGTCGATGCGAAAACTTGAATTATCAGGAAGATCCCTGAATACAGCACCTACAGTGTATGTATACTCTTTATTCCGGTTATCCAGGACAACAATTGTTTTCCCCACAGGATATTCACTTCCGAAAAGAGTACTGGCCGCCGTCTCGCTTATCAGTACATCTGACTGGCTTTCAATCGTTTTCTTTTCGCCATAAACCAACGGGAAGGTGAATATATCGAGGAATGCCGGATCAACGAATGACAGCTGCAACGGGAAAAGATCATCTCCTCTTTTCACAGGAAGCCTGGCCCTGTTGAGCCGTGTAACTTTCTCTATACCCGGTATCTCGTTCCTCAGTACCAGCCCCAGAGTGGAAGGTTCAATCCCATACTCCTGTTCCCTCTCCTCCATGTCGCGGAAACAGTTTACCCGGTATATTTTATCAAAGTTGAGATGAGTACGGTCGAACTCATAATTGAACATATAGTTGAAAAAAGCCACAATGCAAACCGCCAGCGAGATACCCAGTCCCAGGATGTTAATAAGGGTAAATATCCTGTTTTTAAATAAGTTACGGAATGCTACAAGAAGATAATTCCTTAACATATATTGCAGAATTGTTATTCATATTTAAGCGACTGTGCCGGATTTATCCTGGCCGCTTTTATCACCCGGTAACTAATTGTAAGTAAAGCAATTCCCAGTGCGATAATAAAACCGGCCATAAAACTAAAGACACCAAGGCTTATCCGGTAATAGAAGTTTTCAAGCCACTTGCCTGCAATATAGTAAATAAATGGCCAGGCTATTACTGCAGAAATACCAACCAGAAATACTATTTCGCGTGATATCACAACATATATTCCTGCAATTGATGAACCCATTGCTTTCCTGACCCCAATTTCCTTGGTTCTTTGCTCAACTGTAAAGGAGGTGAGCCCGAAAAGACCAAGGGTTGCTACAAATATTGCCAGAATTGAAAAAATTACAGCCATCTGAGCGTTCTGTTTTTCCTGTATATACATCTGCTCCAGGTCAGCATCAAGAAAATAGTACTGAAGAGGAGCATTAGATGTATACTCCTTCCATGTCTTTTCAATTTCAGATATTGTTGCCGAATAATTCTGTGCTGAAATCCTTACGGTGATATAACCAAACAGATAGTTATCGGTCTGGTATAAAATGATGCAGGGTTGTACCGGGTTACGGAGCGATTCGAAATTATAGTTATTAACCACTCCTATTATCGGCAGGTAAACCATATCTCCGGTCCCGGTCGGAAGCATCATTCGCGTATGCTGAATATCGGTTATACCAAAGTTTTTTACAGCTGCTTCATTTAATATGCACGCCTGCTGATCAGAAGAATACTCCTTATCGAAATACCTGCCTGTATCCAGTGTCAACTCATAAGTCTTAAGGAAATCATAATCCGCCCATGTTGTGGTAAGAATAAAGCTTTCGTCCTTCCTGCCTTCGATACCGTAACCGTTCTTATTATTGACCCTGCCGGGTATTGAACTGGCACTGGAAATATTTACCACGCCCGGAATATTCTTTACTGCCTCTTTAAAAGACTCCATCTTGGTTCCGAGTACCCCGGCCCTGTTTAAGACAACAAGATTTTCCTTGTTAAAACCCAGATCCTTATTAAGCATATAATTGATCTGGCGATACATTATCAGTGTGCCAATAATCAATAATATAGATACAGCAAACTGGAAAACCACCAGGACTTTCCTGAGTCTGCCGTTTTTCATGCTGTTTTTTACATTTCCTTTCAGTACCTCATAGGGACTGAACGAGGAGAGGTAAAAAGCAGGATAGCTGCCAGACATAAAACCCACAACAACAGCAAAAAGCAATAATGCCGGTATGATATACCACTTACCCAGCAGACTCAGATATAAGTGTGAACCAAGCAGATTGTTGAAATATGGCAATGTTATTTTTACAATTATGAGCGCCAGAACCAGTGAGATAAATGAAAGAAGGAATGATTCAGAAAGGAACTGAGTTATCAGCATGCCCCTCGTCGATCCTCCTATCTTCTTTATCCCTACCTCCTTCGCCCTCCTGGAAGCCTGAGCTGTTGAAAGGTTCATGAAGTTAATGGCTGCTATCAGAATAATAAGAACAGCAATACTGCCGAATATAATCAGGAATTTAGGATCACTTGCTGCCTTAAACTCATTCTGTACAGAATTGTCGAGATGGGCATCCTTAAGATCCTGAAGGAAATACTGGTATATACCACCCTGTTTGGTAAAATCTTCAATTGAGATACCCATATATTGTTTTAGCTCAGGTCCAATATATTTATTTAGCATGTCAGGCAGTTTTTCATCCAAAATCCGTGGATCAGTATTTGGTTTTAAAAGAAGGTATGTGCTAAGGTTGTTACTGAGCCAAACCGTACTATTCGCCCTTGAATCAGTCATAAAAGAAATCAGTGCACTGGCCTTGAAATGAGTATTATCCGGGATATCGGCCATGACCCCTGTAACAATAAAAAAAGTAGTATCAGTCCCTATTTTTATTGCCTTGTCAATCGGGTTTTCCTCTCCGAATATCTTTTTTGCAATCGATTCTGACAATACAACTTTGTGTGGGGCATCCAGAAGGTTTTCACGATCACCTTTCAATACCGGTATTGAGAAAAAATTAAAAAAGGAAGAATCAGCTCCCACTACATTATCATCTGTATATGATTGCTGATTATATTCTATAACTGTCGGACCTCTTCCTGTCATTCTAAGAAAATCCTCCACTTCTGGGAACTCATTTAACATAGTGGGGCCAATGATAGCGGGAGTTGATGACACTGTTAATTCCTCACCCCCTATTTTACCATGTAAAATAATTCTGCAGATCCGGTCTTTTTTCACATTATACCGGTCATAACTTGCTTCCTGCAACACATAAAGTGCAATAAGTAAACTGCATGCGATCCCGATTGTCAGTCCGAGGATATTGATAATAATATAGGCCTTTTGTCTTTTAAAAGACCTCAGACTGTGTTTGATAAGATTGTTGAACATAGGACTTGTATTATGGTTCTGGTTAATAATTAGAATATGTTGATTTTAGATTTAATCCACTTTTAACGCTTCAGCAGGATTTATACCTGAAGCCTTGAAGCTCTGGAAACTTACTGTCAAAACTGCAATTATAATTGCCCCAAGTGCTATAAGAATGAACACCACAGGATCTCTGTTAACATGAAAGGCGAACTGTCCGAGCAGCTTGCCGACCAAGTAATATCCTGCAGGCAAGGCAATGATTATTGCGATCAAAACCAGCAGGAGAAATTCCCTGGCCATTAAATATATCACCGACCCTGTTCCAGCCCCCATAACTTTTCGTATCCCTACCTCGTTGGTCCTGCGTTCAGTAGAATAGGCTGACAACCCGTAAAGCCCCAGGCAGGCAATAATGAGAGTAAGTATGGTGAAACTGCCCAGCAGCCTCATGAGCTTAGCCTCCGATCTGAAGAGGTTATCATAATCCTGGTCAATGAAAGTATACTCCAGCGGATAATCGGGAATAAGCTGATGCCATGCAGTTTCCACTATTTTCAGTGATTCCGGTATCCTGCCCGGCGTAAGTCTTATAAGTATGGAGCTGAGGTAAGTGGTGTCGGCAAGAGCTATCGCTATTGGTTCGATAGTCTGATCTGCCCCCTTGAAGTGAAAATTCTTCAGGACACCAACAATTGTACCTGATAGCCCCATGAACCGGAAATTCTTGCCTACAGGATCTCCTACATCCATTATTTTTGCAACTTCCTCATTAATGAGAAAGTTTCCTGTCGTGTCCCTGGCCAGGTCTGCCTGAAAATCACGGGAAAAGCTCCGTCCCGATACAAGTGCCATCTTCATTGTCTCCAGGTAATCATAATCAACTGCATAGGTGCCTATCAAAACTCTTTTTTCGGGATCCCTGCCATCCCAGTCAGCACCTCCTGAATTGCTTCCAACCATAACAGGATTTCGGTTGGAGGCAGTTACTCCCTGGATCAGCGGTTCTGCAAGAAGCTCTCTCTTAAGATTATAATATTGTCCTCGTGTAAAATTATTCATTGGTATGCATAACAGGTTCTCCTTGTCAAAACCCAGGTCCTTATTCTGCATATACCTGAGCTGTATAAACATGAATATTGAAGCGACGGCAATAAGCACCGACAGGGTGAACTGC
Source organism: uncultured Rikenellaceae bacterium (assembly GCA_964595725.1). Taxonomy (GTDB): domain Bacteria; phylum Bacteroidota; class Bacteroidia; order Bacteroidales; family VadinHA17; genus LD21. The sequence continues at coordinate 8,967 of CAZQRQ010000067.1, read as the reverse complement.
ACAATAACAAGGATCTGCCTGAGCCGGCCGTTTCCCCTGCCTGAAGTAGCCTCTCCTTTCAGTACTGTTATCGGCTTAAAGGAAGACAGGTAAAGTGCGGGGTATATCCCTGACACCAATCCGGCAAGCAGTCCAACAAAAATAAAGCTGATTATAAACCTGGCTTTCATCAGGTCGGATAGCACAAACTGCTTTCCTGAAATGTCGTTGAAAATACCGAGCATCAACCCGGTGAGAAGTACGGAAAGAAGAAGGGCCAAAAAGACCAGAAGTACAGATTCGAACATAAACTGTGATATCATCGTCTTCCTGTCAGCACCGGCTACTTTCCTTACACCTATCTCCTTAGCCCTGCCTGAAGCTTTCGCAGTCGATAGGTTAATAAAATTGATGCTGGCGATAAGAATTACAAAAAATGCAATAAGCGAAAATATATAAATTGCCACCATAGGACCATTGGTCTCTTCAAATCCGAACTGGGCATGCAGGTGAATATCGAAAAGAGGGAACAGAAGATATTTCGTTGTTGTTTCGGGCAGGTATTCCTTAACCACATCAGTAAGTTTCCCGTTTACAGCTTCTATATCGGAACCTTCTGCAAGCTGAACAAAGGTGTATATGGAATTGCTACCCCACGAATTACCAACAGCCCCTATCGACTGAAGAAAAGAATAAGGTACAAAAGCATCGATCCTGAACATGGAATTTTTGGGAATATCCTTAAGGACACCTGTAACCATGAACTGCATCCTGTTTTCCATTGTAATAGACTGTCCCAGGGGATCTTCATCTCCGAAGTATTTTTTTGCCATCGACTCCGTAAGAACAACAGAGTTAGGTGCTTCAAAAACCGTTTCCGGGTTACCGAGCAACAGCGGAAGGGAAAACATTTTGAAGAAACCGGAATCCGCACCGACAATAGAAGATTCGTAAAAAACCTTCTCGCCTTTACGGAATAAGATCCTCGACAAACTGTTTATCCTTGTCTGTTCCACTATTTCCGGGATCTTCTCCTTCCAGACCGGTCCGCTTGGATGGGGAGTAACGGTAACATGATATCTCTCGCCGGAATAGAACTGATCTTCTTCAACACGATATATATCAGCACCATAAGTGTTGAATCTCTCATAGCTCAACTCATCCTGTATCCACAGGATTATTAACAAAGCGGCAGTCAGCCCAACTGCCAGTCCTGTTACATTTATAATTGCAAATCCCTTATGCTTAAAGATGTTTCTGAAAGCAACCCGGAAGAAGTTTTTTAACATAGGATTTGGTTTAATTTTCCTAATAGACGTATTACCTTCAATTTTGTTGCACAAGAACGAGGTAGAAAATAACTTTTTAAAATTACATAAAATAGATATCACCACATTTAAAAGGTTGAACTGTGAATCTTTTAACAGCATATAATAACCTGATGCTGATAGGAGGTGACATTTTCAGGCCGGTATAAAGAGAGTATATCACCGAACACGGAAATTGATTTTTGAAATACAATAGGTTATCTTTGAATAAACACCATCAATCCTGAAAAGACATATAAAAAATAATAACCTGTAAAAAATAATCCTTCAATTATAACCAAACATATATAAACAATTATGAACAGAAGTCAATTTGTAAAAACAATGGCGGCAGCTGTACCTGCTGCAGCTGCAGTGCCTAATTTCACAATGATGGCAGAACCCCAGGCGGGAAAGGTCAGGATAACTGATGTAAAATTTATGCGTGTACGGATCGGCAGGGGTCATGTTTTACCCCTTGTTAAGATAGAAACTGACGCTGGTGTATATGGAATTGGCGAATGCCACCATGATGTTACCGGACTGGGTGCCAAGGATGTGGTTCTGAATGCTTTCAAACCGATCCTGGTCAGGCAGGATCCCTTTGATATTGCCCGCCTGGCACAGCTTATGACATGGCGCGTTTCCTACCTGGGAGGTAACAGCGGGATCGCCATTCATGCTGTCACCGGGTGTGAAGTTGCACTCTGGGATCTCGTTGGTAAGCTTCTTGGCATGCCCCTTCGCAAGATTCTTGGCGGTGGCTGCTACACAGACCGCGTGAGAGCTTACCTGACCAGCCAGCCTAGAAACATGCTTGACCCCGCTACGTGCAAGGAGTGGATCGAGTACGTAAATAACTCTGTTCAGAAATGGACAGCTGCAAAACCCTTCAGAATCTCCAGAAGGCCGGGCGGCAGCGAGCTGAACCGTCGTCTCTCCAAGTCAGAGCTGGATACAAACATCCGTGCTTACAGCAACTTGCGTGAAGCCGCCGGTGATGAATTTGAAATAATTGTACACTGCCACTGGGAGTTCGGATTCTATGATGCTCTGAGCTTTGCCAAAGCCCTTGAACCAATAAGGCCGTGGTGGATAGAGGACCCCATGCCAATAAACTACGTTGACACCTGGGCCAAGTTAACCGCAGCTTCACCAATACCTATTCTCTGTGGCGAGAACTTGTACACTGTATATGATTTTCTTCCTTTCATAACCAACCAGGCAGTCCATATGGTCGAAATAGACATTTCAATGGCAGGCGGCCTGCTTGAAGCAAAGAAAATTGCCTCGCTCGCAAATACATTTTACATGCCTGTTGCCACCCACAACGTTATGGGGCCGATAGCTACCATCGCCTCTGCAAACTGCGCTGCAACAATGCTCGACTTTATCGGTCATGAGAGTTATGACTATAAGGAGGATTCACGTGATGGCCATGCCGGATGGGAGACTCTTATCGAATATGACAGGGAGATCATACAGGACGGGTATATACAACTTTCTGACAGGCCGGGATTAGGACTGGACCTGAATAAAGATGTGGCAATGAAGTACCTGGTCGAAGACGAGCAATGGTGGGGTTGAGCCCTTTTTGCACTTATGATTTCAAGTTGATTTGTTTGAACTTAAAATATTATTAATCAAGCATCTGAATATGTCAAAGACTATTTTACCTTCAACAGTTATCCTGTTCACTTCATGGATGATATTTTCACAGGTCCTGGTCAGGCAGGTCTCTGCCCAGGCTACAGCAGCTCCGCGCGCGAATGATGAGTACTGGTTCAATGCGCAAAAGACTTACGGGGAAAGAAAAGCACTTTTCCTTGACTACAGCAGCACCAATGCGCCTGTGTCAGGAAGGACAGGGATCTTTGCCCAGGTCTCCCGGCTGGAAAAGGGGCTTCCGCTCGACGATGCTGTACTTAAGAGTGCACTGGAATTTGTTTATTCAAACGCCGATTGCAACGACTTCACCCTTGGCGGCTTGCTAAGGCTTATGTACCTGTACCAGGATACAGGCCTGATAACAGCCGACCAGAAAAAAGATATCGAAAGATGCCTGCTGGATTTCATATACTGGTATGATGAACCGGGAAGTGATGGACGATGCTACTGGACCGAAAATCACCAGATCATTTTTCATTCCGATGAATTACTGGCAGGACAGTTGCTGAAAGACAGGATTTTTTCAAATAACAGGCAGGATGGCAAAATGCATATTCAGCATGCTACAGCGCTTATTGACAAATGGATGCGGTGGCGGGTCACTTTAGGATTCAGTGAGTGGCTCGCCCACTCCTATTTTGAAGAGGATCTCATGGCACTTGTCAACCTTTATGATTTTGCCGAGGACCCTGTGATCCGAAAAAAAGCCGGGTTACTGATAGATGTGCTTATGTTCGAAATGGCCCTCCATAATTATCATGGTATTTTTGCCTCCACCCATGGCAGAACATATGCCTTTCTGGTCCAGGGAGCCAGACGCGAGGGATCGGCATCAACTATGAAACTCATGTTCGGAATGGGTATTTTTAACTCGCCGGAATCAATGGGAACAGTTTGCCTTGCAACCAGTAAATACAGGTGTCCTGAAGTAATAGCAGAAATTGCTGCCGAATATTCAAATCCGATCACGATCAGGGAGCGTCACAGTATGAACGTTGAGGATGCGTTTAAGTACAATGTCTCCTATTGCAGTGAATCGGATATCAACCTCTACTGGAGTATACAGGATTACACCCATCCCTCAATCATTGACCTGTCTCAGCTTGTTGCAAACAAGCATCGTGTATGGCTCGGTGGTGATTACGACTATTACAGGGAATTATTCCAGGCACAACGGGATGAAAAAGGCATGATCTATAACCAGAAACTTGACCCTCATGCAATGACGGAAGTAAATATTGAGACCTACCGGACACCTGACTACGCTCTCAGCTGTGCGCAACAGTTCAGACCCGGGAGTCCTGGCTATCAGCAACACCCATGGCAGGCCACTCTCAGTATTGATGCCACTGTGTTCACAAACCATCCCGGATCCATGAATGAGTATTCCCGCCCCAATTACTGGGCAGGCAACGGGATACTGCCAAATGCTGCACAATACAGAAATGTACTTGTGTGCATCTATAATATTCCGGAAAAGAATCCCCTGCCATTCCTCCGCTCTGAACAAAGAAGTGAGCCGGGAAGGAACATTATACCCGGTGTCAAAGCACCTTCGGATGAACTCTTACAGTTCACCCATGCTTACTTCCCGAAAGATGCATTCGATGAAGTAATTGAAAAAGGTAACTGGAACTTCGGACGAAAGGGAACAGGTTATATAGCGTTATATTCACATAATATCACCGAGTTAAAGGAAAACAAGGGCAGGATGACTGATCTTGTTGCCTCGGGCCGGCAGAATATATGGATATGCGAAATGGGCTCTGAAAGTCAATGGAAAAGATTTTCAGATTTCGTGACTGCTGTAACAAGGCAACCGGTAGAAGTAGAAGGCCTGAATGTAAAGTATAATTCTCCTTCACTGGGCGAAGTAAGCTATGGTTGGAAAGAACCGCTGACAGTTAAGGGAAAAGCTATCCCGCTGAGAGATTACCAGAGGTTTGACAACCCGTATTGCCAGGTTGAGTTTGCAGCCGAAGTAATAAAAATAAAAAAAGATCAGAAAGAGTTGATTCTAGATTTCAGGGATCTGAGATTATTTAATTTTGAAAGCTCTTTTTAGAATCACCCGGTTAGCTAATAGAAGATAACCTGGCTGACTTCCTGAGATAGTGCGATAAGACTTAATGGATCCGATTATACCCATCAGCTAAAAGGGATAAAATCCAGCAGCATTTTTACCATACCCGCTAGCAGGATAGCAAACACTATCTCGAGAACACAGACAGCGAGAGCCTTCTTCCAGCCATAATCCTTCCATAAAACGGAAATTGTCGCAATACAGGGTACGTAGAACATACTGACAATTGCCAGCGTGATCATCTGCTGAGCAGTAAGAATAGTCGATAGATTTTCTGATCCAAGGTATGCTGCCAGCATAACAAGAATAAGCTCTTTACGCAGGATGCCGAAAATAAGGATTATACCCGTAATTGCCGGTAAGCCAAGCCAGTCTACAGTTATCGGTCCCAATACTGATGAGATGGCCGGCATCCAGCCGGCGAGGTTAATTGCCTGAATTACAACTCCGGAAATAACAACCAGGGGGGCAGCAATGTAAATAAACTCTTTCAGGGCATCCCATGTCTGAACAAGAATGGTCTTCAATTGGGGTGTTTTATAATCAGGCATCGGCATTATCAATCCCATCGATTCTCCCTTAAGAAAAAAGGAGGCCAGCTTACCGGCTATGAAAATGAGCCCTACTGCGAAGAGGTACAACCCCAGGGCCCACCATATACCTACATACTTGCCGACAAGGCCAAAAATGATTACCGAAACAGCTGAACATGGAACCATTGTCACCAGGACAGCCGTTATAAACCTCTCACGACGCGATTCCATGATACGGCATGACAGGCATCCGGGGACATTGCATCCAAAGCCAATAATGAATGATATGCTTGCTTTCCCGTGAATCCCCATTTTATGCATCAGGTTGTCCATCAGGAATGAGATACGGGCTATGTATCCCCAGTCTTCCAGGAAGTACAGGATAATATAGAAAGGAAGAATGTACGGCAAGGCTATCTGTATTAACGCCAGGACACCTTCAATGGCCGACCATAAAAGAGAAGCAAAAAAGGTAAGTCCCACGTTATCCCCCCACCACGTATGCCAGCCTCTGATAACCTGGTCAAGCTCTGTAGAGAGCCAGTTACCGAACCTGAACACGAACAGGAACATGCCACCAAGAATAAGGACCATCATAAGATAGCCCAGTACCTTATGGGTTGTTATAAAGTCGAGCCTGTTACTCAAGGTTATTTTTTTCTCCTGACTTATCCTGACAATTGAATGTGTAATACGGGCAGCAAGGTGGCTCCTTTCATCAGCGATCACTATAGCCGAATCGTGCCCGTGCATATCCTCAAGCTTCCTGCATAGCCTGGCTGCGAGATCAATTACCTCTGGCTTTTGCTTTTTAATCATGGTCGTTACATCAGAATCTTTCTCAAGTAGCTTAAGCGCAACCCACCTGGGTGGGTATGGAAACCTGAGATCCCCGAGCAACTCTATAAGCTTATCAATGCTGTTCTCTATTTCTTTCCCGTATTTTATTGGCCGGGTACTCATCCCGGTATCTTTCATGTCTATCGCCTTATCAACAATATCCGTAAGCCTGTATCCCCTCGAAGCTATTGTTGGAATAACAGGGACCTTCAACAAATGATGAAGAAGCCTTGAATCGATCGTAATTCCTTTCTTCTTAGCCAGATCGATCATATTAAGGACAAGAATGATAGGGCATTCCAGCTCCAGAAGCTGCAATGTAAAGATGAGGCTTCTTTCGAGATTTGTCGAATCGATAATATTTACCACGTAATCAGGGCGCTGACGTACAATATATTCACGGGAGATAACCTCCTCTGATGAGTATGTTGTAAGTGAATATATCCCCGGAAGGTCAAGCACATTCACTGTATGATCCCTGTAAAACAGTGTGCCTTCCCGTTTCTCAACCGTCTTGCCGGCCCAATTGCCAATATGCTGATGAAGACCGGTAAGGAAATTAAAAATGACAGATTTACCTGCGTTGGCCTGCCCGGCCAGCACTATATTAATTTCCTTATCATTGCTCATTTTAGTTCCACTAGTATCTTAGACGTCAAGCCTCTGCCAAGTATTAACCTTGAGCCGCTTACCTCAATCTGTAAAGGGCCCCTGAATAGTGTTTTCCTGATGACCTTAATATCTTTTCCATTTACGAGTCCAAGGTCAGCCAGTCTTTTTGATGCTCCCATACCTCCCAAAACTGAAATAATGGTCCCCGTCTGCCCCTCTTCCAACTGGTTAAGACTCTTCACCCCTACTGAATTTACCATTGTCATCTCCTCCTTCCGATTACCAGGTGATAATCGTCTTAAAAATTTATAAATCGATCCTCTTCAACATGCTTTGAGCCTTCGGCAAACAGGTTATTAATATGGATATCATCCAGCGAATAATATGCTGACCTGCCGTCCTTAAAATATTTAACAAGCTTCATGCTCCTAAGCAACCTGAGCTGGTGAGATATTGCCGAAATGGAAGTACCGACTATCGAAGCGATATCATTAACACAAAGCTGATCTTCAAGGCATAATGCATAGATGATCTTTGCCCTAGTAGGATCGCTTAAGGCTTTGAATGTCTCCGCGAGATCCTGGAAAAACCTTTCGTCCTTCATACTGTCTCTCACCCTTTTCACACCTGCATTAGCAGGTACATCAGGCTTCTTCTTTATTACCACGTTATGTTGCATAATAGCATATACATGAACAATTGTTCAACTACTCAACAAAAATAACAAAATTTCAATATAACAACCAATGATAAAAGACACAGTTTCGGTATTTTTTACTGAAGCTTTAAGTGAATAAGGTTATCGGCCGAGGTTAAATTGCCTTCTGTGGCTCTCCGGGGTATTCTTTTATTTACTCTTAGATATTCCCTGAACCAGGTTAATTCTCTGTCACATTTGCTTTGAACATTTCCCCATCTTACAGGTAGTAGGGCAACTACCTGATGCAAAAGCACAGGAAAGAAAGAAGGCAATTTTGCTTGCCATAGCATTTTAGACTGTTTTCTCTACCTTTGCACTAAGGCAGCCGGGGCAATTGAGTGTTATTTTATTATCATAATCAAAAGACTTTATTTATTTCCAGTTTATCTAATATTTATTGCAGCATATCTATATATTTAATTGGTCACTGAATTATTAATTTTTTAATCAATATGAAAAGACTAGCATTTTTATCACTTGTAGCGCTACTATTTGCGGCATGCAATAATGAATCGAGCCAGGATCTGATACTCAACGACCTGGGGTATTTCGAGACGCAGGGCATCAACGTCCTCGTGTACAATAACCTTTTTACAGGAGGCTTTAACGATGAAAAGACCGCCGGTATAGAATTGATTCACCATGGCGTCAGAACAGCACAAGGGGGCGCTGTGAGACTTTCCAACACTCCGGAGCAGTGGGATCTTGTCCCTGCAATACCTAGCCGGACGGTAGACAGTGTATCACTTACCATTGAGGCTACGTTAAGGTATGAAGATTACGATTTTGACTCCCGAGTGGTTGTCACGGCCAAGGGTAAAGGTGTTGAGATATCTGTTTACCTTGATAAACCTGTTCCCGCGGCCCTTGAAGGGAGTACCGGATTTAACCTTGAGTTTCTACCCTCGCAGTATTGGGGAAAGACTTATCTGATGGATGGGCGTCCCAATCTATTCCCGCGCTATGTGGTAGGCAACACCATTACGAGGCCCAACAGTGAGAAAATAAAGCAATTCAAGGGGTATGTAACATCCGATGACAGGGGAACCGGCAGATTTATCGATCCACTTCCTCTCGAAACCGGCCGTACCTTTCTTCTTGCACCCGATGAACCCGAACGCCTGGTAAAAATCACCTCGAATGATGCCGATATTATGCTATTCGACGGTCGTGTACTGGCACAAAACGGATGGTTTGTAGTTCGCAGTTTACTTCCGGCAGGAAAAACAGGCAAGGTTTTGACCT
>CAZQRQ010000066.1:0-15691 GCA_964595725.1 uncultured Rikenellaceae bacterium | reverse complement strand
ATAACGTTTAACTTTGTGTAGACTTCCCGAGCCTTTCAAATTCTTTTGGGTGAGGTGTAAGGATTGTGCCTGGTTGCAGCATTGGGAACCAATCCTTATGGAGGCTCAGAATATTAAGAGCATCAGCATCCAGGACCATGGGTGATCTTGATGTTTTGAGCATACTGAAAAATGCATCCTGGGTTTCCTGTTGCTGTCCTATTCCGGGTCCGGCCCCGATTGCTGAAAAGCCGGAAAGCTCTTCCAATGATGAAATTAATGCTTGATTATCGTCGTATCGAACCATAGCCTCAGGAACGGCTACCTGCAAAACATCACAACAGTCTGCTGCTGAATGGCAGGTTAGTAGTCCCACTCCTGTCTTAAGAGCTGCCCGAGCTCCAAGGACTGCAGCTCCGGCCTTGCCTTTTGCTCCTGCGATTAGCAGCCCGTGCCCGTAATTCCCTTTATGGTCAAATTTCTTCCGGGTCCTGATAAGAGGTTTTACATCAACAGTTTCCAGAAAATGATAGGGCGATCCGGTATCTCGAACAGCCACTGGGTGAAGGCCAATTGGCAAAACATAAACCTCCCCGGTAAACCTGTAGTTCTCAGCAAACATAAACGACAGCCTTGGAAACTGGAAACACAAGGTCGCCTTGGCACGGATAACAGCAGCCATATCATTATCGGAATTATCCTCACCAAACAATCCTGAAGGGATGTCTACTGAAATTGTCTCGGTATCAGACTCATTAATCAACCTGATAATATCAGCTACCAGGCCTTCGGGCAGCCTTGTCAGACCAGAACCAAATATTGCATCAACAACCAGATCGTCAGCTGATAGTAATGGAAATTGCTCTTTCTTATCAATACTATAAAAACTGCAATTCCTGACATGCTTCAGTCTGCTCCTGTTTATCTCCCAGTCGGATGAAACCCTGTCTGTAAAATTTACATAATATAACTCTGCAGTATATCCCGATTCTGCGAGCATCCTGCCTAGAGCGAGTCCATCGCCACCATTATTACCCGGGCCGCAAAAAATCACTATTCGTGTTGATATACCATATCCTGATACAATCCAGTCAAATAATTTTCTAGCAGCCCTCTCCATAAGGTCTATTGACTTTACTGGCTCCTTTTCAATGGTATACCTGTCAATTTCCTTAATCTGGTTACCTGTGAATATTTTCATACTGGAAATATTGTATTTTCACAAATTTAAAAGATTTATATATTTGTTTCAGCCAGTAGATAAACATTAAATACTGACTTTTATTCTTCACCGTTAGAATAAAAAACTATTAATTTACAAATAATTAAATACCATTATCCATGTTAAAGAATCATCCAAAGGGACTCCTTGTAGCATTCTTTGCCAATATGGGAGAGAGATTCGGCTTTTATACCATGATGGCCATACTGGTCCTTTTTCTCCAGGCCAAGTTTGGATTATCAGAGGAAAGTGCAAGTTCAATCTACAGCTGGTTTTACTTCAGCATATATGCACTAGCGCTTGTAGGCGGTATACTCGCTGATGCCACTAAAAGGTATAAACTGGTAATATTAACCGGTATAATCATAATGTTTGCCGGTTATGTGATCATGGCAATTCCGGGAATGACCCTTGCCATAACCATTGCGGGTCTGTTCACAATAGCATTTGGGAACGGATTGTTTAAGGGTAATCTCCAGGCCGTTGTCGGACAGATGTACGATAATCCGGCTTATTCAAAAAACAGGGACTCTGCTTTCATGATATTTTACATGGGAATAAACGTAGGTGCTTTCTTTGCCCCATTTGCTGCCACTAGTATGAGAAACTGGTGGCTTAAATTTAACGGGTTTGCCCATGATGCGAGTCTGCCATCATTATGTCATCAGTATATTAACGGCACACTGTCTGATAACTCAACCTTTCAGCAACTTGCAGGCAGCGTATCTTTGAACGGACCTGTCACTGACCTTGCAGCTTTCGCCGATAAATACCTTGAAGTTTTTTCCAGGGGATATAATTATGCATTCGGCATAGCGGCGGGTGCTATGGTTATTTCTCTTATCGTTTATATCGTTTTTAACAGGTTGTTGCCCAATAAGGAAAGTAAAGTTGTGGAATCGGAAATCTCCGCCGGGAAAGTCGATTTCAACCCTGTTGCCATAATATCCGCGGTTGTTGCAATGGGTATTGTAGCCTATGGATTACATTTTTTCAGACAGGTAGGATGGGCAAACGGATTTGCAATTGGATTGTTTGCCGCATTTATCACCTGGATCATAATAAGTTCTAAAAAAGAAGAAATGCCAAGGATTATGGCCCTCATACTCGTATTCGGGGTTGTGGTCTTTTTCTGGATGTCATTTCACCAGAATGGATTGTCACTTACATGGTTTGCCAGAGATTATACCGTGAAGGAGGTAGGGCGATTCACAAGCCTCTTCTTCAATATAGTATCAATGCTTGCGGTTATTGGCTCAATAGCAGGACTTGTTATGATATTCTACAAGAACCTGAAGCTGCGATTCAAAATCACAGGAGGTGTACTGTTCGTCGTTGCCTTTATACTTGCCTACTACATGTATTCACAGGCTGGAACTATGAATGCGATTTCCCCAGAAATATTCCAGTCATTTAATCCTCTTTTCATAGTGGCACTTACATTCCCTGTAATGGGATATTTTTCATGGCTCAATAAGAGGTCCATGGAACCTTCTACTCCGAAAAAGATCGGGTTCGGAATGGTGATAGCCGCAGCAGGCTTCCTGATTGTTCTTATTGCCTCACTGAACCTTTCCTCACCAAAATCCCTTGCCGGGGCTCCCGTACCCGAAGCTGCAAGGGTCTCCTCCTACTGGTTGATAAGCAGCTACCTTGTATTAACAATAGCTGAACTCTTCTTAAGTCCAATGGGATTGTCTTTTGTGTCAAAGGTAGCACCTTCCCGCTTCCAGGGCCTTATGCAGGGAGGCTGGTTACTTGCTACGGCAGTAGGCAATAAATTGTTATTTGTTGGTGGAATATTCTGGAGCAGGTTTGAACTCTGGCAGTTATGGTTAGTCTTTATCCTTTGCTGTGTTGCTTCAGCTGCATTCATTTTTGCAATTCTCAGGAGGCTTGAAAGAGCTTCATCTACATGATCTGTTTATACTGATTTACCTGTAGAAAAGGTGCTTATGTAAAAGCACCTTTTTTTTAATGTAATCACCAGAGAAATAAAATAAATCACACTTTCTAAAATGGGTCTGATTTATTTTCTATATTTACTTATAGATAGACGCAAATAACCTGACAAAAATGAAACTACCGCAATCCACAAAAAACTGGCTATCAATTATTGGTGCTATAATTGCCGGAGTTAACTTTTTCCTGATCGTCATTCTTTTTATCATTTCAACAATTTTTGACAAGGGAAACTCCAACATAGGACTCTATATCTATGTTATATTGCCAGGCTTCCTGGTCCTCGGCCTCATCCTGATTCCGATAGGGATGATTGGAGAAAGGAGAAGAATTGTAAAATCTGGTGATAAAGGGATAAGGAAGCTTCCTTTCATCGATCTGAATGATCCGCGACACAGAAACGCTTTTGTAATATTTACTGTAACAACCATTATAATTCTTTTTCTCTCAACACTGGGGAGCTTCAAGGCCTACCATATTACCGAATCGGTGGAATTCTGCGGGACACTATGTCACAAAGTAATGGAACCGGAATATGTCGCATATCAGAATTCGCCCCACGCAAACGTAACATGTGTTGAATGCCATGTTGGTGCGGGTGCCGACTGGTACGTAAAATCCAAACTTTCAGGACTGCATCAGGTGTATGCTGTGCTGGCAAAAACCTACCCTACGCCCATAGCAACTCCTTTGCATGATCTGAGACCAGCCAGGGAAACATGCGAGAGATGTCACTGGCCACAGAAATTCTATCCAAGAAGTATTCAGACAAAGAAGTACTTCCTGACTGATTCCATCAATTCGGAATGGGATATTATCCTTCAGATGAAAACTGGACCGGAGTATGCCGGACTGGGCTTCAGAGAAGGTATTCACTGGCATATAAATCCTTCTGTAAGCATTGAATATATTTCAGATAACGATATGCGTGAGAATATTACTTACGTAAAATACACTAATAAGGAATCCGGGAAAGTGACTAAATACCGTGACGATATGAATCCCATTGACGACAGCCTCATAGCTGTAGCCGACACACGCACCATGGACTGTATAGACTGTCATAACCGTCCTTCACATAATTATAATTCACCTCCTGTCTATTTTGATAAGATCATGCTTACCGGCCAGGTTTCCAAAGATATTCCATTTATCAAAAAGGTATCAATGGATATTCTTCGCCAGACATTCCAAGACACCGACACTGCGATGCTTTTAATTGACAAGGGAATAACGGACTTCTACAAATCTAGCTACTCTGACTTCTTCGATAAGAACAGCGATATTATCAACAGTTCTATAGAAAGCATCCAGGAAAGTTTCAGGCAAAACACCTTCCCCGGCATGAAGGTAACATACGACGTTTATCCTGAACATATTGGACATCTTGAAACTCCTGGTTGTTTCAGATGCCACAACGACTCCTTTGTTTCAGAGGATGGCAGGATTATTTCCAGGGACTGTGACCTGTGTCACACAATTGCAGGGCAGGGAAACCCGGATACTATGCAACTTACTAACATCAGGGAATCTCTTGAATTCCAGCACCCTATAGACATTGGAATGGTCTGGAAGGAAGCCAATTGTTCAGAATGCCATTTGTATCTTTATTAAGATAATTCTGCACCTGGATTTTTTAGTGAAGTTATCTTTCTGTTATACCGTAATATTAAAAGATGATCACTGATGCACAGACCGATTCTACAACACTTGTAAGTACAGGATCATTATCTCCGTCATTTGAGTGCACTACTAACTGTGGTAAAGAAATCAATATCTCAGCAATGAGGGGCAAAATCATCATGATTAATTTCTTTGCGATATGGTGCCCTCCCTGTAAGCTTGAATTACCTGTTCTGCAGAAGTATATCTGGGAACGATACAGGGATTATGATGATTTCATGCTGCTTATTATAGGTAGGGAGCACAATAATTATGATATAGACGATTTTGTTACTGAAAAACGATACAAAATGACATTTGTAGCCGACCCCAACCGTAAAATCTATAATCTTTTTGCCACACAGTATATCCCAAGAAATGTGGTTATTGACAAGGATGGAAAAGTAATCTTTCAAAACAGAAGTTACAGTGCCAAAGAGTTAAAAATAATTGAAGATCTTTTAGAAGAGAAACTCAAAAAGAATTAAAAAACCAGATATGATCTCAGTCGATTTCAGGAGTAAATATGTCCCGTTATTTCTTGCCCTCCTGAGAATAGCCATAGGATGGCATTTCCTGTATGAGGGAGCAGTAAAAGTAATCAATCCTGAATGGACCTCTCAGCAGTTTCTTGAGGGCTCCAGGTGGATCTTCGGTGATGTATTCAGGTGGATGGCTTCTCATGAATCCATACTGAGGATAGTTGACATAGCCAACGAGTATGGCCTGATAATTATTGGAACAGGTCTGATAGCAGGGTTATTTACAAGAATTTCGGCATGGTCGGGAGTTGCCCTCTTACTTATGTATTACCTGGCTTATCCTCCATTTGGCGGATTAAGTTACGGAGCCGTATCAGAGGGCAATTATTTCATTGTAAATAAGAATCTTGTAGAGCTTTTTGCTCTTATTGTACTGGGTATCACACAGTCGGGTAATTTCTTTGGAATAGATATGCTCAGAAACCGGGAAAAACCGTCAGGATCAATCGATGAGCTTACTTCGTTCAACAAAATCGTTATCCCCGGGAAAAACCGCAGACGTGAACTGCTTAAAGGTCTCGCCGGATTACCTTTTATAGCAGGCCTTGGTGGCGCAATAGCCAGCCAGCTAAGTAAACCTGATACTGACGCCAGTTCGGGAGCCACCATAAAAGTTGACTTCAGGAAGCTTGATGAACTCAAAGGTAATTTGCCTGCAGGACAGCTGGGTGAATTAAAAATCAGCAGGATGATAATGGGGTGCAACCTTATCAGCGGATACGCTCATGCCAGGGATCTCAAATACGCCAATTCACTTTTCAAGGCATATAACACAGATCAAAAAGTACTCGAAACCTTTCACCTGGCTGAGATGGCCGGAATCAATGCAACGTTCATGGTAAACAACGACTATTACCTTTTTGAAAGGTACCAGAAGATTTATGGAGGGAAAATGCATACAATTTACCAGACTTACCTAAAGGAAGATAATTTTTACGGGGACATTGATCTGGCTATTTCAAATGGTGCCACAACCCTATATATACAGGGTGCAGAGAGTGACAGGTATGTCAGGGAGGGTAAGGTAAACATGCTGGGATTGGCCATTGATTACATAAAAAAACAGGGTTACATGGCTGGTGTCGGAGCCCACTCTCTCGAAGTCATAAAAGCATGTGAAAGAGAAGGAATAGGTGCAGATTATTATGTTAAGACCTTTCATAACGATAACTACTGGTCGGCACACCCCATGGAAAACAGGGTGAAGTTCAGTGTCGATACAGCTAAGTATGCTGATCATAATCGCATACATGATAACATGTATGATCTCTTTCCTGTCAAAACAGCAGAATTTATGAGGGAAGTAAAAAAGCCATGGATAGCATTCAAAGTACTTGCTGCCGGTGCGATATTACCAGAGGATGGTTTCAGACATGCATTTGAGAACGGGGCTGACTTTATCTGCGTGGGGATGTTTGATTTCCAGATTGTCGAAAATGTAAACACAGCAACTGAAATACTTGGTAGCCTGAAGACAAGGGAAAGAGGCTGGTACTCATAGGCAGGCAGGTATGTATCAAAATGAGAAGAGGCCCTCACGGACCCCTTTCCAGATAAACCTAACCTAAACCATTAAATAAGAAGTAATATATAGTAAAATAAGTTCCTGACGGGGAGCAACTGTCTCCAGGCACTCCCCTCTGTTCATGATAACACCAGAACCTGACATGAACATTTTCCATCAACCTTTTCCATCTCTTCAAATTACTTTTTACTGTCCAGAGTATTTCACTCAATTTCCAATGTCAGTCTGTGAATATTCACGATTTCAAAGATCCCTTGTCTTAATTTCAATTTAAAGACGTGTCAGGAATATAAATGTTGCAGACTTTTATTATTAATTATTGTTAAATTTATGTTAATCCAGATTAGAAAGATCTGAGAACGGTTGTAAAACCACAGGGATTTTTGCCTGAAACCCTAATGGACAAGTTCTGAAGCAGATTATATGAATGATTGTATAAGTAGTCTCCGCTACCGGAGTATCTGAGAGGTATACTGGTCGGCAACATCTGTCTGGTCTTTTGCCAGGCCTGATATAATTACTATCCTGTTCCCTTTCCAGGCCAGAAATATATTGCCGTTATAACCGTCTTTCATTACATATTTACCACCGGAAGTTTCGTCAGGTTCACCACCGGTTTTTTCCAGGTATGCAGCTACAGTATTCCGGCATTCCTCCTCGCTGTTTTTATCTAATATAAAAATTGAAAAGAGAGTTCCGTCTGCCTCATACTGGGCTTTGAAAGCCTGCTTCAGGAATTCATGACCCAGGACGCCTTCATTTATATAGGCTTCTTCATTCACCAGTTTGCCACTTACCGGAAACTCACCAAGAGTCTTTGGCATTGCAGCTTCACCTGGAAGCATACCAGCAACTCTAATTGCCAGCGTATTAAGCGATTGAATTATTTTTTCCGATTTTGAATTAGTGCGAAGCTTTACGTAAAAATTTCCTTTGAAAAAATTCAATATTCCTCCACTTGAGTACGCCTGTGCGCCTATATTGAGAAACCTGAAACCGGATGAACGTTCCGAAGAATAGACACCAAATGCTTCAACATTACTACTGTGCCTGTAAATTTCCAGCTTGATTATATTTTTCCCTTTCTTGTACTCACAGACATTGAGATCTATAAATCCTAGTGAAAGGTAAGTATCTGCGGCACCATTAATAAAATCCCACAAGTTGTTGCGTGTATACACAGGATAATTGCAAATTTTCTTATATCCCTTAAGTTCCGGCATGTTGATCTCCTGTGAAAGAAGCAGTACCGATGAAAGGCACACAAGTAATTGTAAAATAAACAGGCGTCTTCTGATATTCATATGAGGCAAGAAATTATATTATAAAATCAGCAGGTGTATTCACAAGCCTGGAAACATCAGATATCTTTTCCTTCAGGTTGAAGTTTTTGGTACAGGTTATCTTACAGCTATCACAATTTATGCAGGGTGCTGATCCTGTTCCTAGTTCACCAAGCAGCGAGTATGCCATTGGTATATTCGAATATCCGTAAGCATACATATAAGCTCTCATAAGGTCTGGAACCGGAAGGTTATATGGACATTGCGGCAGGCACCCGGTGCATCCTGTACAATACATTCCGGTCTCACCTTGTGCATAAAGCAAATCCTGCTTCTCCTTTTCGGTCATGGTTATATTTTCAAGAATGCCCAGGTTTGCAGCAAGGTGATCGAAGGTTGTCATTCCAGGTATTGCTGTATGTACATTCTTGTTTGAGAGTGCCCACTTTATTGCAGCTGTTGTATTAAGAGGTTTGGTCCTTTCCTTATCAAGAAATCCTCCTCCTGCAAGGGTTTTCATGGCAATAATACCAAGGCCAGCATTATTTGCTTTATTAAGCGCTGCATCCAAATAGTGGATATCTTCAACTTTAAAATTATAGGAAGTCAGTATCGCATCCCAGATTTCGGAATCAGCCGCAGCATTAATAACAGCCGCCATATTACTGTGTGTGGAAAATCCTATAAACCTGGCTTTCTTTTGCTTCTTCAACCGAAGAAGGGCATTAATCAAAGGTTTGTATTCAAGAAGTTCCGGATTACTGACATCATGTATGAAAAGCAGGTCTACATAGTCCATCTGAAGTCTTGAAAGACTTTCATTGAATTTACCTATGAAATCTTCAGGCGTTGTCTGCGCTGAAGGTAAGCCGTTCCTGTCCAACCCGGCAGCCTTAACCTTTGTTTCGATAATAAATGAATCTCTTGGCAGGTCCCTGAGAAGAGCTCCGAGCATTCTTTCATTGTTGCCATTCTGATAACCGTTGGCCGTGTCAAAAAGCTTTATACCGGAATCATAGGCGGCTTTACAAAGAGCAGGATTATCAGCCCTCATAACGCCAAAGCTTACCACGGGAACTTTTAGTTTTGTTTTGCCGAGAGTCCGGTGGATAATATTACTCTGATCAAATGAACGTTCAGCAGCGGCAAATACAGGTGAAACAGTAAGCGCACCTGCAGTGCCGGCGAGACCAGTGCGTAAAAACACTCTTCTGCTTAGCCTGCTCATAATACGGAATTATTTTAGGTTTCGGATCCGCACCTCTATACCGGTATCCTTTAACAGGTTTACAATTTCGTTGGTATCTGTATTTCCGTAATGGTATGGATATAATATTTTTGGACTGAACGAGATTGCGGCATCAGCCACCATCTGAGGCGTCATTGTAAATGGCAGGTTCATGGGAAGGAAAGCGACATCAATATTTTTAAGCTGTTTCATTTCAGGGATATTTTCCGTATCCCCGGCAACATATATCCTCTCGCCACCCAAGGTTATTACATACCCATTCCCGTCACCTTTCGGATGGTATGGAGTACCATCAGTCCTGACATTCTTAATATTATATGCATATACAGCTTCCACTGATACACCATTTCCGGTGAAAGCAGAGCCCGGGCTGATAATCTTGGCACCTTTTATGGAAGGTGCCGATTTTTCATTGCAAAGGATATCTGTTGATTCCTTCTTCAGATCGTTTATAAGAGAGGGATCAAGATGATCTCCATGCTCATGGGTAACCAGAATCATATCTGCCTTTGGAAGGTTATTATAATTACCCATACTCCTAACAGGATCCACATAGACAACAGTATTGTTCAGCTTAAACATAAGGGATCCATGGCCAATAAAATGCAGCTCGACAGTCCCGGCAGGAGTGCTGATCCTGTCAACTGCAGGCATTTCCTGGGAAAACAGAGGTATTGTCATGATAATAAATACAATTAAAGAAAAAGTGTTTTTCATTTTTATGGAAATTTCATTGAATAATATAAAGGATAATTGTTTCGAATATACAATTTTTTGTATTATTTTGAATGATTTACAAAGTTGCACTAATCACTTCATTGCCATAATCCCGTGACGGGTAAGATTCAGGCTGAGATTTACACCGCTTTTTGAGATGAACATGAATTAATACATGTTTAGATGGCCAAATCGCTTAAGAGACTGATAAAAGAAGGTGAAAACGTCCAAATGGATTTCAAATTCTGTATATCCGATTCAAGGAAGATAGCACGTACACTTTCAGCATTTGCAAATACTCAGGGGGGCAGACTTTTAATAGGTGTCAGGGATAATGGCAGCATAGCTGGAATAAGGACAGACGAAGAATATTATATGATAGAAACAGCTTCAAAGATATTCTGCAAGCCGGAAATACCTGTTGAAATAAAACAGCATACCCTCGAGGGGAAGACGATCCTCGAGGTAATAGTGGAGAAAGGCAATAAGAAGCCCTACTTGGTAAAAAACGAGAACGGCAGGTGGATAGCATATTACAGGCATAATGATCAGAACCTCGTTGCAAGCAATATACTTTTGCAAATATGGAAGAAAGAAGGAAGGCCTGAGGGTGTCCTTATCAGATTTGGGAAAGCGGAGAATATACTTATGGAATATCTCAAAAACAATGGATCAATAACATTCTCGGGGTTCAGGAAAATTGCACGTATACCTTCCTACAGGGCAAAGAAGATAATTGTGAATCTGCTTATTTGCAAGGTACTGGAAATGGAGGCTTCGGAAAAAGGCTACAGGTACAGGATTAATCCTGCCGACCAGCTTTAAATAACGGGAAAACCCAATCTGTTTGCTTCATCGCAAAGTTCAGTCTGTTCTGATACCCATAACCAGAATATCGTCTATCTGGGGTGATTCGCCCATCCAATCCTTAAGGTTCTGGTCAAGCAGTTCCTTCTGTTTTTTCATCGGATAATCCTGTATCTCGAGGAGAAGACGTTTGAAGTTCTTCTTCATGAATTTTTTGCTGTGGGCTCCTCCAAACTGGTCAATATATCCATCGGAAAAGAGGTAATAGGAAACTCCCCTGGTCAGCTCCCAGTCGTTAAAGACGAAATCCTCAGACATCCTTGATGAAATACCGATCGGCATCTTACTTGCATAAATTGTTTCCAGCAGATATCTACCATCAGTCATAGAACCGTCAGGCATTTCCATATTTTTTTCCCTGTGCAGTTTTTTCTCGTCATCAGTCATTTTGCGGATACGGAAGCATGGATTATAAGCTCCTGAGAACTCAACTCTTGAACTTTCAAAGTCGATTACCAGGAGTGCAAGGTCCATACCATCTTTTGCTTCATCATCAACTCCCGATTGTTTAAGTGATTCTGTAACATGCAGGCGCAGTTCGCTCAGGATGTAATCAGCCCTGGGAGATTCCTCTTTATCTATTATCTCATCCAGGAACGACATCCCCAGTAAGCTCATAAATGCTCCTGGCACTCCATGACCTGTACAGTCGGCAGCAACAATATACAGCCTGTTTTCTTTCTTTGTCATCCAGTAGAAATCACCGGAGACGATATCTCTCGGTTTGAAGAGTATGAAATAATTGCTCAGGTTCTCTGAAAGGATATTTTCAGATGGAAGCAGGGCCATCTGGATCCTCCTGGCATAATGAATACTTGATTCGAGTTCCTCCTTCTGCTTAACAACCACCGCAGTTCTCTCAGCCACAATTCCCTCCAGCCGGATATTCTCATTCTTAAGTTTACGTGTATAAGCCCTTACTATTGTGAGAATTATAAATACCAATACAATAATGTAAAGGATTATCATATATGCCTTGAGATACCATGGCTTAAGGATAATAAATTCAAATACAGCTTCAGTTGATTCAGTCTCACAAACAGTCCTCGCTTTTACCCTGAACGTATATTTACCAAATGAGAGATTTGTAAACTCCTTATAACTTATATTCTCCCACCTTGACCATTCATCAGAAAATCCCTCAAGTTTGTAACTATACTGAGTATAATCTTCATTAATAAAATACGGTGTAGTCCAGTAAAATGAGAGTGAGTTCAGATTGAATTTTATTTCAGGTATTTCAACTTGATTGGATGCAGCAAGGGGTATCCTTACGCCAATATCATTTGTTGTATAAAATGATCCGACCATCATAGTTGAATCAGCTCCCACCATTATCCTCGTCAAAATAGTCTGTGGCTTTGGGTCAGCCAATTTCAGTATATCTTTATTTATCACGAAGATATTTTTTGACATTGTCAACCATGTTCTGCCTTCTATAGTTTTGGCTCCCGCTATTGCTACGTTGGGCAAAGCCAAAAATTTATTTCTATATCGAATTATTTGTGAATCACTCTTTGCTATCATTATAGCACTATGCCTGTCCTCATTAATATCCATCCACAGATCATGATCTTCGTCCTCGAACAGGAAATTAACGTACTTTCCCGCTGAATATCCTCCTGTAATTTCGTTAAATGTGGCCCATGAATCCCTATCTTCAACATATTTAAAAATCCCGTTTGATGTTGAAATAACAATATTATCACCGATTTTCACAACTCCCCAAATATTGGCTTCCGGCAGTCCGCTGTCTGTAGTATAGCTTGTTGCCAGGGAATCATTAAATCTGATCCTGTAAAGTAAGCTGGGCGGTTGTGCCAGCACTATCAGATCTCCATTATCGAGCTCCACCTGAGAAGTGAATGAACCAAGAAGATTCTCAATTTTTCTGATCTTCCTCCAATTGCCACTGGAATAATCCAAGACATAAAAGGGACCTGTTGGTGAGCCCAAATAAAATCTATTTGGGTCAAGAGCGGACTGGAGAATGCTACGCGCAGTAAATGATGATACATTGTCAACAATCCTTTTGACAGATCCGTCTGATTTTATCATATAAGAATCAAATGCTGTTCCGGCAAGTACAAATTTTTCTTTTCCTACTTCAGCTTTGATTACAGGAAAAACCTGATCAGAGATCTCTTCTATAGGTTCGAAATACCGGATGCCGTTCTCATCAACGCGGCTTCTTTTAGCACCAATATCTGTACCAATATAGATAGTCCCGTCAAGTTCAGATATACCATTTACACCACCATCAATTCCGTTAGTAGTTGAAAACCTTGTAAAAGGAAGGTTTACGTAAAACTCTGTTATTGTTCCCGTTGTTGAGACCCACAACTCACTATTATCTTGTCCTGAATACATTGCATAAATGATGTTATCCTGCATTTCCGTAGTGCTGGTATTCCAAATACCTGTAAGTTTCCCATCTCTGTCCAGTACCATTATCCCGCCTACACCGTTTATGGTCCCAAATGCATAACAGTCTCCAGGCAGTTTTGCGCCGCAATAAATCTGATTCAGCCGTGAACTGGCATCCTTCTCGATCCAGTTGTCATTAACGGTTCCATTAATATAATCATATAGCATTATACCATCACGGTGTGTCCCGATCAACACTTTTCCTTCGTCGTATGGTAAAATGCTAATTATTGTCAAACCTGAAAAAAACTCACCATTAGGTAATACAACTATTTCTCCATCACGATACTCACATACTCCCTTTCTCCCATCAGCAAGAAATATCCTGTCGTATATTTTGAAAACTCTTTCAAATCGCGTAAAACCTAATTCTTTTATATTAAGAAAACGGAGTCCCCCTGTCAGTCTATTATATATAAACAGAGCATTAGTAGGATTAAGGAAAAATACAAGGGAATCAATAGTAGCTACGGAATAGATCTCCCCAATATCAATAACTGGTTTTCTGACTGCACTATCAGGGTCAGCAGATAATTTATCCTGATCTTCTTCTGAAACATCAGATTCAAATCTTTGAGAAAGTGAAACATATGTTGGTATACCAGTGATCCCGGGTTCAATATATCCAAATTCAAACGCCCCTCCGACATAGATAATACCATCCTCGTCACATTCCAGTGCACGCACCCTAGCATTATTACTTATAGGAATATTCGACCAGGTTGTACCATCATATTTTATAACTCCCTGTTCATCATTTGCAAAATAAACTGATCCGAATTTATCTTTGGTAATCCACCAGTTAAGTTCTGAACCACCGGTAACCTGGCTGCTATAATTTTTAATAACAGGTGTTCCATATTTATTCATCTGAGCATAGGTATTA
Source organism: uncultured Rikenellaceae bacterium (assembly GCA_964595725.1). GTDB lineage: Bacteria > Bacteroidota > Bacteroidia > Bacteroidales > VadinHA17 > LD21. The sequence continues at coordinate 1,370 of CAZQRQ010000066.1, read as the reverse complement.
TCTATACTTGCAGAATGAATCAGAATCAAAACCAGATAGAAAAATATCTTCTTCATAGAAAACTGTTTGGCAGTTTGTCGTTCTAAATCAAGCATAAATGTACAAATCTTATCGTTTTAATCAAATATTCTGAACCAACTTTCATTCTCACTGTTTTTTTTAATAAATTGGCCAGTGAATTTAGGTTATAGCGTTAAAAATTTAACAATGACGCCGGTCGGGACAGGTAAGTATCTCTTGCTTCTGCTGGCATTTCAGTTTGCCTTCGTACTGGAGGGACAAACGGGGGATGCATATACCACTTATAAATATGATGGGAATACCCCGACTACGACTGTATATTCAGAATCTGGAAGGCTGACTATATATTATTCTTTTTGTGAGCTTTCTCTTAAGAGCATCAAAAATGAATTTGGGGATTTCTATAAAATAAGTATCCCAGGGCACGTGAAGTCATCCGGGACCGGGAAGCCTGAAATGCCTGTTTGGAGCCATTTGATAAATATCCCCCAGGGAACTGAGCCCCATTATTATATTACAGAGGTCAGATCTGTTAAAATAAACCCTGGTTCAGACAGGATTAAAGGTCTGGTATACCCCAGGCAGGTCGATCTTACCAAGAACCAGGACAAAGTACGCAATGGATTTATAATTGATAAGGAAGTATACAGTACCAGAGGATTAATAAATTCAGATACAGTTACAATAGAACAGGTTGGCAAAGTGAGAGGTGAAAAAATTGCTGCATTGTATATCATTCCTGCCCGTTATAATCCTTTTCTAAACGAGATTGATGTAATAACTTCGATGAAAATTGATGTTGTCTTCGAAGGTATCACCCCAAAAACAGGAGAAGCAGTAACCGACAAATCTACATTGTTCTCGAAGACCCTTGACAAAGGCCTGCTGAATTATGATCCGGAAGATGTCATAACCGGTTACACTGATCAGCCAGTAAAAATGATAATTCTTACCGACACATCCTTTAAAAAGTTCCTCGAACCATATACGATGTGGAAAACACAGAAGGGTTTCCGGATAACAACTCTCTACAAGGGAGCGGATTATGCCGGAGCTTCGTTTTCAGCCATAAAAGACACACTGTATAAGATATACACTTCAGGCACTTCTAGTGATCCCCCTCCCGATTACCTCTTAATAGTTGGTGATGTAAACAAGATACCTGTGTCGGAAGGCACTTCAAATGTATCGGATCTGTATTATGGTGAGTTTGATGGCAGCGGAGATTACATTCCGGATATGTTCATCGGCAGACTCCCGGTAGCCGACACAACCGAACTTAAATCAGTAATAAAGAAGTTACTGGATTATGAGAAGTTCCAGTTTGCAGATACAAACCGGTTTTACTC
>CAZQRQ010000065.1:0-15864 GCA_964595725.1 uncultured Rikenellaceae bacterium | reverse complement strand
AGCAGGTACCGGGGCCATTTTAATACCTTCAGCGGAGGATATGAATCTCTTTGCATTTTCCTCCCACCTGAATAAGCGTACTTTACCGTCTTTACCCATGAAGGCTTTCAGGCCTTCAAAAGCTTCCTGACCATAGTGAAGGGCTGTTGAAGCTATATGTATATCGATATGGTCTGACTCAGAAACTTCGAGCGGTCCCCATTTGCCTCCTGAAAAATGGCATCTTATATTATAATCGGTCTTGATGTACCCAAAGGGCAGGTTTTTCCAGTCTAACATTTCCATTTCTTCATTTCTTAAACCCGCAAATTTACCTTTAATAAATGAATGCTCAAACGATTTTACCTATCAATTCATATCAACAGCATAATCCTTCAGGTCAGATATCTGCCGCTCTACAGTCACACTTCTCAGGAGCTTTGCTGTCCCGGTAAAGAAATCATGTTCTGCCAGGAATTGTATCTGTTCTTCAATCCACTGGTTTTTGTCTGTGATCTTGCCGTACTCCGACAACTCCTTGATAAGTTTGTCAGTGAGCCTGGTATAGTCTACCCTGCCAGTATAATCATATTTCGAATCAAACAGTATCTTGTCGGGCAGGGTCTCTGTAATGCCTGCATAAGAATTGGTTATCAGTAACCTGATCCTTTCAATATCTTCCTCCCCGAAGCCATACCCCGGAAGGATCTCATTTACAAGCCTGCACGATGCCTCTTCCGGTTTGTCATAATCGTTTATATAACCTGTGAAAAGGAACAAGGATGCCAGCTTCAGTATTATAAAATCTTCTTCGGGAAGCTGTTCTGCGTTCGCCAGGAGTTCCACCTGGTTGCAGATGCTTTTCACAAGTGCAGGGTTATGGAAATACAGGTTCGGAGAAGCTTCCTCGTCGTACATCTTGATAATATATTCTTCAATATCCTGTAGCTTAAGTAATTGTATCTTAAGGATGAACCGTGTATTGGGGCCTCCGTTTTCATCCCTGAGCTCATCTTTTATCTTGTCCACAAAATACATATCGAGTTCTCCCTTGTATTTGACAGGCATTTTACCCCTGTACTCACAGTCAAAGAATTCCCTTACGAATTCAAACGTTGTTCCGGATATGTTTATCTTACCTGCCGTACCGGATGACTCCATCCTGCTGGCTGTATTGACTGTATCTCCCCAAATATCATAGCTGAGCTTCTTATGGCCAACCACTCCTGCAATCACAGTACCTGTATGGATCCCTATACGTATGTCCCAGTATTTCATTCCGGCTATCTCGGAAGAGGCTTTCAGCTTCTCCATGTATTGCTGCATCTCCAGGGCGGCGAGAATGACTTCCACGGGATTTGTCCTGTTTTTTTCCGGGATACCGCCTGCACACATGTATGCATCCCCTATAGTCTTGATTTTTTCGATTCCGTATTTTTCAACCACGGAATCAAAATGGAAAAAGAATTTATCCAGTTCATCAATCAGAACCTCCGGGTTCATTTCCTCGGCAATCTTTGTAAATCCCTGTATGTCTGAGAAAAGCACGGTTACAAAATTATACTTCATTTTTGTAGCCTTACCTTTTGACATTATCTCATCAGCAGTGTTTTTTGGCAGGACATTTGACAGAAGGGCTTCAGTCTTTTCTTTTTCTATAATGAGGTCTTCCGTCCTCTTATTTATTATTTGCTCCAGCATATACTGAGTCCTGGCAAACCTGAAATTCAACTGATCATAAAAAGCCCATACAAGTAATATGAACGCAATGAAGAACACCAGCAATGATGGCCATGATGTATACCAGCTTGGTAACACCCTGAAACGGACCGGCAAAAGATCTTCTGCCTGGCCATCAGTTTCCTGGTACGCAGACCTGAATGTATAGCGGCCGGCAGGTAGATTGGTATACTCCCTGGTACCATTTCCTGTCCACATACTCCAGCCTTCGTCAAAACCTTCAAGAAAATACCTGAAAAGGCGCCATTCTGTACCGCTATATTCAAAAGCTATGCTGTTCCCCTTTTTTCGAAGTACTATAAGTCCATTAAGCACCTGATCATAGTTTTTATTTCCGGGCCCGACTGAAATTACAGAATCCTGCCCTATTATGATCCTGGAAAGAGCCGGCGGCTCCTGGTGCCCGGAATACAGCCCCATGGAAAAGGAAAAAAGTGAAATAGCCGAAAAAGTAAGCGTAAGAAGCATATAGCTTAGCCTGGGGTAGGGGCGCATCATGTTATTAAGGTTAACCACATCAAATGTAATACTTAATATAGTTTGCTCAAAACTGAACCTCAATTTTGACTATTTTTGCGTGACAGAAGTCTTACCAGGAATGAAAATTATTTTTGCCACAAACAACGACAACAAGCTTAAGGAAATAAGCGACCTGCTTGGCAATAGCTTCACACTAATGAGCCTTAAGGATATAAAATTCTTTGATGAGATCCCCGAGGAATATCCCACCCTGGAGGAGAATGCTATGTCCAAAGCCAGGTATATCAACAAGATCACCGGGTTAAATGTATTTGCAGATGATACCGGGCTGGAAATCAATGCACTCAACGGTCGGCCCGGTGTTCAATCCGCAAGGTTTGCCGGAGCACACAAGGATTTTGAAGCTAATATAGATAAGGTTCTTCTTCTTCTTACGGGTGTCTCAGAAAGGGCTGCCAGGTTCAGGACTATCATTGCGCTTATTATCGATGGGAAGGAGTATCTTTTTGAAGGCCAGGTCCCAGGAAGGATAACTAACGAGCGAAGAGGGAATGAAGGTTTCGGATATGACCCTGTTTTCATGCCGGATGGGGAAACAAGGACCTTTGCCGAGATGACACTTGCAGAAAAGAACCTGATATCTCACCGTGCGATGGCATTTGAAAAACTGAAATTATTCCTCTCGCACTATTCAAAATCTGACAATAAATGAGCGATAAACCTGTTTATTTCTCATGACCAGGATTATTCCTTCAATAATATTACTGGTTTCAGCCACCCTTTGTTCAGCCCAGGGGCCTGTCGGAACATGGTCCGACCATCTTACTTATTCTATGGCCAGGAACATTGCTGTCGGTACAGATGAGATATTTGCATCTACAGGAAGCGCTATAATGGTGTTCAACAAGGAGTATGAGGAACTTAAGAGGATTTCAAGAGTACAGGGCCTATCGGGAACCGGGATAAGCAGCATAGCATATTCTTCCGGTTACAACGCCCTGGTAATAGTATATACAAGTACTGATATTGACATTGTAAGAGACGGTTCAATTACCAATATACCTGATATTAAGAACAAATACATACCAGGGAACAAGGAAATATCCCGGGTAAAAACGTCGGGCAGGTACGCATACCTGGCCTCCAGTTTCGGGATTGTTGTTGTTGACCTTCAGAAGAATGAGATATATGATACATGGAAGCCGGGAGGTGAAAATGAGAATGTTGCTGTTTTTGATGTTGCATTTTCCGGCAACAATATTTATGCAGCTACAGAATCAGGTTTATATTACGGTGATATCCAGAGTCAGGGATTATCATATTTCGGGAACTGGTACCGGGTAAATTCCCTTCCCGAGCCGGCAGGAGAATATAATGCTGTGCTATCGGAGCAGGACAGAATCTATGTTAACAGGTCACAAGATGGTGCACCGGGAGATTCGGTTTACGTTTTGAACGGAGGTGTATCTCTCTTTTCCTACCAGCCGGGTACTTATAACCTCTCTTTTGACAATTATGACGGAGGCTTTTGCATAACATCCAAAAATTCTGCCAGCATCTATAATGAAGCAGGTTCACTTGTGAGAAGTGTGACGTCATCTGATATTCCCAACCCTGATTTTTCCCAGGCAATACCTGACGGCAACGATATATGGATTGCAGACAGATCCAATGGCCTTATAAGGGGAGAAGGAATGGCTGACTTCTCGAAGCTAAGCCTGCCGGGTCCCTACACAAATGATGTAGTATTCCTGGCAAGCTCCGGGGGAAAGACTTACATCTCCGGCGGGGCAGTTGACAATGCATGGAACAACCAGTGGAGATCCCTTCAGGTATTCATACACCAGGATAATTCATGGCACTCTGAGATAAGCAGTACCTTTAAGGATCCTATGCGGATTCTTCCGGATCCTTCAGACCCGGAACATTACTGGGTCTCAACCTGGGGCATGGGAATACTTGAGTATAAGGATAATGAGCTGAAGAATCATTTCGACAATACCAACTCTCCGTTACAGACAATTATCCCCGGAGGCCCTTATGTCAGGATCTGTGGCCTGGCTATGGATGATAACAGGAACATCTGGCTCACACAGACAGGTGTGCCCGGGAGTATCAAAATGCTGCAGTATAGCGGGAATAATGCAAGCTGGATAAGCTTCCCGTTGACCATTGATGCTCCCACTATTGGTGATATAATAATTACAAAAACAGGATACAAATGGGTGATTCTGCCAAGGGGTTACGGTTTGTTCATTCTCGACGATAACAGGACACCTGACAATTTCAGTGACGACAGATATAAGAGTATGCTGGTTAAAGACTCGGAGAATAAGGTTATTACATCAGTATACTCAATTACCGAAGATCTGGATGGCAATATCTGGGTGGGCACTGATCAGGGTCCGGCAATCTATTACAATCCGGGTTCGGTGTTCGATGAGGAAATTAAGGCATACAGGGTAAAAGTACCGAGGGACGACGGAACCGGCTTAGCCGATTATATGCTCGGTACTGAGATCATAACGTCCATAGCTGTAGACGGGGCAAACAGAAAATGGCTGGGTACATTCAGCTCGGGAGCTTACCTTCTTTCAGCAGACGGCACAAATAAGCTGGCCAATTATACAGAGGAAAACAGCCCCTTGCTCTCTAATACCATAGCAAGTGTAGCAATAGACAATACAACCGGTGAGGTCTGGTTTGGTACCGATAAGGGTACTATTTCATTAAGAGGAGATGCCACTGCCGGCGCAGATGAATTCAGGGAAGTATATGCCTTCCCCAACCCGGTACGGGAAACTTATACCGGAAATGTCACTATAACAGGGTTAATGCGCAATACAGAAATAAGGATCACCGATGTCAGCGGCAATCTCGTTTATAAAACCACTTCAGACGGGGGTCTTGCAACATGGGATCTCAAAAATTATCATGGCGAACGGGTATCTACAGGTGTTTACCTGGTATTTTGTTCCAGCGAAGACGGCACCGGGACTGCTGTTGCCAAAATGCTGGTAATAAGATAAAATGCATCAGTCGGTTATCAGGCTCTGAATTCTCTCAATCTGCAATTGCTTGTTCACTTCCCTCAGACTCCTGGCAGTATTGGTGAAATACTGGTGGCCGGAGATAAACTTGACCTGCAGCTTGTTCCAGTCGTTCAGGCTGCCTATTTTATTTTGTGCCTTCAGCTCTTCATAAAGTGTGTTTGAAACAGGGATAAAATCGCTTCTCCCCAGGTAGTCAAGATCCGAGTCGCATATAATCTCCTCGAGCAGGTTGTCAGGCTTTGGCGGAAGCCTGGTAGCCATTATGATCTCGCAGATCCTGTCTATTTGCTCCTGGGAATAATTGTAACGGGGCAGCATATCCCTTGCAATGACCGTTCCGTGATATTCATGGTCATCGTATGCAACGATATGACCCACATCATGGAAAAGGCCGGCCGTCTTAAGCAATAAGATCTCTTCGTCGGTACATCCTTCACCCCACCCTATCAGTTCGACCTCGGTAACGATATCCACAGTGTGTTTGACATTGTGATAGAAAAGGTATGAAGGAAGTTCCTTTTCGAGTTTGTCGAGTATGACTTCCTGTATATCCGTGAACTGTATAAGTCCGTACTTAATCCTGAAAGCTTCATTTGGTTTCTTTCCTTCACCATTTACAGAGAATTCCTTCTTCAGTCCTATCACTTCATACATCTGGAGATCACCCTTATACTTAACAGGAAGTTTCCCGAAATATTTACAGTCAAAAAACTCCTTGACCAGTTCATAAGCCATGACCGATATAAGGATTTTACCGTTTTCTGAAACTGCTTCAACCCTGCTTGCAGTGTTAACCGTATCTCCCTTGATATCGTAGTTGACTTTTTTCTTTCCTGATATCGTTGCTGTCACCGGACCGGTATGTATGCCAATCTTCAGATCCCATATCTTGTTCTCGGCACTCCTCTTTAGCAGTTCATACTCCTCAAGGTGGTTCCTCATCTCCATTGCAGCCATCACCACATCGATAGGATTAGTGATGTTCTTTGCCGGGATTCCGCCTGCGCACATGTAAGTATCACCGATGGTCTTGATCTTTTGAATCTTGTACTTTGCAACTGTCTCATCGAACTTGTAGAGGATCTCATCCAGCTCATCCATAATGACAGAAGAATCAATACCCTCTACAAGTTTTGAGAAACCATGGATATCGGAGAACAGGACAGTCGCCATATTGAATTTGAGGGATTCCTCCCTGCCTGTCTCCACCGGGACCTTCAGACCAGATGATTTGAGTCTTTCCAGGTCTTTTGTAAGTTTTTCGTTGGCCTTCTCAAGCTTCTTGATATACTCCTCCAGTTCCTGGTTCTGCTTGGCCAGTCTTGCAATTCTTTTTACCAGTTCATCATTTTGCGCTGATACCATCGTGATATTGTTGACCAGTAAATATACAAATTTATAGTATAACAGTTTTTAGCAGTGTTTAGTTCTTCAGCTACATTTTATTACTTTTGGGTAAAGTCAACGGGCATGATAACCAGGACAAGCGGCATAGTTCTGCACCAGTTAAAATATTCCGATTCCGGAATCATTATCCAGGCCTATACGGAAAAGCTGGGGCGTATTTCACTTTTCGTAAGAGGTACGAGGAATAAGAAAACAGGCAGGCAGGTAGTACACCTGCAACCTCTGTCCATCCTTGATCTCATTTTCTACTACCGTGAATCACGCTCCATGCAGACTCTTAAGGAATTCTCAGTAGATTACATGCCTGCTGATATTCACAGCAACCTGATAAAAAGCAGTATGGCACTATTCCTGGGAGAAGTGCTCTTATCCGTACTCAGGGAGGAAAGTCCACAGGGAGATCTTTTTGCTTACCTGAAGAATTCAATTGTCTATCTTGATACAAGGAAAGAAGGGTATGCAAATTTCCATATTGCTTTACTGGCCGGTCTTTGCAGTTACCTGGGCTTCGAGCCTGGCAGGAATTTTTCATCTGAAAACCAGTTCTTTGATATGGTAAACGGGGCTTTTGTAACAGTTCCGCCATCGCATGGTAACTACACCGGTAATGAAATCTCATCAGTGCTTGCCGAATTCTTCAATTCTTCATGGGATAATATGAACAGGATCACACTCACCGGCAGCCTCAGGAACGAGATCCTCGAAGCGATCCTGAAGTATTATTCCATTCACCTGCCGTCGCTGAAAAAGATAAAATCGCTGGATGTACTGAGAGAGGTTTTTGGCTGATTGACTGCATCTATTCTGCATAAACCTTCAATCTTTCCGATAGCAATATTTTATCTATCTTTAATAGCTCAAGCGTTAGTCTTAATGGCAATAATTCCATCCATAGTCAACTGGTTATATAGCAAGAGATTAAATAATATTGATCTTTTCAAGAAGTATCCGGAAGAGACGCAAAAGGAAGTCCTTTACAAGCTCCTTGCGAAATCCGTCCTGACGGAATGGGGTCAAAAATATGATTATTCTTCAATTCACTCCATACAGGAATACCAGGAGAGGGTGCCATTGCAGTCATACGAGGATATACTTCCTTATATTGAGAGGCTCAGGAAAGGGGAAAGCAACCTCCTGTGGCCGGGGGAGGTAAAATGGTTCGCAAAATCTTCAGGTACAACCAGTACAAAGAGCAAGTTCATCCCGGTTACGAACGAATCCCTGGAAGACTGTCACTACCGGGGAGCCAGGGATATACTGGCGATATATACCAGCAACAGGCCGGATACGAAAATCTTCAGTGGTAAAGGCCTTATACTGGGTGGCAGTCACCGTATTAACAATTTCAATAACGATTCTCTGTACGGTGATCTCTCTGCAATCCTCCTGGAGAATGCACCATTCTGGGTTGACCTGATTAAAGCCCCGAAAACAAAGATTGCCCTGCTTGAAGACTTTGAGGAAAAGCTCGCACAGATCACACGCCTGACTGTCAAGGAAAATGTCACCAACCTGTCGGGAGTGCCATCCTGGTTCATAGTACTCATCAAGCAGATTCTTGAATACACGGGAAAATCAGACCTCTCAGAAGTCTGGCCCGGGCTTGAGGTTTTTTTCCATGGTGGAACCAGCTTTGCTCCCTACCGCGACCAGTTCAGGGATTATATTTCAAGCGACAGTATGCAATATATGGAAACATATAATGCTTCGGAAGGATTTTTTGGTCTTCAGGATGATCCTGCGAAAAATGATATGCTTCTAATGCTCGACCTTGGTATATTCTATGAGTTCATACCGGCAGATATGGTTGACCAGCAGGATCCTCCAGTCTACACTATCGGGGAGGTACGGGAAAATGAAAGTTATGCAATAGTAATCTCCACGAATGGCGGGTTATGGAGATATATAATAGGAGACACAATAGTGTTTACCTCTCTCAAACCACATAAATTTGTTATATCCGGCAGGACCAGGCATTACATAAATGCCTTCGGGGAAGAAGTTATTATCGATAATGCTGAAAAAGCCGTTGAGGCTGCATGCAGGGCTACCGGGGCCCTGGTTATGGAATATACGGCAGGCCCGGTTTTTATTGACAAAAACTCAAAAGGATCTCATGAGTGGCTTATCGAATTTGAAAAGGAACCATCAAACCTTGATCAGTTCACACTGATACTCGATGAAACACTTAAATCTGTAAACTCCGATTACGAGGCAAAACGGTTCAAAGACCTGAATCTAATTCTACCGGTAGTAAGATCTGTGCCAAAAGGCACATTCTACATGTGGCTCAAGAAAAAGAATAAACTGGGTGGACAAAATAAAGTGCCCCGATTATCAAATACCCGTGAATATTTAGAAGAACTTTTACTACTTTTAAACAGTAAACAGTAATAACACACAATGCATATAGCGATAGCAGGCAACATCGGATCCGGTAAAACCACCCTCGCCGGATTACTTGCAAAACAATTCGGCTGGACGCCACATTATGAAGATGTAGATGACAATCCCTACCTTAACGATTTCTATGAGGATATGCAACGCTGGTCGTTCAACCTGCAGATATATTTTCTGAACTCAAGGTTCAGCCAGATACTTGAAATAAGAAAATCCGAAAAGACCATAGTACAGGACAGAACCATCTATGAGGATGCGTATATTTTTGCTCCCAACCTGCATTCAATGGGGCTGATGTCTACAAGAGACTTCGATAATTACTTCAGCCTTTTCGAGCTTATGAGCTCTCTCATACAACCTCCCGACCTCCTTCTATACCTGCGGGCGTCTGTTCCCACTCTTGTTAACCAGATCCAGGTGCGGGGCCGTGAATATGAAAGTTCCATCCGGATCGACTACCTGAAAAGGCTGAATGAGAGATATGAAGCCTGGATAGAATCGTACACGCTCGGAAAATTACTGATAGTGGAAGCCGACCATTATAATTTCCCTAATAACAAAGACCATCTGAGTGAAGTGATCGATAAGATAAACGCCGAGCTTCATGGCCTTTTTTAAGTGATTTAACTGCAATACTGTCAACTGTTTAAAAAAAGAAAATAATGAAAACACGAAGATATTACCTTCTGGTTGTATGGTTGTTTCTGTTGCCGGCATTACTGATCGCCCAGCCAGACCTTTCAGCACCGGCACCGGTCGATCCTGATATCAGGATGGGAAAACTGGACAACGGATTAACCTATTTTGTGAGATATAATAAGGAACCTGAAAAACGTGCAAGTTTCTATTTTATCCAGAACGTCGGAGCCCTGCTGGAAAATGACAATCAAAACGGTCTTGCCCATTTTCTTGAACATATGGCTTTCAACGGAACTGAACATTTCCCGGGAAAAGCAATTATCAGTTCCCTGGAAAAACATGGTGTCGCCTTCGGTTATAATATCAATGCATATACCGGACATGATGAAACGGTTTATAACCTCAGTGATGTCCCGGTGGATCCGCCAGGGCTTATGGATACCTGTCTCCTGATAATGTACGACTGGTCAGATTTCGTAAGCCTCTCTGATGAGGAGATAGATGCAGAACGGGGTGTCATCACCGAGGAGTGGCGTACCAGGAGGGATGCAAATTTCAGGATGATGAAGAAATATCTCCCGGTGTTGCTGAAGGATTCAAAATATGCAGTAAGGGATGTGATTGGAGATCTTAATATAATACAGAATTTCGGGTCGGAAAGGATAAAGGAATTTTATGCAAAGTGGTACAGGCCAGATCTGCAGGCAGTGGCTGTAGTAGGAGATTTTGATCCCGATGAAATGGTCGGGAAGATTAAAACCCTCTTCAACAGGCTTAAGCCTGCCGTAAATCCTGAACCACGTCCGGTTTTTGAAGTACCATATCATAAAGAAACGCTGTTTGTGCTCGCAACCGACAAGGAAGCCCCACAGACATCCGTTAGCATCTTTGTCAAAAGAAAGAGTGATGATGATTCTTCAAAAAACCTTAATTATATACGCAGGCAGATTATGATAAGGCTCATGAATGCCATGATGGGAACGCGAATAAACGAGCTGCTTCAGAAAGGGACCCCTCCTTTTATAACGGGTTCGATCAGTTATTCAGGGCTGGTCAGGGGGCTGGATGCGCTGGCAATCACAGCCACCGCTAATCCCAATGAAGAAGATGTTGCTTTAAGAGCCGTTTATACCGAAGCAGAAAGGGCAAGGAGATACGGTTTTACAAATGGTGAACTTGAGAGGGCCAAAGCCAACTTGCTAACTCAGTATGAGAATTATTATAAACAAAAGGACAAGATTCCAAACGATGCATATATCCAGGGTATGCAGGACTACTTCCTGACAAAGGAGCCATTGACATCGATTGACTTTGACTTTTCATTCCTGAAAGAAGAACTTCCGGGAATAACCGCTGAAGAAGTATCGGGGCTTTTTTCCAGCTTTATGGGCGATGAGAACCGCGTGATCCTGGTGGAAGGTCTTGAGGGTGAAGATATTAAACACCTTGATAAAAAAAGTGCGCAAGAGATAATCAGTGAAGTTAAGGAAGCCAGGATAGATCCTTACGAAGATATAAGCCTGGGCGAGTCGCTTATCAGCAAGGAGCTTGAAGGATCGCCGGTTGTAAAAACGACGAAGCTTGAACGGTTTGACGCAGTAGAATGGACCCTTGCCAACAATGCAAGGGTAGTCTACAGGAAAGCTGACTACGAAAAAGACAACGTGATACTTACTGCATACAGCCTGGGAGGAACATCACTGTACGATGTTGACCACCTTCCTTCTGCTACGATGCTTCCGGCCATCATCGGCATGTATGGCCTGGGAAATTATGATAATGTAACCCTCCAGAAAATGCTGGCAGGTAAGAAGGCCAGCGCATCTGTATCACTGGGAGAGATCACTGAAGGTATAAACGGGTCTTCAACTCCCAGGGATTTTGAGACAATGATGCAGCTCCTTTACCTGAGGTTCTCAAATCCCCGGTTCGACACCGAAGCCCATAATGCAATAATGTCGAGGTACGCAGCATTCCTGAAAAGTATGGAAACTGATCCATCAAAAATAATGCAGGATTCAGTCTCATTGTTCCTTACAAACTTCAGCCCGAGAACAATTCTTCTCAACCCGGATATGCTCTCAAAAGTAAATCTTGAACAGATCAGGCAGATATACACTGAAAGATTCAGGGATGCATCCGACTTTGTATTCTTTATTGTCGGCAATATCGAGGAGCCTGAAGTAAAAACACTTGTAGAAAAATATATCGGGTCGCTTAATGCAGGAGGATCAAAGGAGACCTTCATCGACAGGGATGTAAGACCTCCGAAGGGTAAATTCGTGAGAGAAGTCCGTATTCCTCTTACCGTACCGAAGTCGACTGTCTTTGTAAGTCATTCTGCCGATTTTAAATACACACCCTATAACAATGTTTGCCTGAAAGTTATCAACGGAATTCTCGATCTGGCATATACTGAAAAAGTCAGGGAAGAGGCAGGAGGCACATACGACATCTCTGTAAGCCTGACATCACAGAAGTATCCTTATGAGAATATGTCGGGTCTTATTATGTTCGACTGTGATCCGGAGAAAGCTGCTTCCCTGAAACAGATTATTTACAATGAGATCGATAAGCTTGAAAAAGAAGGTCCGGCGAAGGAGTACCTCGATAAAGCTGTTAGCAATATGCTAAAGACCCGTGAGGAGGCAAAGCTTCATAACAACTACTGGAGCAGTGCACTCTACTCGTATTATTACACCGGTATCGACGTTAATGACCCGGCTAACTACGAAGATATACTCAACAGCCTTACTGTAAAGGATATCAGGAAAGCCGCAAAAATGATATTCGGGAAAGCGGATGTGGCAGACATAGTGTTCAATCCCAGGTAAGGTAAGGGCCGGAGTTAAAACAGCAAAAAATATTCTTTTCCTCCATTCGTTTGAGAAATACGGGAAGAATCAGTATTATGTTTTACTAACTTTGTCAGACATTACATGTAATCTGAAAATACAAAATAATGAAATCGGACAGAAGGAAATTTTTGAAGACTGCATCTTTTATTGCTGCGGGAGCATCTCTTCCATTTGAGTCTTTTTCAATCGGGAGAAGAGGTGGCTCTGCCAATGATAAGATCCAGGTAGCCCTGATAGGAGGTAACAGCATGGGATTTAACGACCTTGAATCATTCGTTAAAAACCCTGAAGTGGAAGTAGTGGCTCTTTGTGATGTTGACAGGAACGTCCTCAACAGGAGGACCGATGACCTTGCAAAACTTAATGTACCCAGGCCGAAGCTTTATGTTGACTACCGCCTGATGCTCGAGAACAAGGATATTGACGTGGTTATTATCGGCACGCCTGACCACTGGCACTGCCTGACTTTTGTCAATTCCCTTGAGGCAGGCAAGCATGTATATGTTGAGAAACCGATCGGAAACAGCATTGCAGAGATAAACATAATGCACAGGGCTGCAAAAAAACATGGCAAAATGGTACAGGTAGGCCAGTGGCAAAGAAGCCAGCCTCATTTCGTGGATGCCATCAACTACCTCAGGAGCGGAAAGCTGGGCAGGATAAGAGCCTGTAAAGCCTGGTCCTTCGTCGACTGGAAAGGTGCTGTGCCAAAAGTTCCTGATTCACCAACACCTGAAGGTGTTAACTATGATCTCTGGCTCGGGCCTGCCCCGATGAGGCTATTCAACAAGAACAGGTTCCACCAGACATGGAGATGGTTCTGGGAATATGCCGGTGGAGAATTGACTGACTGGGGTGTTCACCTTATCGACTATATTCTTTACGGGATGAATAAGACCATACCTGATTCTGTAATGGCGATAGGAGGTAAATATGCCTTTCCTGACGATGCAATGGTCACACCCGATACGATGACCGCCGTATATAATTTCAAGGATTTTGCCATGATCTGGGAACACACCATAGGAATCGGACTGGGAAACTGGGCCAGGCCGCATGGAATGGCGTACACAGGGGAGAATGGCACCCTTGTACTCGACAGGAACGGATGGGAAGTGGTGCCGGAGAAGAACAGGATTGAAGCTGTACCGGTTCAGAAGAATGTCGGTGTAGGACTTGACCTTCATGTAAGGAATTTCCTTGACTGTCTCCAGAACAACAGCCCACAAAAGCTTAACGCGGGGATAGATATCGGCAGGAATGTTGCCCTGGTTGCCCAGATGGGTAATATTGCATTCCGAACAGGTGAGAAGGTGTCGTGGGATGATTCCAGGCAGCAATTTAACAGTGATGCAGCCAATAAACTGATAACCCCAGTATATAACAACGGTTTTAAGCTGCCGTCTTATTAAGGAAGAATTATTTCACGTTTATTATCTCTCTGATCCTCGACCTGATTTCGGTGAATGACTCCTTATTTATCCGGGCTCCGATAATCTCAATAACTTTACCGGCTGTCAGAGCTCCTATCAGACCGCATTTTTCGAGTGACAGGTTGTTTGCATAACCGAAAAGGAATCCGGATGCATACAGGTCGCCTGCACCTGTGGTATCCCTGCTCTGCACAGGAAGAACCCCGATCTTTATAAGCTCCTCCCCTCTTTTCAGCCACGATCCTTCTTTCCCGACCTTAACTACTGCAACCTGTGCATTTTCGGAGATCTTTTCAAGAGCATCCTCAGGACCCAAACCTGTAAAAGCCCTGGTCTCCTCCTCGTTTGCAAATACTATGTCGGCATAGTAATCTACAATTTCCTTTAAAGCATCAAGGTTGGTCTCAACCACGTTATAGCTTGCCATGTCGATAGCAATGATCATATTATTTTTTTTTGCGATCCTGCAGGCTTCTGTGATCAGTGGCTTATTATAGATAAGATAGCCTTCAAGGTACAGTATTTCATATCCCCTGAAATGGTCAGGGTTAAGATCCTGTGCGCTCAGTTCGACGGCAGCTCCCAGGTGAGTGGCGAAAGTCCTTTCGGTATCCGGGGATATAAGAGCCACTGCAGTTCCGGTCACGCTTTCCCTGCGGATCAGGTATGTCTCAACGCCGGCTTTACTGAGGTCGTTCTCGAAGAAATCACCTGTCTCATCTTTTCCTATAGAGCCTATGAAGCCCGTCTCGGCTCCCAGCATTGCCAGACCATGGATGGTATTGGCTGCTGAGCCTCCGGATGCAAGTGATTTCCTGCAATTCATAGTTCCCGATTTAACCATTTCCGATTTTTCATTATCAACAAGGGTCATACTTCCTTTCGGCAAACCGAATTTTGCGAGTATCGAATCATTATCTATCACAGTCATCACGTCGACCAGTGCGTTGCCTATTCCGAGGATTTTCTTCATATTCAAAATTTTCATCAAAGATATTGTTAAATTCAGTAAAAGCGGTTATTTTTGCGACGCTTAAGAAGCAAGCAATAATAAAATTCCTCAGTAGCTCAGTTGGTTAGAGCATCTGACTGTTAATCAGAGGGTCGCTGGTTCGAGTCCAGCCTGGGGAGCGGTTGATATTTAAAGAGTTAGGGGCTTTCAGCTCCTTTTTTATTTTGTTATTTTAACACAATTTGATACACAGCTCAAATCTATATGATATTTTGAAGCTTATTTGTTAATAAATTCCAGAGACATAGGGCTCATAGAAAACCCCCGACACTTTTGCCAGGGGTTAATCGCTGCGGGGGGCCTCAAGCTAAAAAACCCGTAATCCCGTAATGCTAATTTAAAAAAGAATTTCAATCCTTGATGCATCTAACAGAAAATCCTTCATTTATATCATGGGTACTCCTTAGCACATCATAACTATCAGAAAACATTCTCCGGCTCCAAGTCGTTGTACCATCATACTCAGTAGCAGACCACCAGAAACCATAGTTTTTAATATTATTAAATATTCCCTCTGAATTACGTGCTCCTCCCCCACGAGCCGAGAATCCTGCCTCATTTGTTGCACCCGTATTTGGGCTTTCCCAATGAATTGTGCCAATTTCCTTTAATTTACCTCCTGCAATACTTTCACCCCCAAGGAAAGTTGTTAATATTGTCCAATCATTGTCTGAGGGAATGTGCCAACCCACGGGACAGAGCTTGCCTGTATTCACAGCATACCAATTATATAATGCTCCATAAACAGATTTATAAGATACCCCATCATTATCATACCAACAAAATCCAGGTGTTTCAAGGGTAGTCCAATCTGTATTATCATTTATTAGCGGTATTTCTCCGCCATTGTTAAAACTTGTAGT
>CAZQRQ010000064.1:0-15971 GCA_964595725.1 uncultured Rikenellaceae bacterium | reverse complement strand
CTACTGCCTTATCTGCACAAAACGGTGCACCATTACTTTCGCATTACAGGGAGAGCAGGGAGATAGAAAACCAGAACTGGGCAATATGCCAGGATGACAATAACATCATGCTGTTTGCCAACAGGAGAGGGATACTCACTTTTGACGGTCACCAGTGGGAATTTATAAGGGTACCTTTAATCCCTTATTCATTAAAATATAACCAGAACGATGACAGGATCTATATGGGAGGTCAGGATAATTACGGTTACCTTTTCAGGGATGAAAAAGGATTTTACAATTTTACCTCTATGTCGGGAGATACCTCCGACGTTGGCATGATAACCAGGATAATATTTTCAGATTCAACTATTTACTTTTATGGAGACAGGAGTATCAGCCGGCATGACATAAAGACCGGGGAATTGCAGCTGCGGCTGCGGCAAAAAGATAATAATCCTTTCACCGGGATGTTTGTAACCCCCAGGAATACATTTGTCAATGTGTATTTAAAAGGTTTATACAGGATGGATAGCGACACTCTTTTCCCGATAGTAACCGGTTATCTTCTAATTGACAGGGAAGTATTATTCAGCCTGCCCTATGATGACAACAGGGTCCTTCTTGGTATGAGCGATGGAGTCCTGGAATTGTTTGATGGCATTAAATTCTATGATTTCCCCGTTGAAGATGAAGGGTATCTGCAGCAAAATGTTCTTTCTGAAGGGCTTATGATATCCGATTCACTTTATGCTTTTTCCACTCTTGACGGAGGAGCTATAGTTGTTGAGAAGAATACCGGCAGACTGCTACATAAAATAAATTATATAAACGGCCTGCCCGATGATGAGATTTTTGCCATGGGCATAGATAACAATAACGGTCTCTGGCTCTCTCATCAATATGGTTTGACAAGGGTGGAACTGGCTTTGCCGCTAAGCAATTTTACAATTTATAGTGGTCTGAAGGGCAACCTGATAAGTACGCTCTGGCATGAGGGTGAACTATATGTTTCAACCAGTGAGGGTATTTTTTACCTTTCCGAGATTAAGAACTATGGAACTGTGGAGGTGCTGGTAAGAAATGAAACAGTAACCCCCAGGGCAGACCAGACAACTAATGAGACAGTTGAACAGCAGCAGGCACAGGATGTGCAGAAAACAAGGAGGAGCATACTGTCTAGGATCTTTGGCAGGAGAAATGTTGATGAGGAGAAGGAAGAAAAGGATGCAACTGCAGTAAATGCTGCTCCTGCGGGCACAGCCCCTGAATATGTCAGGAGGACTGTAAGACGGCTCGAATCTATTACTTACCAGTACAGGAAAGTTGAAGGTATCGAAGAGAAATGCAAGCAAATGGTATCAACTGAAAAAGGTATCCTTGCAGCTACAAACAGGGGACTATTTATAATATCAGATCATTCTGCCAGGATGATTGTGAATAACAGATATATAAATTATCTGAGCAACCCTGACATTAACGGCAGATACTGCGTTGCTGCAAACGACGGTTACTTCTTTGTCTTATTCAGGAATGGATCATGGAACATAATCAATCCGGACATTAAATTTTCTGAACCATTGTATTCGGTTGTTTATCAGGGTGATCATACTGTATGGGCCGGCACTGATAACGGAATAATCAGGATTTCCATTAGCGGAAAGCCGGAGTACAGGATATATAAACAGGATAATGTATATCCTGAGAGGTATAATATTGATCTTGTTAATGATACACTTTTCGTTTTTTCTGAGACAGAGATTGGTTATTTCGATGAAAGGTCAGATTCACTGAGATCCTATGAAAGTATATTGCATGGTACCGGGATGGTGCCCGAATATGTACTTTCGCAACAGTCGGTTCCGTGGGTAAAAGCCGGAGATGGATGGCTATGCATGAATGATTCAGCAACTGTCAGCCCCTATGACAGGTCGCTCTTAAAAATATTTAATGAGATCATTTCAGTATTTACTGACGACCAGAATATATGGGTAATTAACGGGAATAACCAGATATTCAGGATTTCCAGGAACAGGTTCAAACCTACCAGGAGCGGTCTGGATCTTTACATTAAAAGCATTTCAAACGAAAAAGGCACATTTTTCAGGCACTCAGATATCGTATTCGGTAGAGGAGATAATACGGTATATTTTGAAGTTATTGCTCCTGCTTACCTGAAAGAGAATTCTACACAATACCAGTATATTATTGACGGTGTGATGAGCGACTGGTCAAAATGGACAACCAGCTCGACAATCAGCCTGGTTATGCAACCAGGTACATATAAATTGAGGGTACGGGCAAAGGATCTTTGGGGTAATATAACCGATGTAAAATCCCTTGATTTCACTATTAAAACACCTTTTGTAAGGACAACCTTGTTTTATATAATTATGAGCCTCCTGATCCTATTCTTAATAATTGTTATTGTCATGTTCAGGGAGCGTAAGCTGCAGAGAGACAAACAGATTCTTGAGGAAAAAGTCCGAGAGAGAACTGCAGAGATAGCGGCTCAGAAAGAGGAGATAACTTCCAGTATTGAATACGCAAGCAGGATACAGATGGCGATGCTGCCTGTTAATGAGCATTTCAGGAAGGTATTCTCAGAATATTTCATCATTTTTATGCCGAGAGACATAGTCAGCGGTGACTTTTACTGGATAGGGGAAGACAGCAGCAATATTTATTTTACTGTTTCTGATTGTACAGGTCATGGTGTGCCGGGAGCATTTATGAGTACTCTTGGGATCTCGACGCTAAATGAGATTATAACAAACAGGAGGGATCTGCATGCGAATACAGTTCTTAACCTGTTGAGGGATAAGATAAAGACATCTTTGCACCAGACGGGGAAAGAGGGAGAGGCAGCTGATGGAATGGATCTTGCTTTCTGTATGCTTCATAAGAACAAAAGGAAACTGGAGTATTCTGGAGCCTTTAATTCGATGCTAATCTGGCAGTCGGGTCAGCTTAAGGAGTATAAAGCCGACAGGATGCCAATAGGTATATTTGTGCAGGAAAAAGATTCTTTTACCAATTATGAGATCAAAGTGAAGAAAGGAGATATTATCTATCTTTTTACTGATGGCTTTGCAGACCAGTTTGGCGGACCGGGAGGAGTAAAATTCAAAAAAGCAAACCTGAAAAAACTTATTTCCGAAATATGCACTTTACCGATGGATGAACAGAAGATGAAGATTTCAGAGGAATTCAGAAAATGGAAGGGCAATACAGCTCAGATTGACGATGTTACTATTATCGGTATTAAAATCTGAAATAAATGCAAATAAAATTTATTGGAGCTGCAAGAGAGGTAACGGGGAGCAAACACCTGATAATAACAGGCCTTGGTAAAAAGATATTGCTGGATTGCGGGATGTTCCAGGGCAAAGGACTGGAAACAGATGGTATGAACCGTAAACTGGGATTTAATCCTGCAGAACTCGATTATGTAATTCTTACACATGCCCATATTGATCATTCGGGGTTGATCCCGTACATTTACAGGCTCGGTTTCAAAGGATCGGTTGTTTGTACGAGTGCAACACGCGACCTGTGTGCTATAATGCTTCCGGATTCAGGTTTCATACAGGAACATGATACATACACTTTCAATAAGAGGAGAGTAAAAAAAGGATTGCCAAAAGTTGATCCTTTGTATACTCAAAGAGATGCGGTGGCATGCATGAGTTCTTTTATAGGGGTTCCTTACAATATGAAGTTTCGTATTGATGAGCAGACCACAGTGAGGTTTACACACACCGGGCACATGCTGGGTAGCGGCGTTGCAAACATACAGATCATTGAGAACGGGCAGATAAAAAGAATTGCATATACCGGTGATATTGGCCGTCCTTTTGACCAGATTCTGGAGTCACCCAAGCCATTTCCGCAGGCAGACATTCTTATTACTGAATCTACGTATGGAGACAGGCTGCACAAGCAACATGCCGAAGCGGAAACCGAGTTACTTGACGTGCTGATAGATACCTGTGTAAACAAGGGAGGTAAACTGATTATTCCTGCATTCAGCGTTGGAAGAACACAGGAGGTGGTGTATGCACTTAATAATTTCTTTAATGCCGGCAAGCTGCCGAAAGTGGATATTTTCGTCGATAGTCCTCTGGCAGTTAACGCGACGACTGTTTTCAGGATGCACCCGGAATGCTTCAACAAGGAGATTTTAACTGTTATGGAGACTGATCCCGATCCTTTCGGCTTTAACACGCTTTTTTACATAACCCGCCAGCAGGATTCAAAAAAACTGAATGACCATAAGCAACCATGTGTTATCATTTCAGCATCCGGGATGATGGAAGCCGGAAGGGTGAAACATCACCTTGCCAACAGTATCTCCAATCCAAAAAATACTGTTCTGGCTGTCGGCTATTGCGCCCCGGCAACACTCGGAGCAAGACTGCTGAACGGTGCAAAAGAAATTTCAATCCATGGTACAGTACACGAAGTGAAAGCAGATATCCGAAAGATTGACTCTTTTAGTGGCCATGGAGATTATCGCGAAATGTTGCAGTTTATTGATTGTCAGGATAAAGATGCACTTTCCAAGCTATTCCTTGTTCACGGAGAATATGAAACACAGAAGTCGTATGCCGGGTTCCTTCAAAAATCAGGCTTTAAAAACATAGAAATACCAGCACCAGGTTCGGGATTTGAAATTTAGATTATTTTTGCGGTCTGTATTTTAATATTTCAATGAATGGGCAGAGCTTTTGAATACCGCAGGGCTTCTAAGGAAAAGAGGTGGGATAAGATGTCCAGACTATTCCCCAGGCTGGCCAAAACAATCACACTTGCAGCAAAGGAAGGAGGTCCCGACCCGGACCTTAATGCCAGGCTTCGCACAGCAATTTTGAATGCCAAAGCTCAGAATATGCCCAGGGACAATATTGAAGCCGCTATAAAGCGTGCAGCCGGCAAAGATTCTGAAGGCTTTATAGAAATCAATTATGAAGGGAAAGGACCTCACGGTGTTCTCGTCTTTGTTGAATGCGCAACTGATAACCACACACGGACTGTAGCAAATATAAAATCTTATTTCAACAGGACCGGGGGGGCCCTTGTTCCTACAGGCTCACTTGAATTCATGTTCTCAAGAAGGGCAGTATTAGAGTTTGAACTCCCTGACGACAGAAAGCTGGAGGATATTGAAATTGAGCTCATCGAATCGGGGCTGGAAGAAATAGAAAGATAGGAAGACACAGTCTATGTTTACGGTGATTATACCGACTTCGGATCATTATCAGATGCTCTCGATAATATGGGAATAGAAGTACAAAAGGCATCTCTCAGGAGGATTGCCAACAACCCGGTGGAATTCACAGAAGAGCAGCTGGCAGATATCGAGAAGTTGCTCGATCGGATAGAAGAAGATGATGATGTCCAGGCTGTCTATACAAATATTGCGTGAATTTACCCCCTAACCCCACTGTGTAAACTACGTTTGTCAGTGCAAGCTCCTACAGGGGGGCATTATATGCATAGCATGTTCAAATGGCCCGGGGTATTTTCTGCGCAATCCCGACAATCTGTCGTTCACCGGATGCCGGGACTAAGTTGCTTCCCTCCTAAATCTGCTATAAAATAATTATAATAGTTCAGGATTTAATTCAGGTAATTACCCAGTTCTTTCCTCACGGTTTTCCAGTCAGGAAATACTTCACCCAGCAGCCTGTAGAATTCTTTCCCGTGGTTAGGGTGATGCAAATGGCATAGCTCGTGCATTATTACATATTCGGTAAAGATATCATCAAGCTTTATGAGTTCAGAATTGAGGGTGATCTTGCCCTGAGCGGAACAGCTTCCCCATCTGCGTTTCATGGTTTTTATTACGAATGCAGCAGGGGAAAACCTGTAAGCTTCATATTTCTTAAGCAGCTCCTTTATTTTTATACCGAAATGTTCTGAGGCTTTCGATCTATACCACTTACTGAGAACAATCCGTGTTATGCCAGGGTCATCCGGATATAATGTTGACAGTATGATCGTGTCTTCAGTAACTTCGATTTTATTCACTGATGCCTGTTTAAGCCTCAGAGTATATTCTTTTCCACGGAATAATATTTTGCTTCCGTCACTGAGAGTACTATTCCTATTGAGCCTTGTGAGATAATTATTCTTTTCAAGATGCTTTCTGATCCAGCCCGATTTTGATTCGATAATCCTTTCTATTGTCCGAATATTCGTACCGTATGGAGCCCTAACTGTTACTCCTCTGTCGGGAGACACGTTTATACCGATCGACCTTCTTGCCGAAAAGACTACTTTATAATCAAACATCAAATACTTTTATATTTTTTTTAAAATTGGCAGATAATGCAAATAAATGTTAAAAAAACGATAAAGTCGGAATATGAAGGTAAAATGTCATGTCTGATAAATGTAAGGCACTTTCTTTTATAATTTAGAACTGGTTTTGGAAGGTATGGTTGAATGGTGGGACCGTTTATTTCGCAGGTATAGTTATTTTGGTTCTTATGGTTAGTGGTACTGCTGAAGGAATAGACGGAATTAAAATGCGGGCTCAATTACAGTGGCCTGCATTTTTTTATCCCCGTCATTTTCTGGTAAGCCGGAGAACGGTTATTTCTGGTGGCATCCCGATTCTGAATGGAATTCCCAATACTCCCAGTCCACGATTTACGTAAAGATACTGGTCATCATCATTGTAGAGACCATTCCAGTTGCGGTAGAAAAATTTTGCCGGGCTCCATTTAAATGAGCGCGTGATAATCCCCATCTGCATACCATGAGTATGACCTGCCAGCATAAGGTCTATATCTGTTTTTCCTTTAACAGCCAGTTCCCAGTGGTTAGGATCGTGGCTTAACAGAATTTTCACGTCCACGCTGTCAAGCCCTGCAATTGCTTTTTGCAGATTTCCGTGAATTATATCCGGATGCCTGCCCTTTGTGGTCACGCCAGCCAATCCTATTGTTGCATTCCCAACCTGTATTACCTGGTTTTCATCTGCTAGAACCCTGTACCCTGAAGCAGTAATCAGCTTCACCATCATTTTTACATTCAAGTCTCTGCCTGCTTCATCCAGGTCCCTGTTATATGTTCCCATGTCATGATTGCCCAGAATCGCAAATTGTCCAAGTCTTCCGACTGCTTTTCTGAGGATAGTGTCGTTTCTCTCATATTCAGGGTAACTAAAATTGACGAAATCACCTGTATTGACAATTATGTCAGGATGTAAGGTGTTTATTTCATTAACAACTTCCTGCAGGTATTTCTTATGCCTGTGGAAAGCGCTGAGATGCAGATCCGATATTTGCACAATTGTAAATCCCTCGAGATCTTTCTTTAGTCCTTCCATCGGTATTGTTATCTCCTCGACGCTTGTATTGAACCGGCCTCTGACTGTCCCGGTAAGTACTGTGAACAGTATCACAATCCATATTATCAGTCCTGCATTTGTAAGATACCGGATTGAAGTACCTCGATAGTAGTTGATGAGTTTACCGGTGTAGTGAAGGATGATAAGTATTATCCTTGGTATAAGAACTGCGCAAAATGTACCGTTAAGATTTGTCTTGAGCCAAACAAATGCAGGATTATCCAGTGGCCCGGTGTACGAATGCACTTCGATGTACAG
This sequence comes from uncultured Rikenellaceae bacterium, assembly GCA_964595725.1. GTDB lineage: Bacteria > Bacteroidota > Bacteroidia > Bacteroidales > VadinHA17 > LD21. The sequence goes on along the minus strand of CAZQRQ010000064.1, from coordinate 8,374 downwards.
AATCCACATATACAGGCTGAGAATTGCACCTATTACATTTGAAAGATAGTACCTGGTTTTTGAGTATCCCTTGTAGTGTTGCCTGAAAAGATAGAATGTTAGAAATTCTGATGCTATCAGAATTATTAACAATATCATGGATTTATATTTTAAATTTCAAAATTAGTCAAAATAGCTTTCTGAATGGATAACTGTTGCTGAATTTATATTTATTATCTTGTGACTTTGTTGAAGACGTTATGGTAAAGGTGGATTTTTTCGACCCGGAATATAACCCGGGACTTTCGCTTACATACTCGGTGATAACTGCGAGGTACCGTAACAAATGGATTTTTGTAAGGCATGTAGATCATTATACGTGGGAGATTCCGGGAGGTCATATTGAAGAGGGAGAAACATCTGATGAGACTGCGGAAAGGGAATTATTTGAGGAAACAGGTGCAGTTGATTTCGATCTTCATTGCGTGGCAACTTATTCGGTGACACAGAATGGCTCAACAGGGTGGGGAAGACTGTATTTCGCGGAAGTAAATGTTCTTGGGCCTGTTAATGACAGTACTGAGATTGATGAGGTTATTTTTAATGCCTCGATGCCGGAATCATTAACCTATCCCTATATCCAGCCACAACTGTTTGACAGGGTAATTAGATATATCCGGGAATCGGGAGTTTGAATGATACTGTTAATTAAGTAACAATAAATCATATTTATCATATTAAACCTTTGATTTAAAGAAATATTTGAAATTTGCAGATATTATTTTTTACATGGAGGCATTAATTAATTAAAAGCACATACCGTTTTCAGATTTTAATTTAATTTATTTATTACTTTCATATCAGAATCAAGATGAACAGGTTACCAGGTAAAACAGTCGAGAGGCTAAGCGAATACAGGAGAACGCTTCTGGGTTCTCTTGCAGAAGGCAAGTCGTACGTCTATTCACACGAGCTGGCCGATATGCTCCATATTACAGCAGTACAGGTGCGGCGTGATCTTATGCTGATCGGGTACTCAAGTGTTCTCCGTAAAGGTTACGATATTAAAGAACTAATAGATACCATAGGAAGAATAATAGACTCAGAAGAAGGTCTGAATGTGGCCATTGTGGGTATTGGCAACCTTGGACGTGCTGTCACAACCTATTTCAGGGGAAAACGTTCAAAGCTTAATATGGTGGCTTCGTTCGACAATGATCCACAGAAGGTCAATAAGGTTATTTCCGGGGTTAAATGCTTTGATATACGCGAAATGGAGCGGGTTATCAAGGACCTTGATATTCATATTGCTATTCTGTCGGTTCCTGCAGATTTTGCCAGGAGTGTCTGCGACGACCTTGTAGGGTGCGGCATAAGGGGAATACTTAACTTTACAACAGTATCACTTAATGTTCCTTCCGATGTGTACCTGGAGGAATACGATATGATAACCTCCATAGAAAAGGTAGCCTATTTTGTGAAAGAAAACATGGTTTAGGCAGCCTGATGCCATGAAAATTTTCAGGAGTTTTGAGGAAGCTGTCGGGATAAGGAATCCTGTGGTAACGACAGGATCATTTGACGGGGTTCACAAAGCTCATAAGAAAATCCTCGACAGATTGAATTCTATTGCCATCAGAACCGATGGCGAATCAGTTTTGATTACCTTTTTCCCACATCCCCTGAAAGTCCTGTATCCTGAAACTGCCGGGAAAAATATTAAGATGATTAATACACAGGAGGAGAAAATCTATCTCCTTGAAAAAGCGGGGCTTGATAATGTTATCATTATTGAGTTCACCAGGGAATTTTCGAAGATTACAAGTGAAGCTTTTGTCAGAGATGTGCTTTCGGAAAAATTGAGGGCAAAGGCCGTTGTTGCCGGATTCAATCACCATTTCGGATTTAATAAGGAAGGTGATTACCGAATGCTCTGGAACTTGCAGGAGAAGTATAAATTTGAAGCTGTTGAGATACCTGAACAGGAAGTGCAGCATGAATCGGTAAGCTCATCAAGGATAAGGGATGCTGTAAGGGGTGGATACATCAAGCGTGCCAATGCCTATCTCGATCATTGTTTCATGGTTATGGGAGAGCTGGAAAATTTTGTTCTGTCTTTTGGGAACACGGGTTTTGTATTCAGAAAGGTTGTTATTCCTGAGAAGGAAAAACTGCTGCCTCCCGATGGTATTTATGCAGTCTTAATTAACTACATCATTGGCAAAATAAATGGAGTGGCCCTGGTTGCTTCGCATGGGAGTGAAGACCGGCAAGTATATATGGGATGCTTTGAGCAATATAATATCCCTCATGAAGGGAAAATCATACTCTTCTTCAATAAGAAATTTTCAGATACTTTTAATATCGATGATCCTGGATCGGTTGTATCTGTACTCTCTTCAGTTCAGAAGAAAATCACAGGAATGATTTCATGATAACGGTCATGTGAATGATGATGTATATTGCCTATCTTTACAGATTGATTATCGCAAACATTCAATGAAATTTAATCCGGAAAAACTGAGCATCCCTGATCAGCGGATGAAACCGTTTATTGATCAGCAGGAAATATGGAACCTTATCAGGAACGCAAAGGCCGACAGAATAAGGGTGAGAGAGATCATAGCAAAATCGCTGGGAAAGAACCGGCTTACTATGGAAGAGACAGCAGTGCTGGTAAATTCGTCGGGAACAGATCTTATCGAAGAGATTAAGGAAGGAGCCAGGGAGCTTAAAAACAAGGTATATGGGAACAGGATCGTCCTGTTTGCACCACTATATATTGGTAATAAATGCAGCAATAACTGCCAGTACTGCGGTTTCAGGATTACGAATACTGAAGCGGTTCGCCGCACTCTTACCGATGAAGAGATAATAAGGGAGGTTGAAGCCCTCGAGGATAATGGCCAGAAAAGACTGATACTTGTTTATGGTGAGCACCCGGAATATTCTGCCGACTACATAGCTCATACCGTCAGGCTGGTTTATAGTATTAAGAAAGGAAACGGAGAGATAAGAAGGGTAAATATCAATGCTGCACCTTTTGATGTGGAAGGCTTCAGGAAAGTTGGAGTTGCCGGTATCGGAACCTACCAGATCTTCCAGGAGACATATCATCCCGAGGCTTATTCATGGTATCACCTGGGAGGTAAAAAGAGTGACTTTGTATGGCGCCTCACCTCACTCGACAGGGCACAGGAGGCAGGTATTGACGATGTGGGCATAGGGGCTCTTTTCGGACTTTACGACTGGCGATATGAGGTACTCGGACTGTTAAGGCATACCAATCACCTCGAGGCATGTTACAATGTGGGTCCGCATACAATATCATTCCCGAGAATCAAGGATGCCCTGGAGCTGAACCTGAAGGATAACTACATGGTCAACGACGATGACTTTAAGAAGTTCGTGGCTATACTGAGGCTTGCCGTACCCTATACAGGACTGATACTTACAGCAAGAGAGACACCACAGGTACGGAGGGAAGTGATGCAGTACGGAGTTTCGCAGATAGACGGTGGCACCAAGATCGAACTGGGATCGTACGCTGATTCGCAAAACGAGGAACAGAACCTTAACAGGGAGCAGTTTAAGATCAGCGATGCAAGGTCGCTGTCGGAGGTTATTGATGAGCTGCTGGAAAGTGATTATATCCCTTCATTCTGCACGGCATGCTACAGGCTGGGAAGGACGGGAGAACATTTTATGGAGTTTTCCGTACCTGGCTTTATTAAGAGGTTCTGCACTCCAAATGCAATCCTTACACTGTCGGAGTATATCTGCGACTATGCCACTCCGGCTATTGCAGAAAAAGGCTGGACAGTGATTGAAAAAAACATTAAGATTCTTGAGCCGGTTGTAATGAGCAAGACAAGGGAAAAGATAGAAAGAATCAAGGCAGGGGAGAGGGACCTTTATTTTTAGGGTGCAGAGCGGAGAGCAAGGAGCAGAGGGCGGAGAGCAGAGGGCAGAGAGCAGAGGGCAGAGAGCAGGGAGCAGGGAGCAGAGGGCAGGGAGCAGAGGGCCGGGGGTAAAAGAATCCCCTCCTGGGAGGGGCCAGGGGTGGGTAAATTGATTAAAACATACACTTCTATATGATCAGGTTAATAATCATAAAAATCACCGACCGTATTAAGGAAGCCGGTCTTACCCAGGAAATACTGAGCAGGCATGCCTCAGTGATAACCACCAGGCTGGGCTTTCATGAACTCACCGATGAAGTGTGCAGCCGTACGGCATGCATTATATTGCACCTGAGCGGTGATGGGAAACCGATAGAAAATATTCTTTCCGACCTCTTCAACCTTGAAGGTATCGAGGTCAGCATCATGGAGTTTGACAAATCCGACGGCGGAAACGTGAACATTGCCGGGGGCATTAATCGTATCCTTGGAATTCTTACGGAAAGGACTCCCGTGGCAATAAATTCTGTTCAGAACATACTCACCTCGTATGGTTGTGTTATCCGCACACGGCTGGGTGTTAACGAGACCTTCTTCGGCCAGCCTGCCGGCCTTATCATCCTCGAGCTTAAGGGCGATGAACACCAGATGGACCTTTTGGAGAATGACCTGGTAAAGGTTGACGGAGTGCACGTGAGAAAGATGGTTTTGTAAGTTTGCAGATAGCAAAGAGCAAAGAGTAAGGAGCAAGGGGCAGAGAGCGGAGAGCGGAGGGCTCAGGTTTGCCGGACAAAGTAAAGCAATCCCGACATCCGACGGAGGAGGATCGTCGGGAGCTCAGGACTCAGACAGGGAATCCCGAAGCGGGACCAACACCGTGACCCGGTTCTGAAAAGCGGAAGGCTCACCAGGGGGGCTTTGATTTTAATGGTCGAATGACCAGGATTATTTTCAGCGACAATCTGCGTGATCCCGACACTTTCTTCTTTTATAATGCCGGGACTGGCTCGCTCGGCTCGTCCGGTCTGCGGGAAAAACCCTCCTGATAATCCTCGACGGAAGAAGCTTTACGCTGTTAAGGAACAGATAATCCTGAGAATCATGGTATATCTCCGACTATCAGTTCTTCAGAGATCAATTAAAACCTTTATATTTGAATTTTAACCATTATGTTAAAGATACTTCTCATACCGGTTATAATGCTGTTTCAGGATGTGCCTGAAACATTTACAGGCATTGAACATATCCGGGGTACAGATTCACTCAAAGTATCGGTACGACTCAGTTATGAACTGTTCCTCCGCGACTACCAGCAGACTGTCTTCGATGACCTTGGTATTACGGAATTGCGGAGTTTCAATCCATTCCCGTCCGACCTGGCAAATAACTATTTAAACATAAAGATAAATATCTCGGCAAACAGGAAAGAGGTTACTGGTAAATTGCTTAATATGGAAGAAAAAGGAGGGGATATTATGTTTAACCTCATATACCGGGTTGACAGGAAACTGAGAAGTATTACGGTGCGAAATGCAATGCTCACCGGATTGACCACCAGGGCAAAAAACCTGATTATTCTAAAGATCGGGAATTTTGAATCGAGTGCAATATTCACTCCTGTGCATCCGGAAGAAACCTTCCTCCTGAACGAATAACGGACAATAATCTTTAATCCTGATGCATAACAGCTGCAAATGTTTAAAATCCTGATATTAAATATATTTCTTCTTTTTCATCCGGTCCATGTTAGCCTGACAACAATAAAACAGGCTTCGGGCAGTGAAACCCTGAATGTATCTTTCAGGATGTACTTTGACGATTTTCAGCGTGATTTCAGAGAGCTTTATCCCGGGTTTAAATCAGTAAATGAGAATGATTCCCTGGATTATCCCGATGAAATGCTTTACAGGTTTTTTACCGAGAGGGTCCGGATATATATTAACAGCAGGTTACTTGACGGCAGGCTGACAGATGTTTCAATTAACAGCTATGAAATACTCCTCACCCTTAAGTATCAATCATACAGGAAACCCAGGAAAATTAGGGTCAGGAATCAGATACTGGTCAGCATATATGGTGACCAGGCGAACATGGTCTATATTGATATCAACAATTACCAGGATGCAATGAAGCTTACTGTGGAGAATGTTGAAAGAAGTATAAAACTGAAGTAAGCCGGTTACTGTATTCAGGGCGCAGAACAGTTAAGAAGATCTGCACGAAATACGACCTGCCTGACTGCATAATCCTAAGATACGAAAAAACTGAAGCTATTTTTACAATCAATACACCCCGCAGGGGTTTCACATTTGCAGATACAGGATGCGATAAATATTCGGGCTCCGGAGCACAAATCAGTAAAGGAGTACCGGTTGTCTTCCGGCGCAACATCTGCAAATAATCAATCTCAGCACGATTTTTGCGCAGATCAAACGAGCAGAGCCAGTAAGTCCCGTGCAATCCCACAGGCAGTACACCTGGTCTTTTATGTTTTAGCTAAACACCTTTTTAGGGCTCACAACGCAAATTCCCAATAATTTTAAAAAACGTATAAGAAAAAAGTAAACAAAAATTAATATTGTAAAACTAAAATATTCGTTTTAAATTTGATAGGCAATACGTTTGGCGGGATAATTCATTGAAGGATATTGCATTAAGCATATTTCATACTGGATGGTCAGCCTGCTGGCATGATGTGACTGACGGGACGGAAGTGTTGGCAGGGGGCAGGGGGCAGGGGGCGGAGAGTGAAGGGCGAAGAGCAGGGGGCGAAGGGCGAAGAGCAGGGGGCGAAGGGCGAAGAGCAGAAGGCGGAGGGCGAAGAGCAGAGGGCAGAGAGCCTGTTCCACGCAGCTAAAGTGCAGGACCGGTGAATTGATGAAGTTGAGTAAGCTTTTAAAGTAATGGCGGTTGAATGTATCGCTTTTATGGCTGGAATGATTAAACCGGCAAATATCAATAATTATTCAGCTCAGTAATCCTGGAAAAAATGAAATCTTCCTTTCTTCTTGCCGCAAGTCTGCTGTTATTGACAACAGGTTCATGTAGGAACGACCGTAAAGCGAACCGGCAAATTGATATAATTGATGTCGCTGCAAATGTGAATAACGTAATGCAGGTGAATCTCAGCAGGTTTACAGACAATGTTGTTTATATCCCGCTTGAGACCAGAGCGGATGCCTTGCTTAAGGTAACCTCTGATTTTGATATCTCAGGTGACTACATTGTAACTACAGACGGCGCTGTCTGTATGCTCTTTGACCTGTCGGGTCGTTTTATCAGAAAATTCGGAACCCAGGGACGCGGGCCTGAAGAATGCCAGTTTATTTCAAATCTCACCATCAGCAATGACAGGAAGATTTTATTTACCAGTCTGCGTGATCTTTTAGAGTTTAATACAGATGGATCATTTTCAGAAAAGTATTCAGGATTTATTGATCCGGAATACTACCTGTCGGTCTGGTATTTGGTAGATGACTCGCTATTACTTTGTGTCTTCGATAACTCATCAGGACGTGATGAATTCAAAGCTTTGTTAGTCAGTAAGAATGGAGTCGTCAAACAGGAATTTAAGAACTATGAGGTATTAGAAAATAAAGGTTCCAGGATATATAACGGATCCCCGAAGCTTTTTAAATACAACAGGTCTGTTTTTCTGAAGCAGCAGTTTAATGACACGTTGTTTTTCCTGGATAGTGAATATGAGCTTGATCCTCAGTATATTATCAGCGTGAGTGACATGAAGATGCCGCCTGATGTGCGTGAGGATTTTTATGAATGGACTAAAAGAATTAATGAGTTCATATCTGTTACCGGTGTCTTTCAGACCACCGGCTATCTTTTTATGACAACCGGTCTGGCTGGTAAATATAAGAGTAATGTTCTCGGAATATATGATAAAAGGTCAAAAGAACTTGTCTTCTGCCAGCCTTCCGATTCTGAAAATCGTCTCGACAGGAACGGGATTTATAATGATATCGATGCCGGGCCGAGGTTTTTCCCTGTCAGGATGATCAGCGACAATACTATGGCTATGATGCTTGATACAAAACAGCTAAAAGACCTCGTTGATGGTAACGACTTTAAAAACAGGGTTCCGAAATACCCGAAGAAGAAGAAGCAACTTGAAGAATTTGCCGGCAATCTTGCAGAAATGGATAACCCGGTTTTAATGCTGGTAACCTTTAGGAACTAGAACAGTCATTCAGCTTTCTGGAAGCAGAGAGCAGGGGGCAAGGGGCGCAGGGCTCAGGGCTCAGAGCTCAGAGCGAAGGGCAGAGGGCAGAGGGCACTGCAACCTGCAACCTGAATACCCCGAAGGGATTAAACTGTTGCGATTACAGGAAAACATTATATTTTCCGGTGGACCTGAGATTACAGAGACTTCGTATTAAAAAACGTATTATTATACGTTGATCATATGCAGTTGTTAGCTCTATTTAATTACGAATATGGTGATTACGGTAAAAAAATTAAACACTATTACAATGAAG
>CAZQRQ010000063.1:0-16485 GCA_964595725.1 uncultured Rikenellaceae bacterium | reverse complement strand
ACAATGTTTTATAATTTTTATCAAAATCTATAACTAGCAACTTGAGTTAATTAATACTATTTGCCGCTAAATTATTGATCCCTTTTTGAAAAAGCCTATGGTTCTTTCAAGCCCTTCCTCAAGGTTTATCAACGGTTCCCATCCCAGTATCCTCCTGGCAAGTGAAATATCCGGTTGCCTCTGTTTAGGGTCATCCTCGGGTAACGGGAGATGTATTATTTCAGATCCGGATCCGGTAAGTTCAATTATTATCCTGGCCAGATCTGCTACCCTGTACTCTGTCGGATTGCCAATATTAACAGGACCGGTGAAACCATCATCTGAATCCATCATTAATATCAAAGCCTCTATAAGGTCATCAACGTACTGAAAGCTTCTTGTATGCGAACCGTCTCCAAAAATAGTTATACTCTGTCCTCTTAAAGCCTGTGTTATGAAATTGGAGACCACCCTGCCATCATCTGCACTCATTCTGGGCCCATAGGTATTGAAAATTCTGACGATCTTGATCTTAATCTTCTCCTGCTTATAATAGTTCATAAAAAGTGTCTCCGCGCACCTTTTGCCCTCATCATAACAAGATCGTAGACCAACAGGATTTACATTACCCCAGTAACCCTCATGCTGAGGATGAATTGACGGATCTCCGTATACTTCGCTTGTTGAAGCCTGTAATATCTTCGCACCTGTTTTCTTTGCCAGTTCAAGAGTATTTATCGCTCCCATTACTGAAGTGTTAATAGTCTTGATGCCGTCGTTCTGGTAGTGAATAGGTGAAGCCGGACACGCAAGGTTGTATATTTCATCGCATTCCACTTCCACAGGCCTTGTTACATCCTGCTCTATAATTGTAAAATTCCTGTTGCCCCCAAGGTGCTCGATATTCCCTTTCGAACCTGTGAAGAAATTGTCAAGGCAGATAACTTTGTTTCCGGTATTAATAAGCCGGTCACAAAGATGAGAGCCAATAAATCCGGCTCCACCAGTCACAAGTATCTGCTTCATAAATTATGGTAAGGTTAGGGTTACGTGCAAATATAATTAATTAATGCAGAAAAGCTCATAAGGTCCAACATCACATAAATCAAGGCACACAAATGTGCGAATGGCATTAATATATTATTCTATATTATGCCATTCGCACCTTCGTTAATTTAGTGTAGTAGACAGAAATACAATTAATTGCGGCTGTTATTCAAAATGATATTTATCTCATTGGCCAGGTCCACCACCCGGTACCGGGTGAGGAAATAAGACTGACAGATGTGAGTTAAAAAATGTTAAAGTATAGGAAAACTGGTGCAACCCACTAATCAAGCATATGAAGATTTGAAATATTGATCTGCCCGGGCAAGGGAATATTCAATACCTGTCAGTGCTGCAGGCTCTTTATCATTTCCCATACCTGGTCCGGATCATTTATAGCGTCAGCTGGCATTTTACCATTTTTTCCGAAAACAAGCAGCTTATCATATTTCTCAATGGTGTCGCAAAAGGATTAAGAGGCGTCTTTCCCGGAAAGGGTGCCAGTTTCAGTTGTTCAAAGAAACACTTTCTCAATTCGTTCTTTCTTGCTACCCACATTTTTAGTTCAGGATAAAGGGAAAGCAACATTGTAAGATACTTTGCGCCTTCTTCTACAATACGCTGATAATAGCTGAACCTGCTGATCTTATAAATATTATCACCCCTCTTTTGCCAAACAAGGTCAAGTGGTAATAGTATATTATTAAGGGCAGATTCTGCATCGACTCTGTATCGCCATGAAGAATAAAGCACGTTAACATTTCTCACCAGGTTCTCACTGCAGTTAAGTTTAATATTATATCTTCTCTCCATTTCAGAGAGAACATCTTTTAGCGGCTTCCTATATACCTCCTCCGGTTTCTGGGCGGAAAGAGGCAGAAAAAATATCATAAAGGTCAACAGAAGAATAGATATAATTTTCACGGGATAATGACCTTGGTTTATACTATATAATAATATTTAACCATGCAAAGCATAAATTTACATATTTTAATTAGCACTTTCGCCCGTTCAATATCCTTCTCTGCGTTGAAAAACCAATGCTACTAATTCAGGGATGCAAAAAATAGTTGACAATTTGAATATTGTCATATACACTAAAATGTGCCTATAAACTGAATTTTATTAATTTGCAAGCTAAAATTCTGAATTTTTGATATATAAGAGCTAATGCCAACGCTATAATTATAGCTAAAAGAGATAAAAACCATAAAAAAAACAATTTTTATGTTTGATATATTAAAATATTAACTAGTTTTGGCGTTCAAATTGAAGAAAAATGAAGCTGACCGTGTTATATATTATTATCCTCCTCATTCTTGCCATTTGAAAATGACCCGGAAATAATATTTAGTGCGAAAAAATAAAGTACAGAAACTTTCCGGGATCAACCCGGGAAGTTTTTTTTTTAAAAAAGGTATTATGAACCAGCTCAGAAGTTCAAAAACAACACAGGGAAGGAATATGGCAGGTGCCAGGAGTCTGTGGCGTGCCAACGGGATGAAACAGGAACATTTCGGCAAACCCCTTATCGCCATTGTTAACTCATTTTCGCAATTTGTGCCCGGGCATGTACATCTGCATGAAATAGGCCAACATCTTAAGAGAGAGATTGAGAAAAGAGGATGTTTTGCCGCCGAGTTCAATACAATTGCAATAGATGATGGAATAGCCATGGGTCATAACGGCATGCTATATTCACTGCCATCAAGAGAGCTTATTGCCGACAGCGTGGAATATGTTGCCAATGCTCACATGGTCGATGCAATGATATGTATCAGCAATTGCGATAAGATTACCCCGGGAATGCTTATGGCTGCAATGAGGCTCAACATCCCTGCGGTTTTTGTTTCAGGAGGCCCCATGGAAGCAGGACTGTACAAGAACAGGGCCCTCGACCTGGTTGACGCAATGGTAATGGCTGCCGATGAATCTGTAAGCGATAGCGAGCTTCTGGAAATCGAAAAATCAGCATGCCCAACCTGCGGTTCCTGTTCCGGAATGTTCACCGCGAACTCAATGAATTGCCTTGCAGAGGCCCTGGGTATTGCCCTCCCGGGTAATGGGACCGTAATAGCCACTCATAAACAGAGGCTTAACCTTTTCAATAAAGCCGCATCACTTATTATTGATCTTGCCGACAGGTATTATAACCATGGTGATTCATCGGTCCTGCCGAGATCTATAGCAAATTATGAAGCTTTTAAAAATGCCATGTCGCTTGATATAGCAATGGGAGGATCAACAAACACCGTACTTCACCTTCTTGCTATTGCAAGGGAAGCTGAAGTAGACTTCACAATGAAAGATATAGATGCCCTTTCACGTGTCATTCCTAATATCTGCAAGGTGGCTCCAAGTTCACAGTACCATGTGCAGGATGTGAACAGGGCCGGAGGAATACTGTCAATTATGGGTGAACTGGAGCGGAGCAACATGATAAACAGCAAAGTACCAAGGATTGACTATACATCTCTTCATGAAGCAATTGCTGACTGGGATATTCTCAGTAAAAATGTAAAAAATGAAGCCCTGGAAATGTACAGATGTGCTCCATCATTAATAAGAACTGCCGAAATGGCTTCAAATGACAATTATTACAAGGATCACGACACTGACAGGGAGAATGGTTGTATAAGAGACATTGATCATGCATATAATAAAGACGGAGGTCTGGCTGTGCTTTTTGGTAATATAGCACGGAACGGGTGTATCGTAAAAACTGCAGGAGTGGATACATCACTCTTTAGTTTTACCGGTCCTGCAAGGATATTTGATTCACAGGAAGAAGCCGTAGATGGGATACTTGGAGGTAAAGTCCTGGAAGGAGATGTCGTTGTTATCAGGTTTGAAGGGCCTGCCGGAGGACCGGGTATGCAGGAAATGCTTTATCCCACCTCCTACCTAAAATCAAAAGGGCTCGACAAGAAATGTGCCCTGATAACCGACGGAAGATTCTCGGGAGGAACATCAGGTCTCTCAATTGGACATGTATCACCCGAAGCAGTGGCCGGGGGTGAACTGGCTCTTCTTAAAAACGGTGACCCTATAGAAATTGATATTAAAGCAAGACGTATCAGCGTGAAACTTCCGGATCATGAACTTAAAGAAAGGCGGGAACAAGAGGAATCTAAGGGTGATAAGGCATGGAAACCTGAAAAACGGCAAAGGAATGTTCCGGCTTCACTCAGGGCTTATGCCGCAAATGTTAGTTCAGCAGATCTTGGGGCAGTAAGAGTCATTTAATCAGAATTGAAATTACATTTTAAAAGGACTAAGAATAATTTTTGAAATTATTGCAATTTATGGACAACAAACAAGCTAAATCAGGGCAGAAAAACGGTTCCGAACATATCAGCGGAGCAGAAGCACTGTTAAAAGGACTTATAGCCGAAGGAGTTGAAACAATATTCGGCTATCCCGGCGGAGCTATAATGCCGGTATACGATAAACTTATGGATTTTAAAAAGAAAATCACACATATCCTTACGCGTCATGAACAGGGAGCTGCCCATGCGGCACAGGCATATGCAATGGTAACGGGTAAACCAGGTGTCTGCTTTGCAACCTCAGGTCCGGGTGCCACCAACCTGATAACCGGGATAGCCAATGCGTATCTCGACTCGGTACCCGTTGTCTTCATAACAGCACAGGTAGTATCCAGTCTTATCGGCACTGACGCTTTCCAGGAAACAGATATACTTGGCGTTTCCATGCCGGTGACAAAATGGAACTGCCAGGTGAAAAAAACCTGCGAAATCCCTGAAGCACTCTCTAAAGCCTTTTATATTGCCACTTCGGGCAGACCGGGGCCTGTACTTGTAGACATTACCAAGGATGCGCAGATTGAAAAATTCGATTTCAAATATAATAAGTGCACCTTTATCCGCAGCTATAATCCACACATTCAATTACATAATAAAGAAATAGAGTCAGCTGCGATAATGATCAATCACGCTGAAAGGCCGCTGATACTTGCAGGTCATGGTGTGCTTATTTCTAAAGCAGAAAATGAATTAAAGGAATTTGCGGAAAAAACAGGAATACCCGTTGCCGTCACTCTTCTTGGCATGAGCTGCTTTCCAACAAAACACAGGCTATATGCCGGATTTCTTGGCATGCACGGCAATTATGCCCCTAATGTGCTCACAAACCAGGCTGATCTGATCATCGCTATCGGGATGCGTTTTGACGACCGGGTAACAGGCAACCTTAAAAAATATGCTCCTGATGCGAGCATAATACATATAGATATTGACAAAGCAGAAATAAATAAGAATGTAAAAGTCGATATCGAAATTAACAATGATGCTGGAGAAGTTCTCAGGTATATGACACCGCTGGTAAAGGAAAATTCATTCGAAAAGTGGATCAGGGAATTCAGGATAAATGACAAGACTGAGTTTGATACGGTTATAAAATCTGAAATAAAGCCTGATTCTGGTGAAATAAGGATGGGTGAAGTTGTCAGCAGGATCTCTGAGCTGACGGATGGCAATGCAATAGTAGTTACCGATGTCGGACAGAACCAGATGGTGGCCGCAAGGTATTTTAAATATGCCAAACCTAATTCACTTGTAACATCCGGAGGTATGGGGACAATGGGATTCGGACTACCTGCTTCAATTGGAGCAAAGATAGGCAAACCAGATGAGCAGGTCGTTGCCTTTATGGGTGACGGAGGCCTGCAGATGACAATACAGGAACTCGGAACAATACTCCAATATAAAATCAATGTTAAACTGGTACTGCTTAACAATCATTATCTGGGCATGGTACGCCAATGGCAGGGCATGTTCTATGAGAAGAGATATGCTGAAACCGAAATGGTGAACCCCGACTTTGTCACAATAGCTGCAGGGTACAGCATTCCGGCAAGGAAAATAACAGAAAGAAAAGACCTTGAGGGTGCATTAAGAGAAATGCTCGGGTCGGAAGGGCCCTATCTGCTCGATGTATCAGTGCTGAAGGAAGACAATGTTTTCCCAATGGTTGAACCAGGTGCATCAGTTTCTGAAGTAAGACTTACATATTAAAGAAATACTTTTTTACATATTATGAAAAGAGAATTTACAATATCATTGTTCACCGAAGATCACATCGGTATCCTTAGTCAGATAACCATCATTCTGACAAGAAGGCAGATAAACATAGAAAGTATAACATCTTCCGAGTCGGCAGTAAAAGGAGTACAGCTGATCACAATTGTGGTGATCACTTCGGAAGAAATGGTATTAAAAGTGACCAAGCAGCTTGAAAAGCTTATTGATGTTCTTAAGGTCTTTGTACATGCCTCGGATGAGATCATTTATCAGGAAATTGCTTTGTTCAAAGTATCAACAAAAGCACTGCTTACAGGCAACATAATTGATCATCTTGTGCGATCACACAATGCAAGGTTTATTGATATTACAACCGAATACATGGTGATCGAAAAGACAGGTCACAGGGATGAAATAGTGAAGCTGCTAAATGAGCTTGAACCTTACGGGGTATTACAATATGCAAGATCAGGCAGAGTAGCAATTACCAGGCAGGTAAGGGAACTTCACTCCTACCTGAAGGAAATGGACGAAGCCTTAAGGTATAAAGAAGCAGAAGTATATAATTAATAACATACAAATCTTTACAAACATGGCAAAAATTGATTTCGGTGGTGTTCTAGAAGACGTGGTTACCAGGGAAGAATTCCCTCTTGAAAAAGCACAGCAAATTCTTAAGGATGAAGTTATAGCTGTAATTGGCTATGGTGTCCAGGGCCCGGCCCAGGCACTCAACATGAAAGATAACGGGCTTAATGTTATAATCGGACAGGCTCTCGAATTCAAAAGAGACTGGGACAGAGCTGTCGCCGACGGTTTTGTTCCCGGGAAGACACTATTCACTGTTGAAGAAGCTGCAAAGCGCGGAACAATAATCCAGTATCTTGTTTCTGATGCCGCTCAAATGATCCTTTGGCCGGTTGTCAAGCCATGTCTCAATAAAGGAGATGCACTATATTTTTCACATGGCTTTTCTATCACGTACAAGGATCATACCGGAGTTATACCCCCGGAAGACGTAGACGTTTTACTTGTTGCTCCTAAAGGATCAGGCAGAAGCGTGCGTTTGAACTTCCTTGCCGGTACAGGTATTAATTCAAGCTATTCCGTTTTCCAGGATTACACCGGGAAAGCTGACGATCGCGTTCTGGCACTTGGCATAGGTATTGGATCGGGATATCTATTCCCTACGACTTTTGAGAGAGAGGTTTTCAGTGACCTCACTGGCGAACGCGGTGTCCTGATGGGAGCCCTGGCCGGAATTATGGATGCACAGTACAGGGTGCTGCGTGAAAATGGGCATTCTCCATCTGAGGCTTTCAACGAGACTGTTGAAGAGCTGACCCAGAGCCTGATAAGGCTGGTCGATGAAAACGGCATGGACTGGATGTATGCCAATTGCAGCGCAACAGCACAACGAGGAGCACTCGACTGGAGACCTAAATTCATGGATGCTACCCTTCCTGTGTTCAAAGATCTTTATCAGAAAGTCAGATCAGGAGAAGAATGTGTGCGCGTCCTGAAATCGACAGGGTCACCTGACTATAAGGAAAAACTGGATGCCGAACTCAGGGAGCTGGGTAGTTCAGAGCTCTGGAAAACAGGAGCAGCTGTAAGAAAACTCAGGCCCGGAAACAAAAAATAAACCAAATAAAAATGGCAGATAAAGTAATTATTTTCGATACAACGCTCCGCGACGGAGAACAGGTGCCAGGCTGTCAGCTGAATACAATAGAAAAAATTGAGGTGGCCCTAGCACTGGAGGCACTTGGAATTGATGTGCTGGAGGCAGGCTTTCCAATTTCCAGCCCCGGTGACTTCAAATCTGTTGAGGAAATATCAAAGGCAGTAAAGAAACCCGTGATCTGTGCTCTTACCAGAGCTGTTAAAAAGGATATCGAAGTAGCTGCAGAAGCTCTTCAGTACGCAGAAAGAAAAAGAATACACACTGGCATCGGGGTTTCACCTTTCCATATCGAGCTCAAAATACGCACAACTCCTGATGAGATCATTAGAAGGGCTGCGGATGCTGTGAAATACGCAAGAAAATTCGTTGACGATGTTGAATTTTATGCCGAGGATGCAGGAAGAGCCGAAAATGAATACCTTGCAAAAGTCATAGAGGCTGTAATCAGTGCAGGTGCAACAGTGGTTAACATACCGGATACTACAGGCTATTGCCTCCCCGAACAATATGGTGAAAAAATCAAGTACCTGGTCGATAATGTCCCCAATATTGATAAAGCAATCATTTCCACACATTGTCATAACGACCTGGGCATGGCAACCGCCAATACTATGATGGGTATTATTAACGGAGCCAGGCAGGTTGAAGTAACTATAAACGGAATAGGTGAAAGAGCAGGGAATACCTCGCTGGAAGAAATAGTGATGATAATGAAAAGTCATCACGACCTGGATCTGGTTACTGGCATAAACACTCCGCTTATTTACAGCACGAGCAGGCTCGTCTCACGGCTGATGAATATGCCCGTCCAGCCCAACAAGGCGATAGTAGGGAGAAACGCCTTCGCTCATTCGTCAGGAATACACCAGGATGGAGTCATTAAGAACAGGCTGAATTACGAGATCATCGACCCGGTGGAAGTAGGTATAAAAGAGTCAGCCCTCATCCTTACGGCCCGAAGTGGACGTGCAGCATTGAACAACAGGCTCGAGCAGCTGGGATTCAGGTTCGACAAGGAAGAACTTGACGATATCTATTTAAATTTCCTTCAGCTTGCTGATAAGAAAAAAGAGATCAACGATGACGACCTGAGAATACTCTCCGGAGAGGTTTTCCACAGCGACAAATCACTGAAGCTGGAGTTGCTTCAGGTAGCCTGCGGCAAATCCGCAGTTCCGGTGGCAACGTTAGGCATGAGAATCAACGGAGAAATTCATACTGCTACTGCAACAGGAAACGGTCCTATTGATGCAGCTTTCACAGCTGTAAAGCAACTGATCAGCAAAACCGTGCACCTGGAAGAATTCCTTATACAGGCAATTACCAGGGGCAGTGACGACCTTGGAAAAGTCCACGTACAGGTTGAGCACCAGGGAAGAATTTACTACGGATTCTCAGCTAATACTGATATTATAACTGCTTCGGTGGAAGCATTCATAGATGCAATTTCTAAAATAAAATAACCCCCCTGCCCCCCTGAAGGGGGGTAAATAAACTGAATTAAACCCCCTTTTAGGGGATGGAGATTTAAAGAACAGGTATCAAATATTTATATCAATAGTCCACAATGCCAAAAACACTATTCGACAAATTATGGGATGCCCATGTTGTCCACTCGGTTGAGAACGGACCCGACGTACTCTATATCGACCGTCATTATATCCATGAAGTAACAAGCCCTCAAGCCTTTAACGGTCTTGAAAGGAGAGGTATTCCTGTATTCAGACCGGAAAGGACACTTGCAACTGCCGATCACAACATACCGACAAAAGATCAGCATCTGCCCATCATGGAGGAGCTATCCAGGGTCCAGGTTGATACACTCATAAGTAACTGCACCAAACATGGTATAGAACTTTTTGGAATGCTCCATCCTAATAATGGTATCGTTCATATCATAGGGCCGGAGCTCGGATACACTCAGCCCGGTATGACAATCGTTTGCGGTGACAGCCATACGTCGACACATGGTGCATTCGGCACCATAGCTTTTGGGATAGGGACAAGTGAGGTGGAAATGGTTCTGGCCACGCAATGCATCCTCCAGACAAAGCCAAAAAAGATGAGGATAGTCATCGATGGAAAACTTCAAAAAGGTGTGAGCTCCAAGGACATTATCCTTTATATAATTTCAAGGATTTCAGCCAGCGGGGCTACCGGGTATTTTGTCGAATATGCAGGCAATACATTAGGCACCCTAAGCATGGAAGCAAGGATGACAATCTGCAATATGAGCATTGAGATGGGGGCACGCGGGGGTTTGATAGCTCCTGATGAATTAACTTTCGAATATCTCAGAAACCATGTGGATAAAGACAAAGATCCTGATCTTGATGAAAAAATAAGACAGTGGGAAAGCCTTAAGACTGACGAAGGGGCAGTGTTCGAAAAGGAGCTGACTATTGATGCATCAGGGCTTAAGCCTATGATCACTTTCGGAACCAACCCCGGGATGGGAATCCCAATTGACGGATCTATCCCCGATCTTAAAAGTATTAATAAGGAAAACCTGGATTCATACAGAAAGTCTCTTGACTACATGGGACTTGCCCCGGGTATGAAAATAGCCGGAAAGAAAATCGATTATATTTTCCTTGGCAGTTGCACAAATGGCCGCATCGAGGATCTCAGGGCTTTTGCTTCTGTCGTTAAGGGCAGGAAGAAAGCACCTGGAGTAACTGCCCTTCTTGTGCCTGGATCAAGAAAAGTTGAGGAGCAGGCAAGAAAGGAAGGTCTTGATAAGATCCTGGCAAACGCTGGCTTTGAGCTCAGGCAACCAGGGTGCTCCTCCTGCCTTGCAATGAATGAAGATAAGATCCCGGCTGGCAAGTATTCTGTATCAACTTCAAACAGGAACTTTGAAGGGAGACAGGGTCCGGGAGCCAGGACAATGCTGGCCAGTCCTGTAACAGCTGCAGCGGCAGCGATAACCGGAGTCATAAGTGATCCCAGAGAATATATTAACTAGAAAAATTAAAGCCATGCCAGGAGGAAAATTCACAATACTCGAATCAACCTGCGTTCCCCTACCTCTTGAAAATATTGATACTGATCAGATAATACCTGCAAGATATCTTAGCGCCACGTCAAGAGAAGGATTTGGAGATAATCTTTTTCGCGACTGGAGATACGGCAAAGCAGGTGAACCTGACAGAGATTTTGTTCTCAACAATCCAATATTTAAAGGAGAAATTCTCATAGCCGGCAAGAATTTCGGTTGCGGATCTAGTCGCGAACATGCAGTATGGGCTGTCTATGATTACGGATTCAGGGCAGTGGTCTCCAGTTTTTTTGCAGATATTTTCAGGAACAACGCACTCAATAACGGGCTGCTCCCGGTGGTGATGCCTGAAGAATATCTACAGAAGATCCTTTTGCTGGTTCAGAAAGATCCTGGAACAAGGATGAAGATAGATCTTGAGAAACAGGTACTTGAGGTGCCTTCTGCTGACATTTCGCTGGAATTCGAAATAAATCCATACAAAAAGGAATGCCTTCTTAAGGGACTTGATGATATCGATTACCTACTATCAATGAAAGACAAGATAGCCCAATATGAAAAGAAGAAATACTGACAGAGATGAAAATTGAAATAATGGATACAACCCTGCGTGACGGGGAACAGATGCAAAGCATCTCATATACTCCTCTCGAGAAACTGCACATTGCTAAAGTACTGCTTGATGATGTGAAAGTCGACAGGATTGAAATTTCTTCAGCACGCGTTTCACAGGGTGAGATAGAAGCCATTAAATTAATAACATCCTGGGCTGAAGCCAATGATTACCTCGATAGTGTTGAGGTACTTGGCTTTGTAGACGGTGATATTTCCCTTAAATGGATCAATGAAGCCGGGGGTAAGGTCGATAACCTGCTCTGCAAAGGATCCAAACGACATGTTGAAAAACAGCTGAGAAAGTCACCGGAACAACATGCTGCAGAAATCAAAGATGTGATACGTATCGCCGGATCAATGGGTATTGCAGTCAATATTTACCTGGAAGACTGGTCGAATGGAATGATAAATTCACCTGATTATGTCATGTTCATGATGGAGGCTTTAAAGAACGAGAAGATCTCCAGGTTCATGCTTCCCGACACTCTGGGTATCCTGGATCCTGACCAGACATACAGATTCTGTAAAAAGATGGTGGATACATATCCGGAATTAGAATTTGACTTCCACGCTCATAACGATTATGACCTGTCGGTTGCAAATGTGCTCTCGGCATTGAGAGCCGGTATAAAAGGAATCCACACAACTGTCAACGGTTTGGGTGAACGTGCCGGTAATGCACCTCTTGCCAGTGTTACAGGGGTCATCAGGGATCATTTTACCGGGGGTGAAATTGGAATTATTGAGACTGAAATAACCAGGGCTAGCAGGATTGTTGAGACATACAGCGGGATAAGAATACCTGTAAACAAACCGGTTATCGGGGATAATGTCTTTACACAAACTTCAGGTATCCATGCTGATGGAGATTCAAAAGATAATTTATACTTCAATAACCTTCTTCCGG
Organism: uncultured Rikenellaceae bacterium; assembly: GCA_964595725.1. Lineage (GTDB taxonomy): Bacteria > Bacteroidota > Bacteroidia > Bacteroidales > VadinHA17 > LD21. The sequence continues at coordinate 4,207 of CAZQRQ010000063.1, read as the reverse complement.
AACGGTTTGGAAGGAAGCGTAAGTATGCCCTTGGGAAGCAGTCGGGCAAGGCAACCATACGCAAAAACCTGGAAGAATACGGACTGGAACTATCACAGGAATCCCTTGCGAAAGTAACCCAGAGAGTAATTGAACTTGGCGACAGGAAAGAGAATGTAACTCCCGAAGATCTTCCATTCATAATATCTGATGTTCTTGGCACAGAACACATTAACTACAAAATTTTCATCAAGAACTATGCACTTTCGATATCATCCGGACTGAGGCCTTCTGCCACAGTACAGATAGATATAGATGGTTCCATATACGAAGAGAGCGCATCAGGTGATGGTCAGTATGATGCTTTTATGAAAGCGCTCAGGAAGGTTTATAAAAAACTTGATAAAAACCTTCCAACTCTAGTTGATTATTTTGTATCGATACCCCCGGGAGGAAAGACGGATGCTCTTGTGGAAACAGTTATTACCTGGAGCAATGGCAGTATCGAATTCAGGACCAAAGGCCTTGATCCGGACCAGACCGAATCTGCAATAAAGGCCACCGAGAAAATGCTCAACATCATCGATGGTCCTATGGAAAATAAATATGCTGAATACCTTTAAATGACAATATTAAGTAATCAATACAGAAACTAGCAAACAATGAGCAAATCTTACAACATCGCCGTTCTCCCCGGAGATGGAACCGGCCCTGAAGTGGTTCGTGAAGGGAAGAAAGTACTAAGTGCCGCAGCGTCAAAATTCGGATTTAAACTTAATTATGAAGAGTTTGATTTTGGTGGAGACAGGTACCTGCGGACAGGAGAAGTACTTCCGGATTCAGCATCTGACATGCTGCGCAAATTTGATTCTATATTCCTTGGAGCCATAGGACATCCGGATGTTAAACCTGGAATTCTTGAAAAGGGGATACTCTTACGGCTTCGATTTGAGCTTGATCAATATATCAATCTCAGGCCAGTAAAATTGTACCCCGGAGTGGCTACTCCACTTAAGGATAAAGGCCCTGAACATATCGATTATGTCGTGGTACGTGAAAACAGCGGTGATGTATATACAGGGGTGGGAGGCGTTACCCTTAAAGGAACTCCTGATGAGGTGGCTGTTCAGAATATGATTTATAACAGGATGCAGGTTGATCGATGCCTGAAATATGCATTTGACTATACAAGGAAAAGAAATAAGAATAACACGCTTGCTCTTTGTGGTAAAACAAATGTACTTACATATGTCTTTGACCTCTGGGAAAGAGCATTTCACGAAATGGGCAAGGCATACTATCCCGATATAACTCGTGAATATTATCATGTTGATGCAACATGTATGTGGATGGTAAAGAATCCTGAATGGTTTGATGTTATTGTGACTACAAATATGTTCGGTGATATAATAACTGACCTCGGTGCAATCACCCAGGGTGGGATGGGTATCGCCGCCGGCGGTAATATAAACCCGCAAGGTGTTTCAATGTTTGAACCGATTGGCGGCTCAGCACCAAAATACACCGGCAAGAATGTCATCAATCCACTGGCTTCTGTCGCTTGCGGTGCAATGATGCTTGAACACCTTGGTGAACAGGAAGCCGCTGATTCAATCGAAAATGCCATCATGGATGTTACTGCCAATAAGCTCAAGGATATGGGCGCAGGAAGAATGGGTTATTCCACTTCCGAAGTTGGCGACCTGGTTGCGGAAAGGATCTGAAATGATTAAGTTAAAGTAATATTTTTCTTTACAATATTAGATTTTTGGATTATTAAAAAGAATTACTACTTTTGTAACGATTTTAAAAGAAAATGAACTTAATATTTACACATCATCATCATCTGCTTCCTTGCTCGGGCGAGTAACAGGTGATATGTTTTGTAATAATGGATATCATTAACCCGTCTGAGCAGATCAGGCGGGTTTTCTTTTTCCTGCCCTGTCCAGGCACAATGAAATAAAAAATGAGCGTATTAAAAATAGCTATTCAAAAGAGCGGTAGGCTGAGCGACAATTCCCATAAGCTACTGGAAGAATGCGGAATAAAATTCTCCAACGGGACGGGTGTACTCAAAACAACTGCCACTAACTTTCCTGCTGAAATCCTCTTCCTCAGAGACGATGATATTCCCCAGTATGTGGAGCAGCAGGTAGCCGATATAGGGATACTTGGTGAGAACATGGTTCGCGAAAAGGACAAAGATGTATCGGTAATAGAAAAACTGGGATTTGCAAGTTGCAGGCTGAGCCTTGCTGTTCCAAAAGAGGATGCCTATAACGGGCCAGCCTTTTTCAACGGTAAGAAGGTTGCAACAAGCTATCCCAAACTTCTTACAGATTTTTTTGCGAAGAATAATGTAAGTGCTGAGATTGAAGAGATATCGGGAAGTGTTGAAATAGCGCCTGGCATTGGACTTGCGGATGCAGTTTGTGATATAGTAAGCTCAGGAAGCACCCTCATGACAAATGGTTTGCGCGAGGTCGATACCATCCTGCGAAGCCAGGCCGTGATCATAGCAGGTAATAATCTGGACACCGGGAAGCAGGAAATACTTAATAAGCTCCTCTTCAGGATAAGAGCGGTGAAGAATGCAAAAGAGAATAAATATATCCTGCTGAATGCACCAGAATCTGCAGTGCCGCTAATCTCCGAGATACTTCCGGGAATGAAGAGCCCGACAATTCTACCACTATTGAAAGAAGGCTGGGTGAGCCTGCACTCAGTAGTCAAGGAGGATGCATTCTGGGAAAGCATTGCAAGGCTTAAAGAAGCCGGTGCGGAAGGTATTCTCGTTATACCGATTGAAAAAATGATTCTCTGATGAAAAGATATATGAAACCGCCTGAAAAAGAATGGGCAACACTGGTAAAACGACTCTCTTCTGAAAACACAGACCTCGATGCCAGTGTCAGAAAAATAATTGATGATGTCAGGGCCCAGGGGGACAGGGCTGTTATCGACTATGCAAAAAAATTCGACAATGTCAGTCTCTCATCAATAAGAATACCTGATAAAGAGATCTTGGATTCGCAGGAACAGATAAGTAAGGAGCTGAAAAAGGCTATTGATATAGCCCGGAAGAATATTGAAAAATTCCATGCTGCCCAGCTGATCACCGAACCGGTTACGGAAACAACTCCCGGGGTCATTTGCTGGAGAAAAAATGTACCTGTCGAAAAGGTAGGATTATATATTCCGGGAGGTACAGCTCCATTGTTTTCTACAGTACTGATGCTAGGGATTCCGGCAGTTACCGCAGGTTGCAACAGGATAATAGTATGCACACCACCTGACAGGTCAGGAAAAGCAAATCCGGCCATACTCTATACATGCAGCTTGCTGGGCATTAAGGAAATCTACCTGTCCGGCGGGGCCCAGGCCATTGCGGCTATGGCCTTCGGGACAGAGTCTGTCCCTGCAGTCAGCAAAATCTTCGGCCCGGGCAATCAATACGTTACCCGGGCAAAAGAGATTGTGATGGAGAGTGGTGTGGCCATCGACATGCCTGCCGGGCCCAGTGAGGTACTTGTTATAGCTGACGGAAATGCTGACCCTGCATTTATTGCATCCGACCTTCTCTCTCAGGCTGAACACGGCCCAGACAGTCAGGTAATACTTGTTACGGACAATGAAAAGCTGGTTTCTTTCGTAGAAACTGAAATTCTGCTGCAGCTTGAAAAACTTCCAAGGAAAGAGATCGCCCTCAAGGCTCTTTCAAACAGCATGTCAGTCGTCCTTGATTCGATTGAAAAATGTGTTGATTTCAGTAATCTCTATGCTCCTGAACACCTGATTATTAACACAGATAAGCCAAGGCAGGTTGCACAAAGAGTGATAAATGCCGGTTCGGTTTTCCTGGGCAAATACAGCTGTGAAAGTGCTGGCGATTATGCCAGCGGGACCAATCACACTCTGCCAACCAATGGATTTGCTGTCAGCTACAGTGGTGTCTCGACAGAAAGCTTTATGAAGAAAATTACTTTCCAGGAAATAAGTTTTGAAGGGATTAATGCTATCGGGTCCGCAATAATGGAGATGGCAGCTGCAGAGTCGCTGCAGGCCCATAAGAATTCTGTTTCAATACGATTAAAGAAAAGAGAAAATGTTTAATTTGGAAAAACTGGTGAGAGAAAATATAAAGCGCCATGCCCCTTATTCTTGTGCCAGGGATGATTATAAAGGCCCAAAGGGCATCTTCCTCGATGCCAACGAAAATCCATAC
>CAZQRQ010000062.1:0-16524 GCA_964595725.1 uncultured Rikenellaceae bacterium | reverse complement strand
CCAACGAAAATCCATACGGGGACCTGAACAGGTACCCCGATCCTTATCAGAGGGAACTGAAAGCAGAGATATGCAGGATCAAATTGACAGATGAGGAAGAACTTTTTATAGGGAATGGCAGTGACGAGATCATAGACCTGGTTTTCAGGATATTCTGCATACCGGGAAAGGATAAAGTAATGATCTTCCCTCCTACCTACGGTATGTACGAGGTTTCGGCATCGATAAATGATGCCGGCTTAATTAAAATACCTCTCAAAGAAGATTTCCATCTGGATGTCAAAGAAGTCCGGAAACATCTCAACGATCATGACCTCAAGGTGATCTTTTTTTGCTCACCGAATAACCCTACCGGTAACAGTATGAATATCGGAGATATGGAATACATAATCTCAAATTTCAGCGGGATTGTCCTTGTGGATGAGGCTTATGCCGATTTCAGTGATAAACCATCCCTTCTTGTTAAGATAAGAACATACCCGAACCTTATCGTCATGCAGACATTCAGCAAAGCTCTTGCCCTGGCTTCTGTTAGAATAGGCATGGCATTTTCAAATCCTCAGTTAATTCAATATTTTAACAGGATTAAACCTCCGTATAATATAAGTACCATTAACCAGGTTACAGCTCTGAAAAGACTCACCGACAGGAAGACGACACTTAATCAGGTTGAAGCTATAAAAAGTGAAAGGCAGAGGCTGAGAATGGAACTGGATAATCTCCAGGCGGTTAGGTTGATTTACCCCTCTGATTCAAATTTCCTGCTTGTAAGAGTCTCTGACGCAAACTATATCTATGAATACCTGACAGGAAAGGGTGTAATCGTAAGGAACCGGTCATCGGTGGCAGAAAACTGTCTGAGGATAACCGTAGGAACCAGAGCTGAGAACAACAGGCTTATCGAGGAACTAAAAAACATCAGATAATGAAAAAAGTTCTTTTTATTGACAGGGATGGAACTATAATCAGAGAACCATTGGATGAGCAGATCGATAATTTCGAAAAACTTGAATTCCTCCCTGCTGTAATAACCTCCCTGGCTAAAATATGTATGGAAACTGATTATGAACTCGTAATGGTTACAAACCAGGATGGTCTGGGAACTTCTTCCTTCCCTGAGGATACCTTCTGGCCGGTACAGAACAAAATGCTTGAAATACTTAAGGGAGAAGGCGTTATATTTAAAGAGATTTTCATCGACAGGTCTTTCCCTGAAGATAAAGCTCCGACAAGAAAACCGGGAACCGCAATGCTTACAAAATATCTCACCAGTGGAATAGATACCGAAAGATCATATGTAATAGGTGACAGGGCAAATGATATGAAACTTGCAGAGAATATTGGATGCAAATCGATATGCATTGGTGAAGAGGAATATCCGGGGGCATCGTTGTCCACAAACAGCTGGACTGAAATTCATAAATTCCTGAAAGCGATTCCAAGGACTGGTAAGTCATTCCGCAGGACTTCAGAAACAACTGTGAATATTGAGATTAACCTGGATGGAAATGGGAATAGCCGGATTCAGACAGGTATTGGCTTCTTCGACCACATGCTGGGGCAAATTGCCAGGCATGCTGAAATAGACCTTTTTATAGAGGCTTCAGGTGACCTGGAAAGTGATGAACATCATCTTATTGAAGATGTGGCAATTGTACTTGGCGAAGTGATGGGAAAAGCCCTTGGGAGCAAGCGTGGAATTGATAGGTATGGCTTTACCCTGCCTATGGACGACAGCCTGGCATCAGTTGCCATTGACTTCGGTGGCAGGGCCTGGCTTGTTTGGGATGCTTCATTTAAAAGGGAAAAAGTTGGTGAAATGCCAACCGAAATGTTCTATCATTTCTTCAAATCCTTTTCCGACAATGCCAGGTGCAATCTTAACATCAAAGCAGAAGGAGTGAATGAGCATCATATGATAGAATCTGTTTTTAAAGCATTTGCCAAAGCCCTGAAAATGGCAGTCAGACGCAATGATAATAACAGTAATGTACCAAGCACAAAAGGAAGCCTGTGATAGCAATAGTGAAATACAACGCGGGAAATATCAGGTCAGTGCAGAATGCACTTTCGAGGGAAGGTTATGAATCGGTTATTACAGACGATCCTGAATTGCTCCGGGCTGCCGTAAAAGTAATCTTTCCGGGTGTTGGTGAAGCCGGTTCTGCTATGAAGTACCTCCGGGAAAGAAATCTCGACGTTGTTATCAGGTCTCTTAGACAACCGGTACTTGGGGTCTGTCTTGGCCTCCAGCTGATGTGTACTTCATCGGAGGAAGCTGATACCGGCTGCCTTGGGATCTTCAATGCTGCTGTAAGGAAATTTCCTCATGAAGATAAGGTCCCACATATGGGCTGGAACAATTTCCGGTCTGTGGGAGGAGCCCTTTTTAAAGGCATTTCTCCCTCAGATAATGTTTATTACGTTCATAGCTATTATGCTGAAATGGCTGATTGTACTACAGCTACATGTGAATATATTGTAGAGTTCTCGGCAGCAATGCAGAAAGACAATTTCTATGCCACGCAGTTTCATCCCGAAAAATCGGCCGGAATTGGAGCAATAATCCTTAAAAACTTTCTAAAACTATGAGAATAATTCCGGCAATAGATCTTATTGGAGGTAATTGTGTAAGGCTCACTAAAGGTGATTTCAGCGCCAAAACTATTTATTACAGGGATCCTCTCGATGCAGCCCGTTTTTTCGAAGATAACGGGATAATGTACCTGCACCTGGTTGATCTTGACGGGGCCAGGGAAAAAAAGGTGGTTAATTACCATGTGCTTGAAAGTATCAGTGCCAAGACAAAGCTTAAAATAGATTATGCAGGAGGTCTGCGTACTGCCGATGATCTCAAAATTGTTTTTGAATGCGGGGCAAACCAGGTCACGGGAGGCAGTATAGCAGTAACAGACCAGGAAGAATTTCTGAACTGGGTTTCTGTCTGGGGGCCAGAGAAAATAATTCTCGGCGCTGACAGCAGGAACAGGAAGATCGAAATATCCGGCTGGCAAAAAAGTACTGAGAAAAATGTTGTCACCTTCATAAGGGAATACCACGATAATGGGATATTATACACGATATGTACCGACATCGACAGGGATGGAACGATGGAAGGACCTGCGGCGGAACTCTACAGGGAAATAATCTCTGAAGTCAGGATCAGCCTCGTTGCCAGCGGAGGGATATCCTCGGTCAAAGACCTTGAAACCCTCGCTGAAGCCGGTTGCGAGGGAGCAATAATAGGCAAAGCAATTTATGAAGGTAAAATAAACTTGAAAGATCTTCAGGCTCTATGTTAAAAAAGAGAATAATACCATGCCTTGATATTCACGACGGGAGGACCGTCAAAGGAGTTAATTTTATCGATATCAGGGATGCAGGTGATCCGGTGGAACTTGCTAAAAGATATGTTCAGGAAGGAGCCGATGAACTGGTTTTCCTTGATATTACAGCAACTGTTGAAAAAAGAAAAACACTGGCAACCCTGGTTGAGAGAATTGCAGCTGAAATAAATATTCCTTTTACTGTAGGAGGTGGCATAAACAACCTGCATGATGTTTCCTTGCTGATAAGCGCAGGTGCTGACAAGATAAGCATCAACACCTCAGCAGTGAAAAATCCCGGCCTGGTATCGGAAATAGCTGATCAATATGGTAGCCAGTGTGTTGTGGTGGCAATAGATACCGGGCTAGTAGATGGCGAATGGATAGTCTACATACATGGAGGCCGTACTCCAACGGAACAAAAATGCCTTGAATGGGCGCAGGAAGCAGAATCAAGAGGAGCCGGCGAAATACTCCTTACATCTATGAACACCGACGGTACCAAAAACGGCTTCTCTATAGGTATCACAAGGGATGCATCTGCAATACTCAATATACCCGTAATAGCCTCCGGAGGCGCCGGGACTATGGAGCATTTCCGTGAGGTATTCACCGCAACAGGATGCAGCGCTGCACTTGCAGCAAGCATCTTTCACTTCGGTGAGATTGCAATTCCGGACTTGAAAAAATATTTGGACAAACAAAAAATACAGGTCAGATTATGAATTTAGATTTTGACAAAGGAAACGGGCTTATTCCCGCCGTGATACAGGATTCTACAACATTAAAAGTGCTGATGGTCGGGTTTATGGACAGAAAAGCGTACGAAAAGACCATTAGCGAAAAGAATGTAACATTTTTCAGTCGAAGCAGGAATGAACTCTGGACAAAGGGAGAAACATCCGGCAATTACCTAAGGGTTGTGGAAATTAAAAGTGATTGCGACAATGATACTCTCCTTATTCTTGCAAAACCGGAAGGGCCGGTCTGTCATAAGGGTAGCTATTCCTGTTTCGGGGAGAACGATCCGAAAGCATTCCTCTATTCACTTGAGGAAATTATTTCTCAAAGGATTGACGGTAATGTGCAGGATAGTTATACTAACAAGGTGTACAGGAAAGGCATTAACAAGATTGCCCAGAAGGTCGGGGAAGAGGCCGTTGAGCTGGTTATCGAAGCAAAAGATGATAACCTTGATCAGTTCAAAAATGAGGCCGCTGATCTGCTGTACCATATGCTTATCCTGCTGAAGGCTAAGAATGTAAAACTAACAGATATCGAGGAAGTACTAATGAGCAGGCATAAATGATGGTTGCATCCTATGTGAAACCCTGTGTAAATTCTTCTATTATTTCACAGAGGGACACGGAGAAATTATGGAGAAAAACGGAGCAATATGACAGATAACCTGAACATTTTCAATTAAAATATGCAATTCCTTTGAAATTTAAAATATATCATTACATTTGTACCCACAAATTACGATATGAATACAGCACACAAATATTTTTTCTTCTTTTTTTATTTCTATTTTGGGAATAAATAAGGGGATTTTTGTGTAAAGTAGCAGAAAATATTGAAGCAAGGGTCCCTTAAACAGGGACCTTTTTTTTATAGAACAAGTATGAAAGTATCAATCCAGGGAGAAGAAGGCAGTTTCCACGATCTTGCAGCGCAGCAGTACTTCAAGGGCCAGGATATGACCATACTGCCATGTGCAACATTTGATCTTACTCTGAGTACTGTAAGGGACGGACTGGCTGATTTTGCCATGATGGCTATCGAAAATGCCAGGGCAGGAAGCATTCTCTATAATTACACATTAGTAAGAGAATCGGGCCTTAAGATACTTGGTGAACATGACCTCAGGATAAAACAAAATCTAATGGCGCTGCCAGGCCAGACGCTGGATGATATTAAGGAAATACGATCCCATCCTATAGCCCTGTCTCAGTGCATGCACTTCCTGAACCAGCATCCAGGGATTCTTCTGATCGAGAGTGAAGACACAGCAGGCAGTGCTAGAAGTATAAAGGAGAACAATCTGACAGGAACCGCCACAATCGCATCATCAATAGCAGCAGGGCATTACGGACTATCAATAATTGCTGAAGGAATTGAGACTTACAAGATGAACTACACCCGGTTTCTTGTAATTGGGAATAAAAGCAAGGGCTCAAGGACAGGCAATAAGGCTTCAGTTTGTTTTTCGGTAAATCACAAACCCGGAAGCCTTGCCAATATCCTGTGCAAACTGGCTGAGATGGAGATCAATCTTTCGAAGATCCAATCGGTTCCCAGGCTTAACGGTGGCTGGGAATACATGTTTTATCTTGACCTGGAACTACCGCAGGGTTCTAATATTGAAATGATCCAGAATGAACTCAATGAATATGCAATCGACCTGGAAATACTTGGTATATATAACAAAGGTATAAGGATATATGAGAGTTGAACCCGCCAACAGGACACTTAATGTAAAGGAATATTACTTTTCAACCAAACTGAAGCAGATAGATGAAATGCGTAGCCAGGGATTGGATGTGATCAATATGGGTATTGGCAGTCCCGATCAGCCCCCGTCAGCAAATACAATCGACAGGCTTGTTGAAGAGGCTCGTAAACCAGGGTCGCATGGATACCAGGGCTATACAGGAGTAGTGCCCCTGAGGAATGCGTTCTCAGAGTGGTATAAGAAATACTTTGGTGTTATTCTTGATCCTTTAACCGAAATCCTTCCGTTAATGGGAAGTAAGGAGGGTATTATGCATATCAGCTTGGCGTTTGTTAATCCTGGTGACGAAGTGCTTGTACCTGACCCCGGGTACCCCTCATATACGTCTGTAACTAACCTCGTCGGAGGTATTGTCAGAAAATATGACCTTAGAGCTGAGGATGGCTGGTATCCCGATTTTGAGGCACTGGAAACTGCCAACCTGAAAAAAGTGAAGCTTATGTGGGTTAACTATCCTCATATGCCTACGGGAACAAACGGGTCCAATGAATTGTTTGCAATGATTGTCAGATTTGCTCAAAAGCATAATATTCTTGTCTGCAACGACAATCCCTACAGTTTTATACTGAACAATAACCGCTTTAGTATATTATACGCAAAAGGAGCCATGGAAGTTGCACTTGAGCTCAACTCGCTTAGTAAATCCCATAATATGGCAGGCTGGAGAGTGGGAATGGTGGCAGGTAATAAAGATTATATAAAGACTATTCTGAAGGTAAAAAGCAATATGGATTCCGGTATGTTCAGACCAGTCCAGATGGCTGCAGCTGAAGCACTTGGGAATCCCGATACCTGGTATGACAGCATTAACGACGTTTACCTCAAAAGAAGGATAATGGCAGAAAAAATAATGGACCTGCTCGGATGTACTTATGATACCAGGCAGACCGGGCTGTTTCTGTGGGGAAGGATTCCGGAGGAAACCGAAAGCTCAGAGAAACTTGTTGAGGATATCCTGCAGAAAGCATATGTATTCCTGACCCCGGGATTTATTTTCGGGAATAATGGCGCCCGTTATATCCGGATATCATTATGCTCAACTGACGAGGAATTCAGTGATGCACTTGAAAGAATAAGGAAATATTGCCTGAACCACGGGGGAAAGTGAATTGTTATGAATATTTATTAGAAACAGTATCACCATAAAAAAATGACAGTAGCAATAGTCGGAATTGGTCTTATAGGAGGTTCTATGGCGATAGACCTTAAAAAGAGAGGATTTGCTAAAAAGATCATAGGAGTTGACAACAATATCCAGCACAGGAACATTGCTCTGCTGGCAGGTATTGTTGATGAGACTGACACACTAGATAATGCAATTGAAAAAAGTGATCTTATCATCTTGTGCACTCCTGTAGATGCAAACAGTAAAATGCTTCCGAAGATTCTTGACAGAATTGGAGGCACCTCAAAGGTTGTAACGGATATGGGTTCTACGAAAGGTTCAATATCACGGGCCTCAAGGAACCATCCGAACAGGGGCAGGTTTGTCGCTGCCCACCCCATGGCCGGAACAGAGTTTTCAGGTCCGATGGCAGCTCATGCACGTCTGTTTGACTATAAAACTTCCATTATTTGCGATCCTGATCTGAGTGATCGCGATGCGCTGGAAACAATCGAAAACATGCTTGCCTTGCTGAACATGCGAATTGTTACGATGGAATCGGAAGACCATGATGTTCACGTCGCTTATGTCTCTCATATATCGCATATAACTTCTTTTTCGCTTGCCCTGTCGGTACTGGCAAAAGAGCATGAGAAGGATAACATCATGACTCTGGCAGCCGGTGGATTCGAAAGCACGGTCCGTCTTGCAAAAAGTAATGGAGAAACATGGGCTCCGATCTTTGCAGAAAATTCCGATTATATCATCGAGGTTATGGATACCTATATTGAAAAGATGAAGTTATTCAGGAAGCTGATATCGGAAAAAGATGTTGAGGGTCTTAAAAGGCTGATGGAAGATGCAAATAAAATACAGAAAATATTAAACTGAAATATTATGGTTTTAAACTTGAAACTATCAAAGCTTGAAAGCTGGCTGGGTGTGAAAAAAAGGCCGCTTGTCATCTCTGGACCTTGCAGTGCAGAAACTGAGGAACAGGTTCTTGAGACAGCAAGGCAACTTGCAGCTCTTGATAAAGTAGGCATTTTCAGGGCTGGAATCTGGAAACCAAGAACCCGCCCCGGTTCTTTTGAAGGAATAGGATCAAATGGTCTGAAATGGCTGAAGATGGTCAAGGAGGAAACAGGACTCCTTGTTGCGACTGAAGTAGCCAATGAAAAACACGTCTATGAAGCATTAAAATACGGTATCGATGTGCTATGGATCGGCGCCAGGACAAGTGTCAATCCATTTACTGTTCAGGAGATAGCAGATACATTGCATGGCGTAGATGTTATGGTACTTGTAAAAAATCCCATTAACCCGGATATCGACCTTTGGACAGGCGCCGTTGAGAGAATAGCAAAGGCAGGAATCACCAAGATTGGTGCCATACACAGGGGATTTTCTACATTTGAGAAAACCAATTACCGGAACCAGCCCAACTGGCAGCTTCCAATTGAACTGAGAAGACGGATACCCGGACTTCCGTTAATATGTGATCCCAGTCACATAGCCGGTGCAAGAGAGTTCCTGTTTGAGATATCACAAAAGGCTATGGACCTTAACTTCGATGGTCTCATAATCGAATCTCATATCGACCCGGAAAATGCCTGGAGCGATGCCGCACAGCAGATCACTCCCTCGGGGCTTGACGAGCTTCTCGGGAAGCTTGTCCTGAGGAATCCTGATCCGTCCGATCCAAAACTGCTGGATGTGCTGGAAGAACTCAGGCAGCAGATTGATATTTTCGACGATCACCTGATGGATCTCTTTGAGAAAAGGATGACAGTCGCGGAGCAAATAGGGCAGTTCAAGAAAGAAAACAACATCACAATCCTTCAAAGCGCAAGGTGGGATGAAATAATAAGAAGCGCCATTGATAAAGGTGAGCACAAAGGACTTAGCGCCGAATTTATAGATACCATTTTCAAAGCGATACACCAGGAATCTATCAATCACCAGATGAAAATCATTAACAATGGCATACCGGAGGCTGCTAAAAAAGAATGAAAAGATTGTTATTTTAAAAAAATATATTAGTTTTGCCTTCATGAAATTGAGAACGTTAAATACCTGGTGCTGGTGCAGCTTATTTCCTTCGCTGTGAAACCTGCTGTGGTATAACGTATAAAATATAAATATAACCGAAGGCACGCTGTTCACAGCGTGCCTTTTTTATAGACTTTTTATAAACCAAATACAATACAAACAATGGAAAAAACAAGAAAGATTGTTCTTACCGAAAAAGAAATGCCCAGGCAATGGTATAACCTGGCAGCCGACATCAAAGTACCACCTTTCATGAGCCCCGACGGCCCTGTGCCACAGGAAGCATGGGCTCCTGTATTCCCTATGAACCTTGTTGAACAGGAATACAGCACCAAACGCTGGGTAGATATACCGGATGGAATCCTGGATTTGCTTACAAGGTGGCGCCCGTCACCACTGCACCGGGCATATGCACTTGAAGAGGCTCTTGGTACACCGGCCAGGATATATTATAAAAATGAGAGTCTTTCACCGGCTGGCAGCCATAAACCAAACACGGCTGTTGCACAGGCATGGTACAATAAACAGTTCGGCATTAAACGACTGTCAACTGAAACAGGAGCCGGCCAGTGGGGAAGTGCCCTTGCCTTTGCATGTTCTCTGGTTGGCCTCGAGTGTAAGGTTTATATGGTTAGAATAAGTTTCGATCAGAAACCCTACAGAAAACTTATGATGCAGACCTGGGGTGCAACCTGTGTGGCAAGTCCGAGTACTGAAACACGGGCCGGAAGAGCTGTCCTGGAAAAAACTCCGGATACGCCGGGCAGCCTGGGAATAGCAATAAGCGAAGCTATTGAGGCGGCTGTAACAGATCCTTCAGGAACAACAAGATATTCTCTGGGAAGTGTGCTAAATCATGTCATGATGCACCAGACAATCATAGGCCTTGAAGCCAAGAAACAGCTTGAAATTGCCGGTGAAAAGAAAGTTGACGTAGTTATTGGCTGTGCGGGCGGAGGAAGTAATTTTGCAGGTCTCTCCTTCCCGTTCGTATATGATAAGATAAATGGTGCCGAGATAGATATCATTCCTGTTGAGCCCGCATCCTGTCCTACCCTTACAAAAGGTCCATACGTATACGACCATGGCGATACAGCTAAAATGACTCCTCTGGTTGCTATGCATTCTCTCGGACATAGTTTTGTACCGGCACCTATACACGCAGGAGGTCTTAGGTATCATGGCATGGCTCCTCTTGTAAGTAAAGCCGCCGCTGAAGGTCTTCTTAATCCTCTGGCACTGCATCAGCTTGAAAGCTATGAAGCAGGTATTCTCTTTGCCAAAACTGAAGGAATAATTCCCGCTCCTGAAACAACACATGCCATTGCCGCTGCTATCCGCGAGGCAAAAAAGGCAAAAGAGGAAGCAAAACAGAAAGTAATCCTCTTTAACTTCTCAGGACATGGTCTGATGGACCTTACAGGTTATGACAAATATCTGACAGGTCAGCTCGAAAACTTCGAACTGCCTGATGATGTGATAGCCGAGAACCTCAAAGAAATTGCAGGTTACCCGTTACCTTCGTAACCAGCAATACTTTTGAAATATCAGAAATCGGAATAGGGTGTCGGGTGAAGCAGGTAGGGAATTGTTTTTGTAACAGTATTTTTGTACTCTTCAAGACCCGACAACTCTTTCCATTCCGGGGATGATCTGAATGCTTCCCAGTGTTCATCGTGCGATTTCATATCAGCATAGGTCGTCATGTAAATAAGCCTCGGCATCAGGCTCCCGCTTATCACTTTTGCATAGAACACCGCATTTGACCCTACTTTCTCGAATATCCCGATCTCACCTCCTTCATTGAACATTTCTATCTTCTTGGCAGCTTTGGCTTCAGTAGCACTTTCATAACTCCTGTATTCATAGATCCTTTCTGACCTTGGTGTGGTGTATGAAGGAGCCCTGTACTTTGGCATGTTTGAAAATGCCAGGGCAAGTACGGTTTCATACCTGTCAAATGGCGGATTATCATATGGTGCATCAAGAAAATCCCTGCCCGCAGCAGCATATACCTGGTCAGCTTCGAGCTTTGCCGGAAGCCCGGTCCACTCCTCAATATTAGTATAAGGAATGAAAACATAGACCATGTTCTTGTTTACTGTATCGGATTCAATAGGTTTGAAAACACCTGCGGCAGGAATACCTGCACGGTGCAGGGCAGGCAAAAGGGCTTTCTCCAGGTAATTATCAATCATGGCCTCCTGTGAAGCAGAGGAATAATGGTAAATGCGCATCTCATAGTAATCCCTTTCGCCTGTAGACTGGCTGCTACATCCTTTCAGTAAGAATGAAAGTATGCACAGCATTATAAATGCCGGAAATTTAAAATAATTGTTCTTCATAGGTTCTGTTTTTAATATGCGTTAGAAAATTCATCAAATATTTTGTCAGCTTCTTCACCGGTGATTTCGGCTCCTGCTTTGACAACAAAACGGTGCATTAGTGTCATCGATTCGCCCTTTTTAAGATTATAAACCATCTCTTCCTGCTTCGGGTCGTACGACTTCTGTCCAAGGTTATTAAAGGAAAAGAGCCCGTAACCGCGTGCATGTACATATGCAGGGAAACCAGGATCATTGGGATTATCGAAGATCCCAAAAGAAATTACAGTATTATCTTTCGTGCCAGTAAGTGTAACCCATTTGTTACGTGTACCCCATACGGCATCTCCCTTCAGGCCGGTATTGGATTTATACATACCGGTAACGCCTGCATTATCTATTGCCTTAACTGTAGTCCGGTTACCCTTATCATCCGTAAATATAAGGGCTTCATCCGACGGCATCTCAAATGCCCTGTCAACCCGGATGGCAAACATGCCTTCCTTGTTGTTGGAGAATGTCACGGGGCCATTCTGGGCTGTAAGGGTTGAGATATGATCAATAGTCCATTTATCGCCTTCGTCTGAAAATATATACCTGCTCTTTTCAACCAGGATATTATTCCCTTTATTGTCGTTCCAATCTGGAGTAACCTCAAGAATGCCCTGATTGCCGCTTTGCACTTTCGTTATATCCTTCACACTGATATGACCGTAAGACTCTTTCCTTTCTTCAGGTATTGCTGAGGAATTATTCCAGAAATCCAGTCCGTTAACGTTTCCATGATTAAACCACAGCCCCACCTGGTGAGGATGATCCACCCTCTCACCTCTTCTCGGTGCAAGAGGGTATCCACGTGTTATCACTGCTCCGTTCGGAGCATTAACCGGATAAAGGAACGGCTTTTCGAGAGTATCAGGATAACAATAAGAGGTAAATAATTTACCTCGTATATAAACATCAACTTTTTTCTGGCCGGGATCCTGAACCAGCTTAACATTCTGTGGAAACGCTGACAGATAAAAAGCTGACAACACAATAATTAACAGGTTCTTCATAGAACATTGATTTATTGTTTTGTTTCATTTCACTTTTCACAAGTCTTAATTCATTGCATATAGGTAGTAAAAATAATTCATTTGAAAATTGAAAGTAAATTAGCAATATCCATTTTTATACAAGAAAATAAGATTTATTTGCAATTTATTATTTTGAATAAATAATCTTTAATAGTTTTAACACTGTCGTTTTTCATTTAAATCATCACATAATTATGAAAAGAACATTGCTGGCCATGCTTATTGGATCTATGATAAGTATCTCCCAGGCACAGCAGGTTGGCCTCCAGTATTTTATTGATAATGCTCTGTCAAACAGCCCGTTACTTACGGATATCAGGAACAGGCAGCGCGCTGTTGAGATAGACAGCATGAAGATAAGGGCTGGCTTTGGCCCACAGGTTAACGCAGTAAGCAATAACTATTTTGCTCCTGTGATAAAAGGATGGGGATATGATGAAGTTGTTACCGATAAGGCCAACGTAAGTGCACAGATCTCTGTTACAAAAGAACTTATAAGCAGGTTTAACCGTGAAAATCAGTTCAGGGCCTTACAGCTTAAGAACCTGAGCCTGCAGAACGAACAAAAAATAACTGAACAGGAACTAATCAGAAACATATCTGACCAGTATATAATTACATATGGAGACTGGCAGAATCTTATGTTTAATGAGCAGGTAATAGCACTCCTCAGGGAAGAAGAGGCAGTACTTAAGAAACTCACTGAAAATAATGTTTACAGACAGACGGATTACCTTACATTCCTTTTGACTGTTAAGGACCAGGAATATAAACTTGCTTCAAGCCAGAGCCAGTACAGGAACGATCTTGCTGTCCTGAACTATTTATGTGGAATAGAAGATACTGTAACAGTTATTCTTGCTGATCCGGGTATTATCGTTGCCAGCCTGCCGGATGTAAGGAACTCTGTTTTCTACCAGTCATTTGTAAATGACAGCCTGATGTACATTATAGAAGACAAACAGATTGATTTTGAATATAAACCCAGGATAAGCCTGTTCACCGACGCTGGATATTTCTCATCTCTTTATTACCAGCCCTGGAAGAATTTCGGAGTAAGTGCGGGGATCAGTCTTTCGGTTCCCATATATGACGGACACCAGCGACAAATGCAGCACAGCCGTGTGGCAATATCGGAGCAGACTTTGCAATCTTATAAGGATTTTTACATGAAGCAATATAATCAGCAGGTTTCCAGGCTTTTCGCACAACTTGAAGACAATCTGAAACTCGGTAAGATCCTGATTAAGCAAATGGAATACTCTACAGCACTTATTGAGGCAAATCATAAACTACTTGAAACAGGCGATCTGCAGGTTGCTGATTATGTGATCGCAATTAACAACTACCTTTCTGTAAAAAACGAATCTGTTCAGAACACAATAGAAAAGTATATCCTTATCAATCAGATAAATTACTGGAACCTAATAAAATAATTAATACAATGAGAATTGTCAGTTTAACCGCCCTTATTTTAACCGCTACTATGCTTTCATGCAGCATTGGTAATACCAACGGCGAAGAGGAAGAGATTAGGGCAGTAACACCGGTAACTATTACATCAATAACAAAAGGAACACTGAGTGACACAGTTATCCTTAATGCCACTTCTTCATTCATGATCAAGACAAGTGTTAATGCTTCAATAAACGGCTATCTTGATAATGTAACCATCATACCTGGCCAGTATGTTAAAAAAGGTCAGAGACTTTTTACAATCAGGTCGAAAGAAGGCAGCACTCTGGGCAATACAATCAACAATGTTGATTCTTCATTTAATTTCACCGGGATTACGACTGTCGTTTCTCCGGCCGACGGTTATATAACTCAGTTGTACCATCTGCCGGGAGAATATATTCTTGAAGGAGAATCGCTTGCCTCCCTGAGTAATGACGAAAGTCTTGTTTTTCTGCTTAACCTGCCCTATGAACTCAAACCATATTTAAAGAATAACATGAAACTCCTGCTTAACCTGCCCGATGGTCAGAAGATAAAAGGCACCGTTTCATCGTCATTACCCTATGTAGATGCCGGATCTCAAACTCAAAGTTACATCTTGCTGATGGATCAGTACAGGCAGGTGCCTGAAAACCTGATAGCCACTGTCAGCTTTGTAAGAAATACAAAAAAGGATGCAGTTTCGTTGCCAAAAGAGGCGGTACTGGCCGACGAAGAACAAACTGAATTCTGGATAATGAAACTGGCGGATAGTACCACTGCTGTTAAAATACCAATTATAAAAGGCCTGGAAACAACCAGCCGGGTTGAGATATTGTCTCCTGAACTCAGAGAAAACGATATCATCTTACTTACAGGTAATTACGGGCTCCCCGATACGGCAAAAATAGTAATTGAAAAGAACAGATAACTATGAACCGGTTCTTTAATACATATAAAAGCCCGCTTTCAGTAATACTGGCAATTGTGATACTCGCCGGACTGTATTCATATAACAGCCTTCAGGTGTCTCTTTTCCCCGAGATAACATTTCCGAAAATAAAAGTGATAGCAGATGCCGGAGAACAGCCGGTCGACCAGATGATGCTGAATGTAACACGACCACTTGAACTGGCTATAAAACAGGTACCTGACCTTCAGACTATAAGGAGCAGTACCAACCGTGGCAGCTGCGAGATATCTGCATTCATGGACTGGAAAGCAGATATTGATATAAGCCAGCAGCGCATTGAATCAAGGATAAACGAGATAAAAAATATACTTCCTCCCGACATAGATATAACCGTCGAAAGGATGAATCCTTCGATTCTGCCCGTAACTGGTTATACACTGGAAAGCAGTGACCTGACCCCTATTGATCTTAAATACCTGGCAACATATACCATAAAACCATTCCTTTCGCAGGTTGACGGAGTTTCTGAAATACGTATCATAGGTGGCAAAGAGAAAGAATACTGGGTGCTGCTTAATACGACAAAAATGAGCATGCTCGGGATAACCCCGGAGACTCTCAGTAATGCTCTTTCCGAAACAAATTTTATCAGGTCGAACGGATATCTTTCCAGTTATCGCTTCCTATACCTTTCGGTTACAGATGCTATGGTTGACAATATCAGCAAGCTGGAAAACCTCGTGATAAGCAATAACGGAAGACGTATTATAACTCTCAGGGATATATCTGAGGTTAAAATCCAGGAAGCGAAGGAATATATTAAAATAAATGCAAACGGTAAAGAGAGTATCCTGATAGCTGTTATAAAGCAGCCGAATGCCAACCTGATAGAGCTTTCCGACCAGATGGATGCCAAAATTGCCGACCTGAAGAAAAGCCTTCCGCCGGATGTGCGCATAGAACCTTACTATGTACAGGCGGATTTTGTACGCCGGTCTATTAAAAGTGTTACAGACAGCCTTATGATCGGGCTTCTGCTTGCCATAATAGTAGCCATTTTGTTTTTGAGATCAATTAAGGCAAGCGCCACAATTCTGGTTACAATACCCGTTACATTATGTCTTACACTCATCATGTTCTATGCTTTTGGACAGACTCTCAATATAATGACGCTTGGAGCCGTGGCAGCTTCAATAGGACTAATTATTGACGATGCTATTGTAGTGATGGAACAAATACACAGGACACATGAAGAGTTTCCTGGAGAAAAGTCATCTGTTCTGGTCCATAAGGCTATCAACTACCTGTTCCCTGCTATGGTGGGATCCTCGCTTAGCACAATAGTCATATTTCTTCCTTTTATACTTATGACAGGAGTTGCCGGAGCTTACTTCAAAGTGATGACAAATGCCATGATCATTATTCTGATATGCTCATTCTTTGTAACATGGCTCATGCTCCCGGTAATCTATCTTCTGTTTTCGGGAAGTGGCAAGAGGGAGTCAGGCAGGATACTTGCAGAAGAACCGCATCTGTTAAAAAAACAAACATGGGTTTCCTTTTTCATAAAAAACCCATGGATAAGCCTGGTTTTCATAATTTTACTGGTAAGCTCAATAATATATATTTTCCCACGGCTTGAAACGGGATTCCTTCCCGAGATGGATGAAGGCAGTATAGTCCTTGATTACAAATCTCCTCCCGGCACATCACTCGAAGAAACCGACAGAATGCTGCGGGAAGTAGAAAAAATTATTGTCAGTATACCTGAAG
>CAZQRQ010000061.1:10131-17016 GCA_964595725.1 uncultured Rikenellaceae bacterium | reverse complement strand
TATCTTTCTTTTTGCATTATGAGAAAAACGACCGATAATCCTGCAGATGTTATCTCTCTCCTCGGGGATTAAATCTGTGATAATGTTATATTCCTCTATCTTCTTTAAAAATGAAACTATCGGATCAAGCGACTCTACCGTAATTATATAGGCATTATACTCACCCATGTTGTAATTAAACTGGGGTATCCTGTCCAGGGTATTTGACGGCACCACCAGGAAGATATCGCTCTTGACATCTTTTTGCTTAGTATACTTTTTTACATTTTCAGTCTGCAGCTTGAGGTACTTTGGAAAGTTCTCAAGGTCATCCCCTGCCGGACTTTTTGCATCGAAGATTATATATTCCCCGGCTATTTTCACTGTATTATCAGGATTGCCTTTAAAATCAACTTTATCTATATATTCTACCTGCTTCTGGAGGCATATGTTCTTCAGTCTTTCCTTAACCATGTTTTCATGGTTGCGCCAGGTCTGTTTCATCCGTTCATTTCGATCCTCTTCTTCTTTCACACGTTCATCGATCATCTTTTGTCTTTCCTTCTCAAGACTCTCCCTTAATGCATTTACTCCTGAAACATTTTTCTGATACTCATCCAGCCTGGTCTGTTCGGTCTGCTCAAACCTGGTAATCTTCTTTGACATATCAGCATTTGCCGTACTTAATTTATCGAGTTCAAATTCGAGTCCGGTAATTTTGTTTTTAAGTTCAAGGTTGGATGCATTCAGGTCACTGATTCTTGCAGAAATTATCTGAATGTTTTTATCCTGTTGTCCGATCTTGTCCTCTTTTTCGATTATTTGCCTGTTAAGAGAATCAAGTGTATCCGATACACTTTTAAACTCCTCATAGGCATCATAGCTCAGAGACCTGAGCGAGCTCCAACTGAAGATCCGCTGCCAGAGTGTTATTGATTTGATCCTTTCAAAGAAGGATCTGAGATTGTCGAAGTTTGTATTCATTTTTTCTACCCCCCAACCCCCATATGGGGGCTTTTTGAATTTGTAATCACTACATTATTGGTACTTATTTAATCGATTTAGTTCCAATTTGTGTTATTTCACCCAACCTCCAGCCGAGGTGGTTATTACCCTTAAGGCCCCCCTATAGGGGGGTCGGGGGGGGAAGCTTATACCATTTTACAGCATTCTTAAAATACAGCTTATCCACAACCTCTTTCGGTAATTTAAGCCCCGTAAAGGTAGCTCTGAACTTGTCCGATGTCATCTCGTCGTCGGAGGTGAAATATTTCCAGTCATCAGTCCATGTATCGTGCATCTGTTTCTTAAACCTTTCAGGATTGCTGCTGCCGCTGTATCCGGCATCAGTGCCGTAAAGCAACCTGTCCTGGTATTTGATACAAAAATCCCTCACTCTTTTTCTGTCTTGTGCCGACTGGTACTGAAGGTGGCATGTCCTCGCGGAGATATCAACACACATATTCGGATACCTGTCCAGTCTTAATGCCAGTGAGTCCACATTCCATTCGAAGCTACCAAGATGACATCCGATAAACGTAAGGTCCGGGTGTTTCTCAAGCATGTTATCCCTTGCTTTTATCTGATCTTCATATAAAGGATAATCAGGATGAAGATACATATGATATTGTGGATTGCTCGCGAAGTAATTACTATCGCTGCTGACTGTCATCTGGTCGAGTGGGAGCCAGCAGTTCCTGGGTTCTCCGAGGTGCCCGGTAACAGGCAAACCTCTTGTCATAATATAATTTATTACCGGTTCTATTCCCGGGTCGTCAGCCATTATGAATCTGCCGGATCTGTCACGCAGTGTCATTCCTATGTTCTTCCATATCTTCACCGTGATGGCTCCGGGGACAGCAAGGTCCGACTCAAGCCCGGAAATTATTTTCCGGCTCCAGTTCTCTGTCCCCCACCCTGCCGTGTCAAAATAAAAGGTGGCACCGAAGAAGACCCTGCCGGGATACTTGACCGTCGATTCCGCGGCATATGCCTGTTGTTCCCTAATATCAGACGGATCCCCGTGATCAACATTAAGGGTTATAAGCAAGAAATTATCTTCGGCAGCCTGATCCTCAAAAGCACCATCATTGCTTCTAATGTGCACATGTGCATCTATTTTCCTGACAGTCGGATAATCCTCCGCACTATAATAGTCATCTGTGCATGATGATAATACAAACGCTATAAATAACAGTATGCTAGCTGTTGTTTTCAATATAATTAATATAATAAAATTACCTTGGCATAACTACATAGGGTGCAGCATTCAATGTATCACAGCTGATTTTACAGCTTGTATATTCATCATAGCTGTATTTCTCTACTTCAACAATACCGTACTGCATGCCTGAAATTGCTGCTTCAGCCCATATACCTTCAAAATCCATTTTACCGCTTTCGCCAATCTCTTTTTCATCCTTGATATGCCATAACTCAAAGCGACCCGGATATTTCCTGAAATAATCAACAGGGTTGGCTCCACCTTCAACACACCAATATAGGTCAATTTCGAACATGACTTTTGCCGGGTCTGTATTCTGAAGCATGAAGTCATATACCGGAATTGTACTGTCAGGTCTAGTTGAAAACTCATCAGAATGGTTGTGGTATCCGAAACGTATTCCGTTTGAATTGCATTTTGCGCCAACCTCATTGAAATAATCACACCATTTCTTAAGGTTCTCAAAACTCCGGTAGGCAGACCTGTCCATTGAAGGCTGAACAATATACTTTGCCCCTGCCGCAACATGCGCATCTATGCATTGATCCCACCATTCCATAGCTTCTGAATAACCTGCTGAATCAGGAAGGCTCCGGCTTGTATGCGAACTCAGCATCGTAAGACCGTTTTCTTCACACAGGGCTTTAAAATCAGCAGGATCCATTCCATAAAACTTCCCGTTGCTATAACCAGCAGGTTCTACGAACGTATACCCCATTTCGGCAACTCTATTTATTGCGTATGGGACATCCCTCATTATTGAATCGCGGATTGAATAAAGCTGTAATCCTAGATTCTTTTTTGCAGGCTTGCATCCGGTGAATTGGAAGACAGTCAGGCTGAAAATAATAACTATTGAAATAATATTAAAAATACCGGTCTTTTTCATTACAGGTGATTTTAGATTGTAATTATATTGTGACTTATCATTTTATTGTAGAATGTAAATATAAGAATTAAGGATCATCTGCTAAGTAACATATAATTGTATAAATGAAAAGTATAAAAACTAATCATCTTGGAAAGCTCATCATGACAAGATAAGCATTTATTCGAGCCTGTAAAATCAAAAAACAGTTCAGGTTTTTGCTTTTAGCAATATTTTTTTTAGTATTGTTAACTTGTGATTATTAATGATTGTGGGAAAGTTTTTATACTTTTAGAATCCGATCGGAGCATAAATTAACCTTTATGGTCAAGAAAATTATTCCTTAATATTATAAATATGAAAAAACTATTGATTATTAGTTTGATGCTGGTGACATACTTGTACGGTTATGGGCAGCAACAACAACCACAGCCGCAAAGAAACCAGCCTGCTACACAACAGAGACCTGTTGATCCCAGGAGGATGGTACCAGGCATGATGGAGATAATGGAACCTGAGGTACAGATCATTCAGCCAGGTGCCAGGGACAATGATCCGCCTTCAGATGCTATAATCCTGTTTGACGGGGGAGATATCAGTAGAGAGTGGGAAGATACCAGGGGTAATCCTTCAAAATGGATTGTTAAAGACAGTACGTTGATAAGTGTAAAAGGATCGGGTTTCATCCAGACAAAACGTAAATTTGGTAGCTGCCAGTTGCATGTTGAATGGAAAACACCATCTGAAGTTACCGGAGAAAGCCAGGGACGTGGAAACAGTGGAGTGTTTTTACAGGGACTATATGAAGTGCAGGTCCTTGATAGCTATAATAACCTTACATACAGGCATGGACAGGCTGGTAGTATTTATAAGCAATTTGCCCCCCTGGTAAATGCAAGCAGAGGACCCGGAGAATGGCAGTCATATGACATCATTTTTACAGCGCCAACTTTTAACAAGGACTCAATATCATATTTTACCCCGCCAAGAATGACAGTGTTGCACAATGGTGTTTTAATTCAGAATAATGTCAGTTTAAGAGGACCAACCGATTATGTCAATTTTCCGGAAGCATTCATCAGAGCTCATGATTCCGGACCAATTCAGCTGCAGGATCATGGTAATCCGGTAGCTTACCGTAATATTTGGATCAGAGAACTATAAAGTTGAAGGCTGTAGAGGTTATTGGAAGAGAAGAAATTGACAATTAAATAATAACTATTACCAACAAAAAAAAGAAATGAAATGAGCAGACCTGTTACATTATTTACCGGCCAGTGGGCCGATTTACCGCTTGAGACTTTATGCCAGAAGGCAAAGTCCTTTGGTTATGACGGGCTTGAGCTGGCATGCTGGGGAGACCATTTTGAGGTCGACAAAGCAGATGCCGCTTACTGTAAAGCCAGGAAAGACCTTCTCGCAAAATACGGGCTCAAAGTATTTGCAATATCAAGCCACCTCGTTGGCCAGGCAGTCTCTGACCGTATAGATCAGAGGCATAAGGGTATATTACCCGATTATATCTGGGCAGATGGCTATCCTGAAAAGGTTAACCAGAGAGCTGCACAGGAGATGATGAAAACAGCAGAGGCAGCTGCTACCCTTGGAGTACCTGTAGTAAATGGATTTACCGGGAGTCCAATCTGGCATCTGCTTTATTCTTTTCCGCCTGTAACCCAGACCATGATTGATGAGGGATATGCAGAATTTGCCGCCAGGTGGATCCCGATACTGGACAGGTTTAAGGAACTGGGAATCAAGTTTGCCCTTGAAGCCCATCCCACTGAAATTGCATTTGATATAGCTTCTGCACACAGGACTCTCAAAGCTCTTGACAATCATCCAGCCTTTGGATTCAATTTCGATCCTTCGCATTTCGGTTATCAGGGCGTCGATTATGTTAAATTCATTTACACTTTCAGCGACAAGATATTCCATGCCCACATGAAAGATGCAGGATGGTCGGATACCCCTACTGATGCTGGTGTTTTTGGAGGTCATACCGAGTTCGGAACACAGGGCCGCTACTGGGATTTCAGAAGTCTCGGACATGGAAAAATAAACTTTGAAGAGGTTATTAGGGCGCTTAACAGGATTGGATATAAGGGCCCTCTTTCAGTTGAATGGGAAGACAGTGGGATGGACCGTGAATATGGCGCTAAAGAAGCGGCTGAATTTGTTAAGAAGATCGATTTTCCACCTTCCGACGTTGCTTTTGATGCTGCATTTGAAAAACAATAACCCTAATACTAACTTATTATGGAACAGAATTTTAACAGAAAAAGATTGTTTATAGGCAGTTGCTTTGCTCTGCTTGTTACTTCTCTTACATTTGCCATGAGGGCAAAAATAGAGGAAATTTTCGGGCCTGTTGCCGAAGGAGGTATCTTCGGTCTGACAAAAGATGTGATAGGCTGGGCATATAGTCCTGCATTCTGGGGCTTTACAATTGCAATGGTTGTTGGAGGTTTCATTCTTGATGTAGTTAAAACCAAAACAATTGTATGGGCTGCATTCATACTTCAATTAATAGGTGCTGTCATATTTATTTTTGCACATAATAGGGGAACTTTGTTTGTAGCCAATATATTTATAGGACTGGGTAACGGAAGTGTTGAGGCCTCTTTTAATCCACTCGTTGCCACGCTATTCCCTAAGGACAAGACCAGGATGCTTAACAGGTTTCATGTATGGTTCCCGGGAGGGATAGTAATTGGAAGCCTGCTTGCATACCTGCTTATGGATAAAATGAATATTGGATGGCAGGTATACGTAGGCCTGCTGTTCATCCCTCTTGCAATTTATGGTATCCTGCTCTTTGGCCAGAAGATACCCGAAACTGAAAGGGTTGCCAGCGGAGTATCATATAAAGGCATGCTGGAAGCTATAGGTGCTCCTGTCAGCATTATAACAGCTATGGCTGTTATATTCCTCCTGGCAATCAATGTTGTTATTCTTCCAAAGGGATGGATGTACCTTGCTATCGTTGGTGTGGCTGCCCTGGCATCAATTATAGAATCATTACTGATCAGGAAAACAAGTGTTATCTTCCCGATCATGTTTTCATTCATGTTGCTGACTTCGTCTACAGAGCTCGTTACAAATCAATGGGTAAATGCCCTCCTGGCAGATGCAGGGGTAAGCCCGATGCTTATTCTTGCACTGATATCCGGAATTATGGCTGTCGGTAGGTATTTTGCCGGATCACTGGTTCACAGGATTCATCCGGTAGGTGTTCTCCTTATGTCAGCAACATTCGCCGCTGTTGGTATTTACATCCTGAGTTTCGTAAATGCAGCCGGTTTAACTGTTCTGGGATCTATCTTTTTTGCGATAGGCGTTTGCTATTTCTGGCCGACCATGCTTGGATTCACGTCTGAATATATTCCCAAAAGCGGAGCACTGGGACTATCACTGCTGGGAGGAGCCGGATTCGCTTCAACAGCAATGTTCCTGCCCGTAATGGGACGTATTCTCGAAGAGAGTGGTACAGAAGTTGCATTGAGAAGTGTAGGCCTGCTGCCGGTGATTCTTATTATCGGCTTTTCGATAATGTTTGTTGTATACAGGAAAAAGAAACCAGTTGAATTATAATAATTGTTGATATGAAAAGAATAAAGTATGGAATGATAGGGGGAGGAATAGGAGCCTTTATCGGGGACACTCATCGGAAAGCCTCCAGGATATGCAATGATTTTGAGCTTGTCTGTGGTGTGTTTGACGTTGATTACCAGAGGAGCAGGGAATTTGCTAAAATGGAAGGCATCGAAGACGGCAGGTGTTATGAAAGTGTCGAAGCCATGATAAAGGGAGA
>CAZQRQ010000061.1:0-10121 GCA_964595725.1 uncultured Rikenellaceae bacterium | reverse complement strand
CAGGCCTGAAGGCGACAGGATGGAAGCCTGTACTATCGTAACACCTAATTTCCTGCATTTCCCCTTTGCAAAGATGCTACTCGAAAACGGCTTCCACGTGATGTGCGAAAAACCAATGACCATGACAGTTGAAGAGGCTGAAGAGCTTGAATCACTGGTTAATAATACAAAACTCACTTTTGCATTAACGCATACTTATACTGGTTACCCCATGGTACGCCAGATGAGGGAGATGATAAAAAGCGGTATTCTCGGTACAATACAGCGTGTTGACGGTCAATACTACCAAGGCTGGGTAAATTCAATCATCCATGGAACAGACAGCAGGATAACAGGTGTTTGGCGTTTCGATCCAAAACAATCAGGTGCCAGCAGCTGTATGGGAGACATCGGTGTTCACTCATTCAACATGATCGAATATACTACCGGATTAGAAATAAGTGAAGTACTATCTGACCTTAATAATATCAAGAAAGGATTCAATCTTGATCTTGACGGAACCGTACTTCTCCGCTTCAATAACGGGCTTAAAGGCGTGCTGAGGTCGACACAGGTGGCTGCCGGTGAGGAGAATAATCACACTATCGCTGTCTATGGTTCGAAAGCCAGCCTTAAATGGGGCCAGGAGAATCCCAACTACCTATACCTGCTAAGTGATTCGGAACCTACAAAGGTGCTTAAACCATCACACGGCTATAATTCAGAATTTGCAGAAGCCAGCCATACAATGCCATGCGGGCATCCTGAGGGTATTTATGAAGCTGTGGCTAATATCTACAAAGGAATGGCTAAATCAATCAGGGGCCAGAAATTTCTCCCGGGAGAATTCCCAACTGTTCATGACGGAGTAAGAGGCATGAAGTTCATTCATGCAGTAGTTAACTCCGACAAAGCAGGAAACGTCTGGACTAAACTCTGATACTGGATTTTATGATATGATCCCTGTGGAGCTAAGTGTTGCCTGATTCTTCAGGTCCCTGTGTGTCTCTGTGAAAAAATATAAGACCTTTTACACAGATTCACACAGAGAAAACACTGAGTTCCACAGTGGATTATAAATCCGCTATAAATTATTTATTTCTTTTTCCTTAGAAAAAGGATGGCTCCGCCTCCAACTACCACTACAGCAGCAACAATAATAATAATCGTCACAGTGCTGCTATTTGAATCTTCTTTTACCTTATCATCCTCAATAGCATAATATTGAGTCGGCCTTGCGTCAGTGTCCATATTGACAGTATCTTTCTGCGGTTGAGGAGCAGCAGGCTGCTGATTCTGTGCGGATACGATTCCGGCTATGGCCAGCAATACGGCCATCGATAAAACTAACAGTACTTTTTTCATCACAAACTATGTTTATTTAATATTCATTAAAATTTGTTCATACTTCTTCGCTATTTCAGGATCCGTCTGCCTGTAACTATCAGCCAGGGCTTGTATGGCAGGCCTGTAATCTGGATTTACATTTAAACAATCCCTCAGAATCCTCCTGGCTTCTGAAACATCATCCTCTGCCACAATCTCAGCCAGTGAAACATAAGCCTCAAAATACTTTCTGTTTACGGCAATCAGCTTTTTGTAATACCCGATTGCATCCAGATAATTGCCCCTTGCCCCTTCCCTCATGCCCATGTACATCAGGGCAGGTTCAAAATCAGGATTTAGCCTGAGACTCATCAACAGGGCTGAATCTGCGAGCTCAGATTCCCCTTCCTTTTCAAGAGCCACTGCAAAATTATAAAAAATCATTTCATCATCGCTAATTATGGACAAAACTTCCCTGAAACAATCAATAGATTCCTTTGTATTGCCTTGTTGCAGAGCAATATAACCACGATAATCTAATTTTGATTTCCGGTTTACAATAGCACTTATCGGGACCTCATCAGCATAAATTACCTTAAGTGCATCTTTGGGAGGCCATTCCCCTGATTTTAGTCGTTCGGGTGAAATATACCTGTTGGTAATTATCGCAAAGTCCCAATCGAACATGCTTCGTTCTTCATTTCTGAAATATGCAGCGGTTATATTTGGCTCATCGCGAAAAAACCAGCTGTTCAAAAAATTCTCACCTGCTATTATAGGCCGGTTGATTTCATTTTTGTGAAAGTAATCTATCAGCCATTCAGATGATTCCCGCTGGCTGACAAAATAATAATCCGTCTCATAATTGCCAAAAGCTCCCCTGAGCCCTCCAGTAAGCTGATTAAAGTACAGGTAGGGATAACGCGGATTCCTGATGATGAAAGAAGCAGGATTTAGTGCCGCAACAAAGAAAATTACAATGAGTGATCCTTTTAAATACTTTGACCTGGTTGCCTTAAAAAGGTAAAAGATACCAGATGATGCCAGGACAATTATTACCGGGTAAAGAAACAGGAAATGCCTCCATCTGCTGTAAAGGTTAGGTGTTTTGATACATACAACAATCAAAGGAAACAACAAGGCAAAGAGCAGGAAAATAATAAAAACCCTCTTATCTGAATACATGCTCTTCCTGAAGAAAATCAGGAATAATACCAGGCCACCGGTAACGATAAGAGGAATGGAAATCACCATTGACTTGACTAAATAATACCAAGGCATATAATCGGACCATTGAGCCTCTCCTTCAAATATCTGTCTGAAAGTGGCAGGGAACCTTAGCATAACCTTATATGCATTATACGGATTACGCAAAGGATCCTGAAGTGCATAGGGCCACAGCAGCATGCTAAGAAAATAAGCAGCTACCGATACGGCAAATGCAGCAAGTATCTTCTTCCAGGTAGCTGATAAAAAGCTACTGCCATTGGTAAAAAAGCCAATTAAATACCATATTATGAAGAAAGTGACAAAGAAAAAATAAAGAATAAATCCGCCTGCGCGAATACTGATACATAATGCCATACTAATACCAAGCATTATGCTGTATTTAACCGGAACTCCCTCCTTACTTGCCAGAAACCTGAAAATAAAATAGATACTTGAAATAAATCCCAGTGCAAACGGGATATCCTTCAGATTGTTCTGGGCATGCCCGAGAAAGGTTGGAGAGACAGCAAAAAGTAAAATAACTATAATGCCTGCTTCGTATCCCGATAACCACACTGCAAGACATGCCGATACCATTACAACCAGCCAGCCTGCTAGTGTGCTCATAATATGCCTGAAGCCGTATATATTGTCAATGTTGAATATTTTGATCAGGAAAGTGGTTATGTTGTCAAATGACTGGCCATAATATTTCAGGTGTGTATCTCCTGTTTCAAGTGCTGACCTGTCAGCCCCTCCGGTAGAAAAATAGTTGTAAACTGCAACCGATTGGTTATAATGCAGCACTTCATCGCAGCTTACACCAGCCCTGCTGCTCAGCAGGAGCATGACAATTAGAAGCAGCAATGAAAGAGCATAGAATGCATATTTCAGCCTTCTTACGTTCATTTGCTCATCTGTGAATTATCGAAAATCTTTTTTATAAAATATACAGGTCTGTTCTGGGATTCCTTGTAATTCCTGAAAATATACTCACCGATTATGCCAATGAATAATAGCTGGATTGATCCCAGGAAGAATATTGACAGTAAGGTTGCCGACCATGCGGGCTGGTTCAGTCCGAATAGAATTGTGCCAAGGTAATAGATCCCTGCGATAAGGAAAATAATAGTTCCTGCAACACCAAGGACCATGCAGAGCTGTATCGGGAATTTTGAGAAAGAGAATATCGCATCAAACGCGAGGATGAAAAGTTTTCTTAAGGTCATTTTTGGTTTCCCCCTGAATCTTTCTTCCCTTATAAAATCAACATAGCCCTGGTTAAACCCGATGAATGTCCTGAGACCAGGCAGATACCTGATTTTCTCCTTCATGGAAAGAAGTGCATCTGCCGCCTCTCTCTTCATAATGGAAAAGTTGCCAAAGTTTTTCATATTCCTGACTTCTCCAATGTTCCTGAAAAGCATATGAAAAAGAAAAGCGTACCTCCTGTGGCTTTTGCTACCCTTGCGTCCTGTCCTTCTTCCGCTTACAACGTCAAAATTCTCTTCTACTACAAGCCGGAACATCTCCCTGAGTAGTTCAGGGGGATCCTGAAGGTCACCATCCATCATTGCAACCAGATCACCCTGTGAGTATTCGAGACCGGCAGTAAATGCGGCCTGGTGTCCGAAATTACGGGACAACGACAGAATTTTGATTTTAGGGTTTCGCTTCTGCCAGGATAACAAAATATCGAGGCTGGTATCTGTACTACCGTCATCAACAAATATCAGCTCATAATCATCTGTAAAAGATTCTACGGAAGCTGTTGATCTATTTAAAAGCTCATCAATAAGCTTTTCTTCATTATAGACGGGTATTACCAGTGACAGCATCTCAGAAAAAGTTATTTTTCTTAGAATTGCCTTTTGTCTTCTCTATCAGCACCTTACAATATTTTAACCCTAATCGTGCCCCACAATGGGCTTTCCTGTTAAAAACATCCTCTCCTTCCCTTAGAACAATAAGGGAAGGAGCAGGATGATGGGTTAAAAATCACCTGTGGAATCTACATTCCCCAGGCAGGTAAAGAAAACCTATTTTAATCTTTCAAGAGCGTACCCGGCCTCATCGCTAAGCTCCGGGTTATTTGCCAGGGCCTCTATCTCCGGGATGCAATAATCTGACCCCATCCAGCTTAATTCGCGCAATATCAACTTCTTACTATCGACCGTTGCATCCTTGTCTTTCAAAACTTCAACCATTTTCTTTTCAATATCAAGAAGTTTTGCAGGATCACCGGCTGCTTCCCTGATATTGTTCTGGATGTCAACCAAGTATTTGGTACTCTTCCCGATATCGTAGTTCACTATATTACTGAAATCATCATCAAGTGTTAGCGCTTTGAAGTCGGGACGCAATACAACACCGGCGGCAGACGGGAAATCAGAAGGTACCGTTTGAGTAACTTCACCTGTTGCAGCCCATTCCGCACCACGTTGGAGTGTTACGATGAAACCAGCGCAATGCATTGCAGGACCGCCTTCGGGATTGGCAACCCCGATAAGGGTATTAAATATTCTGCCCTGACCATAAGTAACAGCTGTCAGTAAAGGTTCATCCTTACTGTTTCTACCACCTCTTCCAAATCTCATTCTTGGCATAGTGTCTGAATTTGCCGTTGCAAGTACATCCATGTTCTTTGCAGGTCCGCGTAAACTTACCAGCATCTGATCTTCAGCGTGCATCCAGTTTACGGGCAGTCCTTTCATTACAGGATGTTCCATATCGCGGGTTCTCATTGTATATTCACGGCTGCTTATTTTGGCCCCTGCAGGCCCTGTAGCAGTGTCGTTAACAACCAGGTCATTCCTGCTGTAATAGACATATGGACCAGCACTGGCGTCGCGGCCATTCCAGCCTCCAAGTCCAATCATCTCGTTATACTCTTTCCAGTCGGGAAAAGCCATGCACGATTCACCGTAGGCAACTACTCCCCCGCCGTTACTGACGTAATCGACAAATGCTTTTTTCGTCGCATCCGTCCAGGAATCTCCATTGTAGTCAAGAACAACTACTTTATACCTTGAAAAATCGGGACTGAACTTACTCATATCACCACCTTTCTCAGGTGTAATGACAACATCTGTTTTAAACAATCCTGTTTCATCCAGAATTGTCTTAAGAACCGGATAGCTTGCTTCCCAGTTATACGTACCCTGGCCGGTAACAATCAGGGCACGATTTTGATTAGTCTTACATCCCGGTATAGCTGCCAGGAGCCCGGCTGTAATTACTGCAAGTATTAATATTTTTTTCATTCTATACGTATTTTATACTGTTGGTAATTCCCATGGTTTACGATAAGGCCTTCTCAGAAGCCTGGATGCAACCGGATTATCAATTATCACTTCATTTACCGGATCCCATTTTATTTTCTGTCCGGTCGTCATGGCAATCTCACCCAGCAATCCTACTGATATCGCCCGTAATGCTGGTTCGATAGGACAAATTGTGGTTTCACGTGATCTTACACTATCCACAAAATTCTGATAATGGTTTGTACTTTTGTAGAGATGTATCTCATTTTCACCTATTTCCTCATCAAGAATACTTGGATTGGATGCAGTAAGAACGCCACCTCTGTCGACGTGTATCCAACCCAGATCACCGTACCAGGTCGCTCCCATACCCATTGGGAAGCGTGAGCTATTAGCTACTCTCATCTCAATGCCCTTCTCATACTTGCATGTGAAATCATACTCAACCGGGGCATTATATATACCTTCAGCCGGGTATACGCCTTTACCTTCTATTTCAACAGGACCAGTAAATTCTAGTCCGGCTCCCCAATTGGCAATATCTATATGATGACCCGACCAGTCTGTCAGCTGTCCTCCCGAATAGTCAAGGATCCACCTCCAGTCCCAATGAACAACTCCCCTGAAGGGTACTTTTAGTGCTGGTCCGAGCCAGAAATCCCAGTTCAGTCCTTCCGGTACATCCATTATCGGAGGTGTCCCGATACCCCTGTTACCGTCAGGCAATCCAACTTCTATACGAGAAATCTTACCTGCACGTCCGTTTATTGCCAGTTCGGCTCCCCTGTGAAAATTCTCCTGAGACCTCTGCCAGCTACCTGTTTGCCAGATTATGTTATTCTTGTTGACAGCAGCACGAATTGTCTGGCCATCTTTAATGGTACGGCATATCGGTTTTTCACCGTAGACATCCCATTTTTTATTGGCTGCCTCGGTATAGATAATACCATGCCAGTGGTCTGGGATAGCAATCAAAACCCCATCAAGAGTTTCTTTATCCATAAACTCCCTGAAGTCGCCGTAAGTCCGGCAATCATTGTTTCCATGTGTCTTGTCGACAGTGGCTTTTGTTGATTCAAGCCTCGTTGCATCAACATCACAAAGTGCAACAAACTGCACCTGGTTCTTAAGTCTGAAGAAATCCCTCATGTCGCTGTTTCCCTGGGAACCACAACCGATGAGGCCCATTACTACCCTGTCGCTGGGTGCCTGCATGCCTCCTCGTCCCATTGCAGACGCCGGAATAATATAGGGCAATACAACGGCCCCGGCTGCTGCTGAAACAGACTTCCTAAGAAAATCTCTTCTGGTTGAACATTTTACCATAATAAAGAATTTTGTAATTTTACTAAATAAATTATCTATCAAATAACTACAGGAGTACCTGGAATTGGTACTTCGAATTTCATATCTACAGGCCCGAATTCAATAGTTTTTGGGCCAAGGTCCATATCAGATTTGAATATTTCATCCCAGGTTATTAACCTTCCGGTATATGCTGCAGTTCTTCCCATGATCGCTGTAAGAGTGGATATGGCTGTCTGCTCGGCCTCATTTACATAATTACCGGTTCTAATTGCATAAACAAGGTGCATGTGCTCCTGGACATATGAAGGTATTGTCAGTGATTGTGTTGAATTTCCATTCTCATCTTTCGGGTATTCAAACTCCCAGATTAAATTCCCGTCAAGGTCCCATATTTTATTCTGGCAGTTTGTAAATCCTTCTGTTCCCATAACTATTTCCCCGGTACCATTTGCACAGCTGTCGATCTGGCGACACATGCTGTGTGAACTAATCCCATTACCGTAGTCGAAATCAATGCTGAAAAAATCATACTGGTCGCCCGTAACCCTCCTTGCCCGGCCACCGTAGCCGATTGCCTGTTCAGGATGTTTTCCCATGAACCAGTTGATAACGTCTATATTATGCACATGAGTATCAAGGATATGGTCGCCACATAGCCAGCAGAAATTATTCCAGTTACGGATCATGTATTCCATATCATTCCATCCGGGCTCCCTTAACTTGAACCACACATGATCCTGGTTCCAGTAAGCTTTCGCAGAAGTTATGCGTCCGATAGCTCCATTTGCAACCTGCCTGTAAGTTTCTATATAATCCTCCTGGTGCCGACGCTGTGTTCCTGTTACTACATTAAGGCCAATGGCCTCTGCCTTACGTGCAGTGGATATTATCGACCTGATACCTGTTGAATCGACTGCAAGGGGTTTCTCCATGAAAACATGTTTATTCTTTGTCACGGCTTCCAGGAAATGTTCAGGTCTGAATTTACATGGTGTTGCAAGTATTACGACATCGATGTCTTCAATCTCCATCAGCTTCTTATAGGCATCAAATCCCACAAAGCAGTTTTCATCTGGTATCGGAAGATCAAATGATGCGAATCTTTCCTTGCAGATATCCACCTGATCCTGGAAGGTGTCGGCGAGAGCAATGATCTCGAGATCAGGCCCTGATGAAATGAAATTAATTGCAGCACCTGTACCCCTGGCTCCTGTACCCACAAGCCCGGCCCTCAATTTTTTCCCTGACGGAGCACCTCTCAATATTGGAGGCAGTCCTTCAATTTCAGCTTTTGAAGATCTGCTGCATCCTGATAATAACGCGCCGGCCCCGGCAAGACCTATTCCTGCCATTGCGGCTGATCCTAGAAATTTTCTTCTGTCTATATTCTTCATTTGTTACTTGGTTTCAATTATCTAAAATACTGCTGTCAGGCTCACAAACAACCCTGAAACCGACATCGATACAGTCGGAATACCACCAGATACTCTTCGGCATCTGCGGATCGGTCACCAGCCATGCCCTGCTCCTGGTGTAATCACGAGCAGCACTTCTTACATCACGGGCATCACTCTTGAACGATCCTCCCCTTATAACATGTTCAGGCCCACGTGCCGGTCCCCTAGGATTAACCATGATTGTATCAGTCGCATAACTGTCTTCCGCGTAATAATCCAAACAGAATTCCGATACATTACCCGACATGTTTTTTATACCGAAAGCATTTGGAATAATATTTTTAGGCTCAGCAGTCTTCAGGTTACTGTTCTCCTTGTAAATGATCCTCGAACCTATTTCTGAAGTGTCAGGTTTGAATATCTTTTTCAAAAATCCTTCCGAGGTGTATTTCTTTGGATTTCCACCAAAGAAATAGGGAGTCTCCGAACCAGCCCTGCAGGCATATTCCCATTCCGCTTCTGTTGGCAACCTGTACTTCTTCCCGGTTTTTTTCGTAAGCCACTGGCAATAAACATTAGCAGCATGCCACGACATTGTAATAGCCGGACGTAATCCTTTACCCCATCCCTGATCAGGTGCTCCCCAGGGAGGCGTCGGACCTGATATTGCATCAACATCAGGATTTGTAACGACCTTACCTTCAGTTCTTCCCTGCGATGATGTCTCCATAAAGAAAGCCAGGTACTCATCCCATGATACCTCTATCTCACCAATCCAGAAGGGCGACAGGGTTACAGTCCTTACCGGCCCTTCATCTTCATCCCTTAAGGCCTCGTCATCTTTACTTCCCATCTCAAATGATCCTCCGGGAACCGCTATCATGTTAAAAGAAACAGTGGTTCCGGGTATATTCTCAGTGAAATTCTCAAAACTCCCGACAGATGTTGGTTCAGAAAAAGGTTCCCTTTCAACTGTCTGTGTTACTCCAAAATCTGTATTCTGTGCATGGATCAGATCTTTATCGAAATGGCCTACCGTAAGGTGACAGTTTATGCAGTTCAGTGGATCCTCACTTATTGTATAGAATAGGTGTGCATTGCTTCCATCCGTCGACAGTGTCACCGGGAAAAGATTCTGATGACATTCAAGACACGATTTTTCATAGACAAATTTTTTGGCATTTTCCAGTTGTTTTTTTGCTTCCCAGTTAATACTTGCACTATCCTTAAAAAGATACCCGTACAGATCCTTTAGCCCGTGCTTGGCCTTTGTATACAGGTATCCATGCCCTTTCGGAGCGAGATGGCATTCAACACAGTGGGTAATTGCCCCGGAACTGTTGTTATAATGTGTTGAAAGCTTCCATTTTTGCTCCTGGGTAGGATGTACATGACATGACATGCAATACTGATCGGTAGATGTATATTTAACTGCCTTCCCACCTGCAGCAAGGAATAGGATAGTTGCCAATGCACCCAGGATAAAAAATATAAGTTTGATCCGCTTCTTCCCGGATCTCTCTTTTCTCAGATTAATCTTTATCATGTTTTTCCCCTGTACTTTCTTGAAAATTCTAAATATAACTAATTAATTCAAGTTGCTATCTATAAAAACTTTTCATTTATGGTAAAAACAAAT
>CAZQRQ010000060.1:0-17426 GCA_964595725.1 uncultured Rikenellaceae bacterium | reverse complement strand
TTTTGTATTCATTTTTTTAAGTTTGTTTTTTACATTTATTTTCTAGATTTGTGGGTGCTGTGACAGGGCGGTATTATCATAACTGACCTATATGTTGAAATGCAAACTTGCTGTTTATTTAATCAACCTATAAAACTCTTAATATGTTTACATTAGACTGGATCGTGCTGGGTATCTTTTGCCTGGGACTAATCGGTATAATCATCTGGGTGACAAGTAAGAAATCTGAAACATCCACTGATTACTTCCTGGCCGGACGCGATGCAACGTGGCTTGCAATAGGAGCTTCAATCTTTGCATCAAACATCGGATCGGAGCACCTTGTTGGTCTTGCAGGGGCAGGAGCTTCAAGTGGTATGGCCATGGCCCACTGGGAGATGCATGGGTGGCTTATACTAATCCTGGGGTGGTTTTTTGTGCCATTTTATGCGAGGAGCGGTGTTTTTACAATGCCTGAGTTCCTTGAGAAAAGGTACAATAGCGGTGCCAGGAGCGTGCTGTCAATTATCTCACTGGTCAGCTACGTATTTACAAAGGTGGCTGTTACAGTTTATGCCGGTGGAATTGTTTTCAAAGAAGTCTTCGGAATAGAATCAATGTTCGGAATAGATTTTTTCTGGATAAGTGCTGTCGGGCTGGTAGTCCTGACCGGAATCTATACCACGCTGGGTGGTATGAAAGCGGTATTGTGGACCTCTGTACTTCAGACGCCTGTCTTGCTTATAGGCTCGCTGGCTATTCTTGTGATTGGTCTTATCAAGCTTGGTGGCTGGTCAGAAATGATGGAAATATGCCGTGCCGTTCCTGTAAATGAAGCCGGAGATACAATGACTCAGCTTATAAGGTCTCCCAGTGATCCGGAATACCCGTGGACCGGAGTTATTCTCGGATCTGCAATAATTGGATTCTGGTACTGGTGTACGGACCAGTTTATAGTACAAAGGGTTCTTTCCGGACGTAATCAGCTGGAGTCACGTCGTGGTGCCATACTCGGTGCAGGATTCAAGTTAACACCCGTGTTCATCTTCCTGATTCCCGGTATGATAGCTTATGCAATGGCTCAGAAGGGAATGCTCAGTCTCCCTGATTCCGATGCCGCATTCCCGGCAATGGTTAAGGAACTCTTGCCAATGGGTTTCACAGGCCTTGTCGTCGGAGGAATCCTTGCTGCACTGATGAGCTCGCTGGCTTCATTATATAATTCTTCGGCTACATTGTTTACTGTCGATTTTTATAAGAAATTCAAGCCGGAGGCCCCGGAGAAGGAGCTTGTCAGGGTTGGAAGGATAGCTACCGTGGTTGTCGTTGTCCTGGGAATTCTGTGGATACCGGTTATGAAAGGAATAGGGAAGGTGCTTTATGCTTATTTGCAGGATGTCCAGTCGATGCTGGCACCGGGAATTGCGGCAGTATTTCTACTGGGTGTTATTTCAAAGAAGACTACCGCAAAAGCAGGTTTATACGGGCTTATAGTCGGTTTCATCCTCGGTATGCTGAGGCTTGGATTCGTGGTCTTCGGCAATAACCTTGCAGAAACAAGTATATTCTACAAGATTTTCCTTGAACCAGTATGGCTGCATTATGAAATAGCGATCTTCTTCATTGTAATCGCACTGATCATAGTAACAAGCTACTTTACGCCAGCTCCTGATCCTGCAAAAATCCGGGGACTCTACTTTGGTTCTGCAACAGCTGAAGAGAAAGCTATTACACGGGCCAGTTACAACAACTGGGATCTGTTTTTCTCAGGGTTGATTATACTGGTTATTATAGCGTTCTATATATACTTCTGGTAGGAGTAAAAGTAGAGATATATAACCCCTTGCCTGCTTCCCGCGCCTGCATTGCTGCGTTTGCCTGATTAATAAAGTCAGTTGCCATGGCAGTCAGGCATTAAAAGTGAAGTAGTATTGTTATTCCGGCACACTGAGAATTGGCATGAGTATGGTAAGTTGAAGATATTGAACGGTGATTAATACAATAATAATATGAATGAGTTAAACAAGAATGAAATCTGGTTCGTTACAGGGAGCCAGCATCTTTATGGTCCGGAAACCCTTAAGCAGGTTGCGGCTGATTCTGAAGTTATAGCGGGATTTTTCAATAAATCCCCCGGGATTCCATTTAAAGTGGTATTTAAACCGGTTTTGACGACACCCGATTCTATCCATGAAATATGTGCGGAAGCTAACAACTCATTAAAATGCATGGGCCTTATTGCATGGATGCATACCTTCTCGCCTGCCAAAATGTGGATAAGAGGACTCAGTATTCTGAATAAACCATTCCTTCATCTCCATACGCAGCTTAACCGGGATATCCCATGGGAAACCATCGATATGGATTTCATGAATCTTAACCAGTCGGCTCACGGTGACCGGGAATTCGGGTTTATAGGTTCACGCATGCGTCTCGAAAGGAAAGTGGTTGTCGGGCATTACAAGGATAAGGAAGTTGTCGATAGAATTGCCGTATGGTCACGTGCTGCCGCTGCCTGGGCTGATGCACGGGAGATGAAAGTTGCCAGGTTTGGAGATAATATGCGCGATGTTGCTGTTACAGAAGGCAATAAAGTCTCAGCCCAGATGAAAATGGGATATTCGGTTTATGGATATGGTGTGGGAGATATGGTTAAAGCTGTAAATGAGGTCCCAGACAAGGCTATTAAAAAGCTTATTGCCGAATATGGTGACGAATACAAGCTGACAGCTAAAGTTGCAGGCACAGAGACCTTGAAAGAGGCAGCAAGAATTGAAGCCGGCATGGAAGGCTTTCTGAAAACCGGAAATTTCAAAGCCTTTACCACTACCTTTGAAGACCTGCACGGGCTCAAGCAGTTACCGGGCCTTGCGGTACAAAGACTAATGGCCAAAGGTTATGGTTTCGGCGCTGAAGGTGACTGGAAAACTGCGGCTCTTGTAAGGTCAATGAAGGTGATGTCAGAAGGATTGAAAGGAGGCACCTCTTTCATGGAGGACTATACATATCATTTTGATCCGAAGGATCCAAGAGTCCTCGGGGCTCACATGCTTGAGGTTTGTCCCACTATTGCCCAGGGGAAACCAGTGGTGGAAGTGCATCCGTTATCCATAGGCGGGAAAGCCGACCCTGCAAGGCTGGTCTTTAAATCTGCCACAGGCAGTGCTATTAATGTATCAGTAATTGACCTTGGGAACAGGTTCAGGATGATAGTTAATGATGTTGAAGTTGTCAAATGTCCTGATATGCCTAAATTACCGGTAGCCAGTGTCCTGTGGAGGCCGCTTCCGGACCTTAAGAATGCAGCCGCAGCCTGGATTTATGCCGGGGGAGCCCATCATACCGGTTTCAGTTCAGCAATAGGCTGTGAATACATGGAAGATTTTGCAGGAATGATGGGAATCGAATTTGTCCACATCGGCAAAGGTCTGGATCTTGGATCTTTCAGGAACGAACTTAAATGGAACGAGGTCTATTTTTACCTTTCAGGGGCTATAAGGTAAAACCAGGGAAATGCGTGTCCTGAAGCCCGGGGTATTGTATTATGTCAAATTTTAAATATGTCTGAAAAGGATAATGTTTATGCACGGATTCCCCGCCATCTTGTGGCTGTAGACTGTATAATCTTTGCCTATGACGTGATAGAAAAGGAACTGAACCTTCTCCTTATAAAAAGGGATTTTGAACCGGCAATGGGTATGTGGTCACTTCCCGGGGGGTTTGTCAATGAAGATGAGGATATGGAAGATGCTGCAAGAAGAATACTTTACAACCTGACAGGATTGAAAGATGTCTTTCTCGAACAGTCTTATACATATGGTAATGTGACACGAGACCCCGGGGCAAGGGTCATTTCAACAGCGTACTTTGCTCTTATAAAGC
The DNA here is from genome assembly GCA_964595725.1 of uncultured Rikenellaceae bacterium. Lineage (GTDB taxonomy): Bacteria > Bacteroidota > Bacteroidia > Bacteroidales > VadinHA17 > LD21. Next base: position 13,565 of record CAZQRQ010000060.1, on the reverse strand, counting down.
ACCAGGAGATAAACGGGGAGCTGAAAAATGAACACGGTGCTCACTGGCAGCCTGTTTCTAAAATCCCTGATCTTATTTTTGACCATAATGACATGGTAAAGAAAGCCCTGACTGAGCTTCAATGCCAGGTTAAGGTCAAACCGGTAGGCTTTGAACTTCTGCCGGAGACTTTTACCCTGGTACAGTTCCAGGATCTTTACGAGGCAATATACCAGAGGATAATGGATAAGAGGAATTTCAGGAGAAAGATCCTCGACATGAATCTTCTTGAGAAGCTGGATGAAAAGGACAAAATCAATTCAAAAAGAGGTGCATTCTATTACCGCTTCATACCCGATAAATATTCTGAATTTACAAGGAATGGATTTTACTTCGACCTCGATGTTAATTGAACTTATTTATTCCATTTAATTTAATAAACGAATACACATATGCTGGAGAGTTTAAAGGAAAGAGTATTCAAAGCCAACCTGGACCTTGTCACACATGGTTTGGTAATACATACCTGGGGAAATGTAAGCGGAAGAGATCCCGGGTCCGGACTCATAGTTATTAAGCCTTCGGGCGTAAGCTACGATAAAATGAAGGTATCCGATATGGTTGTTGTTGATGCTAACGGCAAAGTAATTGAAGGGCATAACAGGCCATCGACGGATACACCCACACATATTATTTTGTATAAAGCGTTCAAAGATGCAGGGGGAGTGGTGCATACACATTCTACTTATGCTACCTCGTGGGCCCAGGCCGGAAAGGATATACCACCTTTCGGAACAACACATGCGGATCATTTCTATGGAAGTGTACCATGCACAAGAGCACTCAAAAAAGAGGAAACGGAAAATGATTATGAAATCAATACCGGCAAAGTAATTGTGGAACGATTAAAAAGGGCTGACCCTATGGCGCTCCCGTCTGTGCTGGTTAAGTCTCATGGCCCGTTCAGCTGGGGTAAGGATGCCGGGGAAGCAGTATATAATGCAGTTGCACTGGAGGAAATAGCCAGGATGGCTTTTTATACAGTGATGCTGGGCAAAACCGAACCTGTCGACCAGACATTGCTTGATAAGCATTTTAAAAGGAAACACGGCAAAGATGCATACTACGGACAAAAAGGGGATTCCGCATAGAGGATGGGGTGAGTTCATGAATAGAGGTGGCAAAATATAGTACCTTACTTAATAGTCTTGTTATTGAAACTGATATTTTAAAAAATACTTTTATACTATGGCTGACAAATATGTAATTGGAGTTGATTATGGTACCGATTCGGTTCGATCGGTTGTTGTGAATGCGATGAACGGCGAAATGGCCGGAACAGCAGTTTTTGAATATCCAAGATGGAAAAAAGGTCTGTACTGTGATCCTGCAGCCAACAGGTTCAGGCAGCATCCTCTGGATTACATTGAAGGACTTGAAAGCTCGATACTGGGGGCACTAAAAGGATTAGGCAATGATATCAGGGCAAATATTGAAGGTATAACTGTCGATACGACAGGTTCAACACCGGTTGCTGTTGACAGTAAGGGTACACCTCTGTCGCTGAAGCCGGGATTTGAGGATGACCCCGATGCAATGTTCGTCTTATGGAAGGATCATACGGCCGTTAAGGAAGCCGCTGAGATAAATGAACTTGCCAGGACATGGGGCGGAACTGATTTCACACGGTTTGAAGGAGGTATTTATTCTTCAGAATGGTTCTGGGCAAAGATCCTTCATGTTATGCGTTCAAATAAAAAAATAAGGGAAAATGTGTATTCGTGGGTGGAACACTGTGACTGGATACCCGCACTTCTCACCGGTGATACAGATCCCCTCAAGATGAAAAGAAGCAGATGTGCAGCAGGGCATAAAGCCATGTGGCATGAAGATTTCGGCGGGCTTCCTGATGAGCTTTTCCTTGAAAAGCTGGATCCGGTGCTCTCGGGTATGCGTAATAAGCTTTTCAGCGAAACATATACCTGTGAGATTGAAGTAGGCAGACTTTCTGAAGAATGGGCTGGCCGTCTTGGCTTAAGCGCAAATGTCAGGGTAGGCGTGGGTGCTTTTGATGCTCACCTTGGAGCTATTGGCGGAGAGATAAGACCTCACCACCTGGTAAAGGTTATGGGTACTTCTACATGCGATATGCTTATTGCACCCATGGAGGAGGCTGGCGACAAGCTTGTAGCCGGTATCTGCGGGCAGGTTGACGGATCGATAGTACCTGAAATGCTTGGACTTGAAGCCGGCCAGTCAGCTTTCGGCGATATATATGCATGGTTCAGCAAACTCCTGATGTGGCCTGTCAATGAGATAATTACAAAAATGACCTGGATCGATGATGATATAAAAACAAAGATAGTGGAGGAGACGACAGACAGTATTATCGCTGAGCTCAGCAGCAGGGCTGAATCACTGAATGATGACGAATCAGCTTTACTGGCACTCGACTGGCTTAATGGTCGACGTACGCCTGATGCCAACCAGGAACTTAAGGGAGCTATAACCGGATTGACTCTTGGTTCGGATGCTCCGCGTATTTTCAAGGCTTTGGTTGAAGCCACAGCATTCGGATCGAGAATGATAAATGAGCGTTTCATTTCTGAAGGAGTTAAAATTGAAGGAGTTATAGCAACAGGGGGAGTTGCAAAGAAAAACCCGTTTGTTATGCAGATTGTGGCTGATGTTCTCAATATGCCTATCAGGGTGGCTAAGTCGGAACAGACAGTTGCCCTGGGAGCAGCAATGGCTGCATCGGTTGTGGCAGGAATACACCCCGATGTTCCGTCAGCTCAGAAAGCAATGGGTGGAGGCTTTGAAAAAGAGTATTACCCCGATCCGGCCAAAGCAGAAAAATACGATGAGCTTTTCATTAAGTATAAGAAACTGGGTGGCTTCATTGAGAAGGAGCTTACCTGATTTCTTAAAAGATTCTTTTAACCATAAAAAAATACCATATGAAAAAACTGACTCTATTACTGATCCTGATGATTTCCGCCACTGCTATCAATGCACAAAGCGGAAATTCAGTAAATGTGAACCAGCTTATAATAGTTGCCAACCACCCCGGACCGATAATCAGTAAGGATATCTATGGTCACTTCTCAGAGCATCTCGGCACATGTATATATGGAGGTATATGGGTGGGGACTGATTCCAAAATACCCAATACATACGGAATAAGAAATGATGTACTCTTTGCTCTCAGGGAGATAAAAGTGCCTAACCTGAGATGGCCCGGAGGTTGTTTTGCAGATACTTATCACTGGAAAGATGGAATTGGGCCCCAGGTGAAGAGGGCTTCAATTATTAACACGCACTGGGGAGGTGTAACCGAGGATAACTCATTTGGGACTCATGAATTCATGAAGCTTACAGAACTCCTGGGATGTGATGCTTATATAAATGGTAATGTAGGATCAGGATCTGTACAGGAAATGGCAGAATGGGTGGAATACCTTACATCCGATGCTGAGAGTCCGATGACCAAGCTCAGAAAGGAATATGGCAGGGAGGAACCATGGAAGGTGCGTTACTGGGCTATCGGAAATGAAAACTGGGGATGTGGAGGAAATATGACGGCCGAGTTTTACAGGGATGTGATGAGGAGATACTCCACTTACCTCCAGAATTATAGCGATAACAGGCTATACAGGGTGGCCTGCGGACCTTCCGATGTCAATTTTGACTGGACTGAGGTTTTAATGGAAGACTCCAGGACCAGAAATATGTTCCAGGGAATATCGCTGCACTATTATTCGGTTGTGAACGGATGGGACGCCAAAGGCAGTGCCACCAAATTTGACGAAAGGGAATGGCACGAGACTTTCAGGCTTAACTATGAGATGGATATGATAATAAAGGGACATGAAGCCATTATGGACAGGTATGATCCCATGAAGACAAAGGGAATTATTGTTGATGAATGGGGTAACTGGTTTCAGGTTGAACCCGGAACCAATCCCGGATTTCTTTATCAGCAGAATACCCTGCGTGATGCGATCACCGCAGCAATTCATCTTAATATCTTCAACCAGCATGCTGAAAGGGTTAAGGTGGCAAACCTGGCGCAGATGGTGAATGTTCTCCAGGCTGTTATCCTTACAAGGGATGATAAAATGGTGCTTACACCAACATATCATGTATTCAGGATGTTCAGGGATCACCAGGAAGCTCAGCTTCTTACTACCGACCTGAGGTGCGAAGATTATGTCAATGGTGATAGCAGGATACCGGCAATCACTGCTTCGGCATCGGTTAACAGCGATGGTAAAGTGCATGTCACAATTGCCAACCTGAATCCTTCAAAAGCAATTACCATAACATGCCCGGTTATAGGGGAGACGTATAAAAATGTCAGGGGTGAAATACTGACAGCTGAAACAATGAGCGCATATAATGATTTTGAAAGTCCTGACGTTGTGACACCAGCTGGTTTCAACGGATATAAGATGAAGGATGGAATCCTTACCGTAACCATGCCGCCGAAATCGGTTGTGGCACTCGACCTGACGAAATAATGAAATATTATCTGAAATGAGAAGAATAGCAATAATAAGTGTAATATTTACACTTATTATTAACGCGTGTACTACAAAGAATCCTGCAGGTGATTACCCCATACAACCTGTGCCATTCACCTCGGTCAGGCTGACGGATAATTTCTGGGCACCCAGGATCAGAAGCAATGCCGATATTACTATTCCAATTGCGTTTGGCTACTGCGAGTCAACAGGAAGGGTAAAGAATTTTGAAATAGCGGGAGGACTCGACACCGGAAGGTTTCAGACGATCTTCCCATTTGATGATTCAGATGTTTTCAAGATCATAGAAGGAGCCAGCTACTCACTGCAGACTTACCCGGATCCAAAGCTGGATGCATATCTTGATACCCTTATATGGAAGATAAGCCTGGCCCAGGAGGAGGATGGTTACCTTTATACAAACAGGACAATAGCAGAAATGCATGGGGGAGAAGGCCTTCATAACTGGGCGAGCAAAAACAGGTGGGAGCTGGATTCAGTTCTGAGTCATGAGCTTTACAACCTTGGTCATCTGTATGAAGCCGCTGTGGCTCATTACCAGGCAACGGGAAAGCGTACGCTGCTTGATATTGCACTTAAATCTGCTGATCTTGTCGACAGGGATTTCGGATACGACAGGCTGGAGGTCTACCCGGGTCACCAGGTAATAGAAATGGGTCTGGTAAAGTTATACCGGGTGACAGGGGAAAGGAAGTATCTTGATCTGGCTAAATTCTTTCTTGATATCCGCGGGCCCCATGGCCAGCAATATAACCAGGCGCATATGCTACCGGTCGACCAGACAGAAGCTGTGGGCCATGCTGTAAGGGCAACATATATGTATTCTGGTATGGCAGACATTGCAGCCATTGAAAGAGATGAATCATATCTTAATGCCATTACAAAAATTTGGGAGGATATAGTATACAGGAAGATATATGTCACAGGTGGGATTGGAGCGACCGGGGGCAATGAGGGATTTGCTGATCCTTATGTACTGCCTAACATGACGGCTTATTGTGAGACCTGTGCTTCAATAGGTGATATTTTTACTAATCATCGCCTGTTTTTGCTGCATGGTGAATCAAAATATTACGATATACTTGAAAAGACCCTCTACAACTCAATGCTATCAGGAGTCTCCCTGTCAGCTGACAGGTTTTTCTATCCGAACCCTCTCGAATCGAATGGTCAGCACCAACGGCAGGCCTGGTTTGGATGCGCCTGCTGCCCTTCAAATGTTGCGAGGTTTGTTCCGGCTATACCTGGTTACATATATGCTGAGACAGGTAATGATATATATGTAAATCTCTACATTTCAAATGAAGCAGATATTTCATTGGGAAAAAACGATGTTAAAATTACGCAAAGTGCTAATTTCCCGTGGGATGGAACGGTTGAGCTTAAAGTAGAACCTCAGAAGAAATCACGCTTTTACCTAAGACTAAGGATACCCGGGTGGGCAAAGGATGAAGCTATTCCCGGTGGCCTTTATAAATTTACCGACACAAACCGGGAGGCAGTTAAATTGTTATTAAATGATGAGGAAATTCCGTTAAATATCGTGGAAGGATATGCGTTAGTGGAGCGAAAATGGGAAAAAGGTGATAAAGTGGTTCTGAAATTGCCGATGCCTGTCCGCATGGTTGAGGCTGACCAGAGAATAAAGGACGATGCAGATAAAGTAGCGATCCAGCGAGGTCCGATAATATTTTGTGCTGAATGGCCCGATAACAAAGACGGTAACATTCTTAACCTGGTCATTGACAAAGATTCGCAGGTATCAACAGGTTTTAAACCCGGACTGCTGGGAGGCACACAGGTTATAGAATTATCAGGGCATCAGACCGTAAGGACACCCGATGGCAGGATTGATGATCTGGCTGATGAGGAGATAACCCTTATTCCTTATGCACTCTGGAATAACAGGGGGCCGGGTCAGATGAGAGTATGGCTTCCAATATCAGACAGTTCTGCGAAACCTTTGCGCGATACCAAAAAATAAAAACATGAATGAAGAATGTATAGTGTTATAATTAAATGAGAGAATATTTTTTTTGCAAGCCGACTAATTTGGATTCTATAGATGAACAGTGGAGCGATTGCCTTGATCAGCTGGTAAAAATTCGTGATTCGGGTTGGCTCCTTTTAAAAGCAGTGATTTTCATAAATACGGCAGATATTCATGACTTTATAAGGAAGCGCAGGGAGATAGGTGATTCAATAAAAGACAGATTCAGGGAGCATTGCCCGGCATATAATGTTGTTTCACAGCCACCATTGTCAGGATCAGGGATTTTGGCTGAGGTACTGGCAATAAAAGTAAATAGCGGAAGATGCATTTATAAGTTGCATGAGTCAGTCCCTTATGTTGCAATCGAATCGGCATGCGGCGTTGAAGTTTTTGCCGCGGGACTGGGCGACGGTCTTGAATCCTGCAATACAAGGGAGTCTTCCTTAATGGCTTTCCGGCAGATGATGAGCATCCTGAAAGTTGAAGGAATGACACTTGATAATGTCATCAGGCAATGGAATTACGTGGGAGATATTCTCCATCTAAAGAATGATTTTCAGAACTACCAGGTATTCAATGAGGTCAGAAGTGATTTCTATGAGAAGTATAGAATTGTAAGAAGCTTCCCGGCAGCAACCGGGGTCGGATCACTTTACGGAGGATTTTTCCTGGATTTTCATGCAATCAGGCCAGGTTCCGGAACCCGCATCCTGCCACTTAATAATCCGGATCAGACAAACGCATTTGAATATGATCATGAAGTACTTGTAGGCCAGGATTCAGAAGGAGGGAATGCGAAGAAGCCTCCCAAGTTCGAAAGGGCTGTTATTATGACATGCACTGAGGAGACATTACTGTACGTATCGGGAACAGCTTCAATAAAAGGACAGGTCACTGTTGGTATTGATGATGTTGCCAGGCAAACCAAGGTAACAATTGATAATATTGCTAATATGGCTGATGTGGTTAGGATCAGGGAGTTAACGGGCAGGCAGGACCTTAGTAGTCTGAAACTTATCAGCCACAGGGTATATATAAAGGACAGGGGAGATTATGAAGCAGTAAAAGAAGCTTGCGGAGACAATTATCCGGTAAGTTCAGGCTCATTTGTTGAGGCGGATATTTGCAGGAATGAACTGCTTGTGGAAATCGAAGCTGAATTCATTGCTATTTCTTCCTGAAAGTCATACCCCGGCTTTTTAAAAATGATTAATTTAGTCAGACCTAATAAAAGTGAAAATGAAAAGACTAATTCTAATGTCAACTATTATGATTGTTGCAGGGTTACTGTTAAGTTCATGCAATCAATCTTCTAAAAACAAGCAAATGGTAAAGAAAGAAAGTTTTGGCATGTATCAGGGCAAGGAAGTATTCCTTTTTACCCTGACAAATAAGAAAGGTAATGTTTTGAAGCTTGCCAGTTTTGGTGCTAGGATCACATGGATTGAGGTACCTGATAAGGAAGGTATAAAGGACAATGTCACCTTTGGATTTGACACAAACGAAGGTATGATAAATGGAGATCCATACTTCGGCGCTGTTGTGGGAAGGTATGCAAACAGGATCGCAAATGGTAAATTCTCTCTCGACGGAGTGGAGTATTCATTGCCTCAGAACGATGGTCCTAATACTTTACATGGAGGACCACAGGGCTGGCATAGTGTTGTGTGGGATGGGGAAATTCTTGAAGGCGGCGAATATCCTTCAGTTAAGTTCACGTATGTCAGTCCGGATATGGAAATGGGCTTCCCAGGTACTATGAAGGCTGAAGCTGTTTATACCTGGACAGACGATGATGAAATTATCATGGACTACAAATGTTCTTCAGACAAGAAAAGTGTGGTGAATATAACCAATCATGCTTATTTCAACCTGCATGGCGCAGGTAACGGGGATATTCTTGATCACGAAGTTACTATAAAGGCTTCTGCATTCACTCCGGTTGATTCTGTTCTTATCCCGACCGGGGAATTGCGTCCTGTTACCGGTACTCCTTTTGATTTTACCACACCTCATAAAATCGGGGAGAGAATCGGGGATGATAACGAACAGCTTATTCTTGGCAAAGGGTATGATCATAATTTTGTACTGGACAATAAGGAGGATGTCGATGTGGTTGTTTATGATCCAGTTAGTGGCAGGGTACTCGAGGTAATAACAGATCAGCCTGGCATGCAGTTTTATACAGGTAATTTTCTTGACGGCAGCCTGATTGGTCATGGTGACAAAGCATATAAATACAGGTCAGGATTCTGTTTCGAATCACAACATTATCCTGACAGTCCCAATCATCCTGACTTTCCGACCACGGTCATTAACCCGGGCGAAACGTTTACATCAAGGACTATATACAGGTTTTCTGTTAGATAGGAAGCCGGATGCTTTCATAATTACCGGTCTGTGATGGGGTATCGGTTTATTTCACTTTCATCAATATTACTGGCAGGAGCAGTTACGGGATGCAGTACGAAACATGACACATCCAGTGATAAAAGGGAAGACGGCTTAAAGCCCAATATCCTCTTAATCCTGGCTGATGATCAGAGATCAGACGCAATAGGTTGCTACGGGAATCCGTACATAAGAACACCAAACACAGATTCACTGGCCCTGGCAGGCACTCGTTTCACTAATGCCTATATCATGGGAGGGCACCATGGGGCAATCAGTGCACCAAGCAGGGCTATGTTGCTCAGCGGTAAATATCTCTTTCATGTATGGGACAAACTGGATGGTGTCAATACCATGCCAATGCATTTTGCAGCAAATGGTTACGTAACATTTGGAACAGGAAAATGGCATAATGAGAAAAGCGCTTTTGAAGCCTCTTTTCAGCAGGCCAGGTCTGTGTTCCTCGGCGGAATGAGCAATCATTTCCAGGTACCCTGCAGGGACATGACTCCGGAAGGAAAATTGTCAGAACCTGAGATGAGGGGTTTTTCAACTGATGTTTTTGCAGACGCTGCCATAGATTTTATCAGTGAATATTCAAAGGGTGAAAGGAGCGGCCCGTTCTTTTGCTATGTAGCTTTTACCACACCTCACGATCCTTATTCACCTAGGACCGACTACATTGATACATATCGTGACCAATCCCTTCCCTTACCCGGTAATTATATGCCCTTGCATCCTTTCCAGTTCGACGACCTTACAATACGGGATGAAAATCTTGCTCCATGGCCGAGGACTCCGGAGGTAATAAGATCAGCTCTTTCAGATTATTATGCCTTGATAACACACCTCGACAGCAGGATTGGCGATATAATAAGAACACTCAGGGCCAACGGTCTTTACGATAATACTGTTATCATATATGCGGCAGATAATGGTCTTGCGATCGGCAGCCACGGACTCCTGGGGAAGCAGAATCTGTATGAGCACAGCATGAAGGTACCTCTTATTATGAGAGGACCGGGTATAAGTGAAAAAAGTACTTCCGCTGAACTGGTTTACCTGCTCGACATTTTTCCGACAATTTCCGAGCTGTGCAGCCTGCCTCAGCCTCAGGGTATTGACGGGCGGAGTTTCATCTCCGGTCTCATTGGTAGTCACGATGCCATACGGTCCTCGGTATATACTGCTTACAGGCATACTGCAAGGGCTGTCAGATCCGGCGACTGGAAATTTATAAGGTATCCGGAACGGAATTTCAACCAGTTGTTTAACCTGAGAACGGATCCACTTGAATTGAATAACCTTGCCGGCGTAGATAGCATGAGGCCGAAGCTTGAAGAATTGATGGATCTGATGGAAGAATGGCAGACTACGGCGAATGATACTGTTCCCTTGTTCGTTTCCGGGGTATTGCCGCTAAATTACGACCATACAGAACTTGTAAGAAAACCTGATGCGCATCAGCCCGGGTATATACTGAAAAAATATTTCGGGAAATAAAATTTTAACAGCGATTGTCTGCAGTCAGATTACTTCTACCTTGGCTGATAAGGCATATTTAACAGGAGATGAAGCTGAAAACTATTGAAAAAGGAGCCCTGGTAAATGTTGTTGATCTTTACGGCAGGACAGCTTTGATGATGACTTCATCCGGGCCTTTTCCGCAAGCAGTTAAATTACTGCTCGATAATAAAGCAGATCCTGATATTTATTTCAAATAGTGGGGTGGGGAAAAATCTCATATAGTAATTCACTATCTTTAATGATACATAATCAAAATTCTAACACTATGACAACACGCCGTAAATTTCTTAAGAATACCGCGATAACAACTGCCGGGCTGGGACTGGTCCCGGCGTTTTCAACAGCACTTAACAGCTGTGCTCCTTCCGACAGGATCAATGTAGGGCTTATTGGCTGCAATGGAATGGGCTTCAGTGACCTGAGCGAGTTCCTCAATCATCCGGAGGTCGAATGCCTTGCCTTATGTGATGTTGATGAAAGTGTACTTAACAAACGGGCTGCCGATGTTGAGAAGATAAGAGGTGCCAGACCGGCTAACCTTTATAAAGACTGGCGAAGGGTGATAGACAACCAGGATATCAATCTTGTTATTGTAGGAACACCGGATCACTGGCATTGTCTCCAGATGGTTGCTGCGTGCGAGGCAGGGAAAGATGTCTATTGCGAAAAACCGATCGGCAGGACAATTGAAGAGTGTAACCTGATGGTCAGGGCGGCACAGAAGAACAAGAGGGTGGTACAGGTAGGGCAGTGGCAGAGGAGTGATCCGCACTGGCTCGATGCGGTCGATTTTATTAAGTCGGGAAAGCTCGGTAAGATAAGGCTGGTGAGGGTGTACTCCTACCAGGGATGGAACAGTTCCATACCGGTTGTTCCCGATGAACCAACACCTGCCGGTGTGGATTATAACATGTGGCTGGGTCCGGCTCCTTCGCGGCCCTTTAACAGGAACCGCTTCCACTTCACCTTTCGCTGGTTCTGGGATTATGCAGGTGGCCTTATGACCGACTGGGGTGTTCACCTGCTCGATTTTGCACTCTTCGGAATGGGAGTAACGACTCCGAAATCTGTTATGGCTATGGGTGGCAAATACGGTTATCCTGATGATGCCTGTGAAACTCCTGACAGCCTCCAGGTACTGTATGAATTTGATGGATTCAATGTAATGTGGGACCATGCAATCGGCATCAACGATGGCGGTTACACGAGGAATGCTGTACTTGGCTTTGTTGGAGAAGATGGTACACTCGTGGTGGACCGTAGCGGCTGGGAAGTCATCCCCGAGGTGGTCAATGGTGTTAAGAGAATGGAAGCAGTTCCATGGAAAAACGGCAAAGATGAGGGTCTTCAGAATCATGTCAAAAACCACCTCGACTGTATTGCCAGGCGCGATCCTGATACTAATGCAAGCATTGAGATAGGAGCACACATAGCAAAATTCTCTGCAGTAGGGAACATAGCTTACAGGACCGGTAAAAAACTGACATGGGATGGTTCAAAGTTCGATGATTCAGAGGCTAACAACTATCTTATACCATCGTACCGCGAACCCTGGGTACTCCCTAAGGTATAATATGCTAAACCGGATTTTCATGGACTAACCACTCCTTCTTTCCGCCGATTGGCGGAAAGAAGGAGATAGATTCCGGGAAGGCCCTTTTTATTTCCTGATAAAGCGGTATACTTTTACAGAGTGTGGAGGTAAGTCCACATACACTGTCGATTCTTTCAGGTTAAAATCCTTATGTTCCCAGAGATCCCTTATCCTGTAATCATTCAGGGTGAGCTGCCGCATTCCCCTGAATCCGGGAGGTGGTCCGGCAGGTGGTGTAGTATTTGCTGTTGCGCCACCAAATGAGCCGGAGCCAGGAGGATTTATTGCAGGCGGTCTGTACCTGCGAATCAATGTCCTTACGGTTGCCAGCAAGGCGAAGTCGACCTGAACGCTTTTTTTCTCATCGCCCTTGTTAAGAAGGCAAACGACTTTCTCATTGTTGGCAAGTCCTTTTACCCATATCTGGTAGTCGCCGTTATCCCTGAAGCATGTTGCCTGCAAACCCAGTGTATCCTGGTTAAGGGCAATTATTTCTTTGTTCATGAGAATCGATTTTATCTCAGGGGTCATGTCCGACAGGTCATTGCCTGCCATAAGCGGCGATGCCAGCATGCACCAGAGTGAGAAATGAGTTTTATACTCCTCGGTTGTCATACCTCCGTTCCCAACTTCAAGCATATCAGGGTCGTTCCAGCCTTCAGGACCTGCGTACCTTGCAAGATCCTTCTGCCTTTCGAAGATCCCTATCATGCTGTTCCAGTTGTCACCGATATCTCCTGTTGTGCGCCACAGGTTACCAACTGCACCTGCCCATTCCCAGGGTTTGTTTGAACCCCATTCACACAGGCTGAATACAATAGGCCGTCCGGCAGCAAAAAGTGCATCACGCATAGTAGCATATGATGCTCTGGCATCCTGCGTTCCTGTATTGCACCAGTCGTATTTAAGGTAATCAACACCCCAGCGTGCGTAGGTTCGTGCGTCCTGAAACTCGTGACCTCTTCCCCCGGGTCTTCTCTGGCAGGTAAGTGTCCCCGCGCATGAATATATTCCAAACTTAAGGCCCTTTGAGTGGATATAATCGGCAAGGTATTTCATCCCATGAGGGAATCTTTCTTCATCCACTACGATCTCACCGTTTTCATCACGGTCAACCTGCCAGCAGTCATCAATGACAATATATTCATAACCGGCATCTTTCATCCCCGAGTTCACCATGGCGTCAGCCATATTCATAATCAGTTCTTCGCTCACATCGCAATGGTACTTGTTCCAGCTGTTCCAACCCATGGGAGGTGTCTTGGCCAGTCCGGGGAACTTCTGCGCCGAAGCATATGCGCAGAATATCGATAAAATAGTAATCAGGACAATGTTTTTCATGATATTAAAATTTTACATTACATCTAAAGGTATTAATTTCTGGTGAGATCCTGAAGATTCAGTCCGACATTTCCAGACGAAGCGAAGAAAATAATCGATTGCTATAATTATTTCGATAAAAGTTATTTTCTCATTTGTTTAATTATTTTTGTTACACATAAGATACATTATGCCACAGGAAAATGCCCTCCTC
>CAZQRQ010000059.1:0-18029 GCA_964595725.1 uncultured Rikenellaceae bacterium | reverse complement strand
AAGGGCTTGCATAATACAGAAGATGTAAAATTCAAAAATCAGCTTAATCAATCTGCGTTATTTATTGCCGACAGGGAAGTTTTGTACTATCTCTTAAACAGAAAACCGGAGACAGCGAATGAACATTCGGCTGTATCACTTCAGCAAGATATTAATATGCCTGAGGATATAGCTGATCATCAGCAGGTTGTGCTTGAGTCAGGAATGAGCAGTGCAGATTTGATTGCGGAATTGGATGGAAATGATCTATTATCATCGGGTGAAGAAAATGAAGACGATACAATAACGGCGGGTACCGAACCACAGGTAATAGCTACGGACTCACTTACCGATGAATCAGCAAGTGTGGTGCTTGTTCTGGATGACGGGGAACATCATGTAGAAGAGACATTCGTTTATATGGACCCTACTTTCTTAGTGCAGGGCAATGAAGATCTGCTGGAACTCGATTTAAGCGAAAAGGAGGCTGAAGCTGCCGGATATGATTCACCTTCTGAAGATACTGCTGATACAGAACAGAAAGAACAGGGAAAAGTGTCACAGGCAGATCTTATAGACAGGTTTATCCTTACAAATCCAAGGATATCACCGGTCAGGGAAAAAAGCGATACACCCGTAGAGGATATCTCAAAACCTTATGTTGAGGACACCGGGGGACTTGTTACTGAAACCCTGGCCAGAATTTATGTTACCCAGGGATATTATTCCAGGGCAATAGATATTTATGAAAGATTAAGTTTGAAATATCCGGAAAAAAGTAGTTACTTTGCGACTCAAATTGAAAAAGTTAAGGAGCTAATAAAATAACAATCAGATGGGTATCTATATTTTTGTTACAGTTTTAATAATAATAGCCTGCTTTCTCCAGATCATGATTGTTCTTGTTCAGAATTCAAAGGGAGGAGGGCTTGCAGCAAATTTCACTTCGGCCGGACAGACAATGGGCATCAGGAAGACTGCAGATTTTCTTGAAAAATCGACATGGACTATCGCAATTGCTATTCTGGCACTCTGTCTGGTTGCTACAGCCGCAATCCCGCGTAGAGGTGAGGACCAGCGTTCGAGAATCGAAACTCAGATACAGAATGCTGTTGATCCGGATGCTATTCCGACATTACCAACCGCGGTGCCACCTCCGGCAGGTACTGAGAATCAGGAGGCTCAGCCACCAGAGAATTAAAGCATAATTATATATAGTAGAATATGAAAGTGCCAGTTTGTCATAAACTGGCACTTTGAGTTCTGAATCGCAACGTATTGAATTACAATAACAATGCGTTAATGTGATAAAAAATATGACAGAAATATGCTCTTTCGGCATACCATATTGAAGCATTATGGCATTTAAAATCATTTGGCACAGATTATGCTAAAGAGAGGGCAGAAAAATATTGTCTAACTTATAACTTATAAAACATGGCACAACTTAAAGGAAGAATTCTGGCGGGAAAAGTCCTCGTAAAGCCCCAGGAAGCAGAGGATAAAACTGCCAGCGGAATTATAATTCCTGATTCCGCTAAGGAAAAACCTCGTCAGGGAACTGTAGTTCTCGTGGGAGCAGCAAAGAAAGATGAAGATATGGAAGTGAAGAAAGGTGATGTAGTTCTTTATGGTAAATATGCCGGTCAGGAACTGACCATAAATAATGAGGATTACTTGCTTCTTTCACAATCTGATATCCTGTTTATCGCGTAAATTTTATTAACCAATTAATACTGACAACATGGCAAAAGAGATTAAATACAATATTGAAGCACGCTCCCTGCTTAAGGAAGGTGTTGATCAGCTTACGGATACAGTAAAGGTAACTTTAGGACCGAAAGGTCGTAACGTTGTCCTCGAAAAGAAATTCGGAGCCCCCCAGATAACAAAAGACGGGGTAACAGTAGCAAAGGAGATTGAACTATCAGATCCCTTCAAAAACATGGGCGCACAGATGGTAAGGGAAGTTGCATCAAAAACAGGTGATGATGCCGGTGACGGTACCACCACTGCAACAGTCCTTGCACAGTCGATTGTAAATGTAGGGCTGAAGAACGTTACTGCTGGAGCTAATCCTATGGATATTAAAAGAGGTATAGACAAAGCAGTGGCCAAGGTTGTAAAAAGTCTTGCAACTCAGGCAAAAGTAGTTGGTGACGACCTGGATAAAATTGAGCAGGTTGCACGAATTTCTGCAAATGATGACATTGAAATAGGCAAGCTTATTGCAACGGCAATGAGCAAGGTACATAAGGAAGGTGTAATAACTGTGGAGGAAGCTAAAGGTACAGCAACCACTGTTGAGGTAGTTGAGGGAATGCAGTTCGACAGGGGTTATATCTCAGCCTATTTTGTAACGAATGCGGAGAAGATGGAGGCAGACCTCGATAATCCTTATATCCTGATTCACGACAAGAAGGTATCTACCATGAAGGACCTGCTGCCTATTCTTGAAGCTACAGCACAGACCGGAAGTCCACTTTTAATAATCTCCGAGGATGTTGAAGGAGAAGCACTTGCAACTCTTGTTGTAAACAGGCTGCGTGGTTCATTGAAAGTGTGTGCCGTTAAGGCTCCGGGTTTTGGTGACAGAAGAAAGGAAATGCTTGAAGATATTGCTATACTTACAGGTGGAACAGTTATTTCTGAGGAAAAAGGACTGAAACTTGAACATGCAACTCTTGATATGCTGGGCAGAGCTGAAAAGGTTACTGTCGATAAAGATGACACCACAATCGTAAACGGATCCGGTGATAAAGACCAGATCAAGGCCAGGGTGAACCAGATCAAGCAGCAGATAACCACTACCACATCTGATTACGACAAGGAGAAGCTCCAGGAACGTCTTGCAAAATTGTCAGGTGGAGTGGCAGTAATATATATTGGTGCCGCCTCAGAAGTTGAGATGAAGGAGAAGAAGGACCGTGTCGACGATTCGCTTCATGCAACAAGGGCAGCCATAGAAGAAGGTATAGTGCCCGGCGGTGGTGTCGCATATATTCGTGCCATTGACGCACTTAAAAGCCTGAAAGGAGATAACGAGGATCAAAATACCGGTATTGAAATAGTAAAAAGGGCAATTGAGGAACCTCTTCGCCAGATTGCGATAAATGCAGGACAGGAAGGTGCCGTTATTGTCCAGAATGTAAAAGCTGGTAAAGGAGATTTCGGTTATAATGCACAGACTGATAAATTCGAGAACCTGTACGAATCAGGTGTAATTGATCCTGCTAAAGTGGCAAGAATTGCCCTTGAGAATGCAGCTTCGATTGCCGGTATGTTCCTGACTACAGAAGCAGTTGTTGTTGAAGAAAAAGAAGATACGCCGGCTGGTCCACCTCCGGGAATGGGTGGTGGCGGAATGCCAGGAATGATGTAAAAATAGTCAGACCCCCTTCATCGTTGAAGGGGGTTTTTGTTTCATTATTTTTCTATATTTGCACCGATTTTGGATGGTGTACCTGATGGAAAATATCCGTAACTTCTGTATTATAGCACATATTGATCATGGTAAAAGTACCCTGGCCGACAGGTTGCTGGAGAAGACAAACACGCTTACCAGCCGCCAGTTCCAGAACCAGGTTCTTGACAGTATGGACCTGGAGCGGGAACGTGGCATTACCATCAAGAGTCATGCTATTCAGATGGAATACATTTTTGAGGGTAAGAAGTATACGTTGAATCTTATAGATACTCCCGGACATGTTGACTTTTCTTACGAAGTATCACGATCAATAGCTGCCTGTGAAGGAGCTCTCCTTGTCATCGACGCAACGCAGGGCATCCAGGCTCAGACAATATCGAATCTCTATATGGCAATAGACCATGATCTGGAAATAATCCCGGTTTTGAACAAAATGGATATGGCCAGTGCTATGCCCGAGGAGGTCAAAGACCAGATTGTGGATCTTGTAGGATGTTCGAGAGATGACATAATAGAAGCCAGTGCAAGGACAGGTATGGGAATAGAACGAATACTTGGTGATATTGTAAAGAAAATTCCTGCACCAAAGGGTAATCCTGATGCTCCGCTTCAGGCACTGATATTCGATTCAATCTTTAATTCATTCAGGGGTATCATTGCATATTTTAAAATAGTCAACGGCACTATACATGAGGGAGACAGGGTAAAGTTTGTAAGTACAGGCCTTGAGTATGATGCTGATGAAATAGGCGTACTGAAACTGGGACAGAATCCCAGATCAGTACTAAGTGCCGGGAATGTCGGGTACATTATTTCAGGAATTAAAAATTCCACGGAAGTCAAGGTTGGAGATACGATAACCTGCGTCGATATGCCATGTGACAACGCGATTGCCGGATTTGAAGACGTAAAACCGATGGTATTCGCAGGCCTTTACCCGATCGATGCTGATGATTATGAGGACCTGAGATCGTCGATTGAAAAGTTGCAGCTTAATGATGCATCGCTGTCATTCGTGCCCGAATCATCTGCAGCATTGGGATTTGGATTCAGATGCGGATTCCTTGGATTGCTGCATATGGAGATAGTACAGGAAAGACTCGACAGGGAATTTGATATGGATGTAATAACCACGGTGCCAAACGTATCATATAAGGTATTTACAACCAGGGGAGAAGTAATTGATGTACATAATCCTTCAGGATTGCCACCGGTGAACCATATAGAGAGGATAGAGGAACCTTATATAAGTGCACAGGTTATTACACTATCCGAATATGTGGGTGCTATCATGAACCTTTGTATTGAAAAAAGAGGAATCCTGAAAAACCAGGTTTATCTTACACGTGACAGGGTTGAAATAACCTTTGAAATGCCACTGTCTGAAATAGTTTTTGATTTCTATGACAAGCTGAAAAGTATTTCCAGGGGATATGCTTCATTCGACTACTATTATACATCATATCAGAAAGCAGACCTGGTCAGGCTTGATATTCTTCTTAACAGTGAGATGGTTGATGCCCTGTCGACACTTATCCACAGGGCTAATGCATATGATTTCGGGCGTAAAATGTGTATAAAATTAAAGGAGCTTATTCCGAGACAGCAGTTTGAGATCGCAATTCAGGCGGCTGTCGGGGCCAAGATAATCGCCCGGGAAACGGTAAAAGCTGTCAGGAAGGATGTTACAGCTAAATGCTATGGAGGTGATATTACTAGAAAAAGGAAACTTCTTGAGAAACAAAAGAAGGGAAAGAAACGAATGCGCCAGATAGGCAATGTTGAAGTGCCACAACAGGCATTCCTGGCTGTATTAAAGCTGGATTAGTCTTTTTGAGACAAAAGCTTTACTTTTTTTTAACTTTTTATTTGATGAGAGACAAAAATAACTAATTTAGCGACCAATAGGGGAAAATCATGTTATAGATAAACCTAACCCTGGAATTTAACCTAATTTCATACCCTGGTCTGTAGGAATATTGATCAGGGTTCTTTTTTATACGAGGAGCTTGTAGCCCTTACCATGAACATTAAGTATTTTGACAGAAGGATCTGCTTTAAGATATTTCCTGAGTTTTGTGATATACACATCCATACTTCGTGCATTGAAGTAGTTGTCATCTATCCATATTGTCTTCAGGGCATAATTTCTGTCCAGAACTTCATTCTTGTGACGACACAGAAGTTCCAGTAATTCAGATTCCTTGGTAGTTAGCTTGAGGTTCTGGTCTCTGAAGGCAAGGATTTGTTTTAAAGTGTCAAACCTGAATTCTCCTATCTTGTAGATGTCCTCCTTTTTATGATACCCTGGCTCCACAACCCTTCTGAAAATAGCTTCTATCCTGTACAGTAGCTCTTCCATCGAAAATGGCTTGGTTACATAATCGTCAGCTCCTGTTTTAAATCCTTCAATAACGTCTTCTTTCTGGTTCCGGGCAGTCAGGAAGATAACCGGGATATCAGGATTCAGTAAACGGATTTCCCGGGCAAGCCTTATACCATCAATTTCCGGCATCATTATGTCGAGAATGCACAGGTCGAATGAGTCTTTCTGGAAGCAATCAAGGGCCTCTTTGCCGTTAATACACAGTATTGTCTCAAATCCCTTCATATTAAGGTAATTACTGAGAAGCATCCCGAGGTTCTGATCATCTTCGGCAAGAAGTAGTCTCTTTTTTTTCATGATTGGCTGGATTTAGGGATAAATATAATAAACCTGCTTCCTTTATCGGGCTGACTTTCAATTTTAATTGTACCACCATGATCTTCAATCACTTTTTTCACGTAACTCAATCCCAGCCCGAATCCTTTTACATTATGCACATTACCTGTCGGCACCCTGTAGAATTTTTCAAATACTTTAGTTATGTCTTCCTTGCTTATTCCGATTCCTTTGTCTTCGACTGTGATGGCTATGCCATGCCGGTGATTACGTGTTGATATTGTTATTTCCGGATTATCCTGTGAATATTTGATCGCATTATCAAGAAGGTTTGAAATGGCATTCAGGAAATGGACCTCGTCGACTTTTGTATTTGAAGGGTCAGCCTTAAAGTCGGTTATTATCTTTCCGTTTTCGGATTTAACCTGCAGCATGAAACTCTCGATTGCCCTGTTCAGTATAGTATGTATGTCTATATCCACTGGCTTGAGCCTGAGCTTGACCTTCTCAAAAATAGCCATCTGGAGAACTTTCTCGACATGATATTTCAACCGCATGCTTTCATCTGAAACCAACCTGGCCAGATTATCCACGTCCTTTTTTTCATCAGGTATTGATTTGTCTCCAAGCATTTGAGCTGCAAGTGATATTGTCGAAATTGGAGTTTTCAGCTCATGCGTCATATTATTTATAAAATCACTCCTGATCTCTGATATCTTCTTCTGCCTGAAGATCACTATGAAAGTACCAGTTGAAAGTAAAAGCAGCAAGGAGGCGAACAGAAGTGAAAGGAAGCCCAGGCTGCCTATTTGTTCAAACTTGTATTGCTTCTCCTGGTGAAAGTAAAGAACTAGTTGATTATTCCCGGGTACAGGGTCGTTAGGAAAAAGTTGTCTCATTATCCTGTTGGTTCCTGAAGCTTCATTATACCCGGGTGTTCTCCATATTATTGATCTGCCTGATCTTATAGCAAGCTCAAAGTCAAGTCTTATCCCGACGTTATTAAGAGCTTCCTTAAGTAAGTTCGGTACGTTCTTGAGATCTATTCTCTCCCTTATGCCGGGAGTTTCCCGAAGGATTTTATCCATAATGCTCTCAAGTGAAACGATCTTGTTCGATACACGGTCTGAAAGGCCAATCCCAATATTTTCAACAGCTAAATCTGGTGAATCTTCTGCAGGAAAAAGTGAAATATCCTCTGAGGAAATTACTATTCTTTGTCCAGATCTGTCAAGTATTATTGGTTGGTCCTGAGCGTTTATCCCGTACATATCAAGGAGTTCGGAGTTTGGAGAATAAGCTTGAAGCCTTCTTACAAGAGCCGTATTTAATGTGACATAAGCAGTTGAAGAATCATTGTTTTCAGGTTTTACTTCCTCCAGGATTTTATTCAGCAGTTCGGCCTCCTCGAGCTTCACTATAACTGCCTCAAGTGCTTTGTTAGCCTGAAGTCTCAACTGCTGATCAGATATGTTAATAGCATTACGGATCCAGGATAGCTGGATAAGAATCAATCCGGAGATCGCCAGGAAAAAGAATATGGCAAGGAGTACTATGGTTCGTCGCTTCATTTAAATGCAAAATTACAGGTATCTCCCGTAGTATTAATATTCTTTAACTTTCTTTAACAACATATAGATAATTAACAGATTAACAGCAGATCAGCATAAAAAGAAAGTATAAAGAATTTTAACACATAATTAAATTTTTGTTAATTATGGGCTCAGGCTTGCAAAATATTTTTTTGTATTGACGGACCTGCTTATATTTGTATAGTGTTTGGCACGATATTTGAAATTTAACAAACAGAGGTTTTTTTCATAGGTTAGGTTAGTTTTAGGGTTATCAAAAAAGTGAGCCGCCAGTTCTGGCGGCTCTTCTTTTTGCTTAATTTCTTTCAACATTATATCTTCAGGAGGATCAGAGCAGTTTTTTGTCTGAATTATCTTTTGTTCAGGTGCTGGACTTTTACTATGTTGATATTCTTTTCTTTAGCCCCGTAGAAAATGTGTTTCCTGATCATGTTGGTTTTCCTCTTTTCTATCCAGTTCAGATTTACCACATACGATTCAGAGTTCCGGAACACTATCATGAACTTTTTTTCTTTGTGGGGCATATGTATTTCCTTAACCTCATCCCATTTAAATATATGCCTGGCAGGCCTGAATAAACCGAAACGGTAAGATATGCTATCGTCGTCAACCTGGAAGAAAAGATCCTTCCTTTTAATTGTTGACATTAAGGCAATTAATCCAACGAACAGACTTATCCCGAATGGGGCGATGGAAAAGGTAATATGTATCGATTCATGGTGCATTACCACATTCAGGTACACGATACCCATTCCGGACAGGAAGAAGAAAAAGCAAAAAATCCATAGCAGAATTTTCCTTCCACTGGAAAACTCATGCTCCGTAAGATCGAAAAATAACTTTTCCATGATTTATTTTCTTAAATACTGTAAATTTCTTTACCAATGTCTGAAGGCCTGAGGATGAATACTGCTGTTATACTTGTTATTTCTCTAAGCCTGGAAGCTATATTTTCAATGTCCCTATCATCATCAGGTGAATTTATCTGGAACAGGTAGTCCAGTTTTTTCATTTTCTTTATCAGATAATCCGATTCGTGCCTGTTGCACACAAGGTGAAGCGTTTTTTCCGGGCCGGCCTTTATATCAGAGAACCTGCTGAAAGATAATTTATACCCGTCTTTCCCTGGGGCGACTACCGGTTTATCGTTCTGAAGATTAATATTTAGCTTTTTGTTGATCAGCAGAGAGAGCTTATAATCAGGATCAGACGATACTATACCCAGGAATGAATTGTCCTGTTCCGAGTCCAGGTTTAGTTGCACTTTGGTAACCTTCTGAGAGCTTTTAATTTTAGCCTGCATGATACCCCTAAAGTTAGTAAAAAAAAATCCGATACTAATTCAAATCACCTGAATTATCTCTTAGTCTTTTCCATGCCTTGCATGAAGCTTCCTGTTCAGCTTCTTTTTTTGATGCACCCTGTCCCTTTGCAAATTCTTTCTTGTTTATACAAAGGGTGGTTGTAAAGACTGATTTCTTAAGGTCAAAATCATATTCTTCATTATACACAAAGCCCAGCGTTGCCTTATTCTTTT
Organism: uncultured Rikenellaceae bacterium; assembly: GCA_964595725.1. Taxonomy (GTDB): domain Bacteria; phylum Bacteroidota; class Bacteroidia; order Bacteroidales; family VadinHA17; genus LD21. The sequence continues at coordinate 8,832 of CAZQRQ010000059.1, read as the reverse complement.
GAACCCATTCGAAGATCAGGCTCTTGTAGTCGCTGTCCGTGCTAACAATTGAATTGAGATCCAGGTACTTTTCCAGAACGTTCCTGATAAAGAACTTCTTGGTTTTTTTAAATCCTTTGTCGAGAAATATTGCTCCAATAAGAGCTTCCAGCGCATCTCCGTAAAGATGTCGTGTATTATGATCTGACCCCAGATTGCTGACCAGCAGCTTGTTAAGACCCATTGATATTGCCAGTTGATTCAGGATATCCCTGTTAACTATCCTGGCGCGGATCTTGGTCATGAATCCCTCGGTAGCATCCGGGTATTTATCAAACAGGAAATCAGAAAGAATTGCATCCAGTACTGAATCGCCCAGAAATTCCAGTCTTTCGTTATTTATTTTTTTACCGCCGGGAAAGGTATGAGATGCGGACCTGTGTATAAAAGCTATTTCGTAAATCCTCAGGTTGTCGGGCTTGAAACCAGCGAGATCCTTAAGACGGGTACTAAATTCCCGTTTGTCCAGAATTATTGTTCCGTTTTTCTTCCTTCGAAAGAGAGACACTATCCCTCTGCTTTTTTAATTACCACAGAAGCGTTATGACCGCCGAATCCAAAAGTATTGCTTAAAGCGTAATCAACTTTCCTTTTCTGGGCTTTATTGGGTGTAAGGTTCAGTCTCTGGTCGATATTCGGATCCGGCACTTTAAGGTTGATGGTTGGAGGTACCATATCATTTACAACAGCCATAATTGTTGCTATTGCTTCAACAGCGCCAGCAGCTCCAAGCAGGTGCCCGGTCATAGATTTAGTTGAACTTATGTTCATTTTAAAGGCGTGTTCACCGAAGACAGTGATAATTGCTTTCGCTTCCGAAATATCTCCAAGTGGTGTTGCAGTACCATGTACATTGATGTAGTCTATGTCATCAGGTTTTATGCCTGCATCTTCAATTGCCAGCCTCATCACACTGCTTGCACCAAGACCTTCCGGATGGGGTTGTGTGAGGTGATAGGCGTCAGCGGTCATGCCATTACCGGCAAGTTCGGCATAGATTTTGGCACCCCTTCTTTTTGCATGTTCGTATTCTTCAAGAATAAGAGCCCCGGCACCTTCCCCCATAACGAATCCATCCCTAGTATAGTCAAATGGTCTGGAAGCCGTCAGATATTCATCGTTATTGGTTGACAGAGCCTGCATGGAATTAAAACCACCGATCCCCGGTTCATTGATAGCTGCTTCCGAACCCCCGGTGACGAAAACATCAGCGCGGTTCATCCTGATATAGTTTATGGCATCAATAATTGAATTGGTAGATGATGCACATGCTGAAACAGTTGAAAAATTGGGACCGCGAAAACCGTATTTGATCGATATCTGACCAGCTGCAATATCACTGATCATCTTGGGAATAAAAAATGGGCTGAACCTGGGTGTCCCATCCCCAAGTACAAATTGTTTGATTGATTCATAGAAGGTATCCAGCCCTCCAATACCCGAAGCCCAAATAACACCTGTCCTGTCTTTGTTGATTTTGTCAAGGTCAATTCCCGAATCGGTAATTGCTTCATGTGTTGCAATTAATGCAAACTGGGCGTAGGTGTCCAGTTTATTGGCTTCTTTTCTGTCGAAATAATTTGTAAAGTCGTAGTCTTTGACTTCACATGCAAATTTGGTTTTGAATTTCTCTGTGTTAAACCTGGTTATAAGGTCAGCCCCGCTAACACCCTGTTGTAACCCGTTCCAAAATTCATGCAAATTCTTCCCCACCGGGGTTAATGCCCCAATGCCTGTCACTACAACTTTTCTCATAAATGGATTTTTAGAAATGCAATGTTATTTTGCATTCTCTTCGATGTACTTAATTGCTTCACCAACTGTACTGATAGTCTCTGCCTGATCATCAGGAATACCGATATTGAATTCTTTCTCAAACTCCATGATCAGCTCTACTGTATCAAGAGAATCTGCACCAAGGTCATTGGTAAAACTAGCTTCCGGGGTTACTTCAGATTCATCAACTCCGAGCTTGTCAACAATAATCTCTTTTACTCTTGTGGCAATGTCTGACATAATAATTGTTTTTAATTATTAATAATACTTTTTGAACAGTGCAAAGAAATATATTTGTACTTAATTTTTCAAAATATTTATGTTATTTTATTTGGCCCTCAAGATAATATATTGATAATAATTATTTTAACCTAATTGATTTCTTACTAAAATTTAGATTTATCTCAAGTTAAATGCCAGTAAATGAAGAATATAGCAATATTTGCATCAGGGTCCGGAACTAATGCTGAAAATATAATTGAATACTTTTCGAATAAAACTATTGCAAGAGTTAAACTGGTTTTATCGAATAAGCGCGATTCGTTTGTGTTAGAACGCGCTGCGAGGCTCAATGTTCCATACCAGTTTTTCGACCGCAATGATTTCTACCACTCACAAAAAGTAATTGAACATCTCAGATCGCACAAAATAGATTTTATAGTGCTTGCCGGTTTTTTATGGCTTGTGCCTGATAATATTTTGAGGGAATACAGGGGGAGGATTGTCAATATTCATCCTGCTCTCCTTCCTTCTTATGGTGGCAAAGGCATGTATGGCGACAATGTTCACAAAGCTGTTATATCAAGCGGGGATAAGGAATCAGGGATCTCAATCCATTATGTCAATGAATCGTATGACAAGGGGGATATAATATTTCAGGCAAGGTGCACGATCGATAAAGATGACACATATGAAACACTGGCTAAGAAGGTCCATACGCTTGAGTATAAGTATTTTCCGGCAGTCATAGAGGATCTGTTGAGAAAGCTCGAAGATTAATTAATTGTATTTAAAAGATTAAGGTAGACCTTTTTTATCTTTTCAAATTTATACATATTAGTGTCATTAACCGGTTCAACCGGTGGTGCTTCCACTTTCAAGGGATTTATAGGGTAGCCGTTCTGATAAAACCTGAAATCGAGGTGGGGCCCCGTGGCAAGTCCGCTTGAACCCACATAACCTATAACCTGGCCCTGGCTCACCAGGGCACCTGCTCTGATCCCATTCCCGAAGCGGCTCAGGTGCATGTAGGCAGTTGAATAAACGCTATTATGCCTTATTCTCACGATTCTTCCTGCTTCCTGCTCGATTCCAGTAGAAATAACTTTACCATCACCGATAGAATAAACCGGAGTGCCTGCCTGAGCGGCGTAATCTACTCCATAATGAGGCCTTACTATTCTCAGGATGGGATGCATCCTCCCGGAGGAGTAACCAGAGCTGATCCGTGAAAACCTCAAAGGTGCCTTAAGGAAAGCCTTCCTCAGACTGTTTCCCGTTGTGTCATAGAAGCTCTCTTTCCCATCCTGTATAAGTGGTATAGCATGAAGGGTCTTGCCGGAAAAAGTGAATTCGGCAGAATATATCCTGTTAATGCCTATAGATTCATTGCCGATAAACTGTTCTTCATAAATCACTTTAAAATTGTCACCTTTCTGCAAACCAAAGAAATCAACAGTCCAGGCATATATCTCTGAAAGCTTAATTGCAAGCTCAGGATTTATGCTGTCTTCTGACATTGTTTCCCAGAGGGATGATCTTATCACACCTTTGCTGAATTTTATCTCTGTGACTGTCGGCTGATGATATGGTGTGATGGTCAGCGAATCATTGAAGCTGAATATATAGAATAAAGCGGGTTCATGCTCATAAACCAGGTATAGCAGCTTTTCTAATGTATCCTTTGAGGTAAAGAGGGTGATATTATGTCCTGACCTCAGGGACCTTACATTGAAAACATCTCTTGAATTTCTGACCAACTGGTCAACTTCAGCAAAGGATATTCCATAATCACCAACAATCTCTGAAAGGAACCTGTTGGGTCTTATTCTGCCTGTTGAGATATTGAATGAATCTGCCGGTATGCCAAATATAAAATTCTCTTTTATTTCCCGGGATGTTAGTGTATCAGCATTTACCGGATCGATCACGAATGCTGAATCACCTGATCTTTTGCAAGATATCAACAGGGAAAAAATGAAAAATGGAATAATTAACAGGGATCTCTTCCTAAGCTGTGGAAGTGATAAACAGATGCCAGAATATTTCAATAATTTATTATTTAATGACAATATTAATTATTCTGCCCGGTACAACAATAACGTTTTCAGGCGTTTTTCCAACAAGCCATTTCCGGGCCCTGTCGTCTTTAAGTACTGATTCGATAATTTCCTCCCTCGTAAGGTCGAGGGGCAACTCTATCTTAAATCTCAGCTTACCGTTAAAAGAGACAGGGTATTCAAATATTTCCTCAACAAGATAATCTTCATTGACCGGTGGCCATGGTTCATAAGCTATTGACCTGCTATGACCAGACATACTCCAGATTTCCTCTGCCATGTGCGGGGCGAACGGGGAGAGTATCTTTATGAAAATATCTGAGGTTTCTTTAGTTATCTTCCCTTTTCTAATAGCAAGGTTGCTGAATATCATCATTGCGGAAATAGCTGTATTGAACCTCAGGTTCTCGATATCGCCTTCTACTTTTTTGATTGTTTTATGCAGGCTTTTAAGAACCTCTTTATCTTCTTCCCCGTCTGTTATATTCTTTTTATCTGACAGGAAGCGGAATATCCTTGCAAGGAATCCGAATACTCCCTTTACACCTTTATCGTCCCATGGTTTGGTTACTTCAAGTGGTCCCATGAACATTTCATACAACCTCAGTGAATCGGCCCCGTATTTGGCTGTCACATCATCGGGATTGACTACATTTTTTAGGGTTTTGGACATTTTTGCAACTATCTGCCTGAGCTCTTCTCCTGTATCACGGTGAAAGTACCTGCCTTCTTTTTCGATAACCAGGTCACTTGAGATCTTAGCTCCTTTGGAAGTCTCATATGCAAAGGCAAGTATCATTCCCTGGTTAAACAACCTAAGGTAAGGTTCATCAGTGGAAACGATTCCAAGATCAAAAAGGACCTTGTGCCAGAAACGGCTGTAAAGCAAGTGTAGTACAGCATGTTCTGCTCCACCTATATACAGGTCAACAGGCATCCAGTAGTTCTCTTTCTCCGTGTCGAAAATAATCTCATCGTTTTGTGGATCGATGAACCTGAGATAATACCAGCACGAGCCTGCCCACTGAGGCATTGTGTTTGTTTCACGTCTGCCCCTGCGCCCGTTTTTGTCAGTTACTTCAAGCCAGTCGTTAGCATTGGCGAGTGGTGATTCTCCGGTTTCTCCCGGAAGGTATTTCTCAAGATCCGGTAACAGGAGAGGCAGATTTTTTTCATCGAGCAGTGTTATTTCACCGTCTTCCCAGTGGATAACCGGGAAAGGTTCTCCCCAATATCTTTGCCTGCTGAAGAGCCAGTCGCGAAGCTTATAATTAACTTTGGATTTCCCGATGTTTTTTGATTCAAGCCATGCGGTGATCTTGCTGATACCTTTTTCCTTGCTGAGACCATTTATATCGATACCTGTTTCCTTATTCGAGGAGTTGATATACTTCCCATCCTCTGTCCAGCATTCCTTGCCTGCAACTATCTTTGAACGCTGTTCATGGTCATCCACATCAGGATCCTGGATGCAGGTGACAGGCAGATTATACTTTTCAGCAAACTCGAAGTCACGGCTATCATGTGCAGGCACAGCCATTATAGCTCCCGTGCCGTAGCCTGTAAGAACATAATCTGCAATCCAGACGGGGATCTTCTCAAGGTTTACAGGATTTATCGCAAAGCTGCCGGTAAATACTCCGGTTTTTTCTTTTGCGAGATCGGTCCTGTCAAGATCGCTCTTCAGGGATGATTGCTTAATATACTTCTCAACCTGTTTTTTGTATTCTGGTTTCGTTAGCTTTCTTACGAGCTCATGTTCCGGAGCAAGGACCATATAAGTGGCACCGAAGAGAGTATCAGGCCTTGTTGTAAAGACAGTGAGCTTTTCATTCCACCCCTCCAGCAGAAAGTCCACCTCGGCTCCTGTTGACCGGCCTATCCAGTTTCGTTGCATATCCTTTATCCCTTCAGGCCAATCGAGAGAGTCTATTCCGATAAGAAGCCTCTCGGCGTACTGGGGAATCCTGAGCATCCATTGCTTTAGATCTTTCTTCTCCACGGTATTGCCGCATTTTTCATGGCTGCCATCGGTAAGTACCTCTTCATTAGCGCATACTATACGACAGTTCGGGCACCACCATACCTGTGCATTATCGTAGTAGGCAAGTCTTTTTGAATCAGTATATTCCTTCACAGCTTTCTGCCCCCTGCCTTTTATATCTTCAGAGACAGGAAGCTCTGAAATCGGGCGTCCCCTTCCGTTTGCTTCATCAAACCAGGTGTTGTATATCTGAATGAAGATCCACTGGGTCCATTTGTAATATTTCGGGTCGGTTGTATTTATCTCCCTGTCCCAGTCATAGCTTAATCCCAGTTCCTTGATCTGTCTTCTGAAAGTATCGCAGTTATGCTTTGTTGTTACGGAAGGGTGGGTGCCTGTCTGAATTGCATACTGCTCTGCCGGTAAACCGAATGCATCCCAGCCCATGGGATGAAGAACATTAAATCCTTTCATTCGTTTGTACCTGGCAAAAATATCTGTGGCGGTATAACCCTCTGGGTGGCCAACATGCAATCCTGCGCCGGAAGGATATGGAAACATATCCAGGACATAAAATTTTTTGGGATTGCCTGTATCTTCTCTGGTCCTGAAGGTCTTATTTTCTTCCCAGTACCTCTGCCATTTCTTTTCTATCTCCCTGAAATTATAGTCCATGTTAAAACCTTTATTGCGTTTATTTTAAATTTATTAGTCTGCGAAATTAGGAAAAACTTTATTAAATCATGTTATTATACCTTGCCGGATATGTTTTGCACATATATCAATTGGACCTGTGAGACGATAATTGTGAGGGTTATTGTAAATACTGGCAAATGATGTTAATTTTGTGGTCTAAGGATGGTCCCGTAGTTCAATGGATAGAATGACAGATTCCGGTTCTGTTGGTTGGGCGTTCGAGTCGCCCCGGGATCACAAAGAGCCGCGTAAGCGGCTTTTTTAATTCTTCCTGTATCAGGGGCGACGAGAACGCGAAGGGGAGGAGGCGTTCGAACCGAGGAGTGAAGCGACGAGCTCGTGAGCGGCAGGAGAGGTGGCCTGGGTGATGCGAACAATCGCCCCGGGATCACAAGACAGACATTAATAGCGCTGATAATCAGCGCTATTTGTTTTAAGGGGGGACTTATTGCGGGGCAAAATTGATTTTCTGGTCAACTGATTGTTAAACATTTTATATACAAAGCGTTAACGGATTTTATATAATTTATTTTGTAAATCTTCCATCATCTTTTGATGTTGGAAGCTTGACTATGGTTTTCTCTAGCCAGCCTTTTTTATAAGCTTCTCTTATATCAAATTCCGGGACATATGGTTTGATATCTAAAAGAGGAGTCCCATCTACAATGTCCAGGTCATTAACATGGAGTATATTTCCTTCAATTTTTATAAGCCGGACAACAGATATCCCGATTGGATTAGGTCTGCCTGGAGCCCTTGTTGAAAATACTCCATGCGTGCGAGAGTCCATAAAAGGTTTTACCTTCAATGACGATTCTTTGGATAAATGGAAGTGATAAACTAAAATGATATGGGAGAACCCATCAAGGTCTTTTAATCCTTCGGCATATTCTTTAAATACTTCGACCGTACCACCAATACCTTTCGCAGCTCTTGGTTGAATAGGTGTTCCTTCGGGTTTTTGGAACGGTGAACGGATAATTCCGATTTGTATGTATTTTATCTTGTCCATGATTGCAGAGTTTCATAGTATTTCTAGACCCTTAATAATTCGATCATTTCCGTTATTGCTTCTGTATCGAAGATTTCCTTTACAGGGGATAATCCTGCCATAGCCCTGGCAACATTGAGATCATCTTCAGTTACATAGTCTTTTCCCATGAAAACCTGGTAGAGGACAGCTGATTTCAGCGTATTGGCTTTTATTCTGAATGTCAGAGGACTCTGACGTGCGGGAAAGAAATGGACATATCTTTCGTTATGATTATAATATTTGAGCATCCACAGCGATCCGTCTGACAGCGGAATTGTTCTGAAATCTTTATCACCAGTCCCTGCCCATACAGTAAATTTCCCCTTTGAGGTCACCTTATTTCTCTTAAGGAAGGAAAGGAACTCCTCACAAATCTCGGCTGTTGAAAGATCTCCTGAATATATATCCATCACCGATCCTCCAATATGCTTAAGCTCTTTAATAATTTCATTTTCTCCTGAAATATCTAAATTCTCTGTGGATATCTCAATAAATTCCCTTATATATCCGAGATGATGCTTGAGTGGATTGAAAAGCAGCGGATGTGGTATTAAATTCTGTGGAATCATATACCAAAGATATAAATAAATGATTTTCGGGAAGAGTAAGGAAGGACAGCAGAGCTATTTTTTTTTGCCCAGTTTCATTCTTATCCCTGTTCCGGATTTTCATGAATCGCTCCCTTAGTCCCAGCCGGAGGGAAACGAGTGCATACACATACTGTCAGTATATAGTCACCTCTTCCCTTTTTCAAAAGGGAAAGGGCCGGGGAATGGGTTCATGGGATACAGGGGATGAGGTTACAGATTCCAGGGGATTACCTTCGGTGATCCCTGTGGGAGGTTCCTGCAAAACCATAGCAAACTCTGCTTACGCAGAGTGGTTTTGTTTTCCTACCAAATAAAACGCGGACAGTGTCCGCCGTAGCCCTATTCCTGAATAACATGAAAGATTCAAAATTTTTGGAAATGGGCAAAAAAAATCCCTCCGTCGCTAAAGCTATGGAGGGCGAAGGCGGAGAGAGG
>CAZQRQ010000058.1:0-18552 GCA_964595725.1 uncultured Rikenellaceae bacterium | reverse complement strand
CTCACTTCATTTGAGGCCTTGAGGATAACTTCCCCTTTCAGGAAAAGGATCCTTTCAGCAAGCAACTCTATATGTTGCATTTCCTCTATTGCAGTTCGTTTGAAGAGATTGGCCAGGAGGTCATAGCCCTGGTCGTCGCAGTGAAAATGGAAGTACATGTACTGGTGAACAGCCGCCAGTTCGTCAGCCACTGCCTTGTTGAGTAATTCAATGCTTTTTTCTTTCATTTCTGTTTTCTATTTGGTTTTTAACTTGTCCTTTTCAATACTGCCACGAGTATTGGTAAATTTCCCTGAAATATGCAGCTTCATGTCGGTAATCCTGAAACCCGGTATCTCTTTCTTGCTGAAATAATCGTTCAGGATCTCTGTGATTTCATCATCATAATAATCCTCCAGACGATCCGAATCAGCACAGTAAAGGTGATGATGATTCTCCTTTTTTGTCTCGTACCTGGTCTCATTTCCCTTTGAAAGAACCTTTGATATGATTCCCTTTTTTGAGAAGATTTCCAGTGTATTATAGATTGTTCCCATGCTGATGTGGGGATTAGCCTCATGCAACTGAACAGCTAATTCTTCAACCGACGGGTGGTCGTCCATGTCTGTCATCACACTGAGAATGGCAACTCTCTGCGGAGTTACTTTCAGATCATTGTCGACGAGAATTCTTACTACCTCCTTGTTATTCATTTAGAAAGATTATCAGATAAGAATTAATACCAATTAGGAATAAACAAAGTTATACAAAGTAATCTAATCAGCAAAAAAATATTGTTACATAAATGGAAAATAATTGTTAAATATTGATAGTGTGAGGAGAAAATAATGTGACAAATGTTTTACGATAACCCACCCCAGCCTCCTGAATTACAATAATTATTGTGTTTGATTATTTATTGCTTACTTTATTACTTGAAATAACATTTCGATAGCTCTCTGTTATTTGACACTTTAAGTTACTGACATATGAAAACGATATTTTATTTTGGCCTGCTGTTTCTGTCGGGAATGAAAATTATCGGGGATGGTTCCGGGCAAAAAGGAATCTCTCCGGTACCACCTCGCAGCATAATTATAGTTGATTCACTTGAAAAACCTGAAAAGCCTTTGAAGCTTAAAGAAAAAGACATGACCGGTTATCTGCTGGTTTATTTTAAGGACCAGACCCAGTCAGCCTATCTGGCTATCAGCTACGACGGTTACACTTTTACGGACATAAACAAAGGCCAGCCAGTTTTCGTGGGCGAGCAGCTGGCTGAGCAGAAAGGTGTACGGGATCCGCATATAACCCGTGGGCCCGACGGGGCATTTTACCTGGCCATGACCGACCTTCATATTTTCGGCCAGCGAGCCGGTTATCGCGACACCCAGTGGGAGAGACCCCTGGAACAATATGGCTGGGGCAACAACCGGGCAATAGTGCTTATGAAATCATATGACCTTATACACTGGACACACTCTGATTTCCGTGTCGACAAAGCTTTCCCGGAACTTGGTGATATTGGCAGCTCATGGGCTCCTGAGACAATTTATGATGAGGATGAAGGGAAAATGATGGTTTATTTCACCATACGTGTCGGTAATGGGCCCAGCCACATATATTACTCATACACTGATGATGAATTCACCAGGCTTGAGACTGTTCCGGAAATCCTTTTCGAAGGTGGCGGCATAGATGGCGATATAACTAAAGTTGGAAAGAAGTTCCACATGTTCTATGTTTCGGATGCAAAAGTTTTCCATGCTGTATCGGACAGGATAAACCAGGGATACGTGGCGGGGCCGGAACGCATCGACCCTGAGAAGGTGTCGACGGAAGCGCCCAATGTGTTCAAGCGGGCGGGAACCCGGACCTATGTGCTCATGTATGATGTTTATGGCGCCAGGCCTAATAATATGGGATTCAGCGAGACCTCCGACTTTAAAAACTATAAGGACCTTGGGCATTTCAATGAGGGAGTGATGAAAACCACGAATTTCACCGGTCCCAAGCATGGCGCAGTAACTCACCTCACACAGGATGAGCTCAAAGCAATTATTGACTACTGGGAAGTGGACTTTAAAACGGAGTGACACTGGTTAATCTACTGCAAACCAAGATTTTATCGGGTTATACTTCTCGGTTGAGTCTAGTTTATGCAGGAACTCATTAGTATGCGGGTTATAGATGTAATCCTTTTCCCATACACTTATATTCTCAACCACTGCACGTATTGATTCAGCAATAAACCGCAATTCCTCATTCCTCATTGTCGGATGCAGTGAAAGCCTTACCCATCCGGGTTTCATTGACAGGTCACCTGCTTCTATCCGGTCGGTTATCTCCTGTGAAAGACTGAAATCGACGTTCAGAAGGAAATGCCCGTATGTGCCGGCACAAGAACAGCCTCCCCTTACCTGTATCCCGAACCTGTCGTTCAGAATCCTTGTCAGGAGGTTATGGTGAATCTTATCAGCATGGAATGAGAAAACGCCCAGCCTTTCTTTTACATTTTCAGCAAGAATATGCAATCCGTCTATATCATTAAGCAGTTTAAAAGCCATTCCTGCCAGCTCCTTTTCCCTGAGAAATATCCTGGAAGTATCCATTTTTTCTTTTAGCGAGATGGCCAGGGCTGCTTTTATCCCCTGCAGGAAACCGGGAGTTCCTCCGTCTTCTTTCACCTCGATATCGCTTATATAACTGTAACCTCCCCACCTGTTGGTCCACTTGACTGTTCCGCCACCGGGTGTATCGGGAATATCGTTTTTGTAAAGCTTCTTGCTGAAGATCAGTATTCCTGCACTTCCCGGACCTCCCAGGAATTTATGCGGGCTGAAGAATATGGCATCGAGTTGCTCCATTGGATCGTCAGGGTGCATGTCAATATCAACATAAGGAGCGGAAGCCGCAAAATCCACAAAGCAGTAACCGTTATTCTCGTGCATCACCCTCGCCAGTTCGCGGTAGGGCGGGAAGTAGCCTGTAACATTTGAACAACCGGAGAATGAACCAATCAGAAGTGGCCTGTCCTTGTACTTGACTATTTCTTTCCTCAGGTAATTTGGGTCGACCATGAGGTTCGGATCAGGCTCAAGTACAACTACATCAGCCAGTGTTTCGAACCAGGATGTGTGATTGGAATGATGCTCTGTATGGGTTACAAATATTACAGGTCGGTTACTGTTCGGTATATCCCTGCATTTATCGTACATGACATTTTTTGAAAATGCACAATAGTGTATGGCCTGCTCAGGTATTTTAAGCCCTAGGATTCGCTGAAGCTTGGCTATCGCTGAAGTCATTCCTGATCCGGTGAACAGCAGAACATCATCTTCACTGGCGTTAACATGTTTTTTAACAAGCCTGTGCGCCATCTGGTATGCCTTCGTCATAGCCATACCTGTGGCAGACGATTCTGAATGGGTGTTTCCAACCATTATGCCTATTTCATCCGACATCTTCTGCTCAATTGGCCTGTATAACCTGCCGCTGGCAATCCAGTCGGCATATACCAGTTTTTTCCTGCCATATGGCGTTTCTATTTCAGTATCTATCCCGATAATGTTCTTCCTGAACTGCTCAAAATGCTTTTCGAGTTCTGTCATACCCTGTCAGTACTAAGTGTCAGTTAAATTTTGTGGCTGTAAATATAGAAATTTGTACCTTGTATCAGTTACTTTAGGATTACATATTAACTAGCCTGTTAATGCTATATTATTGTTGTTTTTGGACCGTCAGGAAGTTAAAATGGCATATTTTTATGCCATTTGTAAACTCAAATAAGCAAATTGTGCAATGTTTTATAATATAAAATCAGGCTAAGAGTAACTTTATGTCAGGTTAAACCAGATCGTATAATCTGTTTGAGGCAGCTCAAAGAGATTTTGAATTTTTTTTAATAACGGTCCGCTTTTTTTAATTGATCAATATGAAAGGCTTAAGCTCTCTTTTATTAATTATTGCATTGTTATTTTCAGTTTCCGCCGTTGAAGCTGCAGGGATGCCCTTTGGCAAAATACCCGGTTTAAGCTTCAAAAGACTCACAAGGAAGGATACTGCCAGGCTGAATACCCTTGCCCGTGAGGGATTCAGGCAGATCCAGTGGAAGGAAAATACTAAAAATGTTGAAACCTATATTGACAGTGCTCTGGTATATTGTGAGCAAAGAGGTATAAACCCGAATGCTGCGGTTACTTTGCTGATGGCAGAGTACGCCCTGGCTACCGGAAACTTTCAGTCGGCTTCTGATTTTTCCACAGATGCCATTAGCCTGGCCCGGGAGGAGGGAGACATGCCCCTTTTGGCCAGGGCCTATATCCTTATGGGAACCTATAATTTCAGGACCGGGTTTTATCTGGAAAGCATCAATAATTTCAGGAGGGGGCTGGAGATTGTTGATGAGATAAGCCTTAAAGGAATCAAACCATCTGTACTTGGAACAATATCAACTATTTACCTGCAGCTCAGTAATTATGAGGAAGCCCAGAAAGCGCAGGAAGATATGATTAAGGCTGCGCAGGCAGAGAATGATTCATCTGCACTTGTAAGGGGCTATTATCTCCTGGGAACTCACCTGGCCGACAGGGACAGGGACTTTAAGCTTGCTGATTCTATCCTGAAAGAATGCTTCAGGCTTGCCGAGATGAGGGCTGATAGCGAATTCATGTCACTTGCACTGGCAAATGCCGGGTGGAATTTCTACCTGGAGAAGATGTATGACTCCTCGCTTACCTGTTATAAGCAAGCCCTAAGATATTCTATCCCAGCAGGATTGTATGGTACAACTACAAACGCATATGGAAACCTCGGAACAATATACCGCGACCTGCTGGATACGCGTAATGCACTGGAAAATTACAGAAGATCACTGGATATAGCATTGAAACACAGGGATTTTTATACGCTTCAGTGGGTCTATAAGGATATGAGTGATCTTTACATAAGTCGTAAGGACACCGCAAAAGCATACATGAATTTTGTAAAGTTCAAACAGTACTACGATTCATTAACAGTACAGCAGAACCGACAGGGATTGAGCGATGCAAGATTGAGATACGAAACTGAGACTCACCAGAAGGAAGTTGAACTCCTTTCATTCAAGCTGAAGAACAGGAGCCTGGTAATGTATGGATTCACCGCCCTGACTATCCTGGCACTTGCATTGGTACTGCTCTTCTTCAGGGGGACAAAGTTGAAGGCAAAGAGGCGTATGGCAGAGATGAACAGGAAGATTTCAGAACTTACACAGGCTAACCTCAGGCAGCAGATGAATCCTCATTTTATATTCAATACACTGAATTCCATTCAATATTATATGTACCAGCATGACAAGCTGGCTACCAATAATTATCTTACAAAGTTTACTAGCCTGATGCGGAAGGTACTCGAGAATTCTCAGCATACCTCGATAACCCTTAATGATGAGCTGGATGCTCTCAGGCTTTACCTCGAACTCGAGAGTATCCGGTTCAAGGACAAGTTTGATTATACCATAACGGTAGATGAAGAGATTGACACACTACTTTTCAAGATTCCAACCATGCTTATACAGCCTTATGTTGAAAATTCGATCTGTCATGGACTTATGCCCGGTGAAGGGAAAGGAATGCTGAAGATAGATCTGAAGCTGGAGGATGATCATATATCCTGTAATATTGAAGATAATGGTATTGGTCGCGAGGCAGCACAGAAGAGGAAGGCTGCACAGGGAGAAAACCACAATTCCCTGGGTACGCAGATAGTATCATCCAGGCTCGACCTGGTTAATGCCCTTTACGGTACAAGCCTGAAGACCATATATACTGACCTTAAGAACGAGAATGGCGAACCGACCGGTACAAGGGTTGAGATCCATATTCCTATTATGACATGAGCAAGAAGCTGAGAACAATAATTGTGGATGACGAGCAGGACGCTGTTAACTTCATTAATACTATCATAGGTGAGTATTGCCCCGAACTTGAGGTTATTGGGAAAGCTCATAACGTGGCTGAAGGAATACGCTGCATCAATGAGCAGAAGCCCGACCTGGTATTCCTTGATGTTGAGATGCCAAATGGAACGGGTTTTGACCTGCTGGCCAGTTTCCCTCAGAAAGAGTTCGACGTGATTTTTATTACTGCCTTTAATCATTATGCCATAAAGGCTATAAAATTCAGCGCCGTCGATTACATACTCAAACCGATAAATATCAGTGAGTTTATTGAGGCTGTAAGCCGAGTTACAGCTAAAAGGACAGCTGCTCCGGCTAACAGGGAGGATAACCTTAAGATCCTTCTTGAGAACCTGAAATCAGCCCTGCCGTCACGGCTGGCAATACCTACATCCGAAGGAATGGAATATGTAAATCCAAAAGATATACTCAGGATAGAAGCCGACAGGAGCTATTCATGGTTCTTTTTCCAATCCAACAGGAAGATACTTGTTTCGCGGCATCTTAAAGAATTCCAGGATCTGCTAAGCGACCGTTATTTTTTCAGATCCCATAATTCTCACCTGATTAACCTTAAATATGTACGGAAATATGTCAGGAAGGATGGGGGATATATAGAAATGAATGATGGTTCTCAGATACCGGTATCCCGCAATCGGAAGGATCTCTTCCTGGCACACATGGCCAGGTTCAGGGGATAAGAAACCAAACGCATATAAATAAACAAACAGAGGCGCTCTTTTTGAGCGCCTCTGCTTGCGTAAACTAAAACCTAAAACCAGATTCGGGCAGGATGCCCTATGAAGTTATCTATCTGGATGCAACCGCTTCGGTTGCATTATTAAGGAGCATTGGAAAATATGCTGCTATAAGCTGCGTATTCTCAACTTCTGTCTTGTCGGATGCCGTAAGCACCTTCTGATGGAAGTATTCACTCCTGTTGAGAGCTGCATCGGAGGTCTTGTATCCTTCCGACTCAAACTCCTTACCAAGCTTTTCCACACCGAAATAATACCTGTTGCATACATACTGTATCGAAAGTTTGTCGGATAACACGACATACCTCTTACATTTGCGTTCTTTGCAGATTACAACAGTAGCTTCCAGGGGGGAGTTTTCCCAGCTGATTATATAGGCTGTACAATCGTTACCTTTCATCGGTACTTTGTTGTCAGCCAGTTCAACCTTGTAGTTTCCCATCGCTGTGTGGGTTTTCCCTTCAGCGACCAGTTTTTTTGAAAATGCAGCAGTACTAATTGCGATTATCAGCACTGCTGCCATTATCATTCTTTTCATGGCTAAATGTTTTAATAAATAAATTAAAAAACGCTTTTTACTGTCCTAAACATTTTTTTTCTTTTCCATTCTTGTGAGGTATGTTTAAAACCTCATATCGAAAGTATACAATAAAAAACAAACGGGGATCATTCAATTTGCAGATTGCATGTCTCAGTCAACGGATGGTCGATTTACCCTTCGGGGAGGTAGTAAGGATATTTCTTAATAAATTTGATACAAATGTGCAGTTGACCGCCGGGGTATGTCTAATAATTTATTGTCAGCCGGTTAAGATGTCTGGAGCTTCCTTGTGACTGATGGGGCAGTGCCATGCAGCAGCTATGGTCGTGTGAACATTATCAGGTAGCCAAATCCCCTCCAGATTATTTTAAAGGTTGTATCTTTTACGGATTCCGGGATATAATCAAGTGGCGGTATGACCTTTTCGTTCGATCCGGTAAAATAATTAAAGTATTTTGAAGCTTTGTCTGTTTCATCAGCAATTATGATCTTTCTTCCGGGCCTCGTTACTCTGATCATTTCTTCTATTGCTTTCCGCTTATCCGGGAATAGGTTTATAGCTCCCAGGTGGAAAACGACATCGAACTTGGCATCCCTGAAAGGCAGATCAAGGGCATCGGCTCTGAACAACTCAGCTTGTATACCCCATTTCCCGGTATTCTTTATGCAATGTGTCATCATCTGCTTCTGAATATCAATACCGTAAAACCTGAGGTTCTTATTCCTGTTGTTTATCCAGAGGAGGTTTTCTCCCGCACCCATACCTGTTTCCAGTACTAATGCTCCATCATCCAGGTCAAGATGGCGAAGTACCTCCGTGCGTGCATTCTTTGCGCCTCCGCAAAAAAGGAACAGGAAATTATTTGCCGGTGTGTAAGCCTTTGCATACAGGGATCTAATAATAGCTTCGCGCCTGCTTGAGAAAACAAGTCCGCTATCCCCGAGAAAATCAAGGTAACCTTCTGTGCTGGTAAATTTGCGGTTGCACCGGTTACAAAGAAGGAAAGCAGCAGGATCATTCAAACCTTCAATGCCTGCATCATTTGTAAGTTCTCCTTTGCAGTGCGGGCAACAGATAATATCGAGTGATTCCTGGTTCATGCCAGCATCTTAAAAATCTGCATATACAATTTATGAAATATTCTTAAATTTAACGGACTGAAATCCGGTAATTAAAATAGCAGGTCATTATTAATAATCATAATAACCTGTGCTTCCGAAGTCAGGATTCTTTATTACATAATAAGCTAACCAACCATACCATGAATGTATTAATTACGGGATCTTCTGGCTATCCGGGGACTATTCATGCTAAACACCTTGTTTCCATTATGGAATTAATCATTCTTGATGAAAACATAGGAGGTATTTTTAATCTGGCTCCGGAAACTTATTCATTTATCGGAGATATTGTTCCTGATCCTTCAAAGCTGGTGACGCGATACGGTTATAAATTCAAGTATACAACAGCGGAAGCATTTTCACAAACAATAAATAATATAAACGGTATTACATCAGCATCGACATTATAGAACGGAAAAGGCTATCTGTTCTGCAGATGTTTACAGGTACAAAAAAGAGGGCCAAGCCGACCCTCTTTTGAATTTAATTCATCCAGTTTCCGGTCCTCAATATCGTGAGTGGTAATGTATTCCGAAAGCAATATAGTCGACGACATTGGTGGCAAAATTCATACTGCGCATTGAATCGACAAGTGTCATGAGAACATCGCGGGCGGGCTGGAGGAGTGTGCTGAGATTTTCTGTTGTGCCGTCATCGAAGGTAAGCAGTATATCTCTCCGGTGGCATATTGATCCGTCGTTATCTGTGCTGTCGGTAATCCTGGCACCGGCCGTTTGCTGCAGTACCCCGTCGAGGTACACCTGTATGGAATCGATACCTGTTCCCCTTCTTATCTCAACATTTCCGAGTGTAAGTATATAAAGTCTTTCCCTGCTGTGAAAATCCTTCCGTACCCTGACTATTGTCTCCTTGAGCAAGTCGCTGTTTTCGTCTGACAGGGCAAAAGAAGAGATGGATGAATCACCTGACATGTAACTGACATTTATATTATATCCTTCTGTGAAGGTATATTTTGATGTGTAGCTTCTGCCCGTTTCCTGGTCGCCTGTTGATACCACATCAAGGCTTCCCACATCGTCTGAGTCCAGCTTGAAATCAGCCGCCAGGAGGTAATCGAATTTGTTGAACCATGTATAGAAGTAATGGTAATCACTTGCATCGACAGTAAAATTATTGCTCAGGAGGGAGTCGGGAGGATTAAGGTTCCGCAGGTACCGAGGCCTTAAAACCAGCTTCTCCGGCATGTTAACAATCATATGATCACTGTCACCTGTCCTCTTAAAGAGTCTGTAGGGTATGAAGAAGTTCCTGTAATGGAATGGATCGGGTTTGAAGTCATACACACCGGCGATCATATCCAGTGTAATGCTGTCCTTGTAGCTGGTTTCAGATTTAAGCATGCCTGAGCTGGCAGTAAGAATCTCGTATCCTTTAGTAGCAGATATTACACTTATGGCATTGTTTATATCTGCCACGCTCTTCTCGAAGGAACTTTTCAGATCGCCTGGATAACTGTCATTTTTAGAGCAGCCTGCAATTATCAGGCTGACTGCAATTGTAAATACAGTAATAAATTTCTTCATAGCATTATAATTTCAACCGGTTTCTTTCCTGTATTTAAAAACAATTTTCAAACAGATTGGTTTTGATATATCAGGAAAATTAATCAAATATCTTTATTTCTGGAAACCGGATTTCATAAATAATATTGTAGTGTTGTTAAAATGTCATCCTGAAAACAGACCTGAAGATACTATGATAAAGAACATTATGATGGATGTCCATTTCACCATCTTATATTAACTTTTGGATATCCAGGATATTAAATAATATGAAATGACAATCATGAATGATTAATAATAGCATAAAAATATGCCCGCAGAGTTCATGTACTTATCCTCCCGGCCCCCCTTCTCTTCGCGCACAGCGGGAAAATAAGGAGAAGTACATCGCAGTATATCAGATACTTTCTTCCTTTTTCCGCCAGGCGACAGAGAGAGGGAGAATACCTGAACGAAGTGAAGGAAGGAGGCTAGTTCATGAATTCAAATAGATGAAGATAAGCCACATACACTTTTATATTATTCAAAGCTCATGCTCATATCATTTAATTTAAGACAAGCCTATAATTCAGTAGTTTTTCATTAATTTTGAGTCTGCTGTGCGACTGATTACGGGTTTTTGTTACATGAGCACCCTTGATTTCTTCTTTTGTAAAACAATATCCTTAATTCAAGCTATGGCGCCAAAAGGCAGTTCCTTCTAAAAAATATGTCCTTCAAATAATTCAATATACTTTTCAAATTAATTGGCCGGGTTCAGGAAAGAAAAGATTGCTTCCAATAATGAGATACGGATTATTTTTTTTAAGGTCCGACATGAATTTATCAGGAATACTTACTATTAAAGAATTTGCAGGGAAATAATCATTATAATATGAAAGAAAATGTTTCAGAATAATTGAATGTACCGAACGACCAGAAATCAGTAGCTATCAGATCATCGGCGGATAAATCTGCCAAAGCAGCAGACGAGATTGGTGCAGAGCCCGGGGCAGGGAGATTGATGAAATAGTTCTAAAACCATTTTCTCGATTTATTATACCGGTTCTGGCTGTGTTCTGTGGCTTCATGGCAGATAACTGGCGGGAACAGATAACTGAACATCAAAGGAAAAGATCTCGCAGGCTATATTAAGGAACAATATAACCTTGACAGATAACATTTCGGTAGCGGTAAATGTGAAGATAAATTCAATGTTTAGCTGTGAGAAGTTTTAATACCTGATAAACACTTCAACAATGAAAGAAAGAACTATTCTGGCCCTGGAATTAATTTCCACTCATGTTTTACTTCTCCCGATACTCCTGGCATCACTTACTCTTTTCCCTGGACTTGCATTACCAGTATTATCGACAGGAGAAACAATATTGATTATTATCACTCTGGCGGGGTACTGGGAATTTTTCGGTTTGAAATTCAGGATTCTGTATTACCTGCTTAATCAGATTCTGATTGTAATATTGTTTTTACACTTTTTCCGGGTTGTTGATTTATATTCAATGAATCGGGCTACAATAACTATAGCAGGCCTGATTCAGGCTTACCTGATAATTAAGGTGATAGAGATTATCATAGTGATCTTTAAAAGAGACAAACAAAGTATCGGGATAGAATTTCCCCTGAGGAATGGAAGATTTCTTATTTCGGATGGTGGCAATTCCAGGATTAGCAGGCTGATGAATTACCACTATCACTCTAAAGTCCATAAGAAAAAAGGTACTAACAGATCAATGAAATTTGCTGCTGATATAGTTATGCCTGAACCGGGAAAAAAGAAATTTCTGCCACCGCTAAATAATGACTACCCAATATTTTCGCGAAAAGTATATTGTCCGGTCAGCGGTATTGTATTTAAGGTGGAAGACAGTATTGATGATAATGTACCGTTTTCAGGGAATTATCCATACAATACGGGCAATACCGTGGTAATTAAAGACGGGGATAACTTCCTTCTTATAGGTCATTTAAAGCAGGGAAGCATTATGGTCAGACCCGGTGATGGCGTTATTGCAAATGAAGTTATCGCTGAGGCCGGCAACTCAGGCTATTCAGAGAGGCCACATATTCATATGCAATTAATTAATAGTCCGACTGATAATTATTGGAATGGATTGGGAGTCAATATTACATTTAAGGGAAAAAATTTGTATAAGAATCGGATTATAACCGCTTAATACTTTCCCTTACCTGTATTATAAAGCTGTCAGACCAATACGGCATATGTGTAATGACAGGGACATGACAGATGATAGTCTTACAGGTGCTTTCAGTAGTGCACAAAAGTCCTCAAGTGATAATGCTACAGTGATTACTGGCCGGAAATTAAAATAAAGATTGTGAGGAAATTTATTCCTTGTAATTCAGCTACATCGAAATGAATTCAGACAGAAACAAAACTTGAATCTGGTAAATAAAATCTGTATATTGAAAAGGAATTTTCTTTTTAAAATAAATTATATTGTTAATGAAATAACAGACCAAAAAAATACATGGAAATGAAACAAAAATTACTCTTAGCTTTATTTGCTGTAATGACTTCTGGATGTATAAATACGGCATGTATCCACGCGCAGTATCCGGGCCAGTTCTCAGAATCACAGGTAATAGGACTACAGGTTCCGGTAAAGGCATACAGCTTTGATCTAAGCGATGTCAGACTTCTTGACGGTCCCTTTAAGGATAACATGATGCGTGACAGCAAATGGCTTCTTGGTATCAATAACAACCGGTTGCTTCACAGCTGGAGGGTTAATGCAGGAATGTCGACCCGGGGGAGACCATTCGGAGGTTGGGAGGCACTGGATGTTGAACTGAGAGGCCATACCATGGGACATGTCCTTTCGGGACTCGCCCTTATGTATGCATCAACAGGAGAAAAAGCTTACAAGGAGAAGGGTGATTCCCTGGTTGATGCATTGGAAGAGATCCAGCAGGTTCTTGCCCAGGATGGTTATATCAGTGCATTCCCCCAGAACCTGGTGAACCGGGCTATAGAGGGGAAACCGGTATGGGCGCCATGGTATACATTGCACAAGGTAATGGAAGGTTTTATTGATATGTACCTGTATGCAGGCAATGAACAAGCCCTGGATGTGGTAATTAACATGGCTGACTGGGCTTACAACAAGCTGAAGGACCTTACCCCTGAACAGCTGGCAGTAATGCACCGGACTGAATTTGGAGGTATGGAAGAGTCGGCCTACAATTTATATGCAATCACAGGCAATCAGGACTACAGGAAACTGGCTGAATTCTTCTACCATCACCGAATGCTGGATCCTCTCTCCATGAAGGAGGACAACCTGGCCGGTAACCATGCCAATACCCAGATCCCAAAGATAATTGGCGAGGCAAGAGGTTATGAACTCACGGGAGCTGAAAGGGAAAGGAATATTGCAGAGTTTTTCTGGCAGACAGTCATTGACCATCACACATATGTAACCGGAGGAAACAGTGATAATGAAAGGTTCTTTGAGCCTGACCATATATCGAAGCACATTTCTTATGCGACCACTGAGTCATGCAATACTTATAACATGTTGAAGCTTACACGCCACCTGTTCACATGGACAGGCGACGTAAAGTATGCTGACTACTACGAACGGGCTTTGTATAATCACATCCTTGGATCGCAGGACCCTGAAACAGGCATGGTGACATATTTCCTTCCATATACTCCCGGGGCATTCAAGACTTATTGCTCAAGGGACAGCTCGTTCTGGTGCTGCGTGGGAACCGGTTTTGAGAATCATGCAAAGTATGGAGAAGGTATATATTACCACAATGAGAGTGGTATCTATGTCAACCTGTTCATCCCTTCAGAATTGACCTGGAAAGAGAAAGGCGTAAAGCTGGTTCAGCAAACAAAATATCCTGAAGAGCCGACCACACACCTGGTAATATCAGAAATAAAAGACAGCAATATGCCTCTTTATATCCGCTATCCTTCCTGGGCAACATCCGGCGTAGCAATTACTGTTAACGGTAAGAGGGCCAGGATCAGTGATAAACCGGGAAGTTACATAGTACTTAACAATAAGTGGAAGGCCGGCGATAAGATAGATATCACCTTCCCGATGTCGTTACACCTCGTTGCAACTAACGACAACACTGACATTGCAGCAGTAGTGTACGGACCCGTAGTGCTGGCAGGCGACATGGGAACAGAAGGCATCAGGCCTCCTGCTCCTTTCGCCAGGGATCAGCTTAGTTACAGGAGAATTCCCATACCTGATAATATTATATCCACGCTGCAGGCCAGGGGAAAAAAGTTAAACGAATGGCTGAGACCTGTAGAGGGAAAACCTCTCGCTTTTAAAACTTCGGGAGTCTCATCCCGGGATATCACATTGATCCCTTATTACAAGGTAAACCGGCAACGATATGTTATTTACTGGAACATGGAATAGGAACTCTTGCACAACCGATTATGGTCGCTTTATATCCAGGCCTGATCCGGGTGCACTTTCTTTAATTGCCTGCTTGTTCCTGATTATTTTGTAAGCAATTCCTTCAAACAGATATGATGAAAACAAACAAAATTAAACCTGCCCTCCTGGTTATTGATACCCAGAATGCATCGCTGAAGTTTATTCCTGATAAGGACTGGGAATTTGCCCTGGTCAGGATCAATTACTATATCGGGATGTTCCGCGAACACGATTGTCCCATTATAAGAATTTACCATTACAGCAAAGAACGCGGTCCTAAACAGGGAACTGCCGATTTCGAATTTGCAGAATCGGTGGCTGTAAGACCTGATGATCCCATGGTCATTAAAAACTACATGGATGCCTTCAATAAAACAGACCTTGATAAAGTCTTACGGGAATTGGGGTGCAACACCTTGTTCCTTTGTGGGTTAAGCGCGGCAGGTTGTGTCCTGGCCACGTTGATAGGGGCTTTTAATCACGATTACAATGCATTCCTTGTAAAGGATGCCATCGTGAGCCATAAGCCGGATTACACAGCGAGTATTGAAACGATTTTTGAGGCTGTCGGGATGGATGTTATCAAAATGGCTCTTGAAAGTACAGGTGCTTAGGAGTTATGGTTAAGATGTATTTTCATTATCCCTGGAACCAGGTTGTTTATAAGATGGTTTTCAACTAAATTAGACCTCGCATACTTTAAATATTAATATAAAACCTGACATTATGAAGAAGAAATATGGAATGTTCCTGCTGGCAGGATTGCTCATTATGAATATGAACCTGTTTTCACAGGATCCAGATTTTTACATTTACCTCTGCATCGGGCAATCCAATATGGAAGGATTTCCCAGGACAATTGAAAAACAGGACAGTACTGTAGATTCGCGGTTCCAGGTTATGGCTACAGTGAATTGTCCGGATCAGGGCCGAACAAAAGGTACCTGGTATACTGCCATACCTCCTCTTTGCCGGTGTAATACAGGCCTTTGCCCTGCCGACTATTTTGGCAGGACGATGGTTGCCAGCCTTCCGAAGAACATAAAAGTGGGTGTTGTTAACGTGGCTGTAGCAGGATGTAAGATCGAACTGTTCGATAAGGATAATTTCCAGGCCTATGCTTCAACGGTCCAGTCGTGGATGACCAATATAATTAGTGAATATGGCGGGAATCCTTATAACTATCTGGTGGACATGGCCAGGCTGGCTCAGAAAGATGGTGTTATCAAAGGTATTCTGCTGCACCAGGGTGAGTCGAACACTGACGACAAAGAATGGCCGTCAAAAGTGAAAAAAGTTTACGATGACCTGATCAGGGATTTAAATCTGAAAGCCGATGAGGTGCCGCTGCTCGCCGGTGAAGTTGTGAATACTGACCAGGGAGGAGTATGCGCCAGTATGAATACGATTATAGCAACACTGCCACAGACAATACCGAATTCGTATGTCATTTCTTCGGCAGGCTGCACTGCCGGAAGAGACCATCTTCACTTCAATTCGGCAGGCTACCGGGAATTCGGAAAGCGATATGCGGTTCAGATGCTGTCATTACTGGGTTATAAGATTACTGCTGAAAAATAACAAAGTGAGTTAAAATGCTCTTGATCTGTTATTTCTTTCTGTTCTCTGCGTACTCACAATATCTTAGTGACTTTCCGCTCTCAGTGGTTTAAAAATTGATACAATTCTGAGTCATGAAAATCAGGCTATTTGTAATGATTCTTTTTGTTGCGGCCTGCAATAATAATCCTCCCCGACAGATTATTGATTCGCAGGGATCTTTTGACTACCTGGGCCAGGCGCCCCCGGGCGATTCGGCAATTGTATTTGCTCCCGGTATTATTTGCGATACCTCAACCAGGGAAAGTGCACTGGCTATTTCTCCAAACGGCGACGAGCTGTTCTTTGTAAGGGGTATATGGCCTGATACAAAAATATTGCATATGGAAAGATCAGGGAATAAATGGTCTTCACCTGATACTGCATTTTTTTGCAAGGATTCATGGGCTGCCGAGCCTGCCTTTTCCCCTGATGGCCGGTATCTGTATTATTCATCCAGCAAGGGCAAGACGGATATCAATTTCTACAGCCTCTGGAGGATTGGAAAAACAGCTGATGGATGGTCTGAGACGGAAAGTCTCTTTGACGTGGGGGGAGATACCATATGGGAATTTCACCCGACGATTGCTGAAGATGGTTCACTGTATTTCTGTTACTGGGATGTTGATAAGAGGTCAGGCGATATATACATGTCGCAATGTAAGGATGGTAATTGCTCAGACCCGATAAGAATGGATTTTCCGGTAAACAGTGATTCAAGCGATGTTGATTCGTTTATTTGGAAGGATGGATCTTATATGATTTTTACTACAAACCGCTCCGGCGGATATGGAGGGTATGACCAGTACATAACTTATAAGAATAATGACGGAACATGGACGTCTTTGAAAAACCTGGGCGAAAAGTTCAATACGCCACGGGATGACTATGACCTTGATATTACTCCTGATGGAAGGTATATTCTTCTCTATCTGAATGATGATATTTACTGGAAGAAAAATTCCGGATTATGATGAACTAATACTTTCCTGGCATTTCCGTTTATCTTACCTTTACAGGTATAAATTGATGCTCCTGAAATAAGCATACAATTCACAAAAAGAAATTTAATCCATAAGTCATGAATGATCACAGGATTTCCAGGCGCCGGTTTATTAATAGTGCAGCACTGGCTGCTGCCGGGGCCTCATTAACGGGTGCTGAGAAACTATCGGCAATGGCACCCGGACATTACTATGCAGATCATATTGTTAGTATTGTAAGGGTAAAACACGGCAATATTCAGAAGGCAGTCGAAGAAGCCATCGATCTGCTGGGTGGAATAAGTTATGTTACTGCCGGAAAGAACAGCATCCTGCTTAAACCAAACCTGCTCGGGCCGGATACGGGTTCCACCACAAGGCTGGAAGTGGTAAAAACTGTAGCTCAGCTGATGAAGAATTCGGGTAAGAATGTTCTGATAGGCGAAGGTTCAGCAGCTGCCGAGAAATTCAATATAATTGGTGATGACACTTACAGGACAAAAGACAGGGACATCCTTGACAGGATGCAGAAATACATCTTTGACAGGCTGGGTTTTACTGAAATGTCTGGCTCGTTAAAGATACCGCTTGTCAACCTTCATTCCGGTGAGATGGTTGATGTGCCACTCAGGAACGGGATGGTATCCGATTTTATCAGGATAAACAAAACACTCAGCGATGTTGATCTTGTATGTTCCGTGCCGATGATGAAAACTCATGTTCTGGCAGGTGTGACGCTGGCAATGAAGAATTTTATAGGATGCTATCCCGGAACAGAATATTACTCGGTAAGGTCATGGCTTCACGACAGGGCAGCGGAAAAAGGATCTGATGGCATCGCTTATGAGATACTGGATATGAACCGCGCCCTCAAGACGGGTCTTTCAATAATTGATGCAACATCAGCCATGGAAGGCAACGGGCCCTCAGGAGGCAATGTGATTGACATGGGCCTGATTGTTGCCGGTACTTCACCGCTTGCTGCGGATCTTGTCGGGGCAACGCTTATGGGTTTTGACCTGACGGAGATACCGGTGTTTAAAGCAGCAGTTAAATACGGGATGACGCCCGCAACATTAAATGATATCGAAATCAGGGGACTTAAGCCAGAGCAGTGCACCAGGAATTTCGTGAAACCGCAGATCTACAGGTGGACCGATATCAGTAAATCATGGGGAGTTAAAGAAATCTGAGATATTATTCCTCAAAAAAATCCGGGGATATTGTAGTTTTTTTGGAGATTGGCATACTAACGTTATAAAGTGTCAAATCTTCAAAAAAAAATATGAAAGACAGGGAAATCAGCAAAGCAAAACCTTCAACAGGTGCAGGGTATTTAATCGGAGCAGTTATCGGTATAATTACCGGTATCACATTATTTATCATAACCGGGGAAATAGCAGTTTCGATATCACCGGCAGTAGCCCTGGGAATACCGGTGGGAATAAGCATTGACCAAAAACTGACAGGCAAGAGTGATGGATTTAATACTATGAGGGTAAGACTTGTACTTACAACAATTATCGTTGGAATATTATTTTTTATATCTGTAGCCCTGCTGGTCAGATTCTTATAATCGGAGAAAATTGAACAGAGATAAGAATAGTACAGAATCTCAGTTCCTGGAAGGGATCGAAAAGCATCAGGGCCTGTTGAACAAGATATGTTTAATATACTCA
>CAZQRQ010000057.1:12198-18770 GCA_964595725.1 uncultured Rikenellaceae bacterium | reverse complement strand
AGGCAGTAGCAATAGCCGTAAAAAGAAAGGTTAAGAATATTAATTTTCTGAAAATCATTGTGTTAAATACCGAAAATTTTACTCATGCCAGAAAATTAAAATTATAGAAAAAAAAGGGAAATTACAGAATTAATTTATATGACTATCGGGAATGTATAGCAAAAACTCAAATTATTCTTCTGCTTTCCATGCACTCATCCCCCGGGGTCTTCTCTGGTCTTCTTAACTCATCCCCCGGCCCCTTCCCCGGTATTCATTTCATCTTCAAAGACTTTAAAAATCAAATAAAAATACTGATCAGGGATGAAATCACAAGTCCGCTGACAGAAATTATTGTTTCCATAATTGTCCATGACTTCAAAGTATTCTTCTCATTCATTCCCAGGTATTTACTTACAATCCAGAAGCCACTGTCATTCACATGTGATAAAATTGTAGCCCCGGATGCAATAGATATTACAATAAGGGCAGTTTCAGGCTGGCTCATACTGAAGCTTTCCAGGATCGGAGACATAATTCCTGCCGAGGTAATCATAGCCACAGTAGCAGAACCCTGCGTTATTCTGACTACGGCTGCGATGAGCCAGGCCAGAACAATAAGAGGTATTGAGGAGCCGGCTATCGATTCGGCAAGTATCTGCCCGATACCGCTATCAACGAGTATTTGCTTCAGGACACCTCCGGCTCCTGTTACCAGGATGATTATTCCGGCAGGGCCAAGTGCTTTAGTGCTAAGAGTAAGGATATCGTTTCTGCTGAAACCTCTCCCCAGGCAGATAATGGTTGCCAGCAAAGTCGCTATTATAAGTGCAGTAAATGGGTGGCCAAGGAATACGACCAGGTCAGTTATAAACGATTTAGACAGGACACCACTATCAATGCCGAAATTCACAAATGTACTTATGATTATCAATACCAGTGGTATTGCAATAAGCGTAGCCACTATGCCAAAGGTAAGCTGCCTTATTCCATCCCCGGGATCTGAAGCTTCAGGTCTATCCTCTTTTATTTCATCTGGTGGCTTAACATAAATGCGGCTGGAAATAAACCTGCCGAAAACAGGCCCGGCAAGAATTACAACAGGTATGCCGGTTATGACTCCAAAAAATATCACCCATCCAAGGTCCACTCCCAGTATCTGTGCCACAGCAGTTGGTCCCGGTGTAGGAGGAACCATCGCATGAGTGACAGCAAGACCTGCCAGAAGTGGAATAGCATAATATAACAGAGACCTTCCTGAATCCCTCGCCAGGGCGTAAATAACAGGGATAATAATTATAAATCCCACATCCAGGAATATCGGGATGCCGACAAAGAAACCTGTAATTGTCAGGGCCCAGGACGATCGTTTATTGCCGAATTTTTTGAGCAGGTAACGTGCCATCGATCCTGCACCACCGGATGATTCAAGCAATTGCCCGAAGATAGCACCAAGCCCTACAATAGTGGCTATGAAACCCAGTGTGCTTCCCATTCCGTTCTGGATGCTGGCCGTAATATCTGATAGTGGCATTCCGGCCAGTATCCCAACTATAATTGAAGTAATGAGCAGTGACAGGAAGGCGCTCAGCCTGAACTTAAGTACCATTAACAGGAGCATTATAACTCCTGCAGATACAATAAGCAATATATATACAGATGTCATATAGATCAATTATTCAAGTAATTATCCTGTCACAATTATAATCAATCCTTAATAAACCATGTACCAAAATACAGATACTAACTCTTACTTCATGCCAGGATTACTACAACAATATCCATTACATTGGTGCCGGTTGGCCCGGTAATAACAAGTCCTCCGTTGTCGCTGAAAAAGTTGTACGAATCATGCGAAGATATATAATCATGAGGATCCAGGCCTTTGACTGATGCTTCCCTGAATACATACGGATCAACCACTGCACCGGCAGCTTCTGTGGGGCCATCAGTTCCGTCAGTACCAGCTGCCAGCAAAGTGATTCCTTTTTCCCCCGAAATCAATTCAGCACATAGCAGGGCAAGGTGCTGGTTCCTTCCGCCTTTGCCTTTCCCGGTTACAGTTACTGTCGTCTCTCCTCCAAACAGGATACATGCCGGCCTGGTAAAACTGGTATCATTCCTGTAGCTCAGAGAGGTATCAATGATGTACCTTGCAGCATCTTCAACTGTTCCGGTAAGGTTAAAATCAGCAATAATCGCCTTAAGACCAAGACTTTCTGCTGTTCTATAAGCCCCTTCAAGGGCTTTCATATTGTTACCGGCGATTATATTATGGCACCTTTCAAAAATATGATCGTCAGGCTTAGGCGTCTCATCAATCGTACCTGCTTTTCCTCTTAAAAGATGATCCAGAAGAGAAGCAGGTAGTTTATCTTCCAGTCCATATCTTCTCACTACATCCATGGCATCATCGAATGTCGACCTGTCAGGGCAAGCCGGTCCTGATGCAATAATATCAGGTTCATCACCCGGTACATCCGACAACATCAGATTGACAAGGGTTGCCGGGTAGACAGAACGTGCAAGCTGGCCGCCTTTAATCCGTGAAAGATGCTTCCTTACCGAATTGATCTCAGCTATATCTGCTCCGCACCTGACAAGTAATTCATTAAGAATTATCACATCATTCTCACCTGATCCTTCAGGATAATCAACAAACAGGGCAGATCCGCCACCGGAAATTAGACAGATAACGAGGTCATTTCCCCCGGCTTTATCGGTAATTCCGAGAATTCTCCCGGTGGCAATAAAACCATTATGATCAGGGACAGGATGAGAGGCTTCGGTTATCGTAATGTACCTGAGCTCCCGGGCATGACCATACTTAACCACTATATGCCCTTCAGAAATCCTGCTCCCAAGTATTCTCTCTATCCCTGATGCCATTGATGCAGTTGCCTTTCCCGCCCCAATGACAAAAATCTTTTCTGTTTTTCCAAAATGGAAATCCAGTCCAGGAAAAGTGAGAACGTCACCTTCTAACCTTACCATTTCAAGGATCAGGTTTTCGGGATTCACATTTCTTACTGCACCCTTAAAAATCTGAATAGCTAATTCTTTTTTATTCATCTGGATATATTTTGCAACTCATCCATTCCTCCCCCTTCTGTGACTCGCCAGGGAAGGGGGCCGGGGGGATGAGTTCATGTATCCTCTTTATAATACAAATATCGACAGGACATAAATGCAGGTAAAAACAGTCAGCCCCATAATTATTGTTGAAGTCGAATAGACCTTCAGCGTGGTACTGATATTCATATCACTGAAAGTTGAAATAACCCAGAAATATGAATCGTTTGCATGTGATACCATCATTGATCCGGCGCCCATGGAAAGCATACCAAGCAACCTGCCCCACTCAGTATTTAGGCCAAGTACATTCATCATAGGCGCTACAAAAGAAGCGGCAGTGATGATGGCAACTGTAGATGAGCCCTGTGCTGTTTTCAGGATTGCAGCTATCAGAAATGGTATAAACAATCCCAGGCCTGAGCCACTGAAAAATGCTCCGGCAGCCTCGCCAATGCCGGTAGTCCTTATTACCATTCCAAACATTCCTCCTGCAGCAGTTACTATCAGTATAGGGCCTGCCTTCTCAATAGCCTCTGTAAATATCTGGTTCAGGGATTCTATATTCCTTTTTTTCAGAAGAAGCAAAGCGAGGGTTGCTCCTACAGCCAGAGCCAGTACCGGGTCTCCTGGCAGGTAGAAAATCCTGGATATTATATTTTCACCTGTTCTGTCGATCAGTCCTGCAACAGACTTTATAGTAATAAGGAATAAGGGCACAATAACAGGCAGGAAAGAAAGTAATACCGGGGGCAATTCCTTTTCGGAGAGATGATAGTCCTGCTTAATCTCATCCGCAGGTTTAAAATCACCCTTTTTTGACATCCACCTGCTCCAGAGGTATGCCGCTGCTGCTCCCGGAATGGCAAGTCCGATACCGAGAAGGATAAGGTTACCTATATCGGCTCCCATTACAATAGCTGCTGCCGATGCGCCAGGATGCGGAGGAATAAGGCAATGGACAGAATACAGCGATGTCGCCAGTACTGTAGCCATGAAGGGCATGGCAATTTTTGACCTGATACTGAAAGATTTGGCCAGGCCACTGAGAATTATAAATCCCGAATCGCAGAATATAGGGAGTCCTGTTATAAAACCTGTGATGCCGAGCGCCCTGGAGCTCCTGTTTCTCCCTGTCTTTGATAGTATGAAACCGGCGATACTCAGGGTACCACCCGTTTTATCAAGTGCCACGCCAATTATAGTACCGAAAATGATAAGGAATCCAATGGATCCCATTGTGCTGCCAAAACCATCTTTTATGGTTGAAACTACCTTTTCAGCAGGGATGGTGAAGACTGCCAGGAAAAGAGATACCAGAAAAAGCGAAATAAAAGCCTTTATCTTCAGCTGCGATGTAAGAAATACAATTGCTGCAATACTGATGATTATTAAAAATGATATGGTTATTGTATTCATCCGGGTTTATCCAAAGAAAAAGTATGCAAGAAATATTGCCGCAACAATTCCGACAAGGTCAGCGAAGAGACCGCATCCAACAGAATATCGTGTTTTCTTTATTCCCACCGATCCGAAATAAACAGCAATAATATAAAAGGTTGTATCTGTTGCCCCCTGCATTGTCGAAGCAAGCCTGCCGATAAAGGAATCGGCTCCATAAGTAGTCATTGCATCAACCATCAGTCCCCTGGCTCCTGATCCGCTCAGGGGTTTCATCAGAGCAACCGGGAGCGCCTTAGTAAACTGTGTATCAATGCCTATCCATGAAAAGAAAGTCGCAAAGCCGTTTATTATGAATTCCATAGCTCCTGAAGCCCTGAACATTCCTATGGCAACCAATATAGCTACCAGGAACGGTATAATCTTAACAGCAATGCCAAATCCTTCCCTGGCACCTTCTATGAAAGCCTCGTAAACGTTCACCTTCCTGATCATTGCCAGAACAATAAAGACAACAATTATGGTTATCAGTATGAAATTAGCCGCAAGTGTCGAAATAGCCGTTATCTGTTCTTTAGGAAGAGAATTGAAATAAATGATAATACCTGCGATAATTGCTGTAATACCACCGAGATATGCCATTATCACTTTGTCGAAAAGATTGATTTTCTGAATGATGGCTACACTTGCAAGACCCGCTATGGTGGAGAGAAATGTTGCAAT
Organism: uncultured Rikenellaceae bacterium; assembly: GCA_964595725.1. Taxonomy (GTDB): domain Bacteria; phylum Bacteroidota; class Bacteroidia; order Bacteroidales; family VadinHA17; genus LD21. The sequence continues at coordinate 13,595 of CAZQRQ010000057.1, read as the reverse complement.
AAGTATAGGTATAAATATATCAGCAGGATTAACAGCACCGAGCTGGTACCTGTAGACGAGGATGCTGACGGGAATAATGGTGAGACCGGAAGTGTTAAGCACAAGGAACATGATCTGGGCATTCGAAGCTGTTTCCTTGTCGGGATTAATATCCTGCATTTCTGCCATAGCCTTGAGACCCATCGGTGTTGCCGCGTTATCAAGTCCGAGCATGTTTGCTGATATATTCAGCATAATTGAACCATACGCAGGATGGCCTTCAGGCAACCCGGGGAACAACCTCTGGAAAAGAGGTCCCATAAGCTTCCCGAGTATCTTAATCACACCTCCTTTCTCGCCGACTTTCAGAAGGCCCATCCACAGGGTCAAAGCACCTGTCAGGCCAAGGGATATTTCAAAACCGGTTTTTGCATTTGAAAACACCGCATCTACCAGTGTATTGAATATTGATATGTTTCCAGAAAAAATAAGCTGACCCAGTGCAAACAGGAACCCGATCAGGAAGAAAGCTATCCAGATATAATTCAGAACCATTTTTTAAAGATCTTGAGCTAAGATATGTATTTATCTCAAATATAAAAAAGTGGGAAGTGGGAAGTGGGAAGTTGGAAGTTGGGAGTTGGGAATGAGAATTCGGCCCTTCTTCGTCCCGTCCCGATAGCTTCGTGAACCCGCGACGCAGTACAGGCAGGGATTTAGGGGGTAAAAGAGAAATAATATACTGTACTGTGTTATAAAGAACTGCCTTGTATATATGGCCGCGAATAAATAGATTTGTACAAATTTTTACTCATGGCAAAACATTCACGTATTGATGTTATTCTGAGAATGAAAGAATCGGCTATTGTGCCGGTTTTCTATCATAAGGACCCCGGTGTATGTAGGGACGTAATTAAAGCCTGTTACGAAGGAGGAATAAGAGTATTTGAGTTTACAAACCGCGGAGATTATGCTCATGAACTCTTCAGTGAGGTAAGCAAATGGGCTGAAAAAGAAGTACCAGGAATGGTTTTGGGAACAGGATCTGTGGTTGATCCTGCTACGTCTGCTCTATATATACAACTGGGATCCAACTTTATTGTGTCGCCTATCCTGAATCCGGATATGGCAAAAATATGTAACAGGAGGAAAGTATTATGGATCCCGGGTTGCGGCACTTTATCGGAAATTAACCAGGCTGAAGAGCTTGGTGCTGAAATAGTAAAGATATTCCCGGGCAGCTCTGTGGGGGGACCGGAATTTGTAAAAGCTGCACTGGGACCATGCCCCTGGACAAGTATAATGCCAACAGGCGGAGTTGATATTACCGAAAGTAGCCTTAAAGCATGGTTCGAAGCCGGTGTAACATGTGTCGGTGCAGGCTCTAATCTTATCACAAAGGAAGATATTCAGCATAA
>CAZQRQ010000057.1:0-12098 GCA_964595725.1 uncultured Rikenellaceae bacterium | reverse complement strand
GTACAGCTCTAAATTGGAGATTAAGGGGCAGGTTTTCGACTCATTGACAGTCAGTCGTATCTTTGAACATTTTACCACCGGGAATTTCCTGATTATCTTATGCCCTATGGTAGTACCCTCGATAAGGTTGGTCCAAATACCGTCTGAAAAAGATTCAACCGTGAATTTCTTCACTCTTTGCCCCAGGTTAATATATTCCTGAACAAGTATCCTGTTAACCTCGGTTTCAGATCCCAGGTCAATAGTAACAGAAGCAGATAGCAAATCCTCCTTAGGTGCCCAGTACGTTTCCGGATTGCCGTCATTCACATTGCGGGCACTGAATTGCCTTCCACGTGTACTGGATGCAATGGTTTTCTTTCCTTTTGCCAGTTCAACAGCAAACTCCTTATCCCTGAGCTCCCTGAATTTCATAAGAGATTCTATGTCCAGTTCGTTTAGCAGACCTCTCCTGTCAGACGGAACATTTAGAAGAAAGTTTCCACCGTTTCCAACAGATGAATAGTATATTTCCATTAGTTTCTCAGGTGTTTTTACCATCGAGTCCTGCTCCTGGTGGTAAAACCAGCCGGGCCTGATTGAAGTATTAACCTCTGCCGGCACCCAGTATCTCCCGTCTTCCTGACCTGCTCCAAGTATCTTTGAAAAATTACCGCCGGGATACATCTCATCGCGGTTAAGGAGACACCAGTTTGTCAGGCTGCCTCTGCCACTTTCGTTGCCAACCCACCTCACATCAGGTCCTGCATCGCTGAACATGACCGAACCCGGTTGCAATTCCCTGACTATTTTAATAGTGTTGGGCCAGTCGTAATAAGTTTTGTTGTCTATCCGCCTTGTCTCCCTTTCTCCACCGTAATACCCGTCTCCTCCATTAGCGCCATCAAACCATACTTCAAAAATATCACCGTAGTTTGTTAAAAGTTCATTCAGCTGGTTCCGGTAATAGGTTAAGTAGTCCGGCGTTCCGTAAACAGCCGAGTTCCGGTCCCAGGGTGAAAGATAGATACCAAGCTTCAGACCATATTCATCACATGCCTTCCTGAGATCAAGAATTACATCACCTTTACCATCCTGCCATTCTGAATTCTTCACGCTGTGTTCCGTGAAAGAGGATGGCCAGAGACAAAATCCGTCGTGATGCTTGGCTGTGATTATGATCCCTTTCATACCAGCATCCCTGGCTACACGGGCCCACTGGCGGCAATCGAGAGCTGTCGGGCTGAAGACTGATTCGGATTCATCGCCATATCCCCATTCCTTATCTGTGAAAGTATTAACAGTAAAATGCACAAACATGTAATACTCCAGTTCGTGCCAGGCCAGCTGCCTTTCAGAAGGTAGTGGTCCAAACGGTTCAGGTTCGTTATTCACCGTACATGATACCGTCAGCAAGAAAACGACAAGGTAAAATATCAGTTTTTCCATCCGTATATCTTTTTATTGAAAATACTTTTTTATAAGATCTTTAATCCTGATATTCCTGAAATGTACAACAGATCCATGGCCCAGGAAGCCGATGTGACCGGTATCGTTGTTGAGTCCCGGATGATCGCGGTGATCCATTGTTCCATTGTCGCGTGGTTCTGCAATATCTCCGTCGACTATTACTGTACCGTTAAGAGTTATTTTTATGTGAGTACCGTTTACATATACCTCTTCATAGTTCCACTCACCAACGGGATTCAGGTAGCCTCTTTTTGCAGGAATAACCCCGTAAACTGATCCATGGTACTGATAGGGCTCAAGGTTAGCATAAACAGGTGCGGTGTTGTCCAGAATCTGTAGTTCCATGCCTACATAAGCAGCATCTCCGGTAAGGGGAGCCCTGATTCCCAGCCCGTTATTTGCAGCAGGAGTGAGCTTAAATTCAAACCTGAAGATAAAGTCAGAATATTTGCCCTGAGTGTACAGGTTTCCTCCACTCCCTTTATCCGGCTTTATCACAATCATTCCATCCTCAACAACATACGATTCCTTGTTTCCCACCCAGTTATCGAGGTTTCTTCCATTAAAAAGCGATTCAAATCCTTCAGATTTTTCCTCTGGTGTAAGGTTATAAATCTTCTCATTAATTTCTCGTACATATATATCCCTGAAAGCCAGCTTATTACCATGGGCCTGTAATTCAATAGCCTCTTTCGGGAAAATCGGGATGCTCCTGTCCCAGTAGTTTTCCATAACAACATCATCAACGACAAGAATTCCGTTCAGCCAAACGGACACCTTTTCACCGATCATAATAATTCTGAATGAATTCCAATCACCAACCGGATTGTCAGCAACCACAAGTGGTTTGTCGTGATGCTGCTGGTTGTTATACAGTCCCCCTGATCCGACCTGCGCTCCCACATCAGTTCTGGATGTATCCCAGATCTGAACCTGTGGACTTCCCCTGAGATAAATTCCGCTATCACCATTTTTAGTAATTTTCCAGTCGACTAGCAGTTCGAAATCAGCATATTTCTTAACAGAACACAGGTTGTCTCCATTTCCGCTGAAATATATACATCCGTCTTTAACACTCCAGTTTTCTGTTATTATCTTATTGGCTTCCTCCTGCTTCCTGACAAGTTCGGCCGGAGTCATTCCGGACCTGGCTAACGGATTTTCTACCAGGCCCTGCCATCCGGCAAGATCCATACCATTGAACATCGGAACAAAACCTTCTCCTTCAGGCATGGAGTCAAGGTATTTCCGTATAAGCTCCCTGTCATATTCACTTTCCGGTCCTTTCAGCAGGGGAATTGCACGACCAAGGATATCCGTGATAAGAGTTCCGTACATATCGCCCGAATTATCCGACGAAGGCAGCGCGATGTTCATAATTGCCCGTGCAGCCGCAGCACTGGTCTCAGGATCATTGAGGAACCTCTCAGTATAGAACAACGCCTTGTAGGTTTTAATATCAGCAATCTCGTTTAAGATCTGGTTCCTGCGTTCACTGCTCAATGCATATGGCATGATCTTACGCAGGAGCAGTAGTTTCTGATCGTCCGGCACCTGAGCACTCCTTACAATCCTGATATAATCGTTAAAAGCCCGGGATTCGAAAGTCTTATTGCCGGAAGCACAAATCTCGAACAAAGCTGATGAAGCAGTGTAATCATTCCAAGATGTCAGTGCTTTGAAGCAGATATCTCTCAAATCCGGTCCTCCGTTTTCGAACTCCTTAAGAACAATATTTAAAGCTTCTTTTCCCCCTGTGCCTGATAATACCGGGATATATTTCTCCTTATACTTTGACATCTCCATGAATTCGATGATACGGGATGACCTGTTACCGGCATTTCCATCGTGGCTGGCAGCATTTACAAGGGCAGCCTGTACATCGGAAACCCGTATGGCATCATTGGTTTCTTCAAGAAGCTTCAGCAGGGCATCCTGGTCCGAAGGACCTGCTACATCAACCAGAGCATTGAATGCAGCATCTCTGATCACTTTTTCCTGTGATGATGTAAGAGAATAAATTAACGGGAAATACTCACTAGATCTTCGCCATGCCAGGAGTTCAATAACCGTTTTAACTGCCTTCGGTGGTCCGCTTGTCAGAACCTCAAGCATAACAGGCATTCTTCGGTCATCTAGAATTGTCATAAGGGCAGATTTTGCTGCCTCCTGGTCCTCAGCACCGGTATAGCTTATAAGATACTCTTTAAGCGCATCCAATGCACCTCTTCTGCTTATCTTGACTATAGCAGCTGCCGCTTCCTTCCGGACTTCGGGATCAGGATCTCTCAGAAGATCACTGATCATTGGTGCTGCCAGTTCATCTTTCCTGTCACCGAGCATGTTCACAATTTCAGGTCTGGCTGCCGGCTGTGATTTTGGATAAAACGCCATCCATTCCCTGGTAACAGGGCTTCCTTCCAGTACACCGGTAAATCTAAGCGCTGCATTCCTGTATGTCTTGTCCGGATCATTCATGGCATCAAGAAGCAGTGATAATGCTTTATAACCGTGATAGTTTACATATATCCACAGAGCCTCTGTCTTATACTGGATATTGCTGCTATTATTGCACTTTTTTATTACTGTTTTACAAATCCTGTCCAGAGTCTTGACATCTCCAGATTTGCCACAAGCTTCTGCAAAAGCAAGAAGTGAGGCTGTTGCCCCGGTATGTTCCCAGCTATAGGAAGCTTCTTTTGCAGCCTTTGAGAGAACAGCATAGGCAAGTGGATTTGCACTAACAGCCATGGCATTATAAGCGGCAGCACGTATATTATAATTTTCGGACTGAGCCCATGATATATATTCATTTATCGCTAATCCTGATTTCATTTCTGCAAGAGTGTTCATCACGCTTGCAGCGCAGGCCAGTGATTTGTCTTTAAGAGCATCGGAAAGAACCTTCTCTGCGAGAGGTCCGCCAACAGCGCTTATCACTCCCAGCGCGGGCGAGCACATATCCTGGTCTGCGAGATGCCCTTTCATTGCATTTACTGATGCTTCACCACCAACCTGCTGCAGTTGCTTCATAAAAAAGTCCATCACGGAGTAGTCTTTTTGACCGGAAGCATAGCTTATACACAATTTTTCCCAAAGATGTCTCTGACTCTCTTTCCCAAACTGCGAGAGGTACCTCGAAAGGCTTTCTATGGCAAACCTTGGTTTTACATCATCTCCCGATCCCACCGGTACAACCTGGTCGCATATCTGCTTCAATCCGGCATCACCAAGAGAAATAATCTCATTCATAAGTATGTCTGTATACTCGATGTAATTCGATGGCATCTGGGCAAGCAGATCGGCCACCCTGGTCTCGAGGGTACGCAAATCCTGAGAAAATAATGATCGACTGAAGATCACCAGGATAATGAATACTGAAATAGGCTTTATATTTCTCATATTAATCCGGAATTAACCTGTTATAAATCATATTTTCCATGGAGTCCTCATCGGCTGATTGATCAGTCTGTCAGCCCCCTCATCGTCAATAAATTGCTGTTTAACGGGATCAAACTTAAGGTTTCGACCCAGCCTGACAGCTATTTTCCCAAGGTTGACAAGAGTGCAGGACCTGTGTCCGTTCTCTTCATTTAAGGCAAATTTCTTCCTGCTTCTTACAGAATCCGAAAAAACCGTAATCCGGGGCTCAGGATCTGGCAGTGAGTTTATCAGTTTATGGATATCTGGTATATCAGACCTGAATCCCCTGAATACTTTTCCGTAAGGTCCTGCTATATAAGCTGCATCTTTATCACGGTTTTCACCATCGAGAATTATTTTGCAGCCATCGGCATAGGTATATGTAATTCTCCTCCAAGATCCCACTGCATCGTAATGCTGTTGCGGCGCATCAACTTCGATATAAACGGGACTTGTATCATCTTTTCCCATCATATATTGTACAGGATCGAGATAATGCTGGCCCATATCCCCCAATCCGCCACCATCGTAATCCCAGTAGCCGCGAAATTTGGAATGAACTCTTTCAGGATTATAAGGCTTATAAGGAGCAGGTCCCAGCCAGAAATCATAATCCAGTTCCTGGGGTACTCTCATTGGTTTAAGGTTATAAAGACCTGACCAGTAGAATTTCCAATCATACCCGGTTACACCGCTAACTGTAAATGTAAGTGGCCATCCCAAAGCTCCACTGTCAATCAGCTTTTTAAGAGGCTTAACGGTCGTTCCCAATCCATAAAACTGGTCTTTGAACCTGAACCATGTGTTCAGGCGGAACATCCTTCCATATTTCCTCACAGCTTCAATCACCTTAATCCCTTCTCCAATTGTTCTTGTCATGGGCTTTTCACACCAAATATCCTTGCCTGCCTCGGCAGCCATCTTTGATATTATTCCATGCCAGTGAGGTGGTGTGGCAATATGAACCACATCGATATCGGGCCTGTCGAGCAGTTCACGAAAATCACTGTAACCTGAAATGTTTCCTCCAGCTTCAACAACTGCATCATCGAGGTGTTTCCTGTCTACATCACAAACAGCAAGAAGTCTTGTTCCTTCATAATTGAAATGTCCTCGGCCCATACCACCAACACCGATAATACCTTTTGTGAGCTGATCACTTGGTGCCGTATAATATTGTCCGCCAAGAACATGCCTTGGAACAACAGTAAATGCTAACGCGGCAGCCCCCGTTTTTTTCAGAAAATCGCGCCTTCCAAGATTATTTTTCCTCATAATATACGGATAAAAAATAAATGATTACATCCTACAATAAACAGTCACTTACGACCTCAGGATTTAAAATGCAATTTGCGAGTTTTGCCTTCAATAAACAAGCAGATTCACGCCTATTTAAGCAAAAAAAAGCCCCCTCCAATTTAACCACAATTACTATGCAAAGGGCTTTGCCGGGGAGGGGGCAGTTATTCCGGAGTTACAGGGAAAGGGGAAACGGACTCCGGAAATGTAATCCAATAAATAAAGACTTTATATCATATTAATAACCAATTAGTTAAGCTACACTCAGGTTATCCAGACAATTTCCGTAACCTGAATGGCATGTTCCCTGGAAAAGTCCCCCTGTTGTCTTTTAAATATTAAAGACATAAGAAATGTCATTTGATTTCAGAAAGAGATGCATGCAAACAGACCTTTTATCTGTTACCAAAATTAATAAAGTTTTTCCTGATAACTTACGCAATGCGAAATTAATATGCGTTAAAATCTCATGGATGATTTTTTAAAACCTGAATTTCATTTAAAATCTGTTCAAAGTGGTTTAAAGTTACTATTTTAGCAAATCCAGACCCTCTACCGCTGAAGTACCGTTTGGCGTATTTAAAAGTGCCTTTTGAAAAAGAACTTTTGCCTCCCTCATGTTATTCAATTTAAAATATGTCCATGCTAGCATAGTCAGCGCATCATAATCAAATGGATAAAGGTTCACCACCTTCTCAAAGTACTTCCTTGCTGTCTCATAATCTCCCCTTCCATAAAAAATAAGTCCAAGCCTGTGAAGTACTATTGAATTGTTCGGTGAAATCTCAAGGATCTTGTTATACTGGGCAATTACTTCAGTCCAGCTTCCAAGCGCTGCCAGCGGATATACAAGGCCGAATCTCGATTCAATTGCATAAGGCATAAGGGAAACTGCTTTGTTATAGTATACCTTAGATTCTGTGAAACTTCCGGCCTGGTATGTAAGCCAGCCGAGCCTGAGATTTATCTCATAAGATTTCTCATCATAAACCTCTTTAAGTGAGGTTATTGCTCCAAGAAATTCTCCAGTTGCCTCCTGAATATAGCTCTTCTGGAATGCATCTTTTTTTGCTGTAAAATCCTGTGCATGAACATGCAGATGGAAAAAACCTAAAATAGTAACGATTAAAATTGTTTTTAGAAATTCCATGATATTCCTCCTGTATAATTTATACTTCTGTAATTAATTTTGTTTGAAAATGATGATACTCCGCCATCAAAACTTATATAGTTGCTGTAATATGTGCTTATTCCCGCCCCGCCATACAATGTCAGCCCTGCCTTATTGAATGGGATAATGATCCTAGCAAGTAACTTGTTCTTAAGAATATCTGCACTGTTATATATATACATACCGTTATGCCCTGCATAGTGATCAAGATCGCCGTTAAGCCCTGAAAATTCTATCCAGACCTTGCGTGCAACTGAAAAACCTGCCGATGCTCCCTCAACAAAAGAAGAAGAAGTGGTTTTATCATCAGTATGTTTTATAGCGGAAAAGGTGCCTCCAAAATATAATTCTGAATTTCCAAAAGGGTAGAATACTACTGATAAAGAGCCCTGGATGTTATGAACTTTATTGAAAGTTATGTACCCGGCATCAAGACCGAGGATCATGAAACCGGCAGCTTTACTTATGTTAAAACCACCGAAAAAACCGTTAAGGATTGAATTATACTCTATAACATTTACATTCATACCCTGTGTGGCAAAATAGACTGAATTATATGAAGCCCTGAAAAGGTGAAAAGCCGGGCTGAATGACCATCCTCCGGATGTGAAAAAACTCAGCGACCCGTAATACTGGTGCTGTATTACACGTTGAGGATCAAGATCGTAGGAATAACTACCATCATAATAATGCAAATAATTCTCTTTTGCCAGATTTGTATAGGCATGGAAATAATTAACATTTGTGCCAAGTTGATGAGAAGCAGATATTGTACTGTTAAGAAAGTACTTTGTTACTATCTGGGTTCCCGGTTCAGGACTGGCGAACCACAAATCAGGATCAGCAATAATTCCATCGGTTTCCGTATCACTCATGAATGACTCAATGGATAGTGTGTTGCGTTTTATCCTGCTTTCCTTCAATATCTTATCCCGGTTTTGAGGGAAGAATGAGTTTACAAGCGACCAGGCCTGCCACGTTCTTCCTGAAAGGAAATATGAATAGAACAGGTATTCGAGTGCCACCTGGTCATCATTGCTGAAACCAAGTGCCTTTTTAAAATGGATCGCTGACAATGCATAATTTCTTTTCTCATAGTATGCTATTCCCATCCTCATGCGCATATAATAATAATCATATCCTGAATTTATTGCTTTATGGCCTTCAGATATGAGATCATCCCATTTTTTTTCCAGATACAAACTGTAAGTAAGGCTATCTGAGTACCTGAAACTCTCTACCTGCTGACCGTTTAACTTCAGACCGGTAAGGATCAGTAATGCTATAAGGATTCTTCTGAACATTTCTCAGCGATTATTTTATTATCTCCTTTCTCAATAATAAAGCCTGCTATTCCCTTTTCATCAATTTCAGTAAAAAGCTTCAACCCTGTAAGTTTTTTCTTTCCAAGGTAATTCGAAGCAGAAGAAGCCAGCCTTATCTTAGATGCCAGTATTTCATTATCAATATATTCATACACCAGCCTGTAATCCGCCCTGATGAATTTGAAGAACGGGGCAACAAAATCCTGGAAGAAAAGAAAAGGATTCTTCAGAATCAGGTTCAGTGGCAGAATATCATTTATCTCCATATTCCTGTAGAATCCGAGCTGTACTTTAAAATTCGCAAGGAAAAAGTAATAGAGAAGGGTATTCTTCGGGCCGTCGTAATGTCTGAACAGGAATAGATTACCATCATTTGAGAACCAGGCTACAGCTCCTGTATTCAAACACTTTATGTACGGCTGGTTGAACTCATTTGTGTTTATTTCCCAGGTTGTCTTTTCGATGACATCGCTGCTAACAGCCTCAAAACATAGAGTTTTGCCCGGTATAAAATCATATGCATTGCACATAAGCTCATTGGCTTCAATGTTTGAAATTTTCTGCCCTGTGTTCGGTACCTTATAATGGCAGAACCTGTATTCCGAACCTACGTACTCGATAAAATAACTAACCGGGTAATATACTGTTGCAGATCCTATATAAGACATATTCTGCATCTGAAAATGAAGATGCGGGTATGGTGACCGTCCTGAATTTCCGCAGCGACCTATAATATCTCCCTGCTTTACCATATCTCCTGCCCTTACCGGTACAGAACCGTTCTTAAGGTGACTCAGTGACGAAAAGAGATAATTATTATGTCTTATAATGACAGTATTTCCCCAATTATCCCTGATGTTGACCTTTCCAATAGCATTATCCTCTATGTTGTTAATTACAAGCTCGATGTACCCGTCTGAAGGAGCCAGGACAGGTTTGTTGTAACAATAATAGTCTTTAGGGACATCTCCCTTACCTTTGAACTGCTTGTCGTTGTGGTCAGTAATAACAAAATCAAGAGCATGCTTCCATTCTCCCTTGTGAGTGTATTCACCCTCATAATCCTGCGATACTGACCATGGCCCGTAGAAAGGGAGACTGACAGGTATCATATCGTGCCTGAACCTTGTTATATCATTCTGAAACGAATAGAGGTTCTTTTCCGGGGTATTTTGCTGTATCAGGACTTCGGTAAGCTTATACGAAGGTTTTGTCCTGAATTTCAAAGAATACAGGAAAAGAAGTACAACAAGGTTAAACGGCAGGGCATATACAGGTAATAGAACCGACATGAATATCGAAGACAGGCTCAGTGTAAAAAGTGCGACCACGGGAACAAGTATTACCGTCCAGATGTAGGAACGTATGGATGGTATGATGAAAAATCCACCAAGGGCAATTGAAGTAAGGATATAGTTAAATCCTATGTAGCTGTAATTCAGTTCTGTAATATTTGCTCCTACCAGCTCGTAGAAATAATATGCTGTAAAGAATCCAATAAGTGACAGGGTAAATGAGATCCTGGAATAATATAGCAAGCCAAATGCTATGATTATTCCTGACAGAACATTATACTGGAATAGAATTGCTCCAAGTGAGATGAGGTATATCCTGAGTGGTTTGACAATGGGAATATTATTCCACCATTCATAAAGTCTTATAATCGAATTACCACCAATGGTGTATAATTCGTTAAAAGTGAAAATACCCCGTTCACTGATCCCTAGAAATTCCATGTTCCTGGTAGCAAGGGTCAGTATCCATGCACTTATAAGAAACGGTACCGAAAGATAAGGAAGCCCGTATTTCCCTATAATCCCCTGCATGCTGACAGCTATCAGGAGTGTGGTTACTGCCGCAAGAATAATTGTCACAGTAAGAAGCAGACCGGGAGTGAAATAGATACCGAGGCATAATCCTACCAGAAGACTGTTGAAACCATAGACACCTTTTATGATGATTTTTTTATCGAATCCCAGCAATATTCCGGTAAGGTTGGTAACTACTACCGAAATCAGGCCAGCTATTCCAGCATAGATGTCTGCAAATGAAACAATTATCAATAATGATGAAAACACCCTATTATCAGAGAAGAAAATCTGTGAATAGCTGTTCAGCACACCCCTGAAGAATATTTTGCCGGTCTCCTTCATAAAACAGTCTTTTTGATTGCCACGAATGCCTATTATTCGAGGTGGCCGGGGATTCTTTCCCTTTCCCTTATGTTTTCAAGATTCTCTGATTCTCTTATAATATGAAGTTTATCATTCGTATCGATCAACAATACCCTGGGCCTGTAAGTGATGAACTGCATCCACTGCGTCATATTATATGCCCCTACTCTCTTAATTACAAAATTATCTCCACGTTTCAGGAGAGGAAATGCTATTGCTTCCCGCAAGACATCTATGTTCATGCAAAGAGGGCCGTAAATAGTGGTTTCCTCAAGATGGTCGGACGTATTCCTTACAGGATGGATCTCATGTTCGTACCAGAAAGAAGTGAAGAGGGAGTTTACTCCGACATCCACAATTGTTGATCTTCTTCCGTCAGAAAGTCTCTTGTTTGCTATTACCGTGCCAACCAGGTATCCTGCTTCATCTATCAATGCCCTCCCCGTTTCAAGAACCAGGAGAGGAAGTTTTGACGGGTCTATTTCGGAATTTATCAGCGCACTTGTAATTGCTTCGGCATAATCGTCAAATCCCGGTACTATATCCTTTCCCTGGTAATAGGTTCCCTTAAGGGTGTTTCTTGAGGCAAATCCGCCCCCTATATCCAGATATCGCAATGATGTTCCGTATTTCTTCTCAATACGTGCTGCCAGATCAGCTATCTTTGTCATCGCCTGTCTGTAAGAATCGACCGACAGCATAAAAGTACCGATATGCGAATGCAATCCAACAAGTTCGAGGTTCTTATCAATCATAATACGGTTTATAGCATCCCATGCCTCTCCATTCTCAAAGTTGAATCCAAACCTGTCCCACTTTGGATAAATGCCGGTATCCATATTTACCCTTATGGCCACCTTGGCCTTTGATCCGATTTTTAAAGCTGTTTCAATTACGGAATATAGCTCGTCGAAATGGTCAACATGGATAAATGAATTGTTTTCTATCGCCATCTTTATGTCTGATGGTGATTTGTATGGACCGTTGAAAATAATTTGTGAGCCGGGAACATTATTATTCAGTGCTTTCTCATATTCAAATCCTGAAACCACTTCAGCCCACGACCCTTCCTGGTGGAAGATACGGCATACAGCATCAAGGTAATTCGTCTTGTACGACCACGCAAACTGAATCTTAGGATAACGGGTCTGGAAAGCCCTTCTTGCTTCTTGATACGTTTCCCGGATAGTTCTTTCGGAAATAACAAAAACGGGAGACCCATATTCTCCTGCAATCTCTGACACAGGGACACGGTCT
>CAZQRQ010000056.1:13073-18871 GCA_964595725.1 uncultured Rikenellaceae bacterium | reverse complement strand
TTTTTTAGTACTATGTATTGCATAGTATAATTATTTATATATATCTTTGCATTGTCATGTTATATGTTTTATATAGTATTATAAAATAAATAGTTCTATGAAAATCACATTAAGCATAAATCTTGGAGGATATTCATTCAATATCGACGAAGATGCATACGCTGAATTGAAGAGATACCTGAAAAATCTCGAGCTGCATTTTGCCGGTGAAGAAAGTGCTTCAGAGATCCTTTCCGATATTGAGACGAGGATGGCTGAGCTCTTCAGGGCAAAGATGACAGGCTTTAAGCAGGTCGTTACAATAGAAGATGTAATGGAAGTGATCTCCGTGCTGGGTTCTCCCGAAGATATTTCTGACAATGAGGGGAAGTCGGCATATGAAAAATTTGCATCACCGGGCTACCACCGTATGTACCGCGATCCGGATAACAGGATTATAGGTGGAGTGGCTGCCGGTATGGGAGCCTACTGGAATATTGATCCGGTAATCCCCAGAATCCTGTTTGTTGTTCTTTCATTACCGGGTGGAGTAGGCATAATTGCATACCTGATACTCTGGATGGTATTGCCTGAAGCAAAAACGACTGCCCAGAAAATTGAAATGAAGGGTGAGCCGGTGAACATTCACAATATCAAGGAATCTGTGAAGAAAGAGTTTGATACGGTCAGAAAGAAGATGAAACTCTGAAGTACCATTGGAACCTGACCAATTGAAGTATTAATAATCAAACAATAAAAATATGGATCTTGAAAATACAAAAGCACAGATGCGTAAGGGAATCCTTGAATACTGCATACTTTCAGTATTATCGAACGATTCCTGCTACGCCAGCGATATAATAAAAGAGCTGAAAGAAGTAAAGGTAATAGTAGTGGAAGGGACTCTTTATCCGCTTCTTACCAGGCTGAAAAATGCAGGTTTGCTCAGTTACAGGTGGGAGGAATCACAGCAGGGCCCTCCCAGGAAATATTATGAGCTTACACCTGAAGGGAAAGACTACCTGAGAGATCTTGATAACTCATGGGATGAACTGGTGGAATCTGTTAATCTCATACGCAAAAGATAAATTATAACTTACTAAAATTGAAAGAAATGGATAAATCGATCAAAATAAACCTCGCAGGGATAGTCTTTCAGGTTGAAGAAGATGCCTACAGGCTTCTGCGCGATTATCTTAATGCTATTGAGATCAGGCTGAAAGGTACACCGGGGAGTACCGAAACCCTCGATGATATTGAAGCGAGGATAGCGGAGATCCTCCAGTCGCAGGGAGGAACTGCCGGGGTAATAACCAGGGAAAATGTTGAAGCTGTTATTGAAATTATCGGCCAGCCTGAGGATTTTGAGCAGGAAGCACCTGAAACAGGTTATACACATACGGCTACAGCAGGCAGAAGACGCCTGTACAGGAATCCTGACGACAAAATAATTTCAGGTGTCGCAGGTGGTATAGGCGCATACCTCAACGTTGACCCTGTCTGGATAAGGATTGCATTTATAATATTCACACTCCCCTACGGGATAGGTTTCTTTGCCTACGTGGCGCTCTGGATATCGCTTCCTCCTGCAAATACCGAATCACAGAAGAATGAGCTCTATGGAAGCCATTATCGTTCCGCTTCATCCAGGCAGCAAAGGAATTACAAGCCACCAAGGAAAAGTGAACCGGGTTATCAGCGTGCTGCTGAGCCAATTGGTTCGACCGGCAGTGCAATAAATGAGATCTTCCGTGCAATCGGGAAAGGCTTTTATATACTTTTCAGGATAATCATGGTAATCATCGGTATATCTTTTATCTTTTCAGGTATAGGTCTCATTGTTACTTTCTTTATGGCTTTCTTCTTTAATATCCCATGGTTCTTCTTTGATGATTCGCTCGATACCGGGCTTTTCTATGCACCGGATTTTCTCAATTTCTTCCTTTCACCGGGACTGGCACCATGGGTGATGGTACTGGCAACCATTGCAATACTTTTACCATTACTGGCATTGATCTATTGGGGTATAAGAATGATATTCTGGTTCAGGGCAAAAGACTGGGTGGTAAGCCTTATTGCATTTATCGTCTGGGTTATAAGTATCTCGGCACTGGCAATGATTCTTTTCAACGAGGGAATAAGCTTTGCCGAATCGGCCAGAAGAAACGAACAGCTGACTGATGATACAAGGCATGATACTCTTTACATAGTGACAGACAGGAAAATATCTGATATCAGGTATGATAAGGTACTGAAACTGCCGGATGAACAATACGCCCTTTATATGAAAGAAGCAGACAATGCACTGTATGGACGTCCGGAACTGGGGCTGCATCACGCAAACGGGAGATATGTGAGAATAGAAGTGGAAAAATATTCGCACGGCAAGACGGTAAGGGAGGCAGCCCAGAAGGCATCATCATTTGTATATAACTACAGCTTCGAGGGCGATACGCTGTTCATAGATCAGTATTACGAGATCCCGACAGAATATAAATGGTCAGCTTCGAACCTGGAAGTGGATATTTTCATACCCGATGATACTGTTATCTGGATTGACAATGAATGCGAGGAATTATTTGACAATTATTTGGGTAACGGTGTCCGTTCATGGGAGACGGGAGACAGGTTCTGGCTCTGGACCGAGGATGGCCTGGAGAGGACACGGCAATAATTTAAGATCTGGCAACTGTTTTTTTCATTCCTGATATTTTTCACCTTGATCCGGGTGTCTACAGAGATGCCCGGATTTTCTTTTATATAAATTACTAATTTTGACAGTAAGTTTCAGAGAAATCAATTCTATAATTAAAAAGAAAATGTTAAAATATTTCGATGTGGGTTCAGTCCTGGTAATCATTACAACTTTTCTTTTATTCCTGACGGCTTTATTTGTCAAGGGCTTCACACACGACCTGCTTCTTGAGGCAGGTGTTATGCTGGTATCGGTTAAGCTTATCATGATGACATATAAGAACAGCCTTAATTATTCCGATATCAAAAAGGACCTCCGCGAAATAAAGCAGATGCTGGATGAGAAATAATTACTGATATGCTTTATTTCCTCCTTCTTGCAGCCGGGTTTTTCCCAATGATCTTTGGTGCCGGTATGCTCGTCGACAATGCCTCTTCACTGGCAAAACGGCTGAATATCCCTGATATTGTGATAGGGCTCACCATAGTCGGTTTCGGCACTTCATCTCCCGAAATGGTAGTCAATATCTTCGGGTCAGTTGCGAAGAGTTCTGACCTGGTCCTGGGCAACATTATCGGCAGTAACCTTTTCAACACTCTGGTGATCCTGGGGGTTACGTCGGTCATTTATCCGATAGTGGTCAAGAAGAACACAGCATGGAAGGAGATACCGCTCAGCGTTCTGGCTGCTGTCGTTGTGATCACAGTTGCAAATGATATTATCATCGACAAAAGCTCTCCTTCAGTAATAGGCCATATCGACGGCATCCTGATGCTCCTTTTCTTCATCATTTTCATAGTATACAATATCAACCTCGCAAAAACCGAGCTTTTCGCTGGAGATACAGAAATAAAGGATAAACCTCCCGGGAGGTCGGCACTTTTGATGATTGCTGGCCTTGTCCTGCTTATCGCGGGCGGAAGGCTGATCGTTTTTGCTGCTATAAAGGTAGCTTCAATGATTGGCATGTCCGAGAGGATCATTGGACTTACGGTTGTTTCAGTAGGGACCTCGCTTCCCGAACTTGTAACATCAGTTATTGCAGCCATGAAGAAAAATACCGACATAGCAATAGGTAATGCAATCGGGTCGAATATTTACAATATCTTCCTGGTACTGGGAATAAGTGCGGTGATCAACCCTGTAGCCCTTCAGCCTGGTTCCGATATGGATATGCTCTTCAATATAGGGGCCAGCATGCTGCTCTTCATATTTGTTTTTACAGGGAAGGGAAGAACCATTAACCGGATCGAAGGTGCAATCTTTCTGCTGGTTTATGCCATTTATATCAGCCTCCTGGTAGTTGGCTGATCTTTGGACTCCTGCTAGTCATAATAGCGCCCGAGTGGGTGGTGAGTGGTGAGTGGTGAGTGGTGAGTGGGTAATTTTTACACAGAGTGTTTTTCCCGCTGATCTCGCAGATTAACGCTGATCCTTCCCAAGCCAGTAACCGATAAATCCAACAGCTAAAAACATGTCATCATTAAAGCCCCGTTGGGGGGTTTGGGGGTAAATTACCCTGTAGGGTTTACACTATCGTAGCCGCAGTGAATGTTGGTACAGGCGCCGGACCAGAAGACCTGTAGAATGCACATGAGGATCTCCCGGCGCAACAGGCAGAAAGCGGAGCGCGAAGTGCAGTGTGAGGGTAAATACTGCACAGAGTCTCATTGAGACGAAACGACCCCCGTGATAAAACTTCCGATCAATTCCGATTGTCTTTTATTTAACAATTTTCAGGCACAGGCAACAATTAATTAAATATTTAGTTATATCTTTATATGCCTGCTTTACAATTAATAACGCAATTAACCAAATCCGCGATGAAGAAAAAGCTCACCTTATTATTCCTGACAATTTCCGCGCTTTCATTCTCCCAGGAAATCATTGTCGACTCCGACACTATCCGCAAGGATGCCCTCAACGTGTTCATGTCAGCCAATGCCTATATTAAAAAAGAAATCCCTTTTATCAATTATGTTAGGGATGTAAAGGAAGCAGATGTGTATATCATATCAACCTACCAGTCAACAGGATCAGGTGGTGATGAATACACATATTACCTGGTAGGTCAGAACAAGTTCCGGGGAATGAATGACACTCTTACAGTTAATGCATCACCTGACGAGCCCTATGATCTTACCAGGATCAAACAGGTAAAAGCTCTCAAAATGGGTCTTATGAGGTATATTCAAAAAACTCCGATTGCAGAATATTTCGATATCAGGTTTACACAGCAGGTTAAAGAAACTGTCTCAACTGATAAGTGGAACAGCTGGGTGTTCAGGACAAGTATGTCTGGTAACTTCAGCATGGAGAAAAGCTACAGGTCTGTCAGCCTTTCAGGTGGACTGTCGGCGAACAGGACAACAGAAAAAAACAAATTCAATTTCAATTACAGTTACGGATGGTCTGACTACAAGTATGACTACGGGGATTTTATTATTAAAAGTTACACCAGGACGCAGTCTGCAAGGGCATATTATGTTTTCGGCATCAACGATCACTGGTCGGTCGGGGGATTTTCCACTGCCAATGCTTCTGTATATAACAATTACGACTTTGCTTTCAGCCTGAGCCCTGCGATAGAATATGATCTCTTCCCGTATTCACAGTCGACAAGGCGACAGATGATGTTCGCATACAGGGCCGGGTATGAATATTACAATTACCATGATACCACTCTTTATAACAAGACCAAAGAATCATTGCTTGCACATTCATTTACATGTTCATATGAAATAGTTGAAAAATTTGGTTCTATTGAGGTAAGCCTCCTGTACAGAAACTACCTTCACGACTGGAGCAAGAATGAAATCGGGATAGATTTCTATACCTCCCTCAGGCTGGCAAAAGGATTGAATTTCAATATTATGAGCGGCGGATCGATCATACACAACCAGCTTAACCTTGCTAAGGGTGGTGCTTCGTACGAGGAGATGCTGCTGCGCCGGAAAGAAATTGCCACCTCTTTTTCATTGTATTCCTACTTCAGCATTTCCTATACCTTCGGATCAATTTATAATAATGCTGTGAACCCAAGGTTAAATTAAAGTGGTGAGTGGTGAATGGGTAATTGTTACACAGAGTGTTTTTCCCGCTGATCTCGCAGATTAACTCAGAT
>CAZQRQ010000056.1:0-12973 GCA_964595725.1 uncultured Rikenellaceae bacterium | reverse complement strand
TGGGTAATTGTTACACAGAGTGTTTTTCCCGCTGATCTCGCAGATTAACTCAGATATGAAGACCGCAAGACCAATTGCCAAAAAGCCCCCAAAGGAGCTTTCGCTGACAAATGTAGTTCCTCAGTGGCGTGTGAGCGTAATCGCCATAAGTTAATCTTTTGTTAATCCCTGTAATTTTCTTGATTGATTAGCTCCACTAAAATATTTTAGCAGAGTAATTATTTTAACTTTTTAAACTAACCGGCCATGAAAAGATTCTTTCTTATTATTATTTCTGCTATTATTATATCCATAAATATCTTCCCTCAGGGACTTCCTCCGCTTCCTCCGCCGACTTCCGATTCTGACGACCTCAGGAAAGACGCGCTGAAAGTCTTTATGGAGGCATCTGATTATATTCGCAAGGAAATACCTTATGTAAATTATGTGAGGGATATCAAGGATGCCGGGGTATATATAATCTCCACAAACCAGGGCACAGGATCCGGAGGAAGAGAATACACATACTTTTTCGTCGGACAGGGAGACTATTCCGGGATGACCGATACCCTATCATACGTCTCCTCACCGGATGATACCGATGAAATAAAACGTATGAACCAGGTAAGGACATTGAAAATGGGACTAATGAGATACGTGGCAAAAACCCCGCTATCTAAATATATGAATATTATGTTCTCCATGCCCCTGTCAGAAACAGTTACATCAGACAAATGGGACAGCTGGGTCTTCAGAAGCTCATTTAACGGGTATCTTAACGGTGAAAAAGCGTATAAATCGGCATATCTGAATGGTAATATCTCCGCAAACAGGGTAACACAGGACTGGAAGATCAACCTCAGTGCGCGGTATAGCTACAATATTGATAAGTATGATGCCGGTGGATTTATCTATGAAAATGACAACAGGTCCAAATCCGTCAATGCGCTCATTGTAAGGAGCATCAACGATCACTGGTCCTATGGAGGATCTTTTTATTTAGGCGCATCCAATTACAGTAACCTCCAAATATCAACTTCAGTAATGCCGGGTATCGAGTACGACATTTTCCCATATTCACAATCGACAAGGAAGCAGCTCAGGTTGCTTTACAAAGCCGGATACAACTATGTGAACTACATAGACACCACTATTTACGACAAAACCAGCGAAAACCTCCTGCTTCACTCTTTCCAGGCTGCCTTTGAAAGTGTCCAGAAATGGGGTTCTGTAGAGATCAGCATGTCGTATTCTAATTATCTTCACGACTGGTCGAAAAACAACCTCTCGATTGATGGTTATCTTTCGCTGAGAATAGCAAAAGGACTTTCAGTAACGCTCGGAGGCGGGGCATCGCTTATTCACGATCAGCTTGGGCTTGTAAAGGGAGGAGCTTCAGCCGAAGAGGTTTTACTCAGGAGACGGCAGCTTGAAACACAGTATTCTTACTTCACATCATTTGGATTCTCTTATACCTTCGGGTCTATTTACAATAATGTTGTTAATCCGCGCTTTGGCAGCAGCAGCAGCAGCGGAGGCATGACAATTATAATGAATTGACGGGTATTGCGTTGACATATCTTTGAACAAAACGGTCGCAAAAGAGTTTTATATTTGCACCAAAATATATTCAGGGATATGAGTTTTGACAAGAAAGCAAAGGATTGGGATAAGGACCCTAAAAAAGTCTCCAGGGCTAAGCTATTTGCAGATGAGATAGTTGGATTTCTTAATGGTCATAAAGTTGAGAATGCTCTTGAATTCGGAAGCGGCACAGGCCTTGTAAGCTTCAACCTCTTCAAGAGATTTGCCAATATTACCCTTGCCGATACTTCAAGGGGTATGATTGAGGTACTGAAAGAGAAAATTGAAATAACCGGTGCGGAGAACATGGTACCGCTCCTTATTGATATCCTGGAGGACGCCCTACCCCAGGAAGGATTTGAGATTATTTATACACTCCTGACACTGCATCATATCCATGATGTCAAAAAAACTCTTGGGATTTTTAACAATTTATTGAATAAGGGCGGGTATCTTTGTATAGGAGACCTGGTAACAGAAGACGGATCTTTTCATTATAAAGATCCCGATTTTGATGGCCATAAAGGTTTTGACACGGAAGAATTCAAAACCTGGATGACGGACAGTGGTTTTACCGTGGAAGTGGATAAGATATTTTTCGAACTTGAAAGGGAACAAAATTCAGTAATCAAAAAATATCCGATGTTCCTGTTAATAGGAAAAAAGAACTGAAAATGAATACATTCTCAAATAGTGAACTGATTATTGAAAGTCAGAGCCTATTCAGTTTTGAAGCAACAATAATCAAGCTTAATACGATTATAATAGATACTGGTTGGAAACTACCTGCAGTGCATGATTTGCAGACCACAATTAAGAATTTCGGCAAGGATATTCTCCCGATAAAAGTCTTCGAGGTATGCCATCCCAGGTATTCAAGCCGCCTTCTTGAGCTGGATAATGAAAGGATAGTATCAACCTTCATGCCTTGCAGAATCTCCGTGTATGAAAAATCGGATGGTAAAACCTACATATCCAGATTTGATGGAATAAAACTCTCTTCTATGTTCGGAGGCCTGGTCGAAGAAGTAATGACTGCAGCCAATTCTGAAATGGAAGAGATGATAGGTCAGCTTCTTAAGGACTGAGATGTTTGATCTTTATTTATTACATTTATGTACTTTGAGGAGGGAATGAAGATGATAGTAACCAATGGGGAACCACTTATTGAACTTGACGGAAGAAACCTGTACTATACTTTTGTAGCAGGAGCCAGGAAGGTTATTGCTAACCAGATAGAGCTTAACAGGATAAACGTCTTCCCCGTAAACGATGGTGATACGGGTACAAACCTGGCATCCACGATAAGGTCGGTCATTGAATCTCTCCGCCCCCACCGTTCATATAAGATAACTGCCGATCGTATTGCCGAAGCCACACTTATCAATGCAAGGGGAAACTCTGGAATTATCTTTGCGCAGTTTTTTTACGGACTGAGCAACGAAACAGGTGATTTTAAATCGGTTACTCTTGAGCAATTTGCCTTCGCCATCCAGGGTTCAGTGCGGTACATCTACGAGGCTGTGGCAAATCCGGTAGAAGGGACCATGCTAACTGTTATTAAGGACTGGGCGGAATTTATCTCCGTCAGCTGGAAAAAGTTCCCGGACTTCAACCAGCTTCTTCTGAATTCCTATGAGGTTCTCAAGAAATCACTGCTGGAAACAAAGACAAAGCTTAAAATACTGGCAAAAAACAATGTCGTTGATGCTGGAGCCAAAGGATTTGTCCTTTTTGTTGAGGGTATTATTGAATATATTCACTCTAGAAATGTAAAAGAGCTTATCAAATCGAAAGCTGAATCCCTTGCACTACCGAAAACGGAAGAGATTATTACCGAGAACGTGGATTTACGCTACTGTACAGAAGCAATAATAAAAGACGCCTCCATATCACAGCACGACCTGAAGGAATTGCTTCAGAGATCAGGTGATTCGGCTGTTATTGCCGGGTCGGATAAGATCAGGAGAATACATGTGCATACAAATGATCCGGCAGATCTTTTTTTCAAGCTCAAGGACTTTGGCACACTGTCTTTCCAGAAAGCTGATGATATGATCCGTCAGAGCGAATCAGTTTTTAGAAGGAAATATAATATTGCCCTGGTAACCGACTCTACCTGCGACCTTGACGAAGAGCTCCTAAACAGGTATCAGGTTCATATGCTTCCAGTTACAATAAGCTTTGGTGATAATAATTATCTCGACAAGATCACCCTCAGACCAGAGCAGTTCTACAGGATGCTTGGGGAATCAATCCATTATCCCAAATCATCCCAGGTAAATGAAAAATCATTTATAAATCTTTATTCCCACCTTGCATCTCATTATGATTCGGTTATAGCTGTAAACCTTTCGGACAAGCTAAGCGGCACTTATCATTCCAGCCAGAGGGCTGCGCAGATGGTCAGCAAGGAGTTTAACAAGCCGGTTAGTGTAATAAATTCAAAAGGAATCTCTGGATCCATTGGCCTGGTTGTCTTGAGAATTGCAGAGGCAATAGAAAAAGGATATTCACACGATCAGATAGTAACGATGGCCGAAAAGTGGGCAAGGAATTCAAGAATATATGTTACAGTTATCACTCTTAAGTACCTTATAAAGGGCGGCAGGCTTTCATATACAAAGGGTCTCATAGCAAGGTTGCTGAATGTGAATCCAATTGTTTCTCTCGACGAGACTGGTAAGGCAATTGTATTCGACAAGGCCTTTAACAGGAAGGCAAATATGGAGAAGATAATGGGCCATATCAAGAAACAGCTAAGTGAAAAACCAATCTGGAATTATATTGTTATGCACGCTAATAATCCTGAAGCAGCCGAATGGTACAGGGACAGGATGGAATCCCTTACCGGAAGAAAACCTGTCTCCCTGGTGAACATATCTCCCATTATTGGGGCAAACATAGGTGTTGGTGCATCAGCAGTGGCTATTATGACACAATAATAAATCTCATGGATTTTACAGGTATCTGGTTTCAGTCACTTGCGGTCATCCTTTCAATGATGACCCTTCTCTGGATAGTCAGCACAATAATAAAGAATGTAAGTATCGTGGATCTCTTCTGGGGATTTGGTTTTGTTGTTGCTGCATTTTTCTATTTTTTCAGGACAGGGGAAGCCGGCATAAGAAATTATATTATTCTTACTCTTGTATCGGTCTGGGGCTTAAGATTGTCTCTCTACCTTTGGTGGAGAAATTACGGAAAAGGAGAGGATTTCAGGTACAGGGAATTCAGAAAGAAATATGGTGAAAACCGATACTGGTGGATAAGTTACTTCCAGACCTTCCTTTTGCAGGGCGTCCTCATGTGGCTTATATCTGCCCCGTTGCTTGGAGCCCAGGTTGAAAGAACAAGAACGGCATTAGGGATCCTCGACTATGCAGGTATACTTGTCTGGCTTACCGGTTTTGTGTTTGAAGTCGGTGGTGATATGCAACTTGCAGCCTTCAAGGCTGATCCTGCCAATAAGGGCAAGGTTCTCAATACAGGTTTCTGGAAATATACAAGGCATCCGAATTATTTCGGTGACTCAGCGGTATGGTGGGGATACGGATTGATATGTGTTTCAGCAGGCAGCTACCTGCCTGCACTGGGGTCGGTGCTGATGACACTTCTGATAATAAAAATATCGGGAGTGATCCTGCTTGAGAAAACACTAGTCGACACCAAGCCGCAATATTCAGATTATATAAAAAGGACAAATGCGTTCTTTCCCTGGTTCCCCAAAAAATAAAGAGCCTGATTAATTCGTTTATTAGTTTTTCTGTTAGTTCCGTTTTGTTTATTACTTTTAACCCTTTTAAAATGGAAAACTTTTGGAAACAGGAAAGCTAATCAATCCATCCCGTGCCACATCGATAGTAATATCAAACATGATCGGAACAGGCGTTTACACAAGCCTGGGCCTGCAGGCTGCGGGAGTTCATTCAGTCTTTGCACTAATCCTCATTTGGATCACAGGTGGTCTTGTTGCGTTGTGCGGAGCTCTTACTTATGGTGAACTAGCTGCCAGAATACCTAAATCGGGTGGTGAATATATTTTCCTCTCAAGGATTTTCCATCCCTCTTTCGGATTTCTTTCAGGCTTTATTTCGATGACCATCGGATTTGCCGCACCACTTGCAATATCTGCAATTGCTCTTGGAACTTATGCAGGCAACATAATCCCGGTTAAACCTGTAATAATTGCCATCACTGCAATTATCGCCCTTACGGCTATTAATTCCAGCAGCTTTAAAACAGGTGCCAACTTCAATTTCATAATGGCCCTTCTTAACGTGTTACTTATTCTTGGGCTCTGTATTGCCGGTTTTATTAAAGGTCATCACCCGGGATTCTCCATCACATTTGGCCAGGAGGACTTTAAACAGGTTTTAAATCCGGCTTTTGCAGTTTCACTTGTTTACGTCTCATTTGCCTATTCGGGTTGGAACTCTGCAGCATATATTACACACCAGGTAAAGGATCCTGTTAAGAACCTGCCCAGGATACTGATAACAGGCACACTGGTAGTTATGACACTCTATACACTGCTGAACCTTGTCTTCCTCTACACGGTTCCTCTTGAAGATCTTGAAAATAAGATAGATATTGCTTTCCTGGCAGCCAATAACATTTTCGGCCCCAAATGGGGAGTCTCTGTCGCTGTATTGATATCCATAGGCCTTATAGCCTCTATAAATTCCCTTCTTATACTTGGACCCAGGGTAACACAGGCTATTGCAGAAGATTATAAAAAACTTGGATTCCTCGGAGTTGAAAACAGGAACGGGTCGCCGTTTTATGCTACAATACTGCTCACAATAATAGCGCTGACGCTTATCTGGACGTCAACGTTCGAACAAATTATGACATTAATCGGCTTCACTCTTAGCCTGTTCACAATATCATCTGTTGCCGGGATTTTTGTCCTCCGTTATAAGATGAAAAAGAATGGCGAGGATTTTTACCATACTGCCGGATACCCTTTCATCCCTGTTTTCTTCATCCTCATCGAGGGCTGTATGATGATCTATGTATTTATAAACAGGCCTGTTCAATCACTGATTGGCATAGGGATTACACTAGTAGGCCTACTGGTATATTTTTTACTTTCTAAATCAAAGAAAGATGTCAGCAATTAAACCATTATTTTATTTCTTCCTGGCTATTACCCTTGCTTCCTGTAATTCAGGACAGGCTACCGTCGATCAGCCACAGGAACCGCAGGTATACATGGTTCCTTACGATACTATCTCCGACGATATTGCATCATTCATTGCAGGACAGCCACACGGATCATCCGGCTGCTTGCCGGTCCTCGATACGACTTCTTCGTGGCAGAGTTATTCAGTCTGGATGGATTCAGGGTACAATGACCTTGATACCGGGAGATTCTCAAAGATGAAAACCTGGGCCGACAGTGAGCTGATTAACCGCTATGGTACTACAACTTTGTTCTACCCGTTCGGTGGCCCCGATTTTCTGAATGCAAATATTTTTTATCCTAATGCCAACAGCTACATTCTTATCGGGCTCGAACCCGTCGGATTGCTGCCTGAACTTTGCAGTATGAGCACCAAACAGGTTGATAAATACCTCAACGATGTCAGCTATTCCCTGAAAGATATCTTTAAAAGAAGCTACTTCATTACGGGTAACATGATCGATGCTCTCAAGAAAAGCAGCGTAAACGGGACCCTGCCGGTTATTTCACTTTTCATCAAGTGGAACGGATATAATATTGTTTCTATAAGGAATATCGGGATTGATTCCTCAGGCACATGGCAGTTCACCGACAGCCTTAAAACGACAAGGGGCATAACACAAGGCGTAAAGGTTGATTTTGCAGCCGACACCGGCAGAAAAGTCCAGTCAGTGTTTTACTTCCAGACCGATATTTCCGATGCCGGCCTTAAAAACAACAGTGGTTTCAGAAAATATCTTGCCAGCCTTCCCGAATGTTACACTTACCTGAAGGCAGCATCATACCTAATGCACGGGTATGAGTTTTCCATGATCAGGAATACCATATTTGAAAAGAGCAAGACGATCCTCCAGGATGATTCAGGCATAGCATACAAGCTTTTCGATAAATCTCTATGGAATATACAGCTATACGGAAGGTATCAGCGGCCAGGTTCCGAATTTTCCTGGATCAATGAAACGGACCTTGCAGAAGCCTATAAGGATCCTTCTGTTAAGCCTGTTCCGTTTACCCTTGGCTATAACTGGAGAACACAGGCGATTAATATGCTTTACGCAGTTAAAAAGCAGTAGAATTATCAGGACATTATACGTTACGTTTCATCTAATTAAATCAGTTTAATACCTTTATAATTGATTTAAAATAACCATATTATGAAAAGTCTGATTTGTACATTCGGTTTTATCTTAGCTCTGACACTACTGTTATCATGTGGTTCTGGCGGTAAGCCGGTTAATTCCGATGAGCTCGTGGGAGATTGGTACACCGTAAAGGGGGATATAGAAGCATACAGCCTGATGAAGGACAATAACGACTTTTATTTTACTGGCACCCTCAATGATCGTCCTGTCGTACAGGGTACGTGGAAAATTGATGGTTCTGATTTTGTGCTTGCAATGGATAACGGAACAACCACAAGGTATTCATTTAGACTCTTACATGATACACTGATCCTAAATAACGGTGAAGAGATCTATACCAGGACTGAACCGCTATATGTAAGTCACCCGGAAATGAGGATTCTTGAAAAGCTGAACTCTGACCTCGATTTTGATTTCAGCGATGCTGAAGAAACCAGGGTTGACTGGCTGGATAAAACTCTAGACGGGTATTCCATCTCAACCGGAAGCACACTTGGTTCCGGTGATGATAAAATAATCGCAGATTACCTGCTCTCCGAAGGATTCATTGCAGATACTCTTTATGTAACTGACATATGCAACGGCTATCGGACAGACTATGCAAGTGGAGAAATAGTGGTTACTGTATGTACTCATTATGATATGGACATAACTGACGACAAGACACTGATTGTTGTTAGTTCAGCTTTCCTGAAATAGCACTTACTGCATAAGTTTGAACCTTAATTAGTATATCAGATTTAAAAAGCAACTATATTTGATGCTTCTTCAACTTCTTTCTGGTGGTACAGCTATTTTATAACATACTTGATCCTGGTACTGTCTCCTGGATAAAAGAAAGCATCATAATCTTCTTCCTTACCTTCATTCATGAAGATGCTGCAATCCTGGCTGCCGGATTTTCAAAAGTTGAACAGGGGCTTCCCCTTCTATATGCATATATACCTGTATATCTGGGTATTGTTGCCGGCGATATGCTTATTTACGGACTGGGCAGGCTGGCACAGGCTAACAGATGGCTTAAATCAAAAATCATAGGCCCGAAAGTAGAGAGAGTACACCTCTGGCTCGACAACCACCTGGTAAGGGTACTGGTCTTATGCCGCCTTACTCCCGGCCTACTGTTCCCCACCTTTGTCGCCTGCGGCTGGTTCAAGATTCCTTTCTGGCGTTTTTCAATGGTTTCAATTATTGCCGGGGCCGTGTATTCATCCATTGTACTTACTATCGTAGTGCTATTTGGAGACCTTGTCCTTTTCCACCTTGGATACTGGGCATGGGGCCTTCTGGCTTCAATTGTTATACTCTGGGCTGTCAGGAACTCGTTCAAAGCGAGGTGGAGCAAGTCAACCGAAGAGGCCCTGGGCGAGGTTCCTCCTTCATTCTTCGAAGTAATTAAAAGATATATGCCTACCAGGAAGAACAGGTTCAGTGGAATGCCATCGCTGGAAGGGCTTAAGAAATTTGTGGCCTCAGCTGAGAGGATCCCCAACAATATTCTTTACTTGCCTCTTGCTATAAGATGGTTTCTTCTTGCAGCAAGGTACAGGAGTGTAACCCTTCCCACAATATCCAATCCTATGATAGAAACCGGTGGTTTTATGGGAGAATCAAAATCATCAGTACTCAACCAGGTAAGTAATGATCAGAGGTCATGGATCGCTGAGTTTGCTACTTATCAGCGCGACAGCCAGGAGTCCGGTGATGAACTCGAGAAGGCTGTTTTTATGATGGAAAAGAAAGGGCTGGGCTTCCCGATAGTTGCAAAACCGGACATCGGTTGGAATGGTTACGGCGTAAGGCTTATCGAAAACGAACTTAACCTATACAAGTATATCGCATCATTTCCTCCCGGTGAAACGATGATCCTTCAGAGACCGGTACATCATGATGGTGAGGCCGGGGTGTTTTATGTAAGGATACCGGGCGAGGAAAAAGGACATATTTATTCAATAACCCTGAGATATTTCCCTTATGTCGTTGGAAATGGAAAGTCAACGCTCCGCGAACTTATACTGAGCGATCCAAGGGCTCAGGTGCGTTCCCACTTCTACCTGGGCGAGAGACCGAACCATGTGGGCTTCGGGAAGGAGGACCTTGACCACGTACCGCAGGACGGTGAGTTAATAAGACTCGCTTTTATCGGAAGTCTCAGGGTAGGAGGCCTTTACCGCGATGCCAGCCACCTTATTACACCTGAACTCTCATCCAGGTTTGATGATATTGCAAGGAGCATGCCGGAGTTTTACTATGGAAGATTTGATATCAGGTTTGAATCCACAGATCTTCTTAAAGAAGGAAAAGGATTTTCGATAATAGAAATCAATGGGGCCGGGGCTGAAGCAATACAGGCGTGGGATCCCAATGTCCCCCTGACAAGGCTTTACAGGGAGTTTTTTAAAGCCCAGAGCCTTCTCTTCAAAGTCGCGGATCTGAACCGCAGGAGAGGCTTCAGGCCAATGACAATAATGAATTTTATGAGAGCTATCAGGAAGCAGAACAGGCTTATCGATAAATACCCTCCGGCCGGATAAAAATTGTCCGCGTGTGCATTCAACCTCAAATTTTTTTGCTTTGAGTTTATTCCTTTCTTAACTTTGTTAGAAATGAGGGTTTTATGAAACCTTGGCCGGAGCCTGACAGTAACTTCTTGAACACATATCAGGATTTAAAAAGTCTGAAACCTTTAAAATAGAAAACCAATGAGAATTATTATTACAGGATTCATTGCGTTGGTAATCTGGTCTTTTCTTTCGATGTGGCTCTATGTTGATATTCTCAAACCTGCAACCAGGAAACCTGTTATGAGCCAGGTCTCAGAAAACAGCCAGACCAGAGAAGCCGATTCGCTGGCAAAGCTTTATGCTTCAATGCCTGAAGTACTCTATTTTTATTTCGAATTTGACGGTGCAAAGCTGGCCTCTGAACAAGTATCGGACAGCAGGATAGATGAGTTTAAAGCATGGCTTGACAAATATCCCGGGTCGATAATTCAGGTCACGGGCCACACAGATTTTATTGGCACACCTGAATACAATCACGACCTTGGCCTGGTAAGGGCTAAGGTTGTAAAAGAATATCTTGAAACGAAAGGTATCCCTTCCTCAAGGATAGAGGCCATATCCAGGGGAGAAGATGATCCCGTTTCGGATATTTTTACAACTGAAGGAAGAAGACTTAACAGAAGGACTGAAGTATCAATAAAAAAATAATCCCATGAATGCACAATTTATATTTTTAGCCCAGTCGGTCGTCAGTGCCGTCATCGAAATAATTCTGCTGGTCCTCGGAGCTGCTATAATCGGTTTCCTTACAGCATGGTTCTATCAGAAATCCGTTTATACTCCGGTTATTAAGCGCCTGGAAGAGGAAAAAGAAGCCCTTAACAAGAAAATAGAAGGGCTGAACAGCGATATAGAAAAACTCAATGGTGATATTACCGGACTTAAAAAGACCCTTGCTGAAAAGGATAAAGAAATAGCTGAGCTTAAGAAGCCAAAAAATCAGTAATACTATTTCTGTTCTACCAAATATTTTTTAAGGAATACCTGCCAGTCGCCGGGAAGGATTTCATGGCCACTCGCATGCATATAATAGCTGAGAGTGCCAGAAAGCAGCTCTACTGCAGCAGGCAGGAAGCGGTGAGTGGTACGAGGTGAGTGGTGAGTGGTGAGTGGTGAGTAGTGAGAAGTGAGCGGAGGGCGCAGGGCTCAGGGCAGAGGGCAGAAAGCAAGAACCCCTCTGTCAGCAGCCCCGCTGCTGACATCTCCCCTTGATGACAAGGGGAGAGTATTACCAGGTATTTCGGAGCTTAACCTACCCTGTAGGGGTTATAGTATTGTAGCTGCAGGAGATTCATTAATGATTGGCGCCGGAGCAGAAAACCTATAACAGGCAGATAATGACCTCCCGGCGCAACAGGCAGGGTGTTGAGAGGTGATAAGTAAGAGGTGAGTGGTGAGAGGTGAGTAAAAATATCAAAAAAAATTTGCATTTAATTTTAAGAATGTTTTATATTTGTAATATATAAGTTGTTTATATATTATGAAACCATGATATCCCCCGAATTATTGAAAGGTTCCCTCAAGACGATAGTCCTGAAGGTTCTTGAAGAAAACGGCCGAATGTACGGCTATGAGATAACCCGGAAGGTTGAAGACCTTACTCGCGGTAAGATAGTACTCACCTATGGGGCTCTCTACCCTGTTTTGCACAAGCTGGAAGCTGAGGGTGTACTTATTACGGAGTCTGAAAACTACAATAACCGCATACGTATTTATTACATGCTCACCCCAAAGGGTAAGTCAGTGGTTAAAGAGAAGCTTGAGGAACTTGCCGAGTACATTGAAACACTTAAAACGATTGTTGATCTCCAGCCTGGATTGAATCATGCCTGAATTGAGCCTTTACAATATTGACAGGATAACCAGGGATATCAGGAAGGAGGAGATAACCTATTCTCATCTCTTCGATGATCTTGTGGATCACGTATGTTGTGATGTGGAAATTGAGATGCAGAGCGGCTTAAGTTTCACTGATGCTTATAAAAAAGTCAAAGAAAAGATCGGTTTCCGCGGATTAAAAAAGGTCCAGGAGGAAACTCTTTATGCAGTAGATACTAAATACAGAAAAATGAAAAAAACGATGAAAATCTCAGGCGTAGCCGGCACTGTTATGCTGGGTTTCGCAGCAATGTTTAAGATATTGCACTGGCCGATGGCCGGGACACTCCTGACACTGGGAGCCCTGGTAGTATCGTTCCTGTTCTTTCCTTCAGCTCTTGTGGTTCTATGGAAAGAAACAAAGAGCGGAAAAAGAATGCTGTTGTTTATTTCTGCCTTTGTTGGAGGTGTATCATTTATTCTTGGAATTCTGTTCAAGGTACAGCACTGGCCGGGAGCCTCGATTCTTGTAAGTCTTTTCGTAATATTTACAGCGTTCCTGTTTACTCCGACTCTCCTTTTTTCGAAATTAAAGGAAGAAGAGAACACGGACAAGAAAGCTATTTTTATTACAGGATCAATTGGCTTTTTCATCTATGTAATAAGTTTCTGGTTTAAGATACAGCATTGGCCGCTGG
>CAZQRQ010000055.1:0-19039 GCA_964595725.1 uncultured Rikenellaceae bacterium | reverse complement strand
CCAGGATCATCTTTGCCTTCTTACTTTTTGTATACTGAAAGTGTTTGGTGATAAGGTTAACAAGTTCCTTAATGTCGCTATTGTCTTCAACAAGTGATAATTCAACCATTCCCATATTACAATAATAGTCAAAGTCACCATACTCGTTATAAATATATGCTATACCACCACTCATACCGGCAGCGAAGTTAGAACCCGTTGCTCCAAGTACAACAACGCGGCCACCCGTCATATATTCACATCCATGGTTCCCAACACCTTCTACAACTGCGTATGCCCCGCTATTTCTGACAGCAAATCTTTCTCCCGCTATTCCTGAAATATAAGCTTCTCCGCTCGTTGCCCCGTAAAGTGACGTGTTACCTATTATTATGTTCTTATCAGCTTCAAAAACAGTACCTGGTGGTGGTGTTACAATGATTCTCCCTCCAGATAATCCTTTTCCCAGGTAATCATTAGAGTCACCTTCGAGAAGCATCTCAACACCTTTTGTCAGAAATGCCCCGAAACTCTGGCCCGCCGATCCCCTGAACCTGCATTTTATTGTTCCGTCAGGCAAACCATCATTCCCGTATAATCGTGCGATACTTCCTGAAAGCATTGCCCCTGTGGTCCTGTCAGTATTATGTATATCCATCTCTATATCCACCGGTTCCCGGTCTTGCAATGCATTTTTGCTAAGTGAAATAAGCTTTAGGTCAAGCACATCATCGATCTTATGATGTTGCTCTTCAGTAAAATGCATAGAATTTGTCTTACATTCCTCCGGCATTGTTAGCAGGCCTGTCAGATCAAGGTTCCTGGTTTTCCAGTGATTAATCTCTTCGTTCCTCTCAAGCAGGTCAAGACGACCTATAATATCTTCAAGCTTTCTGAATCCAAGTTCGGCAAGATATTCACGCACCTCCTCAGCCAGGAACCTGAAGTAGTTAACAAGGTACTCGGATTTGCCATGGAATCTTTTCCTGAGCTCCGGATTCTGTGTTGCTACACCTACAGGGCATGTGTTGAGATGACATTTTCTCATCATTACACATCCCATAACAATAAGTGTACTTGTGGCAAAACCGAATTCTTCGGCACCCATTAGGGCGGTCATAATGATATCGAGCCCGGTCTTAAGCTGACCGTCAGTCTGCAAAATCACCTTGCCCCTCAGGTTGTTCATCACAAGTGTTTGCTGGGTTTCCACTAAGCCCAGCTCAAGAGGCAGCCCGGCATGCTTTATCGATGACAACGGACTGGCACCAGTCCCGCCTTCATACCCGCTTATCGTGATGAGATCAGCCGACGCTTTCGCTACACCGGCAGCAATAGTGCCCACGCCCGATTCTGAGACAAGCTTGACACTTATCCTTGCTTTCGGATTGACGTTTTTCAGGTCGAAGATAAGCTGCGCAAGATCTTCAATAGAGTATATGTCGTGATGGGGCGGGGGAGATATCAGGGTGATCCCCGGTATTGAATATCTGGTTTTCGCTATAATCCTGTCAACCTTATGACCAGGCAACTGTCCGCCTTCTCCCGGTTTAGCTCCCTGTGCGATCTTGATCTGTATTTCATCTGCATTTACAAGGTATTCGGTCGTTACTCCGAACCTGCCGCTTGCAACCTGTTTTATCGAACTTCGCACAGAATCACCGTTTTTAAGCGGTAAATATCTCCTGGGATCTTCGCCTCCCTCACCGGTATTGCTTCTGCCGCCTATCCTGTTCATTGCAATGGCCAGGGTCTCATGTGCTTCACGACTTATAGAACCGAACGACATGGCCCCGGAAACAAAGCGGCGCATGATGTTTTCGACAGGCTCAACCTCATCCAGTGGCACAGGATTCTTTTTAAGCTTCAGCAGACCCCTGAAAAAGCCAGGGCTCATCGTGTCGTGATTTACCTTGCTGCTGTATTCCTTGAATTTCGAATAGTCATTGGTACTTGCGCTCCATTGGAGCAGAGATATGGTATCCGGATTCCATGCATGATGTTCCCCGTATTTCCTGTAGGCGTAAATTCCTTCAGTAAATATGTCCTTCTTACTTGGCTCTGTATATGCTCTCCTGTGGGGAACAAGAATCTCTTCAGTTATTTCGCTGAGGCCTATTCCTTCAACCCGGGTGTAAGTCCCTGAAAAGTATTTATTGATCACATCACTGTGTATACCAAGGGCTTCAAATATCTGTGATGAACGGTAGCTGCGCAGTGTACTGATCCCCATTTTTGACATGATCTTCAGGATCCCCTTGTTGATCGCATTTATATAGTTGCTCTCCGCTTTCTGGTAATCAAGTTGTATAGCTTTGTTCTTGACAAGCTTTTCAATTATTGAAAAGACCATGTATGGATTTATGACACTGGCACCATAGCTGAACAATAATGCAAAATGGTTAACTTCCCTTGGCTCAGCCGTTTCAATAACGAGGTCGATCTGCATTCTCTTTCTTTTGTCGATAAGGTAGTGGTGAACAGCCGATACTGCCAGAAGGGATGGTATTGGAGCCAGGTCTTTATTTATACCCCTGTCTGACATTATTATGTAGTTCTTACCTTCATCCACGGCTTTTTCAGAATCTCTGCACAGCCTTTTTATGGCGGCCTCTAGTCCAGCGGCTCCTTTGCTTACTTCAAAGTGCATCGGGAGGGTGGCTGAGGAGAAACCTTTGTACCCGAGCTTGCTTACAATCTCAAAATATGTATTATTGATCACGGGAAACTTGAATTTCACCATTTTCACCTTATCTGGCGAAATGTTAAGGAGGTTTTGCTGAAGCGACCCCAGGTATCCCGACAGCGTCATCACTAATTCCTCCCTGATGGGATCAATAGGCGGATTGGTTACCTGTGCGAAGATCTGTTTAAAATAATTGAAAAGCCTGTATGGCTTCCTGGAAAGAACAGCCACGGGAACATCATTGCCCATCGATCCAAGCGGCTCCTTGCCTGAGGCAGCCATCTCCTTGATAATCCTGTCGATTTCTTCATCTGAATAGTTGAAAGCGGCAAGATACTCCTCGTAAAGGTCGCCAAGTTCAGGAGAGACTACCCGGCCGGTTTCGATATCTTCCAGCATCACCTGGTTTTCCGTTATCCAGCTCGAATAAGGATATTCAGCTGCTAGCTTTGCTTTAAGGTCTTCATCAAAGTAAATTTTACCTTCCTCGGTGTCTACAAGCAGCATTTTCCCCGGTCTCAACCGCCCTTTGTTCCTTATCTCGCAGGGTTCAAATTCCTGGACACCCGTTTCAGATGCCAGGATTATCAGGTCATTGTTGGTGATGAGATATCTGGAAGGCCTTAATCCATTCCTGTCGAGCATACCTCCAATATACCTTCCGTCCGAGAAAATTAAAGAAGCAGGGCCATCCCACGGTTCCATGAAAGTCGCATGGTAGTGATAAAATTCCCTGAGAGCTGATGGCATGGGATTTTTTACATTGATCGATTCAGGGACAAGTATAGCAAGTGCATATGGTAATGATTTGCCGCTCATCACCAGGAATTCCAGGACATTATCCAGAGATGCTGAGTCGCTTTTGTCTGGTTCAATTATAGGATATAATTCTGACAGATTGCCAAGGACTTCTGATTTGAGTATAGATTCCCTCGCCTCCATCCATAACCTGTTACCTCTTATAGTGTTAATTTCACCGTTATGACCGAGCATCCTGAATGGCTGGGCAAGATCCCACCTTGGAAATGTATTGGTGCTGAATCGGGAATGGACAAGCGCTATTGCGCTCTGCATTCTTTTGTCCTGTAAATCCAGGAAATACTCTCCAAGCTGTACAGAAGTGAGCA
This sequence comes from uncultured Rikenellaceae bacterium, assembly GCA_964595725.1. Lineage (GTDB taxonomy): Bacteria > Bacteroidota > Bacteroidia > Bacteroidales > VadinHA17 > LD21. Next base: position 15,247 of record CAZQRQ010000055.1, on the reverse strand, counting down.
TTCCTTTGTATACCAGTACTTTTGACGACAGGCTCGGGATGTAAAAGAAATCTTTCTGTTTAAGCTCAGAGGCCCTTATCCTGTTTTCAGTCTTTTTCCTGATAATGTATAGCTTTCTCTCCAGATCTTCCTGCGTAAGATCAGCGCTCAGAAGAACCTGCTTGATCCGGGGTTCGGCAGCCAGTGCAATTTCTCCAAGAACAGTGTTGTCCCTGGGCACTTCCCTGAAGCCTATTAAAGTGATTTTCTCCTCATTAATGATTTCAATCAGGACCTTCTCACACTCTGCAGCTTCATCCTCGTCCTGGGGCAGAAACACCAGGCCTGTACCAAATTGTCCTTCCGGCGGCAGGGAATATCCCTGTATAAGGTAGAAATCGCGTGGAACCTGTATCAGAATCCCCGCACCATCCCCTGTCTTTTTGTCGGCACCTTCTGCTCCCCGATGCATCATGTTGTGGAGTACATCAAGTCCTCTTTCTATTATCGAGTATGATTTCCTGCCTTTAATGTGGGCCACAAATCCTATTCCGCAGCTCCCGTGTTCAAAGTCCTTCCTGTAAAGACCCTGATCACTATTTGATATATTTCCCATTAAGATTTATATGATCTTTTCTTAAAAAAAAACCGCTCCCTGGTGTTAACGAGAACGGTTCGCATATTTCAAATTCTAAAACCATTCTCACATCAATCCCGTAAGCCTGAGTATAATAATGTTTGTTATTTTTATAACACTTCTCATCTGAGGTTTATTTTAATTTGCGAAAATAATATAATTACTTTATAAATAAAAGAAATAGAATAAAAAATGTTATTAACATTAAAAGTGGTTATGTTATAAAAGACTACAGGTGATTTTACGGCGATTGCCTGACCACATTTTTGAAAAGAGTGCCTGGCTATGCAGAAACAATGAATATTACATTAATTATGTTTTTTTGAATTTCAATGTAATGAAAGAATGGACTAAATTAGTAAATTATTTAGCTGAAAGATGAAAACACCTCCTAACCAGGTTTTGATAATATTTGGAGCGTCAGGCGATCTGACCCACAGAAAGCTTATTCCGGCAATCTATTCGCTTAAGATCCAGAAAATGCTACCTGAAAAGTTTGCCATTATCGGTGTTGGGCGACGGCAAACTGATCTGAAGGAATTCAGGAATAAGATGAAGGAAGGAATCACAATGTTCTCAGAGGGAAAAGCTCCCGGGAATAAAGAACTTGATGACTTTACCGGGCTGATCTCCTATGTGAAAGTTGATTATTCTGAAGAGAAGGAATATCTCGAACTCAGGAAAGCACTCGAATCATGTGATGAAACTAAAGGTACATCCGGCAATTATGTGTTCTACCTTGCGACTCCTCCTGGAATATATACGACTATTGCACAGAATCTGGCAGGAGCCGGGCTCAATAACCAGGCAAAAGGTTTTAAGAGATTCATCTTTGAGAAACCCTTTGGAGAAGACCTTTATTCTTGCAGGAAGCTGAATAACAGTCTCCATGAGATTCTGGGAGAGGACCAGATATACCGGATAGATCATTACCTGGGTAAGGAAACTGTCCAGAACCTGCTTGTAACACGATTCTCAAACGGGATGTTTGAACCACTGTGGAACAGGAATTACATTGATCACATCGAAATAACATCGGCCGAGAGTATTGGCGTTGAGAACAGGGGCGGTTATTATGATAGTGCCGGTGCACTGAGAGATATGGTTCAGAATCACCTCCTGCAGATGGTTGGACTGACAGCTATGGAACCACCTACATCTCTTCATCCCGATGCAATAAGAAATGAAATACTCAAGGTTTTCCAGTCCTTTCAGCCAATAAGAGAGGAAGAAGTCATAAAAAATGTTATCCGTGGGCAGTACACGGCTTCTGTTGTACGTGGAGAGTGCCTTTCTGCCTACAGGCAGGAACATGACGTGGATCCGAATTCAAGAACGGAGACCTTTGTGGCGATGAAGTTTTTCATTAACAACTGGAGATGGGGTGGTGTGCCTTTCTATATCAGGACTGGTAAGAGGCTGCCCACAAAAGTTACAGAGATTGTCATCAACTTCAAGCAGACTCCCCATTTTCTTTTTCATGTTGATGATTTAAACAGGGCGTTTAACCAGTTGATTATAAGGATCCAGCCCGATGAAGGTATTTTGCTGAAGTTTGGGATGAAGGAACCAGGCACAGGATTTAATGTCAAGAACGTGAATATGGACTTTCACTATTCCGATCTTACCGATTCCAGGCTTCCTTCGGCTTACGAAAGGCTTTTAAGTGATGTGATGCACGGTGATTCAACACTTTATTCACGCGATGATACTGTCGAAACCGCATGGGCCTTCCTGGAGCCAATTCAGATAGCGTGGGCAACAAATCTTGATATTAAGGTATTTGGATATCCTGCAGGTACATGGGGGCCAGAACAGGCTGATGACCTTGTTGAAGGTATAGGATTAACCTGGCGATACCCCTGTAAAAATCTTGCTGATGACGGTCTGTACTGCGAACTATAGGTGAAGGGCATAAGAGAAAAATGAATATGGAGACTGTAATTAAAGTATCGAAAACCCAGTATGAACTGGCATGGGAATTTGCTCGTGAACTTGCAGGATTATTCAATCGGGCAGCCAGGCAGAAGAGAACTTACTCGGTAGCCCTGTCGGGAGGTACTACCCCAAAACTGCTCTTTTCCATCCTTGGAACTCACTTCATCGAAAAAGTCAGGTGGAACTACGTCCACTTTTTCTGGGGAGACGAAAGATGCGTGCCACCAAATGATCCGCAAAGCAACTATGGTATGGCCAATGAAGTATTCCTTGAGAAAATAGCTTTATCTAAAGGGAACATTCACAGAATCAGGGGAGAAGAGGATCCGGAAAAGGAAGCCCGCCGGTATTCAAAGGAAATTATGTCTACCACAAACCACAGAAACAACCTTCCTGTCTTCGACCTTATAATACTGGGACTGGGAGAAGATGGGCATACAGCATCTATTTTCCCCGGAAATTCCCGGATGAGAAGTCCTCGGAGAATATGTGATACAGCTCTGCATCCTGTTTCCGGCCAGAAAAGAATAACACTCACTGTACCTGTTATAAACAATGCGGAAAATATAATTTTTCTTGTAGCAGGGATTACCAAGGCCCGGATTGTGGCAGAGTTAATTGAAAATCCGGGAATTACAAATTACCCCGCTGCTTTAATTGAACCCGGAAATGGTATTCTGAAGTGGTATCTTGATATGGATGCTGCTTCTTTGCTAAGTCAGTGGGCTTAATAAACATTTTTTAACATATCAGAATTTTTTTATTTACCAGTGTAGATTGAATCTTTAATTGAATTACTTAATTTTGAGATACCTTTACCTTAAATAATACTGTTATGTCACACGAGAAATCAAAAGAACAGGTTAAAAAGAAAAAGGAGCCAGCTAAAACGCTTAAAGAGAGACGCTTAGCTAAGAAAGCTAAAAAGGAGGAGAAGAGGAGACTCTAGAATTATGTGTTTATCAGGATGTTGGAAGCCATTAACTGTCAGCATATGATAGTTTTATGGCAGTTTTGTGGTGCATTGACTTTTTATATAAGTATAACCATAAAATTATTATTATCATGAGCAACGGAACTTTTGACTTTAATGAGTTTTTTCAGGATTCTAAAAACACACTGATTAATCCAAAAAGCTATTTTTCAGCAATGAATACCTCCGGGGGAATTGCTGAACCGCTTATTAAGGCTGTCATCTATGGCACTGTAACCGGAGTTTTGTACCTTTTGTGGGGATTACTGAGACTTAGTTCAGTAGGGGGAGGATTATTCGGGAGTGCTGTTGGTATTATGGCATTTATTGGTGCAATAATCACGGCGCTTATCGGGTTGTTTATAGGTGCGTTGATTTTGCTGATAATTTCATCAATCTGTTAGGGTAATACTGACTTTGAAGCTAATCTGAGAGTCACTGCCTCACTGATGGTAATAATGCCTGTTTCTGCCTTTTTTGGTTTTGCCGGTGGAATCAGTTTTTACCTGGGCGTTGTTATTACCCTGTTAATTCAGGTTTTTGCCCTCTGGATCCTGTATCACGGCCTTGTTGAATCATTAAAATGCAACGCCGGAACATCCAGGATTGTATGCTATGTGCTGCTGGCACTGATCGTGCTGTTTACTCTTATCGGTATTTCCGGGACAAGACGTGCTTCCCGGATGCTTGATAACTATTCAAGGGATGCAAGGGAAATCCTTAAAGACCTTGACACTAACTAATTAACTTCAAAATCTATTTATTAATTTTCCTGTTGCTATGAAATTAATTTTATTTGCGGCCCTTATTGTATCCGTATCTCCGGTAACGAATGCACAGAAAGAAAAGGGCGAAAGTATGAAATGGCGGTCCGGAGCAGTCGAGGGCTACCTGATACCTGATGACGAGTATACTTCAACCAGAAAAGGAGCAATTCTTTATTGTCTTTCTAATGATGAAAAGGATATTTATGTTGACATGAAGATTACAGAATCTGAAGATCAGAGCAGGATACTCCAGTCAGGGATGACCATATGGCTGAATGCTGATGGTAAATCGAGGAAAACATTGGGAATAAGGTTCCCGGTAGGCAGCAGGTATACGAGGGACAGAGCTCAGAACAGTTTTATAAACAAACCCACTCCTTTATCCATGGCAAATACCATTCAACTCGTCGGATTCGGTGAAGGGCTCGAGAGCAGGTTCCCCTCTGAGAACACAGATAATATAAGGGGTGTTATTAAGTATGACGAACAGGGAAACCTGATCTATAACATGACTATTCCTGTCGATAAACTTCCTGAAGCTGAAAAAATGGCTGCTACGGATCCGAAAAACCTGTGGACTATTGGTATCGAATATGGAGCGCCACCTGTAATGACAGGTCAGCCTCCTTCCGGTGCAAGACCTCCGTCGGGGGCAGGTGCTTCAATTCCCAGGGGAGGTGGGGGACGTGGCGGTGGCGGCGGAATGCCTCCAGGTGGTGGTATGCCCGGAGGAAGTATGCAGGGAGCAGCGCAACCTGTTTTAATCTGGGCCAGGAATATGAGAGTAGCTGTTAAGTAATAGTAACTGGTATTCTGAATTGTTATTTAGTTTTATTCCAAAATATGAGCTACCATTGCACTTAATGATGGCTTTTAAGTTTTTTTCATTACCTTTTTGCATCTATTAATTTTTGATAAATGAAAAAGAAGTATAAACTGGCTGCTCTGCTTATAATATTGCCAATCGTCATGTTAGTGGTGATCCTTACCTCTTTTACCCTGAAAAGATCAGCAGCAATGCAGGAAGAGCTTAAAGGAAAATATGCATATAAGGATTTTGAATCTTCAAAAAAATGCAAAACCTGTCACCCCGGAATCTATGAACAATGGTCCCAGGCTATGATGTCACAGGCTTATACTCATCACTGGGATGAGATTGAGTACTTCGACCTCGCTGTGGCACATGCCGAGGCAAAGCCCGAACTGAAGGATGTCGTTGATGGTTGCAACGGTTGTCATACCCCACTGGCCTTTATGGGAGGTGAACTGCCTCCACCCAGGCCTTCTGAAAATAGTATGGCTAATGAGTCAGTATCCTGTGAAGTATGTCACCTTATCCAGGCCGCTGAAACAGATCCGCCTTTTAACTACAGCTATTTCATCGAACCCGGGATGACAAAATATGCAGGACGTACAACCGGGACGGAATCTCCCGCACATAAAATAATTACTAAGGATATATTCAGGACAACTGAATTTTGTGCTAATTGCCACAACGAAAAAAATCCTTTCGGTATGTGGGTAAAAAGCACCCAGCTTGAATGGAAGGAAGGCCCCTATAGTGAACAGGGTGTCGTATGCCACGATTGTCATATGCCAAGAGCCCATTTCCTTAATGCGCTTATGGCGAAACCCTATGACGATGCAAGACTGCATCTGTTTCACGGCGGACATGACCCGGGAAAGGTGAGGGGTACAGTAGAGCTAAGAATTAATCCTGATATCAGAGAGGCAGAGCCAGGGGAAATAGTAATCCTGACAGTGGCCCTGTATAATGCCAAAACAGGACATAAATTCCCGACAGGATCTGTAGAAGATCGGATACTCTGGCTCGATGTTGAAGCTACTGATGCAAAAGGAAGGAAATATCATCTCGATGTAGATAAAAAAGGGTTTGAGGGTGAGGAATATACTATTTCAGGAGATTATCTTGCTTACCAGGACATGGGCGTTCCTCTCAAGATAAACGATTTTGAAGGTGTCCAGAGAGATGGCATCCCGCCAGGAAACCGCATTTTCAGGATGCCCTATTTCGACCCTGAGGGCAGAATGACGATAATGCAGTGGAATACAGCGAAACTGGGAGTGGATTACAGAATCGGCCCACGTGAAACAAAAATGGAGACATTCACTTTCAGGCTGCCTTTCGATACAGCGCCAGGCGAAATGACCGTAACAGCAAGGCTCAACTACCAGCTTTTGGTGAAACCTGTAGCAGACTTTCTGAAGGTGCCGGCAGAGGAATCCGAAATAAAGCTGGTAAATGAGCATTCAACAAAATTCACAGTATTGCCTTAACTGATTTTTTAAAAATATGAAACTGAAACATCTCTTTTATGCGACTATCGTGTTGATTATTACTTCTATTATAATACCTCCGCAGATCAGTGCGATTCCAGCATTTGCCAGGAAATACCAGATAAGCTGCCAGGTGTGCCATTCCCCTGCCCCTAACCTTAAACCTTTCGGCGATGATTTTGCCGGCAACGGTTACCGAATGACTGAATATGAATCGCCCAGGTATTTTATTCCGACAGGTGATGATAAGCTCTCTTTGTTGAGGGAACTGCCTGTTGCAATACGCCTCGATGGTGCAGTAACCTATAACTTTGGAAAGAATAAGACAGCAGATTTTGCAACTCTTTCAGGAGTTAAGCTTTTGTCGGGAGGGGAACTGTCAGACAAGCTGTCCTATTATATGTATTTCTTTATGAGTGAGGGAGGTGAAATTGTTGGTGTCGAGGATGCTTTCCTGACCTACAGCGATCTTTTCGGTTCGGGAATAAATATATCGGCTGGTCAGTTCCAGCTATGTGATCCATTCTATAAGAGAGAACTCAGGTTGACTATTGAAGACCTGGCAATACTGACTGCGGTGCCTGGTCAGTCAACAGCTTCCCTCACATATGACAGGGGACTTATGATTGACTACTCTATTCCCAGGTTGAATACAACGCTTGTTGGAGAGGTTTCAAATGGTAATGGATTAAGCATTGGAGGCGAAGAGTTTATTTTTGACAAAGACTCTTACAAAAATCTTACTGGTATATTATTACAGCCTCTGGGAAAGTATATTAGCCTGGGATTTATGGGATATGCCGGCAGGGAAAGGAACTTTTCAGGTCTCAATAACTACTATAGCGACGTAAGGTTGTTTGGCCCGATTCTGAACCTTGATTTTGACCAGCATTTCATGGTCAATGTTCAATATATCAGGAGAATGGACTCTCAGGTTTTCGACGTGGATGCAGTTGCTTTCATCAACGACAATGTTACACAGGGTGGATATCTTGAAGCCAGGTACGCTCCAAAAGGAGATATGAGCAAGTATTATATCACCGGCCTTTTAAACTGGGTGGAATCTGATTATGATCCCCTGAATTATAAATCAGCAACTTTAAACTTCAGCTATGTACTCAGGAGGAATGTCAGGTTACTGGCGGAGTACACATACGTCGACGCTGACGAAGGGAAATACGGGAAGTTAAGCTGCGGATTCATGGCTGCATTCTGATAAGTAAGAAGGCTCCTTAATCATCAAAGATAAACACATCCTCAATTCTTGCTGAAAATGTTCGCGAGATATCATATGCCAGCTTAAGCGATGGATTGTATTTGTTCTTTTCCAGGAATACAATGGTCTCCCTTCTAACTTTCACCTTACGGGCAAGATCTTCCTGTGTGAGCTTATACCTTGCCCTGTATTCCCTTATCCTGTTATTCATTTCTCATCCCGCTGAAGTTAAATATTAGCCAGCATACGGCAAAGGCAACTGCCATCCCCAGGATACCTGCACCAATTAATTCCTCGGTGTCAAGAGATACCTTGTCCTTAATATACAGAACAGCTACCCACAAATAGAGAGATACATAATATGACCATGCAGCAGTTCTTTGCAGTACTTTCTTTGAAAGTTCATCTTCTGCCGGCTCACCTCTACGGGCACTTAACAGTCTCCTTAACCCGAGAACCACAGCGAAAATAACGATCATTAGTATTACTCCAAAGCTGCCGATATCAAACGGTTTAAGACTTTGATTTGAGGAAAAGAACCAGAACCCGGTAGTAATCAGAACCAGTCCGGCAATAACGAAAACAATAATCGCTTTCTTCATTTTTAAATAATTAGTTATATAATTCTAACACAAAGTTAGAAATATATAACATATTATCCAAATTTTTTTCCTTGTTTTCTATGCTGATGAATTATTTTTTCAGGCTATTAATAGCAGGAGTTAGAATTTGAATGAGAACCCGACTCCGAAAATCTCTTTGAACTGTACTCTTGAGCCCATTTCGTCGATAATTCCGTCACCATTGTTGTCAAATGAAATTTTTACGTTGTCGTCATATATCAGTTGAGTATTGAGGTTTACCGATATAAGCTTGTTAACTTTCATAACAATAAGTGTCTCCCAGTTTTCATCAATATTCTGCGGTTTATCGAGGTAATTTGAGAAGAGATCCAGTTTCGTTGAGAAAGATATGTTTTTCAGGATATCATTTTCAAAATCATTTCTTGAATAAATTACCCTGAGGTACCCTCCGAATTCGCTTTTCGACTTTTTACCCGGATCCACACCAAATGCACAGGCTGCAGAAAGGGTCTCGTTGGTAACGAAGGTTATTTTTGCTGTTACAGGGGCAATGAATGCACTGAAATACCCGCCTGGCATATAATCCATACCGAGTGCACCGACAATATATGCAGGTGCAAAGAGGTCTGAGATCTTATCTGTTGCATTCGGGTATTTATAGCCGGGAGTCATCTGTGTCTTGAAATTAAACATGGCAGCATAATAGAAATTCTTAAAGGCCTCCTGCCCGTATTTTGAAAGGAAATCAATCTTGTCATCAGTTTTTTGTAGGCCTCATCCTCCCCCTGTTTTAGTAAGCCATAACCAATGTCCAGGGAGTTATTCCATACTGATTTGTCTTTCCTGTAATTTGCGAAAAGACTTAAAATTCCGTTCACCGAGACTGAATTCTGTCCCCCTGCAGCCCAGTTTGTGAGTGAGGTCTGAGCCAGGGTGACACTCATCAGACCACCGGTCTTCCAGCCCTGAATAGTGTCTGTAGTTTGTGTCCTTAATGTTTTTTCACCCTCAGTTACCTGTCCGGCAACACACAGGTACATCGACATGCATATAATAACAATTGCTAAAGTTTTGATTTTCATTTTGATAATTATTTTTAAGCTATACTTGTTTAACGATCTCAATTATTTTGTTATAATATTTATTTTGAATAAATGTTCAATTTTGGGTTAATAAAAACAAAAAAATATCTTCATCTCTGGTCAGCATATCTCCACCAGGCTATTGTTCCTGCAAGGCATGATATTGAAGTAATAAAGAGAACTATATAGCCGGTTAATCCCGGCGGTGGTGCCAAAGGACCGGCCACATGGCTATAGAGAGCCGGTATTGCCCACGGGAAAAATGGAGATATGCCAGGAATGGCTATCATAACAAATTGGGTCAGCATCATTGTCAGTATTACAAATGTTATGGGCAACAGGTATCCCCGGCTCATGCTCGTGATCAGCCCTGCAAAGGTGCAGAGTGCTATTGTAAGCAGACCGCTGATAAAATATATCCTGGCGTTTTCCAGTATAACATCAACTGACCAGAAGTCGAGGCTTACAATCATGCCGGCAATGATTCCTGTAATTAATAATATCAGGTAAAGGATTAAGCTCCAGGTAATAATTACCAGGTATTTTGAAATAACATAAAGATACCGGTGGACGGGAAGTACCAGCAGGTCCTTTACTACCCTGTCTGAAAACTCCCTGCCGAAAACCCATATTGTAACAATACCGCTTCCGATACATCCGACAGTTAATCCAATCTGTATAAGAAGGTTCATGTAAGATGGCCAGGTAGTATTACCGATCATCGATACCTTTGTCCCCATTATTGCAGATTTTCCGGCAATTTCAGGATGCTTTGAAAGAAACATCAGGAGCCCCATCATAAACCCCATAAAGATGAAAAACAGGATACTTGCAGGTAGTATCTTCGACTTAAGGACCTTTGTCATCTCAGTTTCCAGGACCGGTGCAAGCTGTCTCATAACTCTCCTCCTTTCAGATGTATCACCCTTAAGAAAAATGACTCCAGGTCTTCCTCCTCGACTTTTACAAGAAATGGAGGATTGCCATCTTTTGCCAGATGTGCGTTTATTTTACTCGGGTTGACTATTGCTTCTGTATCGGATAGCAATATTGTACCTGCATCGTCAATTACCGGGTGGTAATTAGAATTTTCAAGAAAATGCTTGGCATTTTCAATATTCTCAACACCTATCTGAAGAGTTCTTTTTCTTAATTTTTCAAGGTCATCAATGTCGGTTTCAACCAGCAGTCTGCCTTCATGAATGATTCCAATCCGTGAGGCAAACTTCGAAATCTCACCGAGGATATGACTCGAGATAAAAATGGTAACACCCTTATTTTCCGCAAGATCCAGTAGTAATTCCCTTATTTCCACAATTCCGGCCGGATCAAGGCCATTAGCCGGTTCATCAAGGATCAGGATATCAGGTTTGTGTAAAAGTGCCTTAGCCAGGCCAAGGCGCTGGGCATTCCCCAGGGAAAGGTGTTTAGCAATTATTTTCCTGTATGCATTAAGACTCAGCAGATCTATGACTTCATTTACGTATTTCCTGTCTGCTATGTACCTCAGTTTTCGGATTATTTCAAGATTTTCATCGACAGTGAGGTCAGGGTAGGAATATGGAATTTCAACAAGTGATCCGACACGTTTCCAAAGGTCTGGTTTTCCCCCGTTCACCTGTTCTCCATAGAGAAGCACTTCACCGGCTGACGGTCTGATCATCCCCAGCAACATACGTATAGTAGTTGTCTTTCCTGCACCGTTGAGACCAAGGAATCCGTAGATTTCACCTTTTTCCACAGTAATGGAGATGTCATCAACCGCCCTGGTTTTTCCAAAATTCCTGGAGAGGTTTACTGTCTCAATTACACCCGGCATATTGCTGCTATTTTATTAATTTCCTGAGTACTTCAGCCCAGATATCATATCCCATGGAATTCATATGCAGGCTGTCTGACGTAAAAATCCCGGATATAGGGACTCCTTTCTCATCCAGCAAAGGATCCCATATGTCTGCAAACGCCAGGTTCCAGTATTCGGAAGCTAGTTCTTTATACATTCCATTGAGTTTCAGGTATTCCTGCTTAATATTCCACCTGGAGGGAGAGGGTTTGGCTGCTATGATTACAATTCCGCATGAAGGTGAGGAGGCCTTTCTTATTTTCCCGATGACCTCCCTTGTATCCTTAATTATTTGTCCAGGAGTCTTACCCGCCGCCAGGTCATTGTCACCCTCATAAATGAATACCTGTGATGGTTTATACCTGGAAACCGTTTGTTCAGTGTAGTAAGAAAGGTCACTCATTTGTGATCCTCCAAAACCGGTATTAATGATATTCTTACCCGGGAAATAGTCACTGATATTTTTCCACATGCGGATACTTGAACTTCCGGTAAATATAATCAGGTCATTCCCGTAGGTCATTCCATCATATTTCTTAACAATGTCATCTATTTCACCCTGAAACCGTTGCGGATCCTGTGAATAAAGGTTAGCTGATATAAATACCAGCAGTATTAGTTTCGTAAGTCCTGTCCGTCTGTATTTTAATTTAATCATAACATCATGAATCAGGAATCCTTATTGTACATTCTGCTTTCCAGCCTTGCAAGCTGATCGATATTTTCCACGATTCGCGAAGTAACAAAATCCGGATTAAAAATCTTGTTCAGGAATATATCTCCTGTCCTGTGGTTAAGGTAACCCTTAATGTACTTTGACGGTAACAGAAATACCATGTCTGAGTTTTCATTTTTGACCGGTGGTGTCTCAGTAAGCATATTTTCGAAGGAATAATTTCTCAAACCGGCATTTTCAATTAAATGAGAGCACTTTTCCACAACTGAAGTTGAAATGCAGATTACGATTACAAAATCACCATAAAATCTCTTGTCATTATGTTTCATCAGAAGATCCAGTCTGTCGCTTGTAACAGAAAGAGCTGTCCTGTAGAAAGATTCGACAAATCTGAATCCCTCCGAAATTATATTCCTGGCATCAGCCTCCATCATTGTATAATGTAAATAGATCTTCCGTTCCTGCTCCATGCCAAGGATAAATTCAAGGGTTTTTGGTTCCAGTATTTTGGACTCTCTTATGTTAGCCCTTAAATTAAACTTGTGCAGTTCAGCCAATAGCTTGCGTAACTCATTTTTGTCAGGTTCCCTGTCTTCGCCGGTAATACTCTTAATGATGTTCCTGATATATAAGTTTCTGTTTATAAGCCTTATATTCAGGTAAATAATATATGCTGAAAGCAATACGATTATTGACAGCAATACGTATATTAACCTCATATCTTCAAAATAACCTGAGTTCATCGACAGATTAATATTGACAGGTACAGATTGGTACTGAATCCGAAAGATAATACTAATTTTGTATAGAATTGAATTGAAAATTAATACCTGATTAAAATAGGATTACTGTTCCTGCTTATTGCAGGAATTGATGTCGTATCATACAAAGAATAAGCTTTCTATGTTGATTCTGTATTTATTGCTTAGCCGGCAGGAGAGTATTCGGTTAGCAAAATAATGTTTGCAGCAGGCTGGAAAGAGCTTTATCTTAACTAAGGCTGTTTTTTCTCCCTGTTTTCCAGGCGGTACTCATCTCTTTCCTTACTTTCCCTTTGCATATCCTCCACATTATCGATGAGAGGTGATTCCTCCAGTGATTGCCAGTCGAACTCCTCATCCAGAGGGTCCAGTGCTTTTGCGGGATCAAATATCCTTGCATCAGCAGGCAATGCGTTATATGGTTTAAAATCCGGTTTATTGGTGAAAAAATCCGACAGGTCATTTGCGCCTGCATCATACTGGTTCAGGTACGGAAGGCCGAGTATGTTCCAGAATGTCTTGAAAATACTGCCGAAGCTGTAATGTACATGGCTCACATAGTCTTTCTTTACCCAGGGTGAAATAATCATCAGGACGCTCCTGTGGGCGTCTATGTGATCAACGCCGTTCTGCGCATCATCCTCAGTAATGACAATAGCCATATTCTTCCAGTATGCCGTGTGAGACAGATATTCAACAATTCTCCCCACAGCCAGGTCGTTGTCAGCCATGTAGCTCTCCCTGAAAGGATAGCCTGCTTCGGGGCGATCTGACGCTCCATGGTCGTTTGGTATAATCACTGTCAACAGTTCCGGCATAGTATCGCTGCCATTTATCCACTTCCTGTCGAATTCTTCAATAAACTGGTCTACACGGAACTGATCGGGTATCGATGTATTATATGTTGGATAAGTGCGGGAGGTACGGTCGAAAAGCGGCTGTGGCACAGGGAAATTTACATAATGTTTGATTCCTGTGTATTTATATGAATCGGAATATACAGCAGGTTCGAACATAATGCTGAATCCAAAGTTGAAGAAAGACACCTTGTGTCTCTCAAGATGGTCCCACATGGAGCCGGCTTCATTGTAATCCTCAGGGTATACAGCTCCGGCAGCGCCGTTCATAGCAAAAACACCCGGTGCTTTTGATCCCTCTCTGAAATCCCTGTTCCCACCGTAGCTTGCGGGAGTACATGTCTCTGTCCACTCATTTGGATACGTGTTGACGAGCCACCTGTGGCCATCGGCGGATACATCAGAATCAACATAAAAGTTATCCGATATAGCAAACGTGCCGGCAAGTTTCAGATGGTTGGGCATCACTGTGGCATCTCTGACCGAATCAGTGCGGGCCCTGTTATGGAAAGAGGCCCTTTCGCCATAACGGGCCAGGGTCGTATCACCTTTGCCCTTTGCCATCCTCCCAAATATTTCATCGTATGTCCTGTTTTCCTTGGAGATAAATACAATATGCCTGACAGGACTTTCCTTTGAGCCCGGGTATAAAGGAACGGGATTATCGGATCTAGCTTTTATAATCCTTTTATTGATACGGGTAAATTTAAAATTATTCGCTATGACCTTCTCTGTCATTTCATCAAGTTTGTCATCTTCCGGTATGTCAAATACCTGTACTGTACCTTTCATCAGGCCTCCTATATAACTTCCCTGGCCGGTAGCCCTGAATGCTGCGCCCCCGTTTGGGCCGCTACCATATCCTTTAGCATTGGCAACAATCAGTTTGCTGCCATCCCTGCTGACTTCAATTTTTGAAGGAAACCATCCTGCAGGTATGTGCCCCAGTATTTTCTGATCCTGAACATCAATGACTGCAACAGCGTTAATACCTGATTCGGCAACATAAAGTCGTTTCTGGTCGGGACTTAATGCCAGTCCAAATGGAATGACTCCCCTGAATTGCCTGACCCTTGAATCGGGTTTCAGGAAGATGGTGTTTACAATTGTGTCCTTTTCAATAGATATTACAGATATATTGTCATTATTTCCATTGCTCACAAAAACGTAATCATCCGTTGCCACTATTGAATTTGGGCTTGACCCTCCGACAGCAGGAATACCTTCAACACGGGAGCCAACGAGATGGCCGGTCTTTATTTTTGCAGTTACGTGCGGATTATCCACGTCTTCAATGTTGACTGTGAAAACTGAGAATGCTTCTATAGCATTCGGATCTCCAAGGCCGGGGATATAGATAGTGTCATTTAAAATACCATTCTGCATCTCTTCCGTGTTGAAACCGAAAGCCGGAAAATCAATTATTTTTACCTCGGCATCCTGCCCTTTACCGCTTCTAATCATAGAATACCTGAACATGCCAACATTTGCGACGTAGGCTTTCTTTTCATCTTTTGAAAGATATATACCGAAGGGATATCTACCGACAGGTACCGATTGCAGCAGTTTTCCTGAGTCGGTATCAATTATCAGCATTCTGAATCCTATCTGGTCGACAGCATATAGTTTTTTCCCG
>CAZQRQ010000054.1:8579-19560 GCA_964595725.1 uncultured Rikenellaceae bacterium | reverse complement strand
ATTTTTCTGATCCAATGAAAGGTTCGGCAGCAAAAAAGATAAACATGTTCCTGCGATGGATGGCCAGGAAGGATAACCGGGGTGTTGACTTTGGTATCTGGCAAAAAATCAGCCCTTCAGAATTATACATTCCTCTTGATATTCATTCAGGAAACACGGCGAGGAAGCTTGGCCTACTCAACAGGAAGCAAAATGACTGGAAAGCTGTTGAGGAACTCACAACACTACTGAGGGAATTTGATCCTGATGATCCTGTAAAATACGATTTTGCCCTGTTCGGCTTAGGGGTGAATGAGAGGTTCTGAATAACACTTAGATATTATCCCTGATACCATCCCTGTAATACTCGATAGCCTTTTGTCTTGCCGACTGGTAATCGACGATCGGAGCAGGGTAATCCGGAGTATCCACTTCGGGGATCCATTTCCTGATGTATAATTTATCGGGATCAAATTTCCTGATTTGGAGGTCGGGATTAAAAATCCTGAAGTAAGGTGCTGCATCGCAGCCGGTTCCCGCTGCCCACTGCCAGTTCCCGTTGTTGGAAGAGAGTTCAAAATCAAAGAGCTTTTTTGCAAACCAGGCCTCACCCCATCTCCAGTCAGTCAGAAGTAGCCTGGTAAGAAAATTGGCCGTTACCATCCTTACCCTGTTATGCATATATCCAGTCCTGGAGAGTTCTCTCATCCCTGCATCTACCAGCGGGAAACCGGTTATCCCTTCGCACCACCTGTTAAAAAGCTCCTTATTGTTCTGCCACAGGATATTTTCATACCCGGGTCTGAAACTTTTATGTTCCACCTGTGGAAAATGAAAAAGAACCTGCATGAAAAATTCACGCCAAATAAGTTCCGACAGGAATACCTGAGAAACACCTGATACTTTCCTCATCACCTCCCTGATGCTTACAGTACCGAAGCGCAGGTAAGGGCCAAGATTTGATGTGCCGTCAAGGGAGGGTATATCGCGCATCTTCTCATAATCAGAAATTAGCTTTTCACCCAGGTCGTAGTTCCTTGGCTTAATATCTGATCTTCTGATCTCTGGAGAACCGGAGGGGATACCTGTTCCGGCATGCAGTAGATCAATATTATCAAGGAGTTTTTCAGATGGATATGCTTTAATATCCTCTCCTGAGAATTCAGCCATCCATCTCCTTGAATAGGGTGTGTAAACCGTGTAAGGATTACCATCATTCTTTACCACTTCATCCATTTCGAAAATCACCTGATCTTTGTAGAGGTTGAAACCGGCACCATATCCCTTAAGAAGGCCGGCTACTTCCCGGTCGCGTTTAATGGCGTAAGGTTCATAGTCGCGGTTTGCAAAAACAGTCTTTACCCTGATTTTTGACAGTAGCACACGGAACAATTCCAGTGGATTTCCGTATAAGATATAGAGGATTTTCCCTTCTTCAGCCAGCCTGCTTTCAAGTCTTGTAATCGCATCCCTGATAAAATTCAGCCTGTGGTCATCCGGTTCGAGCCTGTCATCAATTATTTCGTGGTCGTAAATAAAAACCGGGAGTACCCTTAATCCTGACGTCAGTGCATGCCATAGACCTGCGTTATCCTCCAACCGAAGGTCTCTCCGGAACCAGAATATTGCCAAATCATCATTAATACCGGGCATTTAACTGCATATATAGCTTTAGGATTACTAAAAATAGTTTAAAATTTACTGATATTGATATAAATGCGATATTTGTTGAACAGATCCCTTATTTTTCCATGGCTAGCAGTTATTTCAGGTTCAAGCAGTTTACAATATACCAGGAAAGGAGTGCATTCAAGGTAGGAACGGACGGAGTTCTGCTTGGAGCCTGTTCTGATCTTTCCACCGGAGGCAGTATCCTTGATATTGGGACCGGGACCGGTTTGATAGCTTTAATGGCAGCACAGAGGACTTCAGGAAGCATTGTGGCCATCGAGCCGGATCACGAATCATTTCTGCAGGCAGGTGAGAATATTGATAATACTGCCTGGAAAGACCGCATTGAACTGCTTGAACTTCCTTTTCAGGATTTTTGCCACAACACCAGCCAGAGGTTTGGGACAATTCTCTCAAATCCGCCATATTTCAGGGATTCACTTAAAAACCCGGATCCTGCGAAATCCAGGTCAAGACATAATGATTCTCTTTCATCCCGCGACCTCCTTGGAGGGTCAGCCGCCCTGCTTACTGAGACAGGGTGCCTGCAGGTTATCCTTCCGTATGCAGAGGGTAACCTGTTTATTGCTGAGGCACCCGAATCAGGATTGTACTGCACAGGAATTATTAAAATAAAACCAAAATCCTCAGGTGTGGTTAAGAGGCTGATATTGAAATTGGAACGCAAAAGGAAAGAGGTCACAGAAAAGTTCCTGACCATAGAAACAGGTGTAAGACATCATTATACGGAAGAATATATGGAGATTACGAAAGATTTTTTTCTGAAGTTATGATATTATAAAGACCAATCGTAAGGATATCATTCAATTTACAACTGTAATTTCCTCATTCATTTTAATCCCCAGCTTTTCAAGCTCATGAATTACCGGATTATAGATTTCAGGTTTTACAGGTCTGTGCACTCCTGGAAGAATTATTTTACCTGTCAGAATTAATTTTGTTGCAATAGCGGCAGGAAGGGCTACAGTCCTGGCAACTGCGGTATTGGTAGCAGGTATCCCGAAGTCAACCAGTGATGCTTTTATAATTTCTTTCCTGCCGTCAGGATAAGATGTATGGACGATATGCTGAAGTACAATCATATCGCGTTCATCTTTCTTCAGCGACATTTTGCTGATCATTAACCCGGAAGTGATCCCGAAAGGACTGATAAGGGTGTGACCCATATCTGTATCTGCAAAGAAGCCCAGCCATTCCAGAGCCTTCATGGCATTATCATTTTCATTCAGATCCAGTTTTTTGCAAAGTCCTTTGGTGAGGTCCTTGTCACTGATCCCTGCACGCTCTTTTATGAAGTCTGAGTATGTAAAGCCGCTATAGTCCCTGACATTATCATCCAGCATGTTTATTGACTTCATGAGGTCAAGCGATTCACACCAGCCAGGGAACCTGAATGTACCTCTGAATATTGTTTTTGTTTCAGGTATACCATAAATGTCGATGTAGGAAATGGAATCCCGGTTAGGATATACTTCCAGGGGTCCTATCCCGGGAAACTCTGTTTCAAACCTGTCTGTAAACAGCTTTTCCCCTTCCGTAATTATCTTTTTTCCATCTTTGAGGTATAAAGCACTGTTTTTACTTGCCTGTATGACGCCTAACGGACTCCAGGAGAATTTATACCTGAAGGGATTGTCAGCTGCTTCAGGCGCTGGCAGGGCACCACACATAGAATAAAAGTCATCCACTTTCCCGCCCCTGGAATGCACATTATCGATAATTTTCATTGCCGACATATGGTCGATGCCTGGATCGAGCCCCATCTCATTGAGTATTATTATTCCTTCTTTTACCGCATCGTCATTCAGGTCCTGCATCTCTTTCTTTACATATGAAGTTGTTACCATGGGCTTACGGCTTCGCAGGCAGACATCTGCTACCTCCACATGAAATCCCGGAGGTAACAGGCTTACCGTAAGCCTGTGATTCCTGATCATTCCTTCAAGAGCATGCATATTGTCCGTCGTCCATGCAACGGACTCCCCTGCCGGATTTCCATGTATCAGGTGTTCAGCTTTCCCGACAGATCTTGATGCAACGGTCAGTGTTAATTCGTTTTTAAGCAGATACTCAACGATTGGTTTTACTACCAGCCCGGCTCCGAGAATCAATACATCTTTCATATCGTAAATTTAGAATGTAAAAGGTAACTAAATAATACTGCAGTAAAAATGATATTTATCTTGAAATTTCGCTCTCTGGGTAACCC
The DNA here is from genome assembly GCA_964595725.1 of uncultured Rikenellaceae bacterium. Classification (GTDB taxonomy): domain Bacteria; phylum Bacteroidota; class Bacteroidia; order Bacteroidales; family VadinHA17; genus LD21. The sequence continues at coordinate 15,680 of CAZQRQ010000054.1, read as the reverse complement.
TGTGTTTTCTTTGTGCAACCGCGAATAGCTGAGATAATTTTTCAGGTGAGTCTAATATTCTTGCAAAAGGCTTTCTATAGTTTCGAGTCGTATGTATCTTTGTTACCGGCCAAGTAAAAACATATGCCTGATTCGCAGAAATACGTTGAGACTCCACTGATGAAGCAGTATTACAATGTAAAGTCGAAGCATCCCGATGCTATTCTGCTTTTCAGGGTGGGCGACTTCTATGAGACATTCGGCGAAGATGCTATAAAGGCCTCCGAGATACTCGGAATAACACTCACAAGGAGGGCTAACGGCTCCGCATCCTATGTGGAGCTGGCAGGATTTCCTTACCATGCGCTCGATACCTATCTCCCAAGACTTGTCAGGGCAGGTCAGAGAGTGGCTATCTGTGAACAGCTGGAAGATCCAAAGCTTGCAAAGAAAATTGTGAAAAGAGGAATCACCGAGCTGGTAACGCCGGGGGTTAGTTTTAACGACAATGTCCTCAATCACAAGGAAAACAACTTTCTTGCTGCAGTCCATATCGACAGGAAAATAGCAGGTATTGCATTCCTTGACATTTCCACCGGAGAGTTTCTCGTTTCAGAAGGTTCCGTGGAGTATGTTGACCAGATGCTGAGTAATTTTCAACCCAAGGAAGTTTTACACGATAAAAGGAAAACCGGAGATTTCAACGAGACTTTCGGAACAAAGTATTATACTTTCAGGCTCGATGACTGGATATTCACCTCAGAAGCTGCCAGCGACAGGCTTCTTAAGCAGTTCGAGACGAGTTCACTGAAAGGATTCGGGATACAGAACCTGAATATGGGAATTATTGCAGCCGGGGCAATTCTTTATTATCTCGATATAACCCAGCACGAGCAGCTTGGCCATATTACTTCGATTTCAAGGATTGAGGAAGACAAATATGTGTGGCTCGACAAATTCACCATCAGGAATCTTGAACTTTTTTACTCGCCTTACGAAGGGGCAAAGACCCTGATAGATGTGCTTGACAGGACAATCTCGCCGATGGGAGGCAGGCTGCTTAAGCGATGGATTTCACTTCCACTGAAAAACCTTCAGCCTATAAACGACAGGCTTGATATCGTCGGATATCTGGCATCGGATAACGGTTTCAGGACTGAGATAACGGGTTATATCAGGCAGATAGGAGACCTTGAGAGACTGGTCTCAAAAGTTGCTGTTAGCAGGATAAATCCACGTGAAGTTACACAACTGAAAAAAGCTCTCCAGGCACTCGGACCTCTCAAAGAACTTTGTATGAGTAGTGGTTGTCAGCCCCTTGCTACCCTGGCTGAACAATTGAATTCGTGCAGGTCGGTTGCCGACAAAATAGAGAAAGAACTGAATAACGATCCGCCGGCACAGCTAAATAAGGGTAATGTTATTGCTGAAGGAATATCAGAAGAACTCGATGAACTGAGAAAAATACTGTACAGTGGCAAAGATTTCCTGATCGATCTTCAGAACCGGGAGAGTGAAAAAACAGGGATTACATCTCTCAAGATCGGCTTTAACAATGTTTTCGGATATTATATCGAGGTGAGAAATACTCACAGGGATAAGGTCCCCGAGGGATGGATCAGGAAACAAACCCTCGTGAGTGCCGAAAGATATATAACTGAAGAACTGAAAGAATACGAAAGCAAGATCCTTGGTGCTGAAGAGAGGATCATGGAGCTTGAAACAAAGCTCTTCAATGACCTGGTTTTTGCAATACTTGATTATATTCCTCCAATACAGCTGAATTCATCGCTGATAGCAAGACTGGACTGTCTTCAATCGTTTGCAGTTGTATCTACGGAAAGTGATTATAAGAGGCCCATGCTTGACGATTCGAAACGGCTTGAAATTAAGGACGGAAGGCATCCTGTAATTGAGAAGCAGCTTCCTCCCGGAGAGTCATATGTGCCTAATGACCTCTTTCTTGATGCTGACGATCAGCAGATAATCATTCTTACAGGCCCCAATATGTCAGGTAAATCCGCACTTCTGAGGCAGACGGCACTTATAGTACTGATGGCGCAGATGGGATGTTTTGTTCCGGCGGCCGAAGCCAGGATAGGACTGGTGGATAAGATATTCACGAGAGTCGGGGCATCAGATAATATCAGTCTTGGCGAATCTACTTTCATGGTAGAGATGAATGAGACAGCAAGTATCCTGAATAACCTGTCTGAACACAGCCTGATATTGCTCGACGAAATAGGCAGGGGGACAAGTACTTACGACGGGATATCGATAGCCTGGGCTATGGTTGAATATCTGCACGAGAACAGGATGAGGGCTAAGACCCTTTTTGCCACACATTACCATGAGCTCAATGAAATGGAAAATTCATTTCCGAGGGTAAGGAACTTCAATGTTTCGATCAAGGAGCTTAACAACAGGGTCATCTTCCTTCGTAAGCTTAAAAGGGGAGGCAGCGAACACAGTTTCGGTATTCATGTGGCAAGGATGGCCGGTATGCCAAAAAGTGTGGTGAAGCGTGCTGATGAGATTCTTAAGGAACTTGAACAAAGCCACGAAAAACAGGAGCTGGCAAAACCTATTGCTGATATCGCCGGGAACAGGGAAGGCTTGCAGCTCAGCATATTCCAGCTTGATGATCCGGTTCTGAAACAGATTCGTGATGAAATACTTGACCTTGATGTGGATAACCTGACTCCGATGGAAGCCCTCAACAAGCTTTACAATATCAGGAAATACCTCAGGTAAACACCATATAAATACACGGCCCTTTTCCCGCCTGAAGTCTTAAGATCGTGCTCAGGATCCCGTGAACATTCCGGCTTCTCCTGATTCGTCAAAAAGAACGATGGAGCTCCAATCGTTGCCGGATACTAGCTTTACTTATGAAAAATATGCTGCTTTCCTGAAAATGGTGTCCGACACCAGTAAATATATAGTACTGCCCCTTAATGAGTTCAGGGATACAATCAATACCGGTAAAATAGTAATAGGATTACGTCATGATGTTGACAATGATCTTAATCTGGCATACCGGTTTTCGGAAACGGAATCGAACCTGGGTTTCCGTTCAACATATTTTATCTTGCATACCGCACCGTATTACCTGGCAAACAGTTCTAACATGGCTGTTCATTCTGACAGGATATTACCCGTGCTTAGATCCATGCAGGATGAAAAACATTTTGAAATCGGATGGCATAATGATCTTGTTACCCTGCAGGCTGTTTATAAGATGAATTCGGTTTCATTCCTTTCCAATGAGCTTTCCTGGCTCAGGTCGAATGGATTGAAAATATATGGCACCTCGTCGCATGGTTCGAGTTATTGCTATGTCTACCTGTACCTTAATTTCTATTTCTTTGAAGAATGCACATGGCCCATTGTAGGTCAGTTTGTTAATAATTTAACGCTTCCGGCCGGAGACTCTGTTGTGCCGATGATGAAAGGAAAGCTAAGCGATTTTGACCTGAAATATGAAGCCTATTTTCTCAACAACAATAAGTATTATTCGGATGCTTCTATAGTAAATGGTCTCCGCTGGAATACAGGTATGCTTGATATGGACCAGCTGATACCGGGCGACAGGGTAATTATTCTGCTGCATCCTGTTCACTGGCATAAAGCTTCAGTCTTTGCCGATATTCTTTCATTCAGGATTAACGGGCAGAAATTTTCCGAAATTAATCCTGCCGGGAATGAAATCAGGGTTGAAATGCCGTATGGTTCATCAAGGGATTCTCTTGTAGCCGTATTTTCTCTTTCTCCCGGGGCCTATGCAAAGGTATCGGGTAAACAACAGGTAAGTGGCAGTACTGTTAATAATTTCACAGATACCTTATCCTATATAGTATTTGCTGAGAACAGGGATATTAAAAAGATCTGGACGGTAAATGTGATTGTTGCCAGGAATTCAGCAATATCAGGTCTGCTGAATCGATTGTCGATATATTTGACATACAGGGAGAAAAGGTATACTCATTTAAAATTGCAGGAACAGGTGACTTTACGCTTGAAAAAGACCTGACCGGACTGCCTGCCGGCTTCTATATTGTCAGCTGTTCCGAATTTGAAAAGCCAGTTATTATAGTTATTGAATAATTCCGGGTTAACAATTTAACAGCCGGGCTGGTAATTTAATCTTTCTGACCGGGCTAATTTGTAGCATGGAGTTAGAATGTCAGATAATCTCCTTCTGGTTCGTTGAATTGATAAACAGGACGGTTCCCACTTCGTCATAGCCGAGGAAATTCTGCTCACCATCATGTTTCAGCCCTTCAACCTTAAAACCGATCATTGTAAGGGCGGCAAATGATGATTTCTCGTTGATAAGGGTCTTTGTTGTCTTTCCTGATTCTGCAAGGATAATTTCTATATTCTTTTCGGTTATGGGCAACCTGCCTGATCTGACAAGCTCACCCAGGGCAGTCCTTGTTTCGTTGTAATGGTCAGGTTTACATATCTCAAAGATCTTGATATTCGATTTTTTCCAGTCGGGATGACCGGAAATAATAAAGCTGAGAAGAATCAGAAGGCTTGAGTTCTCAGGTTCTTCATAGTTTATCCAGATGTGTATCCCGTTTTTGAATATCATATCTTTCCGACTGGAAGCCAGGAGGCAGATATCAAAATTCCCGGCCTTAATGAGCCTGATATTTTCAATTATTTCATCAAGGTTCCCGGGATTATCCTTGTCATATTCAAAGATCATCATATTGTTCTCCATGCCTGATATACCCTGCATCTGGATAGCCTGCACTATTGCTGTTGTATAAGAAGGGGTGATAATAGTGTCAACAAAAACCTGGTTTTGAGTAGTATCATAGATCTCGATCAGTTTTGAAAGTTCCTCTGCAGCCTGCTGACAGGTTGCTTTAGAATAGTAACCATCAATTCTGTGCAGATAGGTACCGAAACCGTATCTGTATGATATCCAGCTAAGCAGCTGGAATGCTCTTGTTCTCAGGAATGAGTCCTTGGATATGCAGATAGCGCTTGGTCTCCATTCTTTGGCCTTCTTCCTGCTTCCGGATTTCTGAAGGTAAACCTGGAGGTTCCTGTTTACCTGGAATAAAGCATTGGCAAAGAGTGATTCAAGTCCATGCCGGTCGCGGTGATAATAGTTTATATATGAATAAACTGCGATCATGATAAGGATTGATGCCAGTGCATATGGGGCGTTTATCCGGAACATTACCCATACGGCTATAAGAAAGCCGGCCAGAGAAAAGTACCACCGTGATTTGAAAGAGGGCCGGTACGAAGGCGATGAACCGAAATGGTTAAGAAAAGATATCAGGCAAAGCGAACCATAGGTGACCATAAAGAACATTGAAATGACCTTTGCCACAGCATTAACGTTACCCAGGGCTACAAAAACAAATGCAATAACTATCGTTACTAGTGAAGCATTAACCGGTTCATTGTCAGATTTTCTTCCGTAGGAAAGCCATCTGTTCATTTTTTCAGACGGGAAGGATAAATCCTGGGCAAGAGCCTGGAGTGTTCTGGGAGCAACCATCACGGATCCAAGTGCTGATGATATTGTTGATGCGGCAAGTCCTATCGGTATTATTATTGCACCGCCTATGGCAATTTTGGCCATAATAAGCTGGTTGCTGATCATATCTTCAGGGCTGGCGGATATACTCAGCTTATAAATAACAGCAACATAGACAAGCATACCGGAAATAGTAGCTACAGAGGTACCCAGTGGGATTGATTTTGCGGGATTTTTAAGGTCGCCGGAAAGCCCCACCCCGGCAGTCATGCCAGTAAAAGCAGGGAATACAATTGCGAAAACCACAAAAAACTGGCTCATATTCCTCATTGTCTGGACATGAGGAAGGTTTTCAGCCGAAGTACCGAATTCCGTTCTGCCCAGGAAGAAAAGCAGTAAGGAGATGAATAGTATTCCAACCACAAAATAAAGGGCTTTAACTCCCAGGTTGGCACCTTTCTTGAGAATGATATATCCAAGAAGTGTCATAACGGGCAGGCTGATAATCTGGCGGGGCAGGTTGATATTGAGTGAGTTAGAAAGGAAGTCAAATAGAAACTCAAACGATTCAGTAAAGGCAATAACATAAAAAGCCACACTTATGGCCTGGGAAAGATAAAGTGCCATCCCTATCGTTGCACCTATATTAAGTCCAAAAGATCTTGATATAATAAAATATTCCCCGCCACCCTCAACTCTTTTATTCGTAGCAAGTTCAGACAGTGCAAAGGCAGTTGGTATGGTAAGTGCATGCCCAAGCAATACGATTAAGATAACACCCCAGAAGCCAAGAGTTCCAACTGCAAAGCCAAATCTCAGGAACAGTATTGCACCAAGAATGGTCGATATTGCCGTGAAGAATACCGGGGCAGTGCCAAATCGTTTTGTCGCAGGGAATGAATCCATAGTTGATTTAACAGGCGGTATAAAATTCTCCTCCTTTTATAAATGATTATTAAGGTACCAGACAAATTTATTAAAAATTATCTCATGGAGAAGTAGACAGAGATTTCTTACAGCATTATTTTTCCGTGAAGCAAGAATTTTTTTAACTATAAGTAAAATATTTATGTTTTTAGCAAAATGAGAATGATTCTTCTTTAAATTTGCATCCCTTATTTAGTAACGATGTGCAAGCATTTTAACATTTATAAATAGATGGCCAACTATATTATCCTTTTCCTGTGTCTTATAATAATACTCGCGTATTTCTTTGATGTGACCAGTAAGTATTCGAAGATACCTTCAGTAATTCTGCTGATAATTCTTGGAATAGTGACAAGGATTCTGGTTGAAAACACAGGATTGGGTATACCCGACATAGAACCAATACTGCCTGTAATTGGAACACTTGGTTTGATCCTGATTGTACTGGAAGCAAGCCTTGATATTAAACTGGATAAAAAGAAAATAAGGTTAATAACAAGGTCTGTCTTTTCAGCAATAGTCCTTTTTGTATTTTTCGTGGCTAATCGCAGATTAAGAATCATAAAGGGTGCCATGTCCACGCTTGTGTGGACATGCGATATGGATAAAAAAACATGCCCACGACAAGCGTGGGCATGGCACCTGCTATAATTATCTGAAAACCGCACTAATAACACGCCCCGTTGGGT
>CAZQRQ010000054.1:0-8569 GCA_964595725.1 uncultured Rikenellaceae bacterium | reverse complement strand
ATGGTTTTATTTGGGCATTCTCTGTATGACTCACTGTTGAACATTATTCCACTTGGCATTATCAGCAGTGCGGTTGCTATTTCATCTGCCGGCAGCCTGGATTCAAGTCAGAAGGAATTTGTAGTCTATGAAAGCTCATTTTCAGATATAATCGGAATACTTGTATTTGATTTTATCCTGTTAAACCATGATTCTATCGGCTTCGGTATTGTTCATTTCATCTTTGCAGGTCTTCTTACCGTTATTCTTGCAATTGTTGTAACATCTCTTCTTGGGATGCTTCTCAACAAAATAACCTACCATGTGAATTATGTAATTATACTTACAGCAGTTGTCCTGGCTTATGTTCTTGCCAAGCTATCCCATTTGCCTGCCCTGTTCCTGATACTGGTATTCGGGCTGGCACTGTCCAATTACAGGCTTGTTGAACATACTTTTGTAAACAGGGTGGTAAACTTTGAGAAATTCAGGTCAGATCTTGAATCATTCAGGAAGATAATGAGCGAGCTTACATTCCTTGTAAGATCATTCTTTTTTATCATGTTCGGGTATTACACTCATGTCAATGCACTTCTGGATCCTCAGAACATCCTTCTGGCACTTGTCATTACAGCAGGCATCTTTTCTGTACGCTGGGCATATTTTGCCCTGGTTCTCAGGATGAAGGGAATACCACTCGCACTGTTTGCCCCTAGGGGATTAATAACAATACTTTTGTTTCTTAGCATTCCGGCTGCTTCAAGAATCCCGATAGTGAATGAAGAAGTTGTTACCCTCGTAATACTCTTAAGCATTATAGTACTGATGGCAGGCAACATGTTTTATAAGAAGTCCCTGGCAGAGCCAGAAACATCGGATCATCAGACCGTGCCTGACAAAATCTCTGAGAATCAGGATTTTTATAATTCCGAAACGAAGAAAATGCCAGGTTCTGAATAAAACCGGTAGTTCAATTAGTTGTGAACGCATGCCGCGGTTTTATAAACTTTAATGGTTGACTTTTTTGAAGATCAGTATAACTTTTGTACCCTTGTTATTCTCACTCTCTATCCTGATCTGGGCATTATGTAACTCGATTATCCTGGATACTATTGAAAGGCCAACACCGAATCCTTTTTTTTGCCTTATATTCGATGCCCTCGAAAAACGATCAAAGATATATTCGACTTCAGATTTTGGAATCCCCACTCCTTTGTCGGTAACCTCCACATGAACAGATTCTTTTTCAGGACTTATTTCAACCAATACATCATCATTTGAAAATTTGCAGGCATTATCGATAATATTCCTTAAGGCAATTTCCAGGAGAACTTTGTTGCCATTAATAATAAGGTCACTTTCATTATTTGAAAAGTTCACTTTGGTCATAATCTTAATATCCTTGTATTTCTTTTTCAGAACAGGTATAACATTATATATGACTTCATCCACCTTTATAGGGAAGACAGACACTTCTGAGTACCGGTTCAGACGTGATAGCTCAAGAAGGCCGTTTGTGACAGAATTGAGTTTCTTGAGATCATTCAGCATTATCCTGATATGTTCCTGGTATTCTTCCTTATCGGAACCATGACCCAGGATATAGTCAGCTTCAGATATAAGTACAGAGAGTGCTGTCCTTAATTCATGTGAAGCGTTTGTTATAAATTCCTCGTGGTTCCTGGCGGATCTATCAAGCCTGTCTATCATATCATTGATACTTTCAGCCAGTTGCCCGATCTCATCTTTCTGGTTTGCCTCAGCAAGCTGTGCAAGCTTCCCGAAATCGATATTTTTTACTTTCTTACTTAACCTTGAAAGCGGAAGTAAGCTATGTGATGCAAAAACATATGAAAGGCCTGCAGACAATATCAAACCTATAATGATATCCCAGATCAGGATAATTGTAAGGTGTTTCATATTATAAGCACGTGCCCGGTCATAAGCCAGTACATATACATTGTAAAACCGGTTGTTCTCACGTTTGCTATACCTGACCCCGTCTTTCTCATTGATTGAAAAGTACTGAACTTCAGATGGTCCTCCATTTAGCTTTAGCATATTACCTGACAGGTAACTTGCCCTGTTACTATATATAATATTGAAGGCAGAGTCAGTAATAACAATCTCCTCATTCCTCCATAAAAGGGTATTACTATGTAGCTTGCTGAGCTCTGCAGAATCTGCTGCAGGTATATTGAAGAACAGTGTGCCGGTAGTTTTTGCCGTGTTAAGCAGATTATCCCGGTATCTGGATTGCTGGGTGCGAAACCAGAAAAAATAGACAAGCAGGGAAAAAATAAGAAGGATACCAGTAACAACCAGTGTAAACTGTAAAGCCAGCCTGGTTTTGATTTTCATTGGCTAAAGTTCATTTTCACTTATGTAGAAGCCAAAGCCAAATTTAGTATGAATTAGTTTAGGCTCAAAATCTCTGTCGATCTTTTTCCTGAGATAATTTATATATACATCAATGATATTTGTGTTCGGGTCAAAGTCAATCCCCCAGACCTGCTCAATAATATATTCACGTGTCAGCAATTTACCTTCATTTTTCATAAAAGTCTCAAGCAGGTCGAATTCCTTGGCAGTAAGGTCTATTTTTTTATTTGCCCTTGTTACTGTCTTGGTATAAAGGTCCATTTCGAGATCGGAGATTTTCAGCTTATCACTATTGATCATCCTGTCAGTTCTCCTGATAAATACATTTATCCTTGCCAGTAATTCCCTGAAATCAAATGGTTTAACAACGTAGTCATCAGCTCCTGAATCAAATCCTATCAGCTTGTTGTCAGGTGTTCCCATCGCAGTAAGCATTATTATGGGAATTTTGAGATTGGTAGTCCTGATCTCCTTACAAAGTTCATATCCATTGATTAGAGGAAGATTAATATCAAGAATGATCAGATTATAATCGTTTTGCTCGAATAAATACTTGCCCACATATCCGTCATATGCCACGTCGGCAACGAATCCGGATTCTTCGAGCTGTTTCTTAAGGACGCCTGCAAGACGCTGTTCATCCTCTATAATTAATATTTTTCTTTGTTCCATACCGATTAGTTTATTATACAAATTTAATTCATAATGAAGTACAGTCAATTAATATTCACCCGGTTAACTATTATTTAATAAATATCTAATGTGAAATTAATCCCATATGCTAACGGAATTTAAATGAAATTTAGGAAAACAGAAGAATTAATTACTGTGAAAAACAGGATTATCCGGCATAATCCCCGGATAGCCTGTAGAATAGATACAGTTTTTTACAGGTATCTTTTAAATTTGTCACCTATTTTAAAATAGGTATATCTTCCGGCATCTTCGCCTGAGATCTGCAATGCATCTCCGTTAGTTTTATAAGTACTGTGTTCGCCTATTATACGCGAGAAATAAACATCAGATTTCTTGCCGGAATCTTCAACCATAACCACATGTGCAAGGTTCTCGTGGATGTCAGATTTTAGTGAACTATTGCACAGAGGGCAGAAGAATTCAAGGAATTCACCCTTTTCAAAATCAAATGAGGGATGTTTAACGCTGGAATAGTTGCCGATCTGGGAACTCAGAAGCAGTAATCCATCCTGTTTCTCGTTATTCCTTACTTTAAAAATAATCTGGTCGCCAACTCTTAAATGTCCGTTACATACCGGGCAATCAAAATCGTTCATGGAAACCTCCTTTTTTTTATTTTCTGGATCATTCTAATTAATACAAAGGTACGAAATCAAATCAGTACCTGTCGATCAAATGCCTTACAACAGCAGTAAGATCAGTTATTAATACCAAGCTTCTCGCGCGTATTCTCAAGAGCAGAATCGGTTCCAAGTATATGAAGTATATCTCCGTTCTTAAGATATGTTTCCCCGTGAGGGATATAGAAATTGTTGCCCCTTTTTACCATGATCAGTATAGCATCTCTGTGGAAAGCAATTTCTTTTACCTTCCGCCCATCAATATCAGGATTAATGATCCTGATCTCTTCAATGTTAAAATTTTCGAAAGTTTCAACAAGAGCGTGATATGTAGCTGGTCTTAATATTAGATTTTCAATGGTTGTGGCCATTACTCTTCTAACATCAATAGCTTCGACCTCAAGTTTCTTCAGCTGCTGTTCGACAGCATTCCGGTTTGCCATCGAAATTATTCTTTCGTGGTTGAAATCTTTCTTTAGCATTTCACAGATGCGTACATTCAAATCCCCCGATCCGGCTTCAACAACCACATAATTTGTGTCTAATAACCTGAGATTTCTGTAAGAATTAGGATCAAGTCCGTCAGCAAGACATGCATTAAGCCCCTTAGAGCATATATCATCATATCGCTGTTTATCGATTTCCACAATAACTGAACTCTTGCCATGCACGTTCAGTCTCCTTGCCAGCAAGACTCCTTTACTGCTTCCTCCGACAATTACTGTCCTGTCACCTGCCTGCCTGTCGTTCCTGTTAATGAGATTATACAATAACGGGCCCAGAAAGCATGTGGCTACGGCCATAATTATGAAGCTTGCATTTATTCCCGGAGAAATTACGCCCAGCTCAAGCCCGATTGCAGAAGCTGCAATAATCAGGCTCAGCCTTGACGACAGCAAAAACCCGCCTGACAGGGCTTTCCTGAGACCATATTGCTTCACAAATAAGGAAGCAGGAATAATCTTGATCAGGAAAAGCATCACCAGAAGAATAATAAGGAAAGGTATTAGTGAAAGTTCAAATTCCTTAAGTGCCGAAGGATCAAACTTAACTCCCACCATTATGAAGAAAACCGGTATAAAAAAGCCGTAACCCATACTGTCGAGTTTGATCATAAGCAGTGATCTCCCCTTGTGAAGAAAAAGGGAGAGCAGTATCCCGCTTAAGAAAGCTCCGAGTAAAATAACCTCATGACTTATATACTGGCTTACGACAACAAACAGAAGAAGCAGGAAAATGGTCCCTCTGACGCTGAGCTGCGATGCTGCATGTGAAAGTTGAAATGTTATCTTTTTAAGGAAATTAAGACCTTTTAACCTGTTCCCCAGGACATAGAGCAAATAAAAGAATCCAAACAGGAAGAGGATATAGGTTATCTCCAGCTTAAACCCGTTCTTCAGGATATAGGCGGTGAATGTGAACAGTATTATACTCAGGATATCGGCAACGGCAGCAATAATGATGAGAAGCTGGCCGAATGAACCTTTAACTTCTCCCCTGTTTTTTATGACGGGAAGGATAATGCCCACCGATGTTGTCACCATTACCAGGGAAAAATACCAGGTATTCTTTATATCGACAATACGCGAGAGACCCTTTGCACCTGTGACGGCCAGGATAATTGTGATCAGGAAATATAATATTCCCACTATCAGAGGATTTTTCATAAGTCGGGAAACACTTAGCTTCCTCCTGGGGAATGACAGTATTACCTGGTCCATATCGATTTCCAGCCCGCCCAGGAACATAAGGAAAATAAATCCTGTAAGGCTCAGGAATTCCAGTATTCTTATGCTTTCAGGATCAGCGCTGTGCAGCAGGTGTTTTGCCACAAAGTAGCCAAGGAAGATTTCAATAATAACTGAAGATATCTTCCTTATTTTAAGTACTGATAAGGCCATGGGTATCATCCATGCCAGGCCGACTACAACCAGTAATGGTAAATAGTCGAACTGAAGAGAAATGCTTTGAAAAGTGCCCATGCTTTTTATCCCTTTTGGCCTGAATGCAATATAATAAATACTTGAGATTAAATTCGGAAATGACTGCGATAAGCTATTCTTTTTATTAGCAGATTATCTGAAATTTTATTATTTAAAAGTCATTATATTTGGAATAACGAGATTCGGGATTAAATATCTATTCAGCAGCACGGATTCATTATTTAAAATTTAGACTATGATAGCTCTAAGATTTCAGGCCCTGGTTTTCGTATTTACAATCTTTCCCGGACTTACTTCAGAAGCACAGGATGCAATGGCTGCGTGGAAGGATCTATACCCGCAGATAGACAAGCAGATAGTTGCCCCGGTTTTCAGGGATGTCATCTATAATATAGTTGACTACGGTGGGATTCCCGGCAACCCGGATTTCCTGAATAGCAAAGTTATTAATTCAACTATTAATCGCTGCAACAAGGATGGGGGAGGGGTGGTTCTTGTACCGGAAGGTACCTGGAACACCGGTCCGATAGTCCTGAAAAGCAATGTAAACCTCAGGATTGAAGAGGGTGCTGTATTGCTTTTTACTTCTGACACCAGCATGTATCCAAGGGTGCTTACACGATGGGAGGGAATGGATTGCTACAACACTTCTCCTATGATATATGCTTATGAACAGGATAATATTGCGATAACGGGCAAAGGCACTATCGACGGAGGTGCATCCGGGGAAAACTGGTGGGGTATGCCCAGGCTCAATCCTGTTGCAGGTCGCCCGCACAGGGGCAGAACACTCCTGTCTGACTGGAATGAGTCAGGCACGCCGATTGAAGAAAGAATTATGTTTGTCAATGACCATCTCAGGCCGCAGCTGATAAACCTTTATAGATGCAGGAACATCCTGATACGGGGTGTTACACTTACCCGTCCTGCATTCTGGACGATACATCCACTGATATGCGAGAACCTTACCATTAAAGATGTTACGATGATCACCGAGGGAGTTCCCAATGGAGATGGATGCGATCCTGAATCGTGTAAGAATGTACTAATTGAGGATTGTTTTTTTGATACAGGTGATGATTGCATCGCCATTAAGGCAGGCCGTAATTTCGACGGACGAAAGTGGAATATACCCAGTGAAAACATTATAGTCAGAAATTGTCGCATGAAGAACGGGCATGGCGGAGTTGTTATCGGAAGTGAGATATCAGGCGGTTTCAGAAACCTCTTTGTTGAGAACTGCGGGATGGACAGTCCTTCTCTCGACAGGGTGATAAGAATAAAGACAAACAACTGCAGGGGAGGTGTTATTGAAAATATTTATGTGAGGAATGTGGACGTTGGACATTGTAATGAAGCAGTCCTGAAGATCAACCTGGTTTATGAGCCAAATGAGAACTGCACAAGAGACTTCCCTCCATTTGTAAGGAACGTTTACCTCGATAATGTAAGGTGCCAGAAGAGCCGTTATGGAGTCTATCTGACCGGTTATAACGACATGACGAACATATCAAATATAAATCTTATTGATTGTGAGTGGAATAATGTGACGAGTAACAACATAATCGAAGGCCTGATTGAAAATCTTAAATTCTTAAATACTGAAATTAACGGCCTCCCGGTAAACCAGTAAACGGCTTCCTGTAAAGTCACGTTTTTGGTATCGTTACAAGTTCGGTGGCTGTCTGTATCCCTGAAGACACCTCCTCCGGTATAAAGCCAAGCCTAACGTATATCGGGTTGGTCAGCTTCCTGAATTCGGGCAGTTTTCGCATGAACAGCAGGGCTCCGGAGAGGCAGACAACTCCCCCAAGCAATATTGTATATTGCGGACCTATCACCTTTGCCAGCGATCCTGCGAGGAGGCTTCCGAACGGGGCCGTTCCCATGAAAGCCATTGTATAGAAGCTCATAATCCGGCCACGTTTATCATCATCGACAATGGTTTGAAGTATAGTATTGCTGGATGCCATCATAACCATCATTCCGAGGCCTGCAAAGACCAGGAGTATCATGGAAAGTATCTGGATGTGTGAGAATGAAAATGCAATAAGGCCCAAACCAAAAAGACCTGTAGCCAGTGGTATCAACCTGCATAATCCTACGATGCTTTTCCTCGAAGCCAGGTAAAGAGCACCGGATAATGCTCCCAGCCCGGCAGCCCCCATCATGAACCCGAAAGTATGAGATCCGCCGTGAAGTATCTCCTTGGCAAAAACAGGCATCAGCACTGTATATGACATCCCCATAAGACTCACTAATGCAAGAAGGGATATTGTATACTTGAAAGGTGAGAACCCAAGTGCATAGCTAATACCTTCTTTCAGCTCTTTAAATACATGCTTATCTTTTTTCTTAATCCTGATTTTTGATATCCTCATCATCAGTAACGATGAGATCACGAATAAATAGCTGGCACCGTTGATAATAAAGCAAATACCTTCACCTGCAAAGGCAATCAGTATTCCTGCTATGGATGGACCAATGAGCCTGGCACCATTTACCATCGATGAATTAAGGGCTATGGCATTACCCAGATCTTCCCTTTTCTCAACCATGTCGATTACAAATGACTGCCTGGCAGGAACATCAAATGCATTTATACATCCAAGAAAGGTGTTGAGGATCACTATCTGCCAGACATGGAGATTCCCTCCAAGGTAAAGGAAAGCCAGGATAAATGCCTGTATCATGGCGGCAACCTGTGTTGCTATCAGTATGTGGTACCTGTTCCACCTGTCAGTCATCACCCCTGCAAAAGGTGAAATCAGGAATGTCGGGATCTGGCCTGCGAAACCGACAAGTCCGAGTAAAAAGGGGGAATTGGTCAGATCATAGACCAGCCATGGAGTGGCAATACGTTGTATCCAGGTACCAACCAGCGAAATACTCTGCCCTCCGAAAAAAAGGCGATAGTTCCTGTATCGGAAAGAGCGGAATATCACCTTT
>CAZQRQ010000053.1:0-20913 GCA_964595725.1 uncultured Rikenellaceae bacterium | reverse complement strand
ATTCACCTGCTGCATAATCTTACCAGGCATAAGGGAACTACAATAATCTTCTCGACTCACGATCTTACAATTGCCTTAAATGAAGCCGACAAGATATGGCTCGCCGGTCGGGACACATTCATGGAGGGATCACCTGAAGATCTTATACTATCTGGTTCCTTCAGCGCACTTTTCGACTCCTCGCTCATCTCCTTCAGTGAAACAGATGCGAGTTTTTCTTTTCGAAGGGAACAAAAAGGCAGGGTGAATGTAAATGCCCGGGGGATTGTTAAAACCTGGACAGAGAGGGCAGTTAACCGTGCCGGATTCAATATTGTAAATGAAAATGCTGACTTTATTATAACACCATCAGGAGTGCCAGGTGATTATGTATGGAAACTTGACGGGATTGGAGGGCTGCATATTTTTCATACGCTATACGAGGTTGCCCGGTGGCTTGATAATTCAGCGTGTCAGCTTACAGATCACTAATTTGTTCCGGTAGGATGGGTATAGTTATACTTCCGGAAGTTATCTATAAACGATTCTATTGATTCCACCGGTAGTCTTTTTGCTATGATGGTTTTATTACTGTCGAGAATATACACCGTGGGTGTTGTCGTAATATTATAATAGTAATCGAAATTTGTCAGCCTCTGGGGATCCCATCCATTAATCCAGTTTAATTTGTTTTCCTGTATATATTTCTCCCATTTTTCACGGTCGGTCTGAGTGCAGATAGCAAAGACTTCTATGCCGTCGTTTTTAACTTTGTCGTAATAGGCCTTGAGTTTAGGCGTCTCTTCCCGGCAATGACCGCAATCCGGTTCCCAGAAGTATAATATCGTGAAATCTTTCTTGATATCATAAAGAGATACATATACTCCATTGAAAGTATTCATTACCAGATCATGTGCTTTCACGCCGATAAGATTTGGCCTGATCCTATCTACCTCTTTTTTAAGATTATCCCTCCATTCGCTTGTCGTCCAGTCTGCCTTCCCGGAAAGATATATATCGTCAGCTAGCTTGACAATCACCGCATCATGACCCATTATCTCGCTTTCCCTGAAGTGATTGAAAAGATAAACGGCAACGAATTGAAATACTTTGTAGTTACCGGAGCACCTTTTAAATATTTTATCAATCTCCCTGTTTATCGAATCCGCAAGCTGAATGATAACGTTTGTAAAGAAGACATTTAGCTTCGACTGTAATATTGGCGTTCGGAGTATACGTTCGTCGCTGAAGTCGATATTATCAAAGTAATGGTTTTTATTATACTCGTAGGACATCATCCATTTAACAGAATCTGGATTGCTGCTATTGGAAGGAACCTGGAATTCCGGCACTTCAACAGGAATGATAGATTTCACAAGAAGTGCCAGCAAAGTTCCCTTATTGCCGTCCGCCACATCTCTGAGATAACTTTTCATTTTCTCCTCCTGCTTAACACGCAGTTCAGTAAGCATGGCAATTGAATCGTTGTTCTGACGATTGTTCTGTATCCTTTTATTTATAGCTGCAGCCTGTTCCTGTAAAGAGATCCAATTTCTCTGGTATTCTATGAATGCATTATTTTCATCAGATCCCGAAAACCTGAGGGTATTGAAGAAATCAGAAAAAGAACAAGTGACAGAGAACTGCTGATCCTCAGGCATAAGAACTTCAAAATATTTCCTTCCCGGCAGTACTATCATATAAATTCCCTGTTCAAGAGAATTATTTCCTGAAAGGATCCCGGATCCGTTACTATCAAGGTTAAGCGTGTCTTTAATATATTGTTTGTCACCCAGATGGTAGGCAAGATAAACTGTCGAATCAGCAAGTCCATCGATAGCAACGGATATTCTGTATCCTGCCCCGGATTGTGCCGGGGTAGTGACAGTTAAAAAAAGAAATACAAGACCAAACCAGATTCGCCTCATTTGCTAAATAGATTTTAATTCTGGAAATACAAAATTAGTCAAAGCAATTTCTTTGCCAAAAACTGATGTATTGAATAATGATAAATATATTTTGTACTTTTGAACCTTAAATAGGGCAGTATATTTAATGATTTCTATTTTAATTCCGGTTAATAATTACGACATTATCGCACTGGTGCATAGTATGAAGGATGGAATTGCCAAAGTGCCTGAATTTTGTGAAATTATTATTGGTGATGACGGATCCACTCCTGAATACCGGAATAATTATCAATCACTTGTCTCCGAAAATGTTAAGCTGGTAGTATCTGAGAAGAACATTGGCAGGGCTGCTATAAGGAACAAGCTGACAGCCGAAGCAAAGGGCGATCATCTGCTATTTATGGATGCTGACACAATGGTTCCCGGAACAGCAGAAGCCTACTTGCTGAAATGGCTTCCCGCCATGAAAGTTTCCAGGGTTATTTGCGGCGGCATTCGTTATCACGATTCACCTCCAAGTGACCCGGATAAACTCCTGCGATGGAAATACGGGAGGATGAGAGAACAGAAAAAAGCCAGCGACAGGAATAAAAGCCCGTATGCCTTTTTCTCTACTTTCAATGTCCTGATAGAAAAATCAATATTTACAAAATTAAGGTTCAATGAGGAACTGAGACAATACGGACATGAAGATACCCTGCTGGGTTACCAGCTTAAAAAGGCCGGAATCGAGGTAATGCATATTGATAACGGATTGGTGCATGAGGGACTTGAGTCAAACCGGGAATACCTTAATAAAACAAAGCTTGGAATTGAAAATCTCAGCCACCTATATGACAAAGTGACTGACAAACGGACTTTTTCACATGTGGTCGGAATGCTGAGGATATACAACAATCTAAATCTCCTGAGGCTGACGAGAATTCTTGCAGGAATATTCATACGTTATCGCGACAGGATGGAAATCAGGCTCGATGCATCAAAAATATCACTGTTTCTATTTGGATTTTATAAAGTGAGCATGTTCTGCACATTCAGAGAGATACACAGAAGAAAAAATATCCTGCCGATTTTATAGCATTGAACAAAATGCCGGCCTTTTACTTTGGTGACAGGTCGTTTATAATTGTGTTGTCAGTAGCATAATATTCTCTCATTAAATCAGCCGTCATACAGGAATGAACCGGGATAATCCCAATAAGGTCACCAATTTTTACCTGTCTTAGTAACTCGGGATCTGAACTAATAATTCCATGCTCCTGGGATAGCCCCTTTACAAATGATCTTGCACCTGGGAAATTCCAGCCAGTTTTGTGCATTTCAACAATTTCACCGTAGACAGTCCTGCCATCTCTTAGGATGAGAGACTCTTTAGATAAATGTACTCCTCCTCCGTATATTATTAACTCCTGCCTGGAATAATTCTTTTCAACGACCGGACATGCAAGAGCAACCGCAATGTCATCCCTGGAACAGGAACCCAACTCTGCCTGGGTTAAATCATAGAATACAAAATTACCGGGCCTGATCTCATCAATACCCGGAAAATCACTCACAATGCTGCAGGATGGTGTATCACCGGTTGAAATTATAATATTATGGCCACCGGTAATTTCGCGAAGGTATCTGGCTTTATTAAGTGTATCATCATGTATGTCAATTATCTCCTTTCGCAAATGTGTTCTATATGTATGGCCTGCATGAATCAAGAAACCCGTAAAGCGAAGATTGGTAGAACTAACCAGTAAATCAACCATTCGCATTATGGAATCTTTATCGTTCCACTCCAGCCCGCTACGGTTATTGCCTGTATTTATCTTGATAAAGCAACCTGTGTTAAAGTTAATTTCCCGAACCAGGGCCTCAAGATGTTCATATCCTGGAGATACAATATTTATTTGGCATATGTCAGATAATTGCTCTAGATCCTTTATTTCTCTCGGATTAAGAGGAAAGGCAATGGTTATATCTTTCCATCCACTTTGTCCGAAATGCTTTGCCATTGTGACTGACGAAACAGTAATTACATTAATATTTTCATCACTGAACCAATTGCCAACCGTAAGCGACTGGTGTGTTTTAAAATGAGGCCTTAATTGCACTGAGGCTTGCTTTGCCTTTTCTTCCATCCGCCGAATGTTCTGCCTGCACTTTTGCTCATCGAGTATTAAGGCTGGTTTCCTTATCCTGTTATAGTCCATCTATATTTCAGTTCTGATTAGATCAATATTTCCGTTAAGCCTTTTTTCTGCCCTTAAAACAAAATCAAACCTGTTAAGCATTGTGCACAGGAAGAAATCAGTAGGAGGGGAAAATTCAAGATTGGAAGGATCAAAGAAACGTTTCCCCGCACCTTCACGTAGACCTGAAATTTCTTCACTGTAATCTGAGTTTATGTCCTTAAGACCATCGGCTATTATCCTGGCACAGAGAATATCTTCCTCTGCTGTTGTGGAAGCCCGGTAGCCCATAGCAACGAGTGATACCTCGTCAGGCCGCGTAGCTTTTATATAATTGATTGTTGCCCGTGCATTTACCAGGCTTCCGGCCAGCAGAGCAGATGAACTTACGGCATTTACCAGTCCATTTGTGCCTGCTGTAGTTGTCTGTATTACGGTATATCCTTCGAGATTGACTTTAATTATCTCAGTGGGACTGTTGCCAAAGTCGAAGCCCGGGATTTTCCTTTCATCTCGCTCACCTATCAGGTAGCTTCTCCTGCATTTCCTTTTAAGCTCAAAGGCTGACTCTATATCTTTAACTATTACAAGTCTGGCAGCTCCTGCATCTAAAGCATAACAGGCAACTGAAAATGCCCTGAAAACATCAATTATTATTGTAAGACCTCTTGCATTACGGGCACCTTCAATAAATTCCAGAATATTTATCTTCATAGCTGGCGTAAAATCTGTCAGGCAAGTTACAATATTTTTTTTCAGGTATTTTGTATATTTGGTAACTGCTTCCATATACCTTTCTTAACCTGGTAATATTAGGTAAAATGTCAAATCCTGTTTCCTGGGCACTGAAAAAGATAAAAAGTGTCAATAATACCATCTGGCATACTCCTTTGTCAGAATTGTCTAAAAGAAAATCAATCCTCATTAAGCAAATGAGGATAATTGTGCTTGCAGCAAGGGGGTTTTCTGATGATAAAGTGCAGATAAGAGCTTCTGCACTTACTTTCTATTCTCTCCTGTCAGTTATCCCGATACTTGCCATCGGACTTGGCATTGCTAAGGGATTTGGCCTCGACCAGACACTGGAGCAGGTTATAATAAGACAATTTCAGTCGCAGCAGGAACTTCTGGACTACATTCTTAATATGGCCAGAAATGCAATTGATGCGACAAATGGCGGATACATTGCAGGTGTGGGAATAGTCGTGCTTTTCTGGTCGGTAATGTCACTTCTCAATCATATTGAAAGTTCTTTCAATCACATCTGGCAAATAAGGAATTCCAGGCCATGGTACAGGAAATTTACTGATTACCTCACAATAATGCTGATAGCACCTGTGCTTATGATCCTTTCCAGCAGTGTAACAGTATTTATTAAGACTGAATTGAGCAATTACCTTTCCCAGTCTGCTTTTCCTGATTTTCTTAAGATACTTGTATCGGTTCTGCTTAAATTTTCACCTTATTTCCTTGCATGGTTCGTACTTGCAGCACTGTTCATCATAATGCCCAACACGAAGGTCAAATTCAGTTCTGCTTTAGTTGCAGGTATTGTTGCAGGAACGATACTCCAGCTGCTCCAATGGTTTTATATAGACCTTCAGTTCGGTATTTCCAAGCTTAGCACGATTTATGGCACGCTGGCTGCTATACCACTTTTAATAGTGTGGCTCCAAACCAGCTGGATTGTGGTTTTGCTGGGGGCAGAACTCTCTTTTGCGAACCAGAATGTATCCAGGTACGAATTCGAATCAGAGGCTCTTAATATAAGCAGCTTCAGGAAGAGAGCCCTCACTCTACTTATCATTAACAGGATAATAAAATCTTTTGCAAAGGGCAATCCTCCCATGACAGCAGAAAAAATATCGATAGATCTTAAGATCCCCGTGCGTCTTGTCAGGGATATTATTCAGGACCTCGACGCTGTAGGACTTATATCAGTTGTACATGCCAAGGATGATAAAGAGCGGATGTACCAGCCGGCTATGGATATTAATATTCTGACGGTCAGCTATGTTTTGTCACGGCTGGACAGAAAAGGATCTGAGCATGAGACAGCAGTACGAAGCAAAGATCTTGACAAGGTAAACGAGATGCTGATGAAGTTTGAAAAGATGGTCCAGAAGTCAGACCTGAACATTCTGATAAAGGATCTTTGAAAGGGCAGATTTGCTGATCCTTTTTCTGTTTTTGTAAGAAATCACGAAATCAATAAAATCGCGGTAAGATTGCCAGTAATGGAACAGGTAATGATTTAAGGGTAGCAGAATATGCCTGGTGTTATCTTTTTTATCCCAGTAAGCTCTCAGGTTCCTGGCCGGAAAAACCCTGTCGTATTCGCTGGTCACTGCATAATCCCACCTGAATCCCGGTTCTTTCTGCTCCATTATCCTGTTATATAACCACCTGAGTTCATCATTCAGCGATTTGATTGATCTGCGCGGAATTCTGTCCATATTATGCCTGTAAGTTTCCTTGTTACCAAACATTCGCAGGTAGAACTTGATCATATTTCGCTCTGTAATATTATTAAGTGTGCCTTCGAAGTCTTTTAAGGGGATACCATATACATCATCGGCAGGAAATGGAGTCCCATTAACAGCAATAGTGATATCCGGTACAATCCCGGTCTTGGGGGCAAGGTATTCTGCAGCCCAAACTCCAAGAGACCAACCTATAACCGTTATTTTCGAATATGATTTCATCTCAGGTAAAAGAAGAGCCTCATCTGCTGAATAATCATAAAACAATATGAAATCAAATTCATCGGTGCAAAGTGGAGTGAAAACATTCTCGTCAGTTCCCCAGGCTCCATAAACCACAACCAACTCATCATTCTTTTCACGCCTCCTGATATAAGTCTTCATTTTCTGTGAGCAATAAAAAGAGAGTAATCCGAATATCCCTTTTGGTAAAAGATTACAAAGATAAAATAAAAAAACTGATTATTATCAGCCGGGAATTTACTGAAGCGTTTGATGAGGGGTAAAAAAATAAGAGGAGATAGGGCCGGCAGTGAAATCAGGGAGCGGGTTTATTTGAGATAATCCGCGTGTCTACTGTCTGATAAAAGGATGGACTTTCGGATTGCTGGCGCATATCCTGAGGTCCAAATGTGAAAGTCAATGTCTGCAATACAATCCTGTTGAATTTCACATACCAACCTTTTTCATCTCCTCCTATGTCATTAGCATAAGCTTGAATCAAAAATATAAAATTTTAACTGACATTCCAAATCTTTTATAATGATTTCTTCAACTTTTAGCGCATTTATCTTGAGAAACCTCTTGGATGAACTCTCTGTGATGCAGGTAGCAGGATATATTATTTACAGGAACTGACAGGCAATAATTTGATATAAAGATTTATTGAACAAGGCTGAAAGAGGCTGATTTTTTTTGCTTAAATTTGATAGAACTTCTGAAATATGTGAATTATGGTGGCAGAACTGGAAAAGATTCCCTCCGTTGATGGTTCAGGTTTTCAGGCTTTGTTTATGAATGATCATGGGGGAGTATGGCATTTTCATCCCGAATATGAACTTCTGCTTAATATTAAAGGTTACGGGACAAGGATTATTGGTGATAATGTTGAACTGTTCGATCGTTACGAAATGGTCTTGATATCGGGTAATATACCGCACTGCTGGAATTATTACAAGAGCGAAGACGGACTGCCGCAGAACCATGGGATTGTACTGTACTTTTCGCTCTCTTCACTTGGTGAAAGTCTGCTCCGTCAGCACGAGATGAATGCCGTCAGGGAGCTTCTTGCAGAGGCTGAAAGGGGAGTGGCATTCTCTGTTGAGGATGCTAAGGAGGCTGAAACTCACCTGTTAGCTATGATCGATCATTCCGGGATTGACAAAATGATAGATTTCTTCATGGTTTTGAAGATACTTGTAAGTGCAGAAAAACACCGGCAACTATGCTCTGAAAACTATAAGCTTACATTTGATGAAGCCGGGAATAAAAGAATGATGGATGTATATAACTATATTCGTGAGAATTTTAATAAGCAGATTACACTTAATGAAATAAGCAGTGTGGCAAAAATGAGCCCATTTTCTTTCAGTCGCTACTTCAAGAAAAACAGCGGAGCCGGATTCGTTGAATATCTTAACCAGGTCCGAACCAACAAAGCCTGCTATCTGCTTAGGGAAACAGAATACCAGGTTCATGATATTGCTGACAGTTGTGGATTTACGAGTATCTCTAATTTCAATAAGCAATTTAGAAAAAGTGTAGGACTTTCTCCTAGGGATTACCGCTCCCAGTTTAACTGAAGGAGAAGAGAACCTTAAATTCTGTTTTTTCTGATAATTGACTGGCAAATCTAAATAATATGATATGAAAAGACTATTTATGAATATTCTGGCCTTATTCGTTGTAATTATTATTCAGGCCCAGAATAATGATACTGATAACAATTGTTCAACTATTATTGTGGGCAAAGATGCAAGTGTATCCGGATTTGTTATGGTCGGACATAACGAGGATGACGGTGGAAATCAGATCGTCAATATGTACAAATCGCTTCAAAAAGATAACAAGAGGGGAGAAAATATACGTTTTAAAGACGGGGCAACCGAACCGCAGTCTTCTCATTCCTACGCATTCCTGTGGCTGGAGATGCCGGGACAGGATTTTGCCGATAGTTACCTGAATGAGAATGGTGTCCTAATTACTTCCAATTCATGCCCTTCGAGGGAACAGTACGGTGAGATCGTTGACGGGGGTATAGGATTTGATCTTCGCAGGGTGGTGGCAGAACGAGCCCTCTCAGCGAGAACCGGTGTTGAACTGGCAGGAGCAATGGTTGAAAAATGGGGTTACAACTCCTCAGGCAGAACATATACTATTGCGGATAAATACGAAGCCTGGGTATTCGCGGTGGTAAAAGGGAAGCAATGGGTGGCACGCAGAGTGCCGGATGATAATGTGGCATTCATACCAAATTATTACACTATAAAGGAAATTGACCTTGGTGATTCTGAAAATTACCTTGCCTCAAAGGATCTGGTTGATTATGCCATGCGAAGGAGATGGTATGATCCCGAAAAGGACGGAAATTTTAATTTCTCCAAAGTATATTCTTCTGAAAGAAGCCTGTCAAGTATGTCTAATATTGGCAGGATGTGGATTGGAGTGAACCTTCTGTCAGAAACTGATTACCCTCGCGACGCTGAGTTCCCCTTTTCTGTAAAACCCGAAAAAAAACTGGAACTTTCCGATCTTTTTAAAGTACTCTCAAACCATTATGAAGGCACAGATCTGGACGATTCAAACGGGTATAAGGAGGGATCTCCACATAATAATAAGACAATGAGTATATGTGCATCATCACAGCAGGTGTCATTCGTTGCAGAGCTCAGGTTCGGGTTGCCCTTCTCTGTTGGAGGCAGACTCTGGGTTGCTCCCCGCAGGGGATGCGTAAATGTTTATATGCCAATTTATTTCGGTGTGACTGAAATACCTGCGTCACTGGCGATGGATGACCCGGAAACGGCTTTTGAACAACATTTTACAAGGCCTGCTTCAATTTATGAAAAGAACGATAACCTGGCATGGTGGAATTTCGTTGCAGTAACTGAACATGTTGAGAAGGATTTCTCTAAGAGATACTCACAAAGACAGAAAATCAAAGGTGATCTCTTAAAAGACTTCATGAAGATGGCTGAACGTGTGGAAAAGGAGTATGTGCCCATATATAAGAAAGAACCTGCAAAAGCTGCAGCACTGATTAATGATTTCGAAATGGAAGTGCTCAGTATGACCCTGTCTGAAAATAAAAAATTCCTTGAAAAATAATTGAGATGGGCCTTACATTGATAGAGAAAATACTGGCTGTACATTCAAATCATGAAGAGGTAAGACCAGGGCAGATAATTGATATTGATATTGATGCAAGGGCAGCTCGTGACTTCGGAGGAGCTAATGTGGCCAATAATATCCGTAAGTTCAACCTTGATATAGATGATCCTTCAAAAACATTTTTTACATTCGACTGTAATCCTACGGGTTCAGATCAGAAGTATGCCATTAACCAGCATATATGCAGGCTTTTTGCACGGCAGCATGGAATAAAGGTCTATGATATAGATTCCGGAATAGGGACTCATATACTTATTGAAGAAGGATTGGTATGTCCAGGATCAACAGCAGTTTCAACCGATTCTCATGCTAACATACTTGGAGCAGTAGGCGCTTTTGGACAGGGAATGGGAGACCAGGATATCGCAGCTGCCTGGAATAAAGGTAAAGTTTGGTTCAAGGTTCCACTATCGGTTAAGATAAATCTTACCGGAAAACTGCCCGGGATTGTGGGTGCAAAAGACGTGATCCTTAACCTCCTGGAAAAATTTGGCGCCAGTACACTTCTTGGATATTCAATTGAATTATACGGGAATTGTGTCAATGAAATGACACTTGATGAGCGGATAACAATTTCATCAATGGCTACAGAGATGGGTGCTATTATAATTCTGTTCCCACCTTCCGATGCAGTTATAGATTACTGTACTTCTCGTGCAAAAAAGCCTTTTACGCCTGTTTTTGCTGACCCTGAAGCAAATTATGAAAAGAATATTGAAGTTGATGTTTCAGAATTCAGGCCAATGGTATCAAAACCAGGGCAACCGCACGATACAGTTGCTGTAGATGAAGTCCGGGGGGTTAAGATCGATTCAGCATTTATTGGAAGTTGCACCAACGGAAGAATGGAAGATATGTACAAAGCTGCAGAAGTCCTCAAAGGACGAAAGATAGCCCCGGGGGTAGTGTTAAAGATAGTACCGGCAACTGACTCGGTTTGGAGACAATGTCTTGATGAAGGCATCCTGGGAATCTTCAAAGAGGCTGGTGCACTCGTCTCAAATGCAGGTTGTGCCGGCTGTGCTGCCGGCCAGGTAGGGCAGAACGGACCCGGAGAAATAACAATAAGCACGGGCAACAGGAATTTTCCAGGGAAACAGGGAAAAGGAAGCGTTTATCTTGCATCATCAGAAATTGTCGCAGCATCAGCTGTTGCAGGATATATTACAACTCCCGGTGAAATACCCGCGATACCTGCTATCTTTGAAACAGGTGAGGAAATAACTGAGACCAATAGAGCGGTAAGTGCAAAGGTTGCCATGGAAAAACGGCCTGATATCATTGAAGGCAAAGTATGGCTGACCAGGAAAGATAATATTGATACTGATATGATATTTCACAATCGATACCTGTCAGTTACCGACATAGATGAAATGGGTCAGTATACCTTCGACAACCTTGCCGGTAACGAGGATTTTGCAAAAAAGGCTGAAAAGGGAGATCTAGTTGTCGCCGGAAAAAATTTTGGGAGCGGAAGTTCGAGGCAACAGGCTGTTGATTGTTTTAAATCGCTGGGAATACAGGCTATTATTGCAGAGTCATTCGGGGCTATATATGAGAGGAACGCTATCAACGCAGCTTTTCCAATTATTACCTGTCACTCTGTCGAAAAGCTGGATCTGGAATCAGGGGATATACTGGTTGCTGATTTAAGATCCGGCAAGCTTGTTAACAAGTCGAAGGGCAGATCTGTTCACGCTACACCATTTTCTGACGTACAGCTCGATATATACTTAAGGGGCGGATTGCTAGTATGAATATGGAAATGTACATTATATACCTTTTACTTTGAATACTATGACCTTTGCGGAAAAGATATTTGGTGCTCAGGCAGGTGCAATAGTATTTGCCAGGCCTGATATAATACTGACACATGATAATACTTCCAGCATTTACAGGACTTTTTGTAATATGGGTGGAGAAAAGGTGGCTTTTCCCGACCAGCTCATGATCGTCCTTGATCATAATGCCCCGCCACCCGATGCAAAAATGGCCAACCAGTACCAGGAGATAAGGAATATTGCAGAAAAAGAGCATGTGGAAAAGTTCTATGATGTTGGAAAAGGTATATGCCACCAGGTTATCTCATATCATGCCCAACCTGGTATGCTGATAGTCGGAAGTGACAGCCACACCTCAACGGCTGGAGCCTTCAATGCTTTTGCAGCGGGAATAGACCGGACAGAATCTGCCGGAATATGGAAAAGGGGAGAAACATGGTTCAGGGTTCCTGAATCGGTTAAGATCACACTGAATGGCAAATTACGCGAAGGAGTGTCATCAAAGGATCTTGCCCTTTGGATAATCGGGATGTTAGGATCTGACGGGGCAAATTATATGTCTGTGGAATATCATGGAGAAGGTGTGAGTACTCTGAGTGTATCCGACAGGATGACAATGGCGAATATGGCATCAGAGATGGGAGCAAAAAATGCAGTATTCCCTGTCGATGAAATACTTGATGAATTCTATGGAAAGCATTTAAACGGTATGTGGGCTGATGTTGGAGCTCATTATTTTAAAGAGTTTGACATCGACCTGGGCAATGTCTTTCCTGTTGTTTCAGCCCCTCATAATGTCGACAATATATTGTCTGTGAAAGATGCCTCAGGTATTGAAGTTCATGAGGGTTTGATAGGTACTTGTACCAACGGACGAATTGAGGATCTCAGAGTAGCTGCATCCATTCTCAAGGGGAATATTATTAAGAAAGGTTTCCAGCTCAATATCATACCTGCGTCGCAGAAAATTCTTATGCAGGCTGTCGATGAAGGACTTTACAGGATACTGGTTGAATCTGGAGCCAATATGCTTACTCCATCATGTGGACCTTGTCTTGGTACCGGACTTGGGATTCCAGCAAGCGGACATACCGTAATTTCAACTGCGAACAGGAACTTCCCGGGCAGGATGGGTAACAGGGAATCCAGTATCTATCTTGCATCGCCGGCGGTTGTAGCCCGATCCGCTCTGAATGGTGTGATAACAGATCCCAGGAAAAATCCGGGAAAAGAAAAATATCCATATCCTGTTAAGCTCAGCCGTACATTTGAAATAAGAGAAGGGGAAAACAGGAAGCATGACAACATTTGGAATTATTCTGATATTGATAATCTGAACACTGATCAGATGTTTGCGGGCAAACATACTTATAATGTCCTGAGCACTGATCCTGTGTCAATTATTCCGTTACTATTTGCTGATTTCGACCGGTCTTTCAGTAGTAAAGTCAAGTCCGGGGATATAATAATAGCAGGAGAAAATTTCGGATGCGGCAGTTCACGTGAACATCCTTCAGTAGGGCTTGCACATGCAGGAGTTAAAGCCGTTCTTGTGAAATCCGTAAACAGGATCTTCTACAGGTCATCTATCAACCAGGGTCTTGCACTTATTGTACACAGGGAGGCCGTGAACGCGTACAGGCATGGCGATTCAGTAGATATACTCTTCGAAACAGGAGAGATTTATATTGGCACCCAATTATTCAGATTTGAACCATTACCCGGTAAACTGAAGCAGATTATCGATAAAAAAGGACTTGTAAATTACATGAAGAGCATTTGATTTATTTTAAGGATATCAGGTTATTGAGCAATAATATTCAGGTTGCAGAAATCGGAAAAAGGATTAATTTTGCAGCCGTAAAATGGTTCCGTAGCTCAGTTGGATAGAGCAACAGCCTTCTAAGCTGTGGGTCGAGCGTTCGAGTCGCTCCGGAATCACAGGACGACACCCTGGAGTGTCGTTTTTATTTCAGGTTATACCGGATATTATGTGCCATCTGTATGCAGGAGCGACGAGAACGCGATTTACATCTTATCGCGAAGCAGGGGGACAAACCTTACCATTGCAAGTTTGCTTCTTTCAATCTTGCCGTTTCTCTTCACGGCGAGGACTATCTGCTGAGCGGATGACGGTGAGCCCACAGGCATAATGAGTCTTCCGTTTTCAGCAAGCTGCTCAAGCAAAGGTTGTGGTATATGATCATCAGCGGCAGTAACCATTATAATATCGAAAGGGGAGTGCTCCTTCCATCCGAGATATCCGTCGCCCTGCCTGGCAACTACATTTGTATAGCCAAGCCGTGCCAGCCTGCTGTAAGCTTCTTTCGCCAGTTCAGGAATTATTTCTATTGTATAAACCGTATCCACAATCTCCGCAAGTACAGCTGCCTGGTATCCTGAACCGGTACCTATTTCAAGCACCTTTTTCCATTTGGCAGGCCTGGCAAGCTCAGTCATATATGCAACAATAAAAGGTTGTGAAATTGTCTGGTTATACCCTATAGGCAAAGGAGAATCATCGTATGCCCTGCTTTCATATTGAGGTGGTACGAAGAGATGACGTGGCACTTTTTGCATGGCCTTTATTGTAGATGGATTTCTGATGCCCCTGTTGACAATCTGGCTATCGACCATCTTCTTTCGCATCTGGGTGTATTTGTCATCCTGTGGAAGCCAGGAAACTGTAATCACCATTATCAGGCAGATCAATAATTTCATAGCAGACTTTATCGACTCAAGTTACAAAAAGCAATCTTCATTATCAATAAAATAACGTATTGTTTACTGTTTTATGATCAGAGGCTGTACCCAAAAAGTTTCAGGAATCCGTCACCAATAAGTTCGATAAGAGGCCAGATAGGAAGGAAATTTCTTTTTGATATAATTGTGAGTATAATCAATGCAAAGAGCAGCCAGCTTCCATACTTGTATAATACATTATAAATAGCCGGGTATTTCCTGAATGTGGAAAACAGCAGATGAGATCCGTCCAGAGGAGGTAGCGGAATCAGGTTAAAGATAAACAAGCCCCAGTTAATAAAAATTGCATAAATGGTTATTTCCCAGATTGCAGGGGCATCTGACCTGAATTCCATAAAACCTGATATTATCACCATAATTAAAGAAAGCAGCATAGCAAGAAAAGCATTTGAAAGAGGGCCTGCAACAGCTATTTTCAGTACATCCTTACGGGGATTCTTAAGATTGCCTTCGTTGAATTGAACCGGTTTGGCCCAGCCAAAACCAGCTATGAAAAGTAAAATAAATCCATAAGGATCAATATGTTTTAAAGGATTGAGACTGATTCTTCCCTGATCCCTTGACGTATCGTCACCGCACCAGTGAGCCACAATGGCATGAGAATACTCATGAACAGTCAGTCCAATGATTATGCCAGGTAGTAATTTCAGACTATGTACCAGGTCAAAGTTGCCCATATTGATATAATATATAGTAAACTAATCCGACTAATACTTTCTTTTACAGGAATACCGTTATATCTCCGACGGTTGAAAGTTAGGTTCTTTTTTGCTTTATAACAATAACCCGTGTTATTCTGCTTTCTTTTTTATCAAATTTCAGCTACGTTTACAAAAAAGATTACATATGAAAAAACTGGCAGTTCTCATAGTTTTTTTTATTTCAGGCATTCTGAATAATCTTTACTCACAAGCAGATTCCACGATGGATGTATATCTGCTAACATGTGATCCTGGCACAGCAGTGTATTCTGTTTACGGACACAGTGCTCTAAGGATTACAGACCATTCTGCAGGAACTGATCTCGTATATAATTGGGGCGTTTTTGACTTTTCCACGACTCATTTTGCATGGAAATTTGCAAAGGGACGTCTGAGCTATTCTCTTGGAGTATATACATTTGACAGGTTTATGCAGGAGTATTTTTATGAATCTAGATCTGTTTATTCACAGAAGGTAAATCTTAATCCGGATGAAACAGGTAAGCTCATGGAACTTATTGAGGAAAATCTCAAACCGGAAAATGTGTCATACAGGTATGACTTTTTTTATGACGATTGCTCAACCAGAATTCGCGACCTTCTTGAAAAGGTTACAGGCAAGAACCTGATTTATCCGCCCGATGAAACAAGTAATGTTCCGACATTCAGGGAGATGATTGGTGAATATTCGCATGTTTATCCGTGGCTTGAAATGGGTATTAATCTTCTGATGGGAATGCCTGGTGACAAAAAAGCCCTGTTCAGGGACAGGATGTTCCTGCCGCATTATCTTCAGCTCAATCTTGCCCGGGCAGTTATCAACCGCGACAGGAAAATGATCCCTCTGCTCCAGCCTACACAGGTTTTAATGGAATTCAGCCCGCCTGTTTTAAAATCTCCTTTTTATTCGGAGCCCATGTTTGTTTTCAGTTTGCTTTTCATAGTTTTATTTGTATTATCAGCAAGCTTCCGAGACAAACAATTCATGAATTACCTTGATATCTTTATATTCCTTTGTTATTCATTGCTGGCAGGCCTCATGTTTTTTTTCAACTTCTTCACCGATCATTTGCAAACAAGAGAGAACATAAATATTATCTGGTTTAATCCTATTATTATTATATGCCTGGCTTGCCTGATAATAAACAGGGAATGCAAAGCCTGGTTCCGGGCTGTTTTTTTCCTGGCCCTTGTCTTTTTGCCCCTGGTAATTATCACGCCACACAGAGTTGATTTTTCCCTGGTTCCCATAGTTCTGATTCTGGCGCTAAGGAGTGCTCCAAGAAGCGGCTTCTCATGGTACCCTTTAACAAAAATTTAACTTACCTTAACATCACCTTTCAGATTTGCACTGTTGTTTTGCAATGCGATTAATCGCAGAATCGATTTAATAATGCCATACTCATTTTGATATATTTGCAACTTAATAAACTGATATTATGGAACAAACTGCTGACATTAGAATACTGAATGAAAAAATTGAAAAAGAAAGTTCATTTGTGGATGCGATCAGGATGGAAATGAATAAGGTTATAGTTGGACAGAAGCACCTGGTGGATAGTTTGCTGATAGGCTTACTTGCGAACGGACATCTTTTGCTTGAGGGTGTGCCTGGCCTGGCTAAGACCCTGGCTATTAGATCGCTGGCATCAATTATTGATGCGAAATTCAGCAGGATACAGTTTACACCCGACCTGTTGCCGGCCGATCTTATCGGTACCATGATCTACAGTCAGAAAAAAGAAGAATTTATAGTTAAAAAAGGACCTGTCTTTGCGAATTTTATTCTTGCAGATGAGATCAACAGGTCTCCCGCTAAAGTACAGAGTGCACTTTTGGAAGCAATGCAGGAACGACAGGTTACAATTGGCGAAACAACTTACGGCCTTGAGGAACCATTCCTGGTTCTGGCAACTCAGAACCCGATAGAGCAGGAGGGAACATACCCTCTGCCGGAGGCTCAGGTAGACAGGTTTATGCTCAAAGTCCTGATTGGATATCCTTCAATTGAAGAGGAAAAAAGCATAGTCAGGGAAAATCTTGCTAAAGAATTTCCTCATGCCAGTACAGTAATAAAGACGACAGATATCATAAAAGCCCGTGATGTGGTTAGGGAGGTTTATATGGATGAGAAGATTGAAAACTATATTCTTAGCATAGTGTTTGCCAGTCGCTACCCTGAAAAATACAGCTTGCCTGCTTTCAGTAATATGATTTCTTATGGGGCATCACCAAGAGCATCAATAAGCCTTGCCATTGCATCAAAAGCATACGCATTTATTAGAAGACGAGGTTACGTGGTGCCTGAGGATGTAAGAACAGTATGTGCTGATGTGATGAGACACAGGATAGGTCTGACATATGAAGCTGAAGCTGAAAATATCACTCAGGATCACATTGTTACTGAAATACTTAATACAGTTGAAGTACCGTAAACCAACTCCCTGTAGCTATGAATGCCATTTTTGTTCTCCTGTTCTATTTAGCATCGGTCCTGAGTGTACCTAATCTTGTAGGTTATTCGGAAGATGAAATAAAACAATATATGAAAGAAAATGAAAAAAGTTTTATTTTCCAGAGTTTTACAAATAACAGCACATTCAAGTACCTTAAGTATACCGACCAAAGGGATACTCAAACCATATTGTTCTTCCTGGATACAAACCTGAAATGCAAACTGGTGAGACTGGTCTGTGATATGAACCTGAAATCTTCAAAACTGAAAGAGCTGGATGCACAATACATAAAGACGGGAGAAAAAACATGGAGAGAAATAAAAAATGGAATATCATATATCATAGAGCTTAGGGAGGAAGAAACGACATTTAATATCAACATACAAAGAAATGATCAAAACTAATTAAATGTGGAAGCAACAGAACTGTTAAGGAAAGTACGAAGGATTGAAATAAAAACACGGGGATTATCCCGCCATATATTTGCTGGAGAATATCACAGTGCATTTAAGGGTAGAGGAATAGCGTTCAGTGAAGTCAGAGAGTATCAGTACGGTGATGACATCAGGAGTATTGACTGGAACGTGACCGCCAGATTTAACCATCCTTACGTAAAAGTTTACGAAGAGGAGAGGGAACTTACAGTAATGCTTCTTGTTGATGTCAGTGGATCTGGCAGTTTCGGCACCCAGAGAGGATTCAAGCGTGATACGATGGCCGAAATTGCCGCCGTACTTTCTTTTTCAGCAATTTTGAATAACGATAAAATAGGTGTCATTTTTTTCTCCGACAGGGTTGAAAAATTCATTCCGCCCCAGAAAGGTAAAAAGCATATTTTAAGAATAATCAGGGAACTGCTTGATTTCAGACCGGTGAGTACAAAAACCAGCCTGGATGAGCCGCTTAGATATCTGACCAATGCAATCAAAAAAAGGTGCACTGCATTTATAATTTCTGATTTTATTGTTCCCGATTTTGAGGAACCATTGAGAATCGCATCAAACAAGCACGATATAGCTGCATTAAAGATTTATGATCCGCTCGAACAGGCTATTCCTGATGTTGGGATGGTGAGGATGGTCGATTCTGAAACAGGCACAGAGCGATGGATCGACACATCCTCATCAAAAATAAGAAGAGAATACCAGGAATGGTGGAATAATCATATGGTATTGATTAAGAATATTTTCAGGCGTTGCGGAGTTGATACAGCAGAAATAAGTACCGGCGAAGACTACGTTAAGCCACTCATTATGCTGTTCAAGAAGAGGTAGAAAACATGAAAAGAACAGGATTATCATTTATTATTCTTGTTGTTATCTTTTCGGCTGCGGTAAGCCAGGAAGTTAATGTAACAACAGCTTTTGATACTTCCAGGATATATATCGGAGACCAGGTAAAATATACCTTGACAATCGAAAAACCTGTGAGTTATCTTCTTTCATACCCGGTATTTAAGGACACTCTTTTCAGGAAAATTGAAATAATAGACGGGCCGGCTATTGATACTTCGTTTTTAAAAGACGGTCGGATGAAAATACGTCATGAGTATCTTGTAACATCATTTGATTCAGGTTTTTATCAGGTCCCGCCAGTATTTGCAGAGTTGAGAAGCAAATCAGGCATAAAGAGGTTCTATTCAGATTATTCACCTCTTGAAGTCATGAGGGTCAAAATAGCTCCTGCAGACTCAGCAGCACAGTTTTTTGATATTATCAAACCTTATCGCTCGCCAATTACATTAGGGGAGATTCTTCCATGGTTACTTCTTGCTGTAATTCTGGCTTCTATTATATGGTTCATAGTCCAGTATATCAAAAAGCTGAGGGCAAAAAGATCAGGGGAGTCTGTTCCGGAAATCACAGAACCTGCGCATGTTATTGCATTCAGGGAACTTGAACAGTTAAAAGCGGAAAAACTCTGGCAGAATGGTGAGATAAAAATGTATTATACGAGGCTTTCAGAGATAGTCAGGCAATATCTTGAGAACAGGTATGGTATATTGGCATTAGAGCATACAACAGGAGAAACCCTGGATCATCTTTTACTTACGGGTTTTAAAAAGGACGATAACTATGATAAGCTCAAATCAGTCCTGACAGGCTCTGATCTTGTTAAATTTGCAAAGCATAAACCTGGTCATGTGGAGAACGACCTTAATTTTGAAACAGCCTGGGATTTTGTGGATCTGACAAAAAATATCACTTCAGTGAATTTGGAAAGTACTGTTAATAAGGCAGAAGAGGAGGTTGAACAATGAAAGGTATTGTATTTGCAAATCCTGCATTTTTGTATTTCCTGCTGGCCCTGCCGCTTATGATAGTACTTTATGTACTTCGTCAGCAAAAAGCGTTTGCAACATTCAGAATTCCAGGCTTACAGCCATTCAGTGATGCTGGCTCAACTTTCAGACACTGGCTGAGACATGCACTTTTCGCTTTAAGGATACTGGCAACAGGTTTGATAATTTTGGTGCTTGCAAGACCACAGGCAACAAACACTTTCCAGGATACATCAACTGAGGGAATAGATATTGTACTTACCATTGATATTTCCGGTAGTATGCTGGCTCGTGATTTCAGACCCGACCGCCTTGAAGCTTCAAAAAATGTCGCAACGGAATTCATTTCCGGAAGGCCTTATGACAGGATTGGATTGGTTGTTTTTAGTGGTGAAAGTTTTACTCAATGCCCACTAACCACTGATCATGCCGTTTTAATTAACCTGCTGAGGGAAATAAAAAGTGGTATGATAGAGGATGGAACCGCGATTGGCGAGGGGCTGGCAACAGCAGTGAACAGGATCAAGGACTCAGACGCAAAAAGCAAAGTTATTATTTTGCTTACAGATGGAGTTAATAATCGCGGAATTATTGCACCTGTCACGGCCGCTGAAATTGCAAAGACATTCGGAGTAAGGGTATATACAATAGGCGTGGGAACACGGGGTGTCGCTCCTTATCCTGTGCAAACACCCTTTGGGATGCAATACCAGGACATGCCCGTGGAAATAGATGAAGCTATCCTCCAGGATATATCCCGGATGACAGGAGGAAAATACTTCAGGGCAACCGATAACCAGAAACTGGTTCAGGTTTACCAGGAGATAGACCAGATGGAAAAATCCAAGATAGATGTACACCAATATAAGGTTCGGGAGGAGAAATTTTTGGTGCCTGCATTAGTTGCCTTTATACTCATTATACTGGAAATTATTTTAAGGAACGTTGTAATGAAAAACCTTACATAAGCGGAGGAAGATTATGAACTT
>CAZQRQ010000052.1:0-21203 GCA_964595725.1 uncultured Rikenellaceae bacterium | reverse complement strand
TGTGCCATTCTCCCCTGTTATCAGAATATTGGCATCAGTCTTTGCCACCTTCCGGACCAGATTTAATACGCTCATGATTTGAGGCGATGTTCCTATTATGTACTTCTGTTCCCTATTTATCTCGCGCTTCAGTCCATTTTCCCTCTCCTTTAAATGTTTCACCTCCCTTTTTGAAAGATTAAGTTCCAGTGCCAGTTCAATTGTTGCAAGAAGCTTCTGGTTATCCCACGGCTTCAGTACGAAATCGGAAGCCCCCGCCTTAAGGGCTTTCACAGCCAGATCAATATCACCATAAGCTGTGATCATAACCACCGATATATCCGGCCAGTCCTCCTTAATCCTCCCGAGCCAGTATAATCCTTCGTTTCCTGTATTTACCCCGGCTTTGAAGTTCATATCGAGTATAACAAGATTATACTCTGTCTTACTGAGCTCGGAAAGGATCAGATTCGGGTTCGACACGCATGTTATTCTGCCGAACTGTGTAGCCAGCAGTATCTCCAGTGCACTGAGGATGCTCTTATTATCATCCACTATAAGTATGTTTCCTTCCTGATAAGACATTATTTTCCGATCTATAAATCTTTGTAAAGCTAATCTCTTCAATTAATATTGCCAACTATATGTAAATTATTTTTACACTATATTGTTAAATATTTTTACCTTAACGGAAGAATAAGAATACTAATTGCCTGTATACCTGACAAATAAAAATGTGGCATTATTATGGTATAGTAAAAATCAGGATACTGCAGCCATGAAGAAAATGGAAAATATTACCTGAGATGACCTGGTACTACTTAAAACAGATAGTGAGAAGCCTCTACCAGAAGAAATTCAATTCATTGGTAAAGATTATCGGTATTACATTCACCGTTATCCCGCTTATACTTATATGGTCATTTGTCTCATATGAATCAGGATATGATCGTTTCTTGTCAGGGAATGAAAATGTTTACAGGGTAATCAGGAACTGGCAGGAAGATAAGATATTTGGCACTTATACATCAGTACCATTTTTACCTGCTCTCTTAAAGGACTTTCCGGAAATAAAAACAGGAACCCGCCTATGGCCTCTTTTGGACCACGATGTCATAATCGATGGCATGGTCTATAACCAGGAGGTTATGCTCGCAGTCGATTCATCCTTTTTTAACACGCTTGGGATCGACCTTCTCACAGGTGACAAAAACAAAGCACTGGCTGACCCCGGCTCAGTTGTACTGAGTAAGAGCATGTCCGCAAAACTCTACGGCAAAGATGACCCCGCTGGCAAAATAATTGAAATAGAAGGAAACCGGATTTCAGACAGGAACAGAAACTTCATAGTCACAGGGGTATATGATGATTTCCCTTCAAATTCACATCTCAAAGGGAACTTTATTCTGTCGTTGTCAACAATTATTTCGGGCAGGACGTATGATCCGACAAACCATATGCTAATGACTTATCTCCGGTTGAACAAACCGGCAGATAAAAACTCAGTGGAAAAAAAGCTGCCAGGATTTATGGAGTCGTTCTACGGGAAAGCCTATTATGATTATGCCAGGTCGACATATCTTCTTCAACCTGTTACAGATATTCATCTGGATACAGGTGTGAATTATAATGAATACGAAACTGCAAAAGGTAGCAAAACAAGCCTTTACGTATTCCCATCCCTGGTATTGCTTATAATTCTTATCGCCTCTTTTAATTTTGTCAACCTGACTATTTCAGAAGGATCATCGAGACTCAGGTCTTTCGGTGTAAGCAAAATATGGGGAGCCGGAAGGGTATACTTTCTAAGAATTTATATATATGAATCGCTCATTCTGACATTGGCAGCTCTGTTTGCAGCTTATTTCATTCTGAGTTTTATAAGTCCGCTTTTCGTGAAATTCGTTGAAAGGGATATCAGCCCTGATTTTTACTGGAATCCGCTTATTGCTTTTGCCACAATGGTTTTTGCCCTTATCCTCGGAACGATCAATGGGTTAATACCTGCATTGAGATTTTCAAGGAAGAACATGATTGAATATCTGAAAGAAAAAACCGAATCCTCAGGAAAACACCATGACATTCAAACAATCTTCCAGATAGCACAGTTTGCAATCTGTGTTTTCCTGATAATAGGTTCATTCGTTGTCTTCAAACAGCTCAGGTTTATCACTACTAAAACAAACCAGTCGCTTGACAGCGAGAATATACTGGTAATAACCAACGCGGAAAAGCTTGGTTCCGGGAATGCTGTTTTTATTAATGAACTGAGAAAGATGAGCGCGATTAAAAAGGCCTCAGCTTGTGGAGAAATACCTGGGCTCGTAGATTTTTCACATTGGGGATTGCCTGTGGATTCAGCTGCTTTCAATTCACATGTTGCTGTATTTTACTGTGATTATGATTACCTGTCGACGCTGGATATGCAGCTGGTAAAAGGTCGTTTCTTCGACCCTGCTTATTCAACAGACAACAAGGCCATTGTCCTGAACGAAACAGCAGTCAGGACACTTGGCTGGGAAAATGATCCAATCGGTAAACGATACAGGCTGTCAGATACTTTCCGGGTAATAGGCGTTGTAAAAGATATACATTTTGAATCTTTTCATCACGATATTATTCCCCAGGGATTTTTCCTCAGCAATCCGGAAAATGCGAGAAGGATCCTTGTTAAAATAGAGCCAGGCAAAGAACATGAAGTACTCGGAAGTATTGGAAAATTATGGTCAGTAATGGTACCTGACAGGAAAATTCAGTATAACTTTCTCGATGATGATTTTGACTTCTGGTACAAGAATGAACGAAAAACAGGACAGATTGCCATTATGTTAACTCTTCTTGCAGTTTTTCTTTCAACGTTGGGATTCCTGGCTCTGCTACTTATTGCGGTCCACCGAAGAACAAAAGAGATCGGTATAAGAAAAGTCAATGGAGCCAGAGTGCGGGAAATAGTCTGCCTGTTTAACTCAAAATATTTGAAATGGGTGGCAGCATCTTATTTACTCGCTTTCCCTGCAGGATGGTATGCTATGCATAAATGGCTCCAGAATTTTGCTTACAGGACAGATTTGAGCTGGTGGATATTCTTCCTGTCCGGATTGATTGCCCTGGGAATCGCATTCCTTACGGTAACGTGGCATAGCAGCAGGGCAGCATCAAGAAATCCGGTTGATTC
This sequence comes from uncultured Rikenellaceae bacterium, assembly GCA_964595725.1. Classification (GTDB taxonomy): domain Bacteria; phylum Bacteroidota; class Bacteroidia; order Bacteroidales; family VadinHA17; genus LD21. The sequence continues at coordinate 18,049 of CAZQRQ010000052.1, read as the reverse complement.
ACTCAGGTATGAATGACGAAATACTGACCATTAGCTTCTGTATTGAAGCTCCGCGATATTAATAATTATTTACTGTCAGAATATGATAAAACTTAAGCACATCTACAAGTATTACGATTCAAAATTCCAGAGGACCTTTGTTCTCAAAGATATTGACCTGGAAATAGTCGAAGGAGAATTTCTTACCGTTATGGGACCAAGTGGTGCCGGAAAATCAACCCTGCTTAACATTATCGGGATGCTCGATGAACCGAGCGAAGGTGAATACTATTTTCTTGACAGAGCTGTAAATGAAATAAATGAAAAAGCCAGGGTCGAATATCACAGGAACTATATCGGTTTTATTTTCCAGGCTTTCCACCTTATCGAGGAGATGACCGTGTACGAGAATATTGAAACACCTCTTGTATACAAAGGTGTTAAGTCATCCCTCCGAAAAGCAATGGTTGCCGAGATGCTCGACAGGTTCAGCATGGTGGCCAAGAAGGACCTTTTCCCTGCACAACTCTCAGGAGGGCAGCAACAGCTTGTGGGAATAGCCAGGGCCATTGTTGGCAAGCCAAAGCTTCTCCTTGCTGATGAACCTACGGGGAACCTTCACACAGACCAGGGTAAGCAGATAATGGAATTACTTAAAACGCTCAACAAAGAAGGTATTACTATTATTCAGGTTACACACAATGAGAAATTCGCAAAGTATGGCGGCCGAATCATCAGGCTTGTCGATGGAATGATATCAAGTGATAAGGCAGTGTGAATAATATATGCTTTTAAAAACCAAATAGAATTGAAATGTTCTGGTATTATCTCAAAACAGCATCGCGTAATATCCTGACCAACAGGAAATTCTCCCTGATAAACATTATCGGTTTTGCCTTTGCAATTTCGATATGCATGGCTATATCGCTTTTTGTAATTCACGAGTATTCATTTGACAGGTACAATAAAAATGGAAACCGGATTGTAAGACTAATTAATACAAAGGATAATTCGAGTCAAATCGATTATCGTGTGAAGGATATCCTGGTGGAGAATTTTCCTGAAATTCAGAAAGGATGCCTGGTGTTACGTTCAGGGAATCCCGTCGAGATTCAATGCCAGGGTACTGGTTATTACCTGGACGATATCATGTCTGTTGACAATAATTTTTTCGAAGTTTTTTCAGTCTCTTTTATCACTCAGCAACACACTCCGGCTTTTAAAGATATTAATTCAGCTATAATAACTGAAACCACAGCTAGAAAGCTATTTGGCTCAGAATCACCTGTAGGTAAGGATATTCTGGTCAGAGGTTATATGCCGGTCACCATTTCCGGAGTCATAAGTGATTTCCCTGATAATTCAAGCTTAAAAGCCGGATTACTGGTAAATGCTGAAAACATCAGGTTCAAATGGAACCAGTGGATTGGAGACTCAAGGGATTCAAGCACTTACTGGTGGCCTTTCCAGATATATTTCCTGCTTTCCCAAAATGTTGATCATAATAAGCTGTCTGAAAAAATAAATGACAATAACAGTATCCTGAATCCGTATGTTGAACAGGTTGGTTTTCTCAATCTTAGCGATATTTATCTTCATGACCCGACAACAGGGAGTGATACAAAAAAGGGCAATCCCGGATTGTTAAACCTGCTGACTGCCATAGCGCTGATAATTCTGACACTCGCAGTCATCAATTATATAAATCTGAGTGTTGCACAGCAGCTCAAACATAACAAAGACACAGGAATTAAGAAAGTATTTGGCGCTAACAGAAGTAATGTAGTCAGTTATTTCCTCACGCAATCGCTTCTTGTAATTTTTGTGGCTTTCATCTTCGGGACTCTGATATTATGGTTCCTGATTCCCTATTACCAGAACCTATTCAGAAGCGAGATTAAAATTGAATACATTTTTACCTTTCCCTATATCATTATTCTCCCTGCGGTTATTTTGACGACAGGACTGATAAGCGGTATAGGCCCTTCAATTGTACTGACAAGAATATCACCACTGAAAATACTTACAGGGTCATCACTCTTCGCTGTTAAAAAGAATTACCTGCGTAACATATTGATTGTTTTTCAGTTCACAATCTCTATAGTACTAATTTTCTGTGTAATTACAGTACAAAAACAGATCCGTTACGTAAAAACCAGCAGTCCTGGTTTTAATGAAGAGCAGCTACTGCGTCTCGATGTACCCATCATACGTGAAAATGACAGAAGTAATGCACTGACTTTAATTGATCAACTCAGAAAATCTCCGTTTATAAAAAGCTTATCGGTCACATCAGGCGTTCCGGGCTCAGTTTATATGAGCATGGGATCTAACATGGAAAATACAGACAAGAATACGAGTGTTCCCTGTCTCCTTGTGGATACTGCCTTTATCCGCACATTTGGGCTTAAAGTTATAAAGGGAAGGGGTCTTGAAACCGGCGATCTTGACAAGGTCTGCATGATCAATGAATCTGCATATAAATATTTTGAATTTGAAGATCTTGATAACAAGCGGTTTAATAATTTCGGGGGATTCGATATTATTGGTGTGGTCAATGACTTTCATTACAGCTCGTTGCATAAGGTTATAGGACCACTGTGCATAATGTTTACCTCAAAAAGTGCTCCCAGAGCTATTAATGTAAAGTTTGCAGCCAACAGCGTTCCGCCGGGTATGGAAAATATCAGAGAGCTTTGGAACAAATATATCCCATCCTATCCTGTTAAATACCAGTTCTATGATGACTGGTTCGATTCAATGTACAGATCGGAGGAATATTTCGGAAAGACTATAAGCCTGTTTGCAGTTTTAGCAATTATTATTTCATGCATAGGTATCCTTGGCCTGGCAATATTTTCATCGGAACGCCGGATAAAAGAGATAGGTATCAGGAAAATAAACGGGGCAAAAGCATCAGAAGTACTTGTCCTTCTGAATACTGAATTTATAGGTATGGTAGTAATTGCAAATGTCATTGCAATGCCTGCAGGGTGGTTCGCTATGCATAAATGGCTGGAGAGCTTTGCATACAGGACCGGAATGAGCTGGTGGGTATACTTTCTGTCGGGATTGTTTGCATTAATAATAGCACTGGCAACAGTGAGCTGGCAAAGCTGGAGGGCAGCAACCAGGAATCCGGTAGAGGCATTACGATATGAATAGGAAGGAAAATCCGGGTAAAATGATATATATATGATACTTTTCGATATTAAAATAGCATTGCGCAACATCTTGCGTAACAAGATCCAGTCTGCGATAAGCATTCTGGGTCTCGGGATTGGCCTGGGCTGCATAATTCTGCTGTTTGCACTTATCGTACATGAAAAATCTTTTGACAGGTATATCCCTGAATACGGTAATGTTTACCGGATATTGCTTGGCAACAATGGTACCACCCAGTTCCCGCTGGCTGAGACAATGAAACAGGAATTTCCGGAGGTGAAAGACTTTTTCAGGTATTACCAGGCGAACGAGATACTCATCAGGAACAAGGATAACAGCATCGTAAGGGATCAGGACTTCGGTTTTGCCGACAGGTCAATATTTCAGATACTGAGAATAACGTTGATCGCCGGAACACCGGCTGTTTCTGCGTCTGATGTTGCAATATCGGAAAAAACTGCGATGAAGTACTTCGGAAATATTTCCCCTGTCGGATCAGTTATAACTGTAAACCTGAACGATGAGTATATTGATCTAAATATCTCGGGTGTTTACACTGATTTCCCTTCAAATTCCACCCTCGATCCGGCTTTTATTGCCGACATTAAATTATCTGAAGAAATGTTCAGGCAATTCCAGCGATCGCTTGGAGCATATGGCAGTGAAGACAGGGCTTCAATGGGATGGGAAAGTTCCGGGTTCCTCTCCTATGTTGTACTTGAAAACAACGCTGACATAACCGGCCTTGCCTCCAAAATGGATAAGTATAAGGAATTCATCACCAACGAGACGCTGAGGGATATGAACTATTCCCTGCAGGGTATAAGTGAAATTTACCTTGCACCTGAAGAGGTTGGGAGGACTGCTTTTCTGAGAAGCGGCAACAGGGAAGAACTCGGATATTATGAGGTTATTTCATTGCTGATACTCATTATTTCAGTAACAAATTATATTCTCCTCACCAGGGCAAGTGCAGCCGAACGCTTAAGGGAACTCGGAACAAGGAAAATACTTGGGGCATCCGGTAGAGTTATCCGAAGGCAGATAATAGTCGAATCAACGCTTGTGGCGATTATAAGCCTTATCCCGGCATTTTTTGTTATTGAAATGGGTATTCCGTTTATAGACAACACCCTGCAAAAGACACTCAGCCCCGAGGTTTTCTCAAGACCGGTAATGTGGTTCCTGTTCGTGTTTGTCATCTTGTTTACCGGTACTGTATCAGGATTGCTGATTGGATTCAATATGTCGAAAATACCTTCCCTGGTGCTGCTGGGAGGTAATACATCCAGATTTACGAGATCAGGAGGAAAATTAAAATATTCTTTCCTGGTCCTTCACTTCAGTATCTATATGATCCTGGTATCAGCTGTAATTACCGTATCAAAGCAGATCAGGTACTCCATGACGCATTTCACCGGTATTCACCCTGAGAATATTATAGTAAGTAACCTTTCTTCCGATGAACTGCAAAAGAGTTTCTCAACAATCTGCAATGAAATCGAAAGGATCCCTGGTGTTATTATGACAGCAGGGGGGTCATATATTCCTCCTATGGGTTCATATCTCCCTGTTGTTCTTGCCAATACAGAGGGAGAAAGGATAAGATTTGACGGCGTCATAATGGGAGAAAAGATGACCGAAGTGCTTGGCATAAAGATTAAGGAAGGTGAACCATTTGGAAAATTCAGCCTCGAAAGGCGGGAGGTCTTACTGAATGAATCCGCAGCCAGGGAGAACAATGTTAAAGCAGGAGAAAACTTCCTTGGCTTCACTGTTAAAGGCATTGTGGAAGATTTCCATGCACATTCACTGCACAGGTCAATACAGCCGATGGTCATACTCCAGCAGGTCCCGGAACGTATGGGACTGATCGCCATTAAAACCAATGGTAAAAATGATGAAGCTGTTTTGAAAAGGCTGAAAGAATTATACAGCGAGATCTCCCCCGGGGTGCTTTTCGAATCTTCGTACCTGTCTGACAGGATTGTGGAATTCTATACTGGTGAAAAGGACCAGGGTAAAATAATAGGGGCATTCTCGTTGCTGGCAATGGTATTGTCAGTAATGGGCCTGTTCGGTATTGCAATGATTACAATTTCAAGACGTACCAAGGAGATAGGGATCAGGAAAGTAAACGGTGCTGCAATTCCCGAGGTAGTTTATCTTCTGAATACCGGTTTCCTGAAATGGGTTTTTATATCAATCGTGATATCTGTGCCTGCTTCAGTTTACCTGATGTCGAAGTGGCTTGATCGTTTTGCCTACAAGACTGAATTAAGCTGGTGGATTTACGTTTTGGCAGCTGTTTCAGCAATCCTGATTGCAATTCTTACGGTAAGCTGGCACAGCTGGAGAGCAGCAGCGGGCAATCCGGTGGAGGCGTTGCGGTATGAATAACCACCTTTGGGTGTGCGAGAGTGAGAGTGAGAGCGAAAGCGGAATAGAAATGTTACATGGAAAATATTATCCTGGACTATGAAAAACAACCTTAAGATAATCCTGAGAATACTGCTCAGAAATCCGGTATTTACATTTATTATTATTCCCGGTTTTGCATTAAGTCTGTCAGTTGCTCTGCTACTTGCATCGTATGTTTTTGGTGAAAAGGAATACGATAAGTCATTCCCCGGTATAGAAAACGTATACTGCCTTTGCACGCAGCAAGGGGTGACCTCTTTCCGGGGTGATCTTATTGATGATCTCCGAAATAAATATCCTGAAATTGATAAACTATGCCGGTATGACAACGGGGCCCAGGAACTGGCCTATGAAAAAACACCTTTCAAAGTAAATTCATTTGTAAAAGCTGATAATGATTTCTTCAGGATATTCACACTGAAGCTGACGGAGGGAGACCCGGAAAATCCAATTCCCGATAATAACAGTATTGCAGTGAGTTCAGGTTTCGCCAGAACAGTTTTTGGTGACGCCAACCCGATTGGGAAATCTGTGATTGTCCAGAACAGAAAGGAATTTCTGGTAAGTGCTGTATTTGAAGACTTACCTGAGAAATCAAGTATCCAGGCACAGGCTGTTGTTGCCTGGGAAAATGCAAATGATCTGGGCGGAGAATGGAGAAACGGAGTCTTTTATTCCAGACTCTTCTTCAGCCTTGCAAATAATGCCGACCCTGACAATCTGGCCGGAAAGCTGACTGCTGACTATTCAGACGATCATTACATGAAGCAACCTTTCAGGCTTTTCCCGTTTAAAAAATCATACTTAAGTCCTGTAACAGCCGGAAGTACAAGCCAGACTCTTCACGCAGATCTTCAGTCAATCCTGCTGCTAAGCCTGGTAACATCACTCATTATTGTTATATCAGTTCTGAATTTTGTTATTCTCTTCACCTCTAATCACCTGAACAGAGTAAGAGAAATAGGAGTCAGGAAAGTAACAGGGGCCGGGCGGAAAACTATATTCAGCCAGTTTATTCTTGAAGCCATATTCATAAGTGTTGTTGCCTTTATCCTTGCAATTTACCTCTCGATGTTACTGGAGCCAGCTTTCGGCAGATTGGTTCAGAAGGACTTACATGCCCTTGCCGCGCTGAAATTCCCGAATATCCTTGTAATTATACCTGGCATCCTGATAATTGGCTTTCTTTCAGGTTTTTACCCTGCCGCTATTATTTCAAAAGTAAAACCTGCTTCTATTTTCGGAGAATCATCAGTTGAGAGCAAACTGAAACTAAGAAACGGACTATCCTTATTCCAGTATCTGATCACCATAGTAATGATTGTATCCATTACTGTTATGACTCGCCAGAACAACCTTCTGACCAACAAAGATATAGGTTTTTCAAAAGAACAGATTATTACGATAAATGCACCGTGGGAAGTAAAAGACAAGCTCCCCGTCATAAAGCAGAAACTGCTAACCAATCCCTATGTGAAATCCTGTGCCGTATCACATGGGATACCAGGCAAGGTATCCCTGTGGAATATGTGGGAAGAGCCACGGGATGAGTACGGATACAACGGACAGATACCAAGTTTTACTGTCGATCCTGACTTCTTTAGGGTGTACAACGTTGAATTCCTGCAGGGCAGGGATTTCAATGAGGGCGACTGGAAGAAATCAGTGATTATAAATGAAACTGCTTTTAAGCTTACCGGAAAAGAATCGATAGATGACATGGTTCTCAGGGGAATTCCCACACCGGAACAGGTTTTCGGAAAAGCAACAAAGGAAGAGATTGCAGAGAACTCAGTTAAGGTAATAGGTGTGGTAAAGGATATTAACGTCGAGAAATTGAGTGAACCTATTAAACCTACTGTATTTGAATGTTCGGATAATTTCGGAATAAGTTACCTGAGTTGCAGGCTGATGCCGGGTGCTTACAGGAATCTTATCGGCGATATCAGAAAAATATGGGAAGAAGTGTGTCCGGGCATCGTTTTTGACTACAGTTTCTACGACGAATGGCTTGATAACCTGTATAAAACAGAAATGCACTCAGCTTATGTGATCCGTGTTTTTTCCATTATCTCAATTTTTTTATCATGCCTGGGAACGTTTGGAATAATCCACTTTGTATCCCGCATGAAGACCAAGGAAACAGGTATAAGAAAGGTACACGGAGCGAAGATCCACGATATTATTTTAAATTTAAATCGTGGTATAATCAAATGGATATTAGTTGCGTACCTGATCTCTATCCCGGTTTCGTATTTATTGATGAATCAGTACCTGAAGAGCTTTGCCTTCAGGATACAGCTATCGTGGTGGATATTTGCACTGTCAGGGTTAATAGCTTTTGCAATAGCCCTTCTCACAGTCAGCTGGCATAGCTGGAGAGCAGCAACAAGGAACCCGGTTGAAGCACTTCGATACGAATAGTACGATGCAAAGATCCCGGTAGTGTATCGCGATTGTGGCATTGAGTGATGACCAAGTTTATTCAAAATAAGTGTTTAATAAATAAAATATGAACTGGTATTATTTTCGGCTGATACTGAGAGAAATTAACCGCAACAGGTTTAACAGTTTTGTTAAAGTAACTGGAATGGTATTAGCTATAATTCCGGTAATGCTTATTCTGGCATTTGTTAATCATGAAAGAAGTTATGACAGGAACTACCCCGGTTACGATAGTGTTTTCAGGATTATCAGAAACTGGCAGGAGGACAAAAAATATGAGGTTTATACATCAGTACCCTTCTTGCCCGCCTTATTGCAAAACTTTCCGGAAATTGAAACAGGTACTCGGATATGGCCTTTATACGGGCAAGATGCTATCATCGGGAACAGGATTTATAATCAGGAAGTGATTCTGGCCGTCGATTCTACATTTTTTTCTACATTCAGGCTGGACCTGATTGCCGGAGATAAAAAGGCTGCGCTTCATAGTCCGGGTTCATTGATAATAAGTAAGGGCCTTGCGCTGGATATTTTCGGGAAGGATAATCCCATCGGTAAAATTATTGAATTTGAAGGGAACCGTTTTTCAGCAGAGAACAAACTATTTACTGTAGAAGGTGTATACAACGACTTCTCTTCAAATTCACACTTTAAAGGTGATATTATTGTTTCATTTCAATCATTTGCATCAAGTCGTAACTCGAGTCCTTTAAATCATATGTTGATGACATATATTCGATTAAAAAATCTGGAAAATGAAAAAACAGTTGAAGAAAAATTGCCAAAATTCATGGAGTTGTTTTATGGCAAAGATTACTACGATTATGCAAGATCAACGTATCTCTTACAACCGGTTACTGATATCCATCTGAACACAAATGTCGATTATAATGAATATGAAACACCTAAAGGAAGTTATTCCAGTATTTTTATACTCCCGTCGCTGGTATTATTGATAATACTCATTTCATGTTTTAATTTTATAAATCTCACAGTCTCGGAGGGAGTATCAAGACACAGAGAATTCGGGATTAATAAAATATGGGGAGCAAGCAAGTCGTACTTCTTCAAGACATATATTTTTGAGTCCTTATTACTGATGTCGATCGCACTAATTGTCGCTTTGTTTATTCTGGATCTGATCAGTCCCCTGTTCAATAATTTTATACAAAGAGATATTGACCTTAAGTTTTACAGGAATCCCTTCGGGATAGGCGCAACTTTTATTCTGGCATTGTTTATTGGTTTATTGAACGGTGTTTATCCGGCAAGGCTTTTTTCATCGAAAAGGATTATTGATTACTTGAAAGATAATGCTGATCCTTCTGTAAAACAGTATCATATACAAAGGGTTTTCCAGGTTTCACAGTTCGCTATATGCATCTTTCTTATATTTGGATCCTATGTTGCTTTCAAACAACTCAGTTATATCGACAAAACAACCAACCAGTCCCTTGACAGTGAGGCAGTTCTGGTTATCAAGAATGCTGATAAGCTTGGATTAAAGCAGGAGGTTTTTAAAACTGAATTGGAAAGGATCAATGGCATATTGAATGTATCTATATGCGATGAGATTCCAGGATTGGCTAATTATTCTCTATGGGGACTCCCCGTTGATTCAGCTGCATTTAATACACACCTGGCAGTTTTTTACTGTGATTATGATTATTTGTCAACTCTTAATATGCAGGTTGTCAAAGGCCGCTTTTTTAACAGGGGATTTTCAACAGATTATAAGTCAGTTGTCCTGAACGAAACTGCTGTTAAGACCCTGGGTTGGGAGACTGATCCTTTGGGAAAACGTTATAGGCTGGTGGATACATTTAATGTTATTGGTGTAGTGAAAGATATTTATTTTGAGTCATTTCATCATGGGATAAAACCACAGGGATTCTTCCTTGAACCACCAAATACCGGGAGCCACGTATTAGTAAAAATGCGATCGGAAATGGTTCCTGAAGCATTGCATAATGTAAAAAATTTATGGTCAGAAATTGTTCCTGACCGGGAAGTACGTTATAACTTCCTTGATGAGGATTTTGATTCCTGGTACAAAAATGAAAGGAAGACCGGGCTGTTTGCAGTAATCCTTACTTTCATTGCAATATTTCTTTCAGGACTGGGATTTTTATCACTTGTATTATTATCAATACATAAGAAGATAACGGAAATCGGGATAAGGAAGGTTAATGGCGCCAAAACTCAGGATATTCTCTACTTATTGAATGCTAAGTATATAAAACTGATTTCAATTGCTTTCGTAATAGCAAGCCCTGTTGCCTGGTATGCTATGCATAAATGGCTGCAAAATTTTGCATATAAGACAGAAATAAACTGGTGGATCTTTGCCCTGGCGGGATTAATTACACTGGGCATTGCACTTCTCACTGTAAGCTGGCTGAGTTGGAGGGCAGCAACAAGAAATCCGGTGGAGGCTCTGAGGTATGAATAGAGCCACCCCCAACCTCGGGGTCGACCCTGGCACAGCCGGAGAGCAGCAGCGGGCAATCCGGTGAAGGCGTTGCGGTATGAAAAAGATGAGTTTAAACGTTAAATATTTTTACGGATAATAGTAAAATATTTTTACTGCCAGACAAAAGCCGGTGTTATAACATGCTAAATATGTGACTTTTATGAGATTGGCACTATAATGGCAGACATTTTCAGAGCAATATTAATTTGAATGGAAAAAGGACATGTACAGGTTATTCATTACCCTCAGAAGTCTTTTTAAAAACAGGACAACATCTGCAATTACAATTGCAGGATTCTCAGTAAGCGTATCAATGGCTCTGATACTTATTGCCTTTCTGATAAATGAATTCAGCATTGATAAGGGATATCCGAACTTAGACAGTATTTACAGGGTCTTCATCAATGACAATACAGCTTCAGTAAGGGAAGAGTTCAGGGATCAGTTTGTTAATAACTATCCTGCTATTGAAGACGCCTGCAGGTATAATAACTATACTTCAACAGTTACAAGTGAAAATAAACCATTCGATGGCAGGATGATCGTTACTGACGCATCTTTTTTCAATATTTTCTCAGTTCACTTCTTAAGCGGTAGCCTGTCAACAGCATTTTCGAATCCCAATAATGTAATTCTTACAAAAAGCTTTGCCGGGAGAATTTTCGGGAAAGAAGATCCGATGGGAAAGATTCTTGTGGCCGAATACAAAACTCCGCTGACTGTCAGTGCAGTAGTAGAGGATTTACCTGTAAACTCGAGTATTAAGGGGGATTTCTTCACAGACTCCAGAATTAAGATAAGATGGGAAGGAACATCTGACGGAAAGGGGAACAATCTTGCCCTTTTCAGACTTTTTATCCTGACGAATAAAAATACTGACATTAAAGGTCTCGAAGAAAAGCTGACAGCCGATTTTTCACAGATAAAATACAACATAGGAGGTGATATAAATAACATAAGCCTCATGCCCTTCAGATCATCATATTTCATGCAGGTTACAAATAACACCCAGACTCAACATGCCAATATTAAGCTGATCAGCCTGCTCGTTATTATTACTTCAGCAATTATTCTTCTGGCTGTTTTTAACTTTATAAATCTCTCCACAGCCTCTCATACTGACCGCTACAAAGAAATAGCCATCAGGAAGACTATTGGTGCTTCACGGATGAAAATATTCATACAATTCATACTTGAATCTTTCATCATTTGTTTTGTGTCTGCTGGAATAGCTATAATGCTGCTTTCGCTGTGGTTACCCTTTTTCGAGAGGTTTCTGGGCGAAACTGTTAACCTCTCCGTGCTATTCAGTCCAATGGTATTGATCAGGCTTTCCCTTGGTATTGCAGTTATTGCTGTTATTGCCGGCATTTATCCGGCCCTGGTAGTATCACGTCTTAGACCAATCTCCATTATTACAAAGAAGGAACATAAAAACCGGGGCTCATTAAACTTAAGGGCATCTCTGAATATAATGCAATATTCGGTTTCAATAATTCTGATCATCGCACTTATTGTTATCTCCAGACAAATTAATTATGTGAGGGCAACAGACTATGGATACGATACTGACAAGTTACTGCGTGTTGATGTTCACTGGCGGCTCGCTGAAAGCAAAAGTCTTATAAGAGATGAACTCTTACAGGAACCGTCAATTAAGAGTGTTTGCTTTTCACACGGAACACCAGGAAGCATTTATATGAGATCTTCTTGGGAGACGGACGACAGAGAGCTTATGATTGATGTCCTTACCGTAGATACCTCTTTTTTTAATGTCTTCCGCATCCCGCTGATATCCGGGAGAGATTTTCTGCCATCCGAAGTTAATAATGTATGCTATATTAATGAGACAGCGTTAAAAACATCAGGATGGGAGTCATATCTGGGACATGAATGCAACGGAATGGAGATCATAGGTGTTGTAAGGGATTTCAACTTTGCTAACATGCATAACAGGATAGGACCTCTTACAATAGCTGTTTCTGACAGGTTCAGCGTCTCCAACCTTACCCTGAGAGTTGATCAGGGGAATCTTACCAGGACTATTAATGCTCTGAAGGAGACCTGGAAGGAGGCTTGCGCGGGTTATGAGCTTAAATATCAGTTTTATGATGAATGGCTTGACTCAATGTATAAAGGAGAAGAAAAGCTGGCTGCAGCTGTCAGTCTTTTTGCTGTTCTCGCGATTTTAATTTCATGTCTCGGCATTTTCGGACTGGCTGAATTTTCCATTAAGAAAAGGACCAAGGAGATTGGTCTCAGAAAGGTGAGCGGAGCAAGGGTGTCGCAGGTTATAGCCCTGCTCAACTTTTACTTTGTAAGGTGGGTGATCTATTCTGCTTTCATTGCAGCACCAGTGTCATACTTCATCCTGAAGAAATGGCTCGCAGGCTTTGCATACAAAGCTCCGTTGAGCTGGTGGATCTTTGTCGCAGGAGGATTAATTGCCGTTATTATCGCCACAATAACTATCAGCTGGCAAAGCTGGAGGGCGGCAACAAGAAATCCGGTGGAGGCTCTGAGGTATGAATGACCCCAAACCCCCCAGGGGGGGCTATACACTATAGTATGAAAGTATAAAAGGAGAATTTAAGAAACGTTTTTAAAAATGATGTCATGGTGACGAATCTGGTTAAAATAGTTTTACGCAACCTGAGGCGCAACAGAACCTTTTCAATATTGAATATTGCAGGTCTTGCCATAAGCATCGGGTGCGGACTGGTTATTTACAGCATAATATCATATGAGTCGGGTTTTGACAGCTGGCAAACGCATTATGCAAATATTTACCGGTTGATCAATGAATATAAAGTACCCACTGAAAGTGCCATATATGGTGAAGGACAGGTGCATCCGCTGGGAAAAGCTCTGCGGGATGATTATCCGGGAATTGATGCAGTCATGACTTTCTACGCAGGTGAAGGCCAGATCAGCATTGAAAACAACGACGGATCGTCAGATATGTTTCAGGAATCAAGTGGATTAGCCTATGCTGAATCTGATATTTTCAATATTTTCGATTTTAAATTTCTTGCCGGGAATCCTTCCGATGCTTTGACAAATACAGGTAGTGTAGTGATTTCCTCATCGCTGGCCCAAAAGTATTTTGATCTGACACCGCAAAGGATAGAAGAGGCACTGGGTAAAGCTATTACAATAAATAATACCATAACTTTCCAGGTGACCGGCATTATATCAGATCCGCCTGAAAATACAGACCTCCCATTTAAAATCATAGGCGATTATAAAAGCCAGACTGCCTCCAATCCTTATTTTCGGAACGGTACTGTCTGGGATGAATATAATTCGGCAACCAACTGCTACCTGCTGCTTCCGGATAATATATCCGTATCCGGTTTTGAGAAACAACTCACGGATTTCTTTACCAAATACAATGTAAGAAATCCCTCCATCGATCAGAAATACATTTTACAGCCTCTTTCAGAGCTGCATTCAGGTGTATGTGATAATTACAATAACCGTGTGGTACCAAAAAAAAGATTAATCGCACTTGGTGTAATCGGCTTGTTTCTGATCTTACTGGCATCCATTAATTTTATTAACCTGTCAACAGCCCATGCTTTCAAAAGAGTCAAAGAAATTGGTATTCGTAAAATATCAGGAGTTAACCGGCTGCAATTGACAGCCCAGTTTTTTGGTGAAACACTAATGATTTCATATATCGCTGCATTGATCGGTTGGCTTCTTTCCCGTTTTATTTTTGATTATCTGGAATATTTTATCGGATATAAGCTAAACCCGGACATTCTCCAGTATCCCAAGAGTATTGTTTTTCTGCTTATCCTCGCTACCGGTACAGGAATGCTTGCCGGACTATATCCGTCAATTGTAATGGCTGGTCTTAATCCTTTTAGCACAAAGAAAAGTCTCGTAACATTTGAAAATACAAAGTCATTATTGGTCAGGCGTACACTGGTAATTACTCAGTTTACAATTTCGCTTGTACTTATCATCGGAACCCTGGTGATGCATTCCCAGATGTACTATTTTCTTAATGCTGACCCTGGATTTAAGAAAGATGCAATTCTTATATCAACACTACCTGATGCCAATACGGAGAAACTTCAGGTGTTAAAAAGTGAACTGCTGAAAAATCCGGAGATTGAGATGGTTAGCTTTGCAACCAGGCCTCCCATGGCCGATTGGAGAGTCGGCAATATGATTAATTATCCAACCCTGGAAAGAGACAGGTATTTAGGTAATCTGAAAACTGCCGACGAGAATTACCTTGACCTGTTCAGCCTCAAACTTATTGCGGGAAGAAACTTATTCGAAACAAAAAATAACGGGGAAGCTGTGGTAAACAGAAAGCTGACCAGGCTTCTCGGGTTCAACGACCCTCGTGATGCATTGGGCGAGCAGTTTGAATATGGCAACGGAGGATTAAAATTTACAATTGTCGGTGTAGTTGAAGATTTTCATGCCATGTCTTTGCAGCAGGAAATGGACAATGTAATCTTCAGCAACCTACCGTGGAACATAAAAGAAGTTGCAATAAAATTTAATCCGGCATTAATAAATCAGTCTGGTTTTAAGGAGACCCTTGCGAAAGTTAAGAATGAATGGAATATTGTTTTCCCGGAAGACATTTTTGACTACAGTTTTTTCGACAGGCAAATTTCAGGGATGTATGAACAGGAAATTCATTTCACTAACCTTTTTCAGCTGTTTACCATTGTTGCCATCCTCATCGGGTGCCTTGGATTGTATGGTTTGATATCCTACGTCACAAACAGCAAAGTAAAGGAGATCGGCATCCGGAAGGTAAACGGCGCGAGAGCTTCGGAAATATTGGCAATGCTGAACGCAGATTTTATCAGGTGGATAACCATTTCATTTTTGATAGCCTGCCCTATTGCATGGTTTGCCATGCACAAATGGCTTGAAAACTTTGCTTACAAGACCAGGTTAAGCTGGTGGATATTCGGACTGGCAGGAGTGCTGGCGATGGGAGTTTCTCTTTTAACAATAAGCTGGCAGAGCTGGAGGGCAGCAACAAGAAATCCTGTCGAAGCTTTACGCTATGAGTAAAGCTTCGATGCTGACCGTAAGCTTCAGTATTGAAACATTAGGAATTAGGTTAACATAAAAATCAAATTACGTGTTTTACACATTCTTTAAAATACTGGTAAGGGATATTAAAAAGGACAAATTGTCTTTCATTATTAAAACAATGGGTCTGACAGTAGGCCTGACCTGTTTTTTCCTGGTACTATTATTTGTTCTTTATGAATTTAGTTACGACAAACAGTTCCCCGGTTATAAAAAGACATATCGAATTGTCATGAAACAAACCGGGAATATGTATCTGGGTTCTGATATGTTCAATGCTACGCCCGGACCTCTGGTTCCATATTTAAAAGAAAATTTTCCTGAAATACTGTATGCAACCCGTGTAATAAAAAGTCAGAATCGTATACAATATGAAAATAACATATACAGTGAAAGCAACGTTTTTTATGCTGACCCGGATTTCTTAAAAATATTTCCGTATCAATTTATTTTGGGGGATCCTGATAACTCCCTGGACAGGCCAAATTCAGTAGTATTGACAAAGAAAACGGCACAAAGATATTTCGGCGATATTAATCCTGTCGGACAATCAATACTGGTCGATGATACCAGGGAATATGAAATAACCGGAGTAATAGAAGATGTGCCGGACAATTCACATTTTAAATTCGACTTTCTGGTATCGTTTATAACCTATTATAATGATCATACCACATATTTTAACTGGATAAGTTACAGCTATCAAACATATGTACAGCTGAAGAACGATTTTTCGCTTAAACAGTTAGAAGATAAAGTTAACCTTTCAGTAATAGACAAAATCGGAAAGGATAGCAAAAGCCGGTTTATATTTCAACCATTAACCGATATTCATCTTCGCAGCAGCTGTAATTTCGAACTTGAAAGGAATGGAAGCATAAACCAGGTAGTCGCTTTCTTTGCCATCGGTATGCTCATTTTAATAATTGCCTGTTTTAATTATGTAAATATTTCAGTCGCTAATACATTTAACCGACTGAAGGAGGCGGGAGTGAAAAAAGTTGTAGGTGCAACCAACAGGCAGTTAACTTATCAATTTATTGGGGAATCGTTCGTATATGTTTTTAGCATTTCCCTGTTAGTATTACTGGTAGTTATATATCTGATAATTTCAAAGTATAATGCTTATTTACAAAGAGATATTCCATATTCATTTCTATTTGAACCGAAAGTCCTTCTGGTTTTTTCACTGTCTGTTGTTTTTGTCAGTATCATATCCGGTATATTTCCTGCTTTTATCATATCAAAATATAAGCCGGTTCAAATATTTAAAAACACCATTCACACCACGAAGAATAAATTCTTTAATCTTCAGAACTCTTTAGTTATTACCCAGTTTGTAATTTCGATTACATTAATCATTGGTACTATTGCTGCTTATCATCAATTACAGTACCTGTTGAATAAGGACCTTGGTTTTCAAAAGGAAAACATAATAAATATAACAT
This sequence comes from uncultured Rikenellaceae bacterium, assembly GCA_964595725.1. Classification (GTDB taxonomy): domain Bacteria; phylum Bacteroidota; class Bacteroidia; order Bacteroidales; family VadinHA17; genus LD21. The sequence continues at coordinate 1,045 of CAZQRQ010000052.1, read as the reverse complement.
TACGTGACAGAAATTGCAGGGTAAAATATCCGGCACTTAAAAATGAACTGCTGGAAAATTCAAATATTATTGATGTAACAGTTTCAAGTTCACTACTGAGTAATGTAATGAACAGCACAAGTATTTTCCTGGGAGAAAAATCAACAAAAGAATCTGCTTTGATATACAGGTTATTTGTTGATGAAAACTTTTTTGAATTTTATGGCATACCTGTAATTGAAGGTAATTCATTTGCCGAACAGAAGAGCACAAACAGAAGATTTTATGTATTAAATCAAACTGCTGTTAACTATTATAATATAAATGAACCTGTAGGACAACCATTGAGACTTAACGAAAGAGATATTTACACTAATGGTCAAATAATTGGTGTAATTAAAGATATTTACTTCAATACTTTACATTTTCAGATTTGCCCGCTGGCAATATCAAATATAAATCCGTCAGAATATGATTCCAGGGGTACCTTTTTATCCATTAAAATTAATCCTCAAAATTTTGAAGAGACATTGTCTTATATTGAAAAAACATATTCACATTTCTCAACCAATTATCCGTTTGATTACAGTTTCTTCGACAGTACTATTGAAAACAGTTATGCTAACGAGAAACGCTTCCAGTTTATGAGTCAGTTATTCTCTGTTATAGCAATATTTATTTCCTGCCTGGGATTATTCGGGCTGGCAAACGTTAATATGGAAAAAAGAATAAAGGAAATTGGAATTCGCCGCGTAAATGGAGCAAAGGTCTCAGAGGTGATGACCATGTTAAATGCAGGCTTTTTAATATGGATTGCAATTGCTTTTGGCATAGCATGTCCTGTCGCATGGTACATAATGAATAAATGGCTGGAGAAGTTTGCATACAAAACAAATCTAAGCTGGTGGATTTTTGTCCTGGCAGGTATCCTTGCACTGGTGATTGCATCCCTGACAGTAAGCTGGCAAAGCTGGAGGGCTGCAACAAGAAACCCTGTTGAATCACTCAGGTATGAGTGACGAAATGCTGACCGGAAGCGTCAGTATCGATGCGTTATGAAATGATG
>CAZQRQ010000051.1:0-21668 GCA_964595725.1 uncultured Rikenellaceae bacterium | reverse complement strand
CTTCAGAAAAACTCAAATAAAAAAGCCGTCTCAATTAGCTTATGAGACGGCCTCTGTTATTTTAATTGACTTTGAAAAAAGTGTCTTCTATCGGCACATTTACCTCGACATTATCGAGCGTCATTACAAACTCCATCCCTTCGGTCTGGGAAGTTGTTTTAGTGGGCAGCATGAGCCCATTCATCTCAGACCACTCCTGGTATGAGTCAACAGTTATCCCACTTGTGGTAACACTCATTTTAACCGGCAGGTAGCTGGTTTTGTCCACAAATATGTAATATATGTTTTCACCGTCAATTGCCTTTATTTTGAATGCAGGCTTATCTTTAATATTCTCCGTACCTTCGAGAGTTAGCTTCCCGTCCTTGAAGTATTGAGAAAGAGGGCTTTTGAATGAAGAGTTATTCTTCATGCTTTCCGTCTGGCTGGCTGGCAGCTCCTGTGGTTCATCTGAGCCTGACATCGGATTGATCATGTATCCTTTTTCTCCATCGAAAACCTGTGTTATTTCCATCCCGCTTACACTTAGCACAAGCCTGATCTTGTTCGGGGCCTTATACCATGTAGTCATAGTCAGGTCCATTCCCATCTGGCTCATTTTACCGGTAACCTTCAGGGTGTTTACATTATTATACTTATCCTCTTTCAGTGCCTGTGATTGTTTTGTTACAATCTCTTCGAGCGACTGAGCATTTAGTGCAACCGCCAGTAAGGCAGTAAGCATCGAGAAAATCAGCTTTTTCATGATTGGTAATTTGACGTTAATATTGTTTAAAATGAGTTAATTGTATTTCTGAGTAATACCAGTTTTTTTAGCAGTTTTTCAAATTCCGACAGTTTAAGCATATTCGCGCCGTCAGATTTGGCTACTGATGGATCAGGATGGGTCTCGATAAAGATACCGTCTGCACCAACAGCAATTGCTGCCTTACCGATGGTTTCAATCATTTCAGGCATACCGCCGCTGATCCCTGACGACTGGTTTGGCTGCTGCAGTGAATGGGTTATATCCATCATAACCGGGACTCCGATCTTCTGCATTTCCGGTATGTTCCTGAAGTCTACTATCAGATCATTATAGCCGAAGGAATTACCTCTGTCGGTTAGCATAATATTTGAATTACCCTCCGCCATGACTTTTTCCACGGCAAATCTCATGGCTGGTCCCGATAAAAACTGCCCTTTCTTTATGTTTATCCACTTACCTGTTTTTGCGGCTGCTGTCAGCAGGTCAGACTGCCTGCACAGGAATGCCGGTATCTGAAGAATATCAACATAATCAGAAGCCATTGAAGCCTCCTCAGGGTTATGGATATCGGTTACAACTGGGACCGAATAATCGTCTCTTACCCTTTGCAGGATCCTTAGTGCATTAATATCTCCGATACCTGTGAATGAATCAGCTTTTGAACGGTTTGCTTTCCTGTATGATGATTTAAAAACAAATGGGATACTGTATTTAACGCTTAATTTGGCAAGATGGCCCGCAGTTTCGAGTATTATCTTTTCGTTCTCTACTACGCATGGTCCGGCGATAAGCAGGAAATTACCAGTTTCACTAAATTTAAGCAGGGGAATATCTATTCCAGCACTTTTCATTACGCGTAAAATTAGTAAAAAAATATAAACCTGTGCAAGGCTTATTTATAATCGTAATTTCCTTTCCAGAGCCTGGCCAGTCTTTCTCTTATTTCATTTTCCCGGGTGTTCTGCCCCGGGTAATAAAATATGCTGCCTTTAATGCTTTCAGGCAGGAAATTATCAGCTATGAAATTACCATCGTAACTATGTGCATACTTGTATTCGTTTCCATAGCCAATATCTTTCATCAGTTTTGTGGGTGCATTACGTAAATGGAGAGGGACAGGCTGGTCTCCAGTTTCACTGACCCTGGCAAGAGCTTGATCGATTGCCATATATGATGAATTGCTTTTGGGTGATGTGGCAAGGTAAATTGCGGCTTCCGAGAGTATGATTCTCGACTCAGGCCATCCGATAACATTTACAGCGTCAAAACATGTCTGAGCCATCAGCAATGCATTCGGATTAGCAAGCCCGATATCTTCAGCAGCCAGAATGACCATTCTCCTGGCAATGAATTTCGGATCCTCACCTCCTTCAACCATTCTTGCCAGCCAGTATACCGCAGCATTTGGATCACTGCCTCTTAGAGACTTAATAAAAGCCGAGATAATATCATAATGCTGCTCACCGTTTTTATCATACAGCGCGAGGTTCTTCTGAACCTGCAGCAATACTTTTTCATCCGTGATTTCAATTGTGTTGCCCCGTTTTTCTGCAGCCTCGGAGGTTATGACCAGTTCAAGGGCATTGTACAGCTTCCTTGCATCTCCGCCTGAAATCCTCAGCAATGCTTCCTGTTCCTTTATCTCGACATTAAACTCTTTTAGGTAATTATCTTTTTCTATCGCCCTCCGGATCAATCCTGACAACTCATTTTCACCCAGAGGTTTCAGAATATATACCTGGCACCTCGACAGAAGCGGTGATATGACTTCAAACGAAGGATTTTCAGTTGTTGCACCTATAAGTGTAATTATTCCCTGCTCCACGGCACTCAGGAGGGAGTCCTGCTGTGATTTATTAAACCTGTGTATCTCGTCGATGAAAAGAATGGGATTTGGGCTGTCGAAAAATTGCTGTTTTTTAGCCTTTTCAATTGTTTCCCTGACATCTTTTACTCCTGAGTGAACGGCGCTAAGTGGAAAGAATGGTCTTTTAAGTCTGTGAGCGATAATTCCGGCAAGGGTGGTTTTCCCCACACCCGGAGGCCCCCATAGTATAAAAGAATGCAGGTTGCCTGATTCAATCATCTTTCTCAGTACCGCATTTTTACCGACGAGGTGCGGCTGACCGCAGAAATCATCGAGGTTCATGGGGCGCATTCTTTCAGCAAGGGGCTGGTTTGGCTGCATAGTTCCTGTTTTTGGCAAAGGTATTAAAAACAAATTTTACAGATAATTATGATATGGTTCAATAAAAGTTAATTATTTATCGTTTTTTCCTGGAATGGAATTCCTGATTTACATTATTTTGGTTGTAAATATAATCTACAAATGAACAGGATTATCTTTCTTTTTATTTGTGTTGCGCTGTCATGCTGCAATACTCCTCCTGCAGGCTTATCAGAGGATTTCGTCGAGGGTCCTGCTATAAGGGTTAAGAACGGACTGGTTGTATCAGCGCACACTGAAAGCTCAAGGATAGGCGCTTCAATTCTCAGGAAAGGAGGAAATGCGGTGGATGCTGCAGTAGCCACTGAGTTTGCACTCGCTGTGTGTTACCCGGAAGCAGGAAATATTGGTGGAGGAGGATTCATGGTTATAAGGACAGCTGATGGGAAGGTTGATGCCCTGGATTACCGGGAAAAAACGCCTTTGAACGGTTCGCGGGACATGTTCCTTGATGATGATGGAAATGTTATTGCAGGCCTTAGCACTTATACTCATCTTGCCAGCGGTGTTCCCGGTACGGTTGATGGAGTTATTTCAGCTCATGAGAAGTACGGGAGGCTACCATTCCACAAAATAATTCAGCCTGCCATCGATCTGGCCGAAAAGGGATTTCCAGTTACCAAAAGCCAGGCACAATCACTGAATTCGGCGAGAAAGGCCTTTATTACAAGAAATAATAAATGGCCGGCTTTTGTCAGCGATTCATCGTGGAAAGAAGGGGATATTCTCAGGCAGCCCGAGCTGGCCGGGACACTGAAAAGGATAAGGGATAACGGTAGGGAAGGATTTTATGGAGGAAAAACGGCTGACCTGATAATTACTGAGATGCAAAGAGGTAACGGGATTATTACAGGCAAGGATCTTAAAGAATATAAATCGGTTTGGCGTGTGCCTCTGAAAGGAACCTACAGGGGCTATGTTATTTATTCTGTTGCACCTCCTTCCAGCGGTGGTATTCTATTGCTGCAGCTTCTTGGCATGATAGAGGATTATCCGGTTGCAGAATACGGTTTTCACACACTGCGGAGCATTCACCTTATGGTGGAGGCAGAACGCAGGGCCTTTGCTGACAGAGCAGAATTCCTTGGAGATCCGGATTATGTTAAAGTTCCTGTAAATGAGCTTGTTAGTCATGAGTACCTGAAGGAAAGGATGAATTCTTTCAGCGAAGAAAAAGCTACTCCATCATCACAACTGAAATATGGAGATCCTTTCCGGATTGAGTCTGAAGAAACCACACACTACTCGGTAGTCGATGCAATGGGTAATGCTGTTGCTACAACTATAACACTGAACGGGACCTTTGGAAATGCGATAGTGGTGGATGGAGCAGGTTTTCTGCTTAATAACCAGATGGATGATTTTTCAGTTAAACCGGGAGTCCCAAACATGTACGGGCTGGTTGGAGGCGAAGCAAATTCCATTCAGCCGGGTAAAAGGATGCTCAGCTCAATGACTCCGACGATAATTGAAAAGGACAGCAAATTGTTCATGGTACTTGGTTCGCCCGGGGGATCCACCATACCGACATCTGTTTTCCAGGTAATCGTTAATGTGATAGATTTCGGCATGGATATTGATAAGGCGGTCAGCTCAACAAGATTCCATCACCAGTGGCTCCCTGATAATATAATCGTTGAAAACAGCTTGCTTGACAGTGTTGATCTGAAGAGGCTGAAAATGATGGGATATAATCTTGTAACCCGTGGTGCTATTGGCAGAGTCAATGCAATAATGTCCGAATCTGAAGGTACTCTGGCAGCCGGAGCAGACAGGAGGGGAAATAATGTAGCAACTGGATTCTGAATGGTTTTAAGTTGAATATTTTTTACTAAATTGCCGGAAAAATATTTTAATTAAAGAAATAAATTAATACTTTTAACAGGCGAATTTTGATTTGCCGGATTTATTTAAATTACAATGGTTGTAGTATTTGAATGTTTTCAAATATCTTGTCAGTTATGAAAAAGCCTCTCCTAATAGTTATTATCATCCTGGTCGTTATTCTAGCGTGGCCGGCTTTTAAGTTTTTTCGCTGGTCTTTCCAGGATAAGAAGCCTTTGGATATAATAATTCTAGACAAAACTGTTCCCAATCTTGAAAAGATTAATCACAAGTCTCTTACGTGGGTTCTTACTTACGACCGCTTTGTAAAATCTACCGGGAGAAGCTATTCATGGAAAAAAGACTATTTCGGCTGGTACCCAACGCGCCCCCTGCGTGAGAAAGGAGCAGAACAGCACAGTTTAAAACTCCCTGAAGTCATGAATGTGACTGACAGCATCGATGCTATTTATTATACGGACACTTATGGTGTCTTTATGAACGACTGGTACCGCGGGATAAATAGAAGCCGCCGCTCACGACTTTTGTACGGCGGGCTCAGGAATACCGATTACCTTTACCTGGTTGAGATGCAGAGGAGGAACAAATTATGCATCCTGGAATATAATGCATTTGATTATCCTACGGGGGACCTTGAAAGATATAAGACTAATGAGAGACTTGGTATAGGATTTAATGGATGGACCGGAAAGTATTTCAGTTCACTCGACACTCTCTCATCCGAAGACTTTCCGATATGGATGACTGCTATGTACAGGAAGGAACACCGTCAGCCATGGACTTTTACAAAACCCGGTGTCGTGCTTGTTCGCGACAGGAACATTATTGTCCTTGAAGAAGGTTCTTTCCTTCAGAATGCACTGCCATATATCTATACCGATACTCTGAATACTGCAAAATACGGGGTTATTTCCAAAGTCCCGTTTGATGGGTGGTTCGATATTATCGATCCGATGGAGACCAGGGTCGTTTCCTGGTTTAAACTTAATACCACGCCCAAGGCCGACTCCATACTATTCGAAAATTTCCTTACAAATGAATTCCCGGCGGTGATTACTGACCCTGCAAATGAAAGAACTTTTTATTTTGCAGGCGATTTTACAGCCAACAAAATACAGTTCTGGACTTCAAGGTTATTCGGTATTGAGAATCTGAAATCACTCCACTACAGCCAGAAAGAAGATGATACGAGGAGGTTTTTCTGGTTGTATTATAAACCGCTGGTAACAGGTATACTTACCAGGTATTACGATGAGATAAAAGAACAATAAATTCTCTGTATAAAATAATCCATATGCAGGCCCTCTTAAGGCCTGTATTTTTTTATGAAAATTACCATAGTACAGCCCGATATTGCTTGGGAAGATAAACAGGCAAACCTTGATGATCTTGAAAAAATGCTCGATTTTCCTGCTGGCGCGACCGATCTTGTTATTCTGCCAGAAATGTTCACTACTGGCTTTACCATGAATGCCCGTGAACTGGCTGAGGACGCAGGATCACTTACTAGCAGGTGGCTGGCGAAGATGACGGAAATGAAAAGCGCGGCTTTTTGCGGCAGTTACATAGTCAGGGAAGGGGAATTATTTTATAACAGGTTTGTTATGAACATTCCTTCGGGCGAACAGTTCAGTTATAATAAGAGACACCTGTTCAGTATTTCAGGCGAGGACAAGCATTATGCACCTGGCAGGCAGAGGTCTTTGATGAGTTATGGGGGATTCAGGATAAATCCGATAATTTGTTACGATCTTAGATTCCCGGTCTGGATAAGGAACAGGAACGACTGTGACCTTCTGATATGTGTGGCAAACTGGCCGGAAAGCAGGAGAGAGGTGTGGAATACCCTGCTAAAAGCCCGGGCAATAGAGAACCAGTGTTATGTTGCAGGTGTAAACAGGATAGGCATGGATAACTCGGGTAACAGGTATTCAGGAGAATCAGTTATTCTTGATGCAGAAGGAAAGGTAATTGCTGAAATGGGCAGAAGCAGAGAAGGATATGTAACAGCTGAGATCTCATTTAGCGACCTGGAGAAATTCAGAAAGGCATTTCCTGTACACAGTGATGCAGACGATTTTAACCTGATCTTGTAATTATTAATCCTGTACCGGTCTCTTACTTCTTCAGGGCATCATATAGGATCTCGACAGGGTGAAATGCAGTGGTCCCTGTACCATCCTTAATGTGATGCCTGCAACTGGTTCCGGGGGCAACTACCCGGACAGCACCTGTGGCGTTCCTTATTTCAGGGAAAAGAATGAGTTCTCCGATCTTATTCGAAAGATCGAAATGTTCCTTTTCATATCCGAATGAACCCGCCATGCCGCAGCAGCCAGAGGGTATCTCTTCTACCTCCGATGCTTCCGGTATACCAAGTGCTTCAATTAAGGATGAAGAGGAGGCAATAGATTTCTGCTGACAATGTGTATGTACCATGACCCTGTAATCCAGTTTATTGAAATTGTCGCTCCTGATTTTGCCATTTCTTAATTCTCGTGCAATAAATTCGTCAGCAAGAAGACAGTTTTCAGCAAGTTTAAACGCCTTGTCACGGAGATCAGGGCCGCACAGTTCAGGGTATTCATCACGAAATCCAAGGATGGCAGATGGTTCTATTCCTACCAGTGGCTGATCTTTACTGATAAGGGGTGAAAATATCTCGATATTCTTCCTGGCAATTTTCTTCGCTTTCCTTATAAAACCTTTTGATATATATGTTCTTGCACTGGACTCATGTTTAACAACCTTTATTTCATATCCCAGCGACCTGAAAAGCCTTATTGCCTTGATTCCAACTTCGGTATCATTGAAGTTGGTGAATTCATCGATGAAGAGGTAGATTTTACCTTTTTCCTCACCAGGTACTAACTCTTTGGGATTTTGCCTTATCCATCTTCTGAGAGTTGTCTTCGCGAGCAAGGGAATGGATCTCGATTGGGCAAATCCTGTAACCCTCTTTATAACTCCCGATATCAGGGAATTTGAAAGGAAAAAGTTATAAAATCCGGGCAATATTGCACCCAGGCTGTTAAATGAGGGGAGATTGGCTATCAGCCATGGTCTTAAAGGAACCCCGTTCTTATCGTACCAGTGCTGTAAAAACTCGGATTTCATCTTTGCAACATCAACACTTGATGGACATTCCGATTTACATCCCTTGCATGAGAGACACAGGTCGAGGATTTCATATATCTCTTTGTGATCCCATGGATCAGGATCCTCGTTGCTGAGAAATTCCCTCAGAATATTTGCCCTTGCCCTGGTTGTGTTCTTTTCTTCACGCGTAGCCATATAGCTTGGGCACATAAGTCCGCCTATCATGTGCGATTTCCGGCAGTCGCCCGACCCGTTGCAGGCTTCAGCTGCCCTTATGATGCCATCTGTTGATGAAAAATCGTAATATGTTGGTATATTCGCAGTTACCTGGCCCGGAACATACCTCAGGAAAGTGTTCATAGGGACGGTATCAGTAATTTTGCCGGGATTAAGCAGCTTCTGAGGATCCCAGCATTCCTTGATCTTCTTCAGTAAGGAATAGTTTCTTTCACCGATAATTATTGGGATAAATTCTCCCCTGAGTCTACCGTCACCGTGTTCACCACTCATACTTCCACGGTATTTCCTGACAATCCTGGCTGTTTCGATTCCTATTTTCCTGAAAAGCTCAACATCTCCCGGATCTTTAAGGTTAAGTACAGGCCTGATGTGTATCTCACCGGTACCTATATGTGCATGATATACACAATCTTTACCAAGTGAAAGAAGAGTCTTTTCAAAATCAGCAATATATTCGGGCAGCAGCTGTACGTTAACAGCAGTATCTTCTATGAGAGATACCGGTTTTGAATCACCTTTCATGTTCGAAAGGACGCCTAGTCCGGCCTTTCTAAGGTCCCAGACTTTTGAAATGTCGTTGCCCTTTATCACCGGGAATGCATAGCCGTATCCGTTGGCTTTAAGATCTTTTGTCATTTCGGCGCTTACCCTGTCGATTTCCTCTTCTGAATCCCTTGAAAATTCTACTATCAGAATTGCTCCCGGCTGGCCTTCGAGGAAAAAACGATTCTTGTTCTGGCTTATGTTTCCCTTTGTGAGCTCCAGTATCCTGTCATCCATAAGTTCGACAGCCGATGGCTTATATTTAAGTGCAATCAGGTTGGCTTTGAAGGAGTCAATCCTGTCTTCCAGGTGAACGCAAACCAGGGCCTTTTTTGGTGGAGGAAGAGGTACCAGGTTAAGCTTAACACGGGTAGTGATAGCAAGGGTACCTTCTGATCCGGTCAGCAGGTTAGAAAAATTGAATTCCCTGCCAGATTCTTTACTGAACAGATTACTATCCATGAGCATATCCAGAGCATATCCTGTGTTTCTGCGCGGGACATTAGGATCCGGAAACTCATCACGAATGCTTTTAATATTTTCCTTATCAGAAAGTATCTCCCTGATATTTCGGTATATTTTCCCCTCAAGGGAATCAAGAGAGCATTTTTCATCAAACACCTCACTGCTTACTGGTCCGAAAGTCGCAACAGAGCTGTCGGATAATATTGCCCTTATCTCAAGCGTGTGTTCACGTGTGGATCCATAAATAATTGAATGTGAACCACAAGCATTGTTCCCTACCATACCTCCGATATTGCACCTGTTAGAAGTTGAAGTCTCAGGGCCAAAGAATAAACCGTATTGTTTCAGGAAGATATTCAGCTCATCAAGCACTATACCAGGCTCTACCATAACCCATCTTTCATCGGTGTTTATTTCAAGGATACCGGTCATATGCCTGGAAATATCCACTATTATCCCGTTGCCGACAACCTGACCAGCCAGGGATGTTCCTGCAGCCCTTACTGTCAAAGGAATATTCTCTGTTGCCGCAAAACGTAGTATCTTGATAATGTCCTCTTCACCTTTAGGCCATGCAACGGCCACTGGCATCTCCTTAAAGGCAGAGGCATCGGTTGAATAAATAGTCCGTGTGATATTATCATATTTGAGCTCTCCTTCAATAAGTGCCGCTAGTCTTTCAAACTTCTGCTGTAAACGATTCATGGTAAAATTTTGAAACTGCTAAAATAGGAAATGATTTTTTTACTATCACATCTGTCGTTTCATTAATGTTAATATGTGGAAAATATTGCTCTTTCATGACATTAATCATGTTCCTGAAATTTTTATAATAGGGTTTTTTTTTCGTACATTTAGAATCTCAACATTTTAAACATAATTTATTGATTTACAATGGAATTGTTAGATAGAATCAAATTAAATGCTAAAAAATACAATAAAAGGATTGTATTGCCTGAAGGGTATGAAGAAAGAACTGTCAGAGCGGCTGATAAAGCCCTGGAGGAAGAACTGGCAAACATTATTTTGCTGGGAAATCCCGGAGAGATACTGAAAGAAGCTGACAGGATGGGTTTAAAGAATATTGGAAAAGCAACACTGGTTGATCCGAAAGCACATGATAAGAAAGACCACTATATCAATATGATGGTGGAATTGCGGAAACATAAAGGCATGACAGCTGACGAAGCATCTCTCCTGATAGAGGATCCAATGTACCTCGGTGTACTGATGATCAAGAACGGTGATGCTGATGGAGAAGTCTCCGGTGCTGATCATTCAACGGGTGATGTTTTAAGACCGGCTTTCCATTATGTAAAGACTGCTCCCGGTATATCTATTGTTTCTGGTGCTTTTATTATGATTCTGCCGGATAAGAGTTTTGGTGAGGATGGTATTATTGTTTATGCTGACGGAGCCGTGCATCCGAACCCCACTGCAGAGGAGCTTGCTGGTATAGCCGTTGCAACAGCTCATACAACAAGGGCTATCTGCGGCTTTGAACCGAGGATTGCAATGCTCAGTTTTTCAACGAAAGGAAGTGCTTCGCATGAGATGGTCGACAGGGTTGTCGACGCAACAAGGATAGCAAGGGATCTGGAACCTGGCCTGATGATTGATGGTGAATTACAGGCTGACGCTGCCCTGATAGAATCTATCGGAAACAAGAAGGCCCCCGGAAGTATAATAGCAGGTAAGGCAAATGTACTGATATTCCCCGACCTTAACAGTGGAAACATAGCTTATAAACTGACGCAAAGACTTGCTCATGCTGAAGCTATAGGGCCAATACTCCAGGGTATGGCGGCACCTATAAACGATCTTTCCAGGGGATGCTCTGTAAAGGATATTGTAGCAATGATAGCCATTACATCAAACCAGGCAGCTGGTTCGAAATAAATTTAAACGATATTTACCCGGATATACAAACAAATAAATTAACAATATTAGAATGTCAAATACATTAGAACAGCTTGAGGATTACGCATTGTTCAGAGATACACGGCCCAAGACACTCTTTTCGAAGGTAGGAATAGTGGGAGCAGGAACTGTTGGTCAGAATATTGCACGAATGGTCAGTTCAAAAGGCCTCGATGTAATATTTCTTGACCTGACACAGGAGAAGGTTGACCAGGCTTTTGTCGAACTTGCAAGAGACCTGGACCATCTTATAGGAAGATGGGGTATGACAAATTCAGAGAAGCTCTCAATTCTGTCAAGGATAAAGGGTACGACTGATTATGCTAACTTAAAGGGATGTGATATAGTTATTGAAGCGGTAAAATCAACTACGAGGGAACAGAGCCATGATGTCCGTTCCGGAATCCTTAAGACTATCGAAGAGCATGTTGACAGAGAAACTATAATAGCTACTAATTCTTCCACACAGGTTATTACTGAGCTTACTGCCGACCTCGTCTATAAAGACAGATGTGTTAGCTTTCATTTTCTTACTCCGGAAGCAGATGCACGGGTGGTCGAGTTAGTTAAGGGACTGCATACATCACAGGAGGCTTATGATAATACCATAAAGTTTGCCAATCTGCTCGGAAAGAACGTGGTCCCGGTCAAGGAATCGCCAGGATTGCTGAGTACAAGGCTAATTGTGCCTTTTATAAATGAAGCATGCGAGGTCTTGATGGAGGGCGTTGGGAAGATGGAGGATATAGACACAACAATGAAGGTGGGTTTTGGTTTGCCTCTCGGACCTTTTGAAATGGCTGATAAGATTGGACTCGATAAAATTCTTAGGTGGTGTGAGAACCTTTACGATGAATTCGGAGATATTAAATACAAATCCTCCCCATTGCTGAAGAAGCTGGTAAGGGCTAACCAATGGGGAAGGAGAACAGGACAGGGATTCTATGTTTATAATAAAGACGGTATCAAGACCGGCAAAAACCCGTCCCTTGAGAATTAATTCAATTTTGTCTAACCTGATCTAAGAAAAATAAACTATATGAAAATACTAGTACTTAATTGCGGAAGTTCTTCAATCAAGTATCAACTTTTCGACATGCATAGCAATGTTGTAATGACAAAAGGTATTGTCGAAAAAATAGGCTTAAAGGGATCTTTCATTAAAAACGAGCGACATGATGGAGATAGCGTGAAACTGGAGGGGGAAATACTTGATCATCAGAGTGGTATAGAATATATCCTGGGCATAATGATAAGCAGGAAAAGGGGAGTGCTCAAGACTCTTAACGAAATCGATGCCGTTGGTCATCGTGTGGTGCATGGCGGAGAAACCTTCCAGAGCTCATGCTATCTGGATGACAATACCATAAAGGGAGTTGAGGATTGTGCCGATCTGGCTCCGCTGCATAACCCGGCAAACCTGAAGGGAATATATGCCATGAAGATGTTGCTGCCCAAAGTGCCGCAGGTCGGTGTATTTGATACTTCTTTTCATCAGACTATGCCCGATTATTCATTCATGTATGCGATCCCATATTCACTTTATAAGAAGTACGGCATCAGAAGATACGGATTTCACGGAACATCGCATAGTTACGTTTCCAGAAGGGCTTGTGAGATACTGAATTGCGACTACGCATCAAAGAAGATCATTACATGTCACCTCGGAAATGGCGCTTCAATCGCCGCTATCAAGGATGGAAAGTCAGTCGACACATCTATGGGTCTTACTCCGGTTGAAGGTTTGATTATGGGAACCAGATCAGGTGATATTGATGGTGGTGTGCTGACCCTCATTATGGAAAAGGAGGAGATCGATTACATTTCCCTCAATACCCTGATAAATAAACATAGCGGGCTTCTTGGTATATCCGGAGTATCTTCAGATATGAGAGAAATAGAGAAAGCAGCAGAAGACGACAATGAAAGAGCAAAATTATCGCTGAAAATGTATGATTACAGGGTTAAAAAATACATTGGCTCTTATGCAGCTGCGATGGGAGGGGTTGATCTTCTGATTTTTACAGGTGGAGTAGGTGAGAACGGGTGGGACGTTAGAGAGAATATCTGCACAGAACTTGACTTCCTGGGCCTGGAATTTGACACGGAGAAAAACAGGGGTGTACGTAGCAAAGAAGTGATAATCAGCAAGGATAGCTCAAAGGTGACAGTAATGATTGTGCCAACCAATGAAGAATTCGTTATAGCTTCAGACACAAAAAGAATTGTCGAGGAGCTTAAAGTCTAACTTACTTATTTGGATCGATATGGTGTTGAAGAAACTGGAAGATCTCAAGGCTGTCGTGGCCAATCTTCCTACACGGAAACTGGTCCTGGCAGCTGCCCATGATCAACAGTCGTTAAGTGCCGTAATGCGTGCAGCAGTCGACGGAATAATTGAGCCTGTACTTGTGGGAGACAGGGAAGGAATTCAAAGCATTTCAGCTGCTAATGGCTTTGATATATCAGGTATGACAATAGTTCACGAACCCGATACCCTGAAAGCTGTGGAAAAGGCTGTAAAGCTCGTTAGCAGCAGGCAGGCTGACCTTCTTATGAAAGGGAAGGTCGGAACATCAGCTCTTCTTAAATGTGTTCTTAACAAGGAGTGGGGCCTCAGGACGGGTCGTCTTCTTTCTCATATAGCCATATTCGAGGTTGAGACATATCATAAACTCATAGCAGTGACTGATGTGGCAATGAATATTGCCCCAAATCTTCAGGATAAGATTGCAATTGTAAACAACTCGGTTGAATGTCTTCATAAGCTGGGAATAGAAATTCCCAAGGTGGCCGTGCTTGGTGCAGTGGAAATGGTAAATGAAAATATGGTGGCCACCCTGGATGCTGCCCTGCTTTCGAAAATGAACCAGCGTGACCAGATAAAGGGATGTCTGATTGACGGGCCACTGGCATTCGACAATGCGATAAGCCTGGAAAGTGCACAGCATAAAGGGATAAGAAGCGAAATTGCCGGTGATACAGATCTCCTGCTTATGCCGGATATAGAGGTGGGCAATGTATTGTACAAGTCACTGGTCTTCTTTGCACAGGCAAAGGTAGCTTCTATGATTCTCGGAGCATCAGCACCTATTGTCCTTACTTCAAGATCAGATTCAGAACAGGCCAAATACGACAGCATAATCCTTGCCGCCGCTGCAAGCAAAAACTAGAAAAATGATCAGTACACTGAATCAGATGGTCGCCCTTGGACCTGACCGTAAAAAAAAGTACCGGATTGCGGTAGCATGGGCTCAGGACCCGAATACAGTAGGAGCAGTCCATATGGCTGTAAGAGAAGGTTTTGTGGAGGCATTGATGATAGGCAATACTCAGCAGATAAAAAAAGTCTGCTCAGATAATTCGATCGATGACAGCCGCTTCACAATAATAGAATGTGTTAACGAGTCGGATGCTTCATGGGAGGCAGTGCGTATGGTGAAGGATGGAGAAGCCGATATAGTTATGAAAGGCCTTGTGGGAACTGACAAATTCCTCAGGGCAGTGATGGATAAGGAAAAAGGAATAATGTTGCCTGGTGCGGTACTTTCTTATGTTGCAGCATTGCAGATACCTGCATATCATAAGCTTCTGTTCATTACTGATCCGGCTGTTATTCCTGTGCCTGACCTCGATCAGAAAGTCTCGATGGCAGAATATGCAATAGATATGGCTTTCAGGTTCGGAGTTGAAAAGCCGAGGATAGCCCTTATAGGAGCCTCCGAGAAAATGAGCCGTCATTTTGAATCTTCTTCGCATTATGCTGTAATGTGTAAAATGGCTGAAAGAGGACAGATAAAGAACTGCATAATGGACGGGCCGCTTGATCTTTTCCTGGCATGCGACAGTGAAAGCGTCAGATTGAAAGGAGTGGATACTCCTGTGGCAGGTGATGCTGATATTTTACTCTTTCCCTCACTTGAGGCAAGTAATCCTTTTTATAAGGCCCTTATGTTATTTGCCGGCGGTGAGCTGGCAGGGATCATAAGAGGCACATCCAGACCTGTTGTTTTAATGTCCAGGAGCGAAAGTGAGAAATCCAAGTATTACTGTCTTGCTCTCGCCTGCATGATGGTCTGATTTATTGTTAATTTGCACCAAATATCATTATGGACAGAAGACTTATTCTTGTCATAAATCCCGGTTCCACTTCAACCAAGTTCGCAATCTATGCTGAAAATGAACTGGTTTTTGAGAAGTCACTGCACCATTCGCCTGAAGAATTATCCCCATACAATAAAATCACTGACCAGTTCAGCTTCAGGAAGGAATTAATACTTAAGGAACTGGAAACTCGTAATATTGATCCAGGGGATATTACAGCTGTAGTCGGCAGGGGAGGCCTTATTAAACCAATAGAATCAGGGATCTATATTGTCAATGACAAAATGAAAAACGATCTCATCAATTCACCTCTCGGAGAACATGCAAGTAATCTGGGCGGATTGATAGCAGACGATATAGCTACTAATCTCCCGCAAGCTTCCGCATATATTGTTGATCCTGTTGTGGTTGACGAATTACAGCCTGTTGCAAGAATTTCAGGACACCCTTACCTGGACAGGATCTCTATTTTCCATGCACTTAACCAGAAGGCCGTAGCACGAAATTATGCTGAATCTGAAGGCCACAGTTATGAGGATCTTTATCTTATTGTTGCCCACATGGGCGGTGGCATAAGTGTAGGAGCTCACTGCATGGGAAAGGTTATTGATGTCAATAATGCTTTTGGAGGCGACGGTCCCTTTTCACCTGAGAGAGCAGGAGGATTACCCTCAAACCAGCTTGTTGAACTTTGCTTTTCCGGTAAATATTCAAACGATGAGATAAAAGCTATGCTAATAGGAAAGGGTGGTATGGTAGCTTACCTCGGCACAAATAACTTCAGGGAAGTCTGCAATATGGCAGATAGCGGAAATGGAAAGGCCATTTTAATCAGAGATGCCGTTGCATACCAGGTGGCGAAGGAAATTGGTTCAATGGCTGCAGTGCTTAAAGGTAGGGTTGACGCTGTTATTCTGACAGGCGGCCTTGCTTATGAAGAATCACATAATCAGAGGATTAAAGATATGGTAGGGTATATCGGAAAAATTGTTGTATACCCTGGTGAAGATGAACTGAGTTCTCTTGCTTTCAACGGGCTTCTTGCACTGAATGGTAAGGCTGAAATAAAAGAATATACATGAACAGGAAAGTCCATGTATTTGTATATGTTTGATTTACTATAAATTAAGGACTTGTCATTGCGACTGGTAATATTTTGCCATTAAAGAGATTATGGCCATTGAGTGCAAAATATGCTACGAATTTGCCCATTTCTTCTGCTGAAACAGGGGCTTCATATCCCGGGAATGCTTCATTAAGCATCTCAGTCTGTACACTGCCGGGGGCAAGGCAGTTAACAAAAATACCATGATTCTTAAATTCCACAGCAAGGCATTCGGTCAGTGATGCCAATGCTGCCTTCGAAGCACTGTAGCATGAGAGCCCGGGGAATTTGGCACTTCCCTGGTAACCACCCATGCTCGAGATATTGATTATATGAGCTCCCTGATTGAAAGAAGGAAAGAGAGCCCTTATAAGGTTCGCCGGGGCGAAGAAGTTCACATCCATCATAACTCTCATATCCTTATCGGATAGTTCAGTGAACGGCCTTGAAATAATTGATCCAGCATTGTTAATGAGTATATCGATCCCGGTAAGATTCAATTTGATTTCATTTACAAACGAATCCATCAGGGATTCTTTCCCGCACAGATCGTAAACAATAGTATTTAGGTTTCCATGCAGTGCGCGGGACGCAGTTTTCTTAAGCTCAGGTTCATTCCTGCCCGTTATGAGAATTTTGTGGCTGCTATCCTCTGATAAAGCAAGGGCGGTTTCCCTCCCGATGCCCCTGGATGCTCCTGTGATGATTATGTTCATTGTTATGTAGTGTATATTAGAAACACCTTTTTTTTCGTTTATTTGCATGATAACAATCCAAATTTACTAATTAGATTTATGAATTGAGTATGCATACTGTCCAAATCGCACCAAAGGTGAAAAAGCTAAAAATATTATTAATACTCCTGGTTTTTACAGCTCAGTTTGTATATGGCCAGAGGGCAAGAGAGGAAAAACCTCCTTTTACAGAAAGGCTGTTTTATGGCGGAAGCTTCTCCCTGCAGCTTGGAACAATAACAGACATAGAAGTCACACCAATTATCGGGTTTTGGATCTTACCAAGGATAGCAGTTGCAGTTGGACCCAGCTACCAGTTTTATAAGTTTTATGACCTGAGGACGGACATTTTTGGAGGAAGGACTTACCTGCAGGTAGTTCTGCTCAGGGATATCGATAAATTCATCCCCATTGGCATCCATACGAGCATATTTTTCCATATAGAGGACGAGCTTCTGGCCCTTAAAACCGATTTCTGGAAAGGAGTGAATCCTCCTCCTGAGAGATTCGCTGTTAATACTGTACTCGGTGGAGGAGGATTAAGTCAGCAGGTGGGAAGAAGATCCTCTGTAAATATAATGGTGCTGTGGGCTTTTACAGATTCCGGGTACGAACTGTACAGTAACCCGGAATTCAGGATCAGTTTCGTTTTCTGATCCGGTCATCCCCTCAAAAGACTGAAAATAAGTAGTGTATAGAGGCTTTATAGGACTTACATTTAAAAGAGTCTTGAATCCTAAAATAAATACAGTATTTTTGCAACTTCAAAAAGGGAAAAATGAAAATTGAAAACAACAAAATGGTCTCACTAGTTTATGAATTGCGTGAGAATGACGGAAATGGTGATATTATTGAAACAATAGACAGTTCAAGGCCCTTACGGTTCCTCTATGGTGCTGGCAAGCTTATACCTTCATTTGAAGGGAATATTTCGGAGCTTGAATCAGGCGACCCGTTCAGTTTTGCGATCCAAGCTGAGGATGCATACGGGGAAAGAAGGGAAGAGATGATAATTGATGTTCCGATTTCGGTATTTTTTGTAGAAGGAAAGGTAGATCAGAATATATGCAAGGTCGGTAATCAGGTACCCATGATGGATAACCAGGGAAATCCTCTGAATGGAACTATTCTTGAGATAAAAGGAGAATCGGTAAGGATGGATTTCAACCATCCAATGGCCGGTACGGATCTCTATTTTTCCGGAAAAATCCTTGATGTTTCAGAACCATCTCCGGAAGATTTTAATCCGCCCTCTCATTCGTGTTCAGGGTGCAATCCGAACGATCATTCAGACTGTTCAGGCGGGTGCAACTGCTAAAAAATCTGTTGAAATATCAGATATTAAGGGATTCCCCTTCTGATTTTGCTATTATTAAAGCGGCGCAGGTATCACCGTAAACATTAATCGCGGTCCTGAACATATCAAGGATCCTGTCCACAGCAAGTATCAGTCCGATTCCCTCCATTGGCAGTCCTACTGCCTTAAGGACCACTGCCATCATCACAAGACCGGCCATTGGTATCCCTGCGGAGCCAACAGCAGCAAGCAACGCTGTAAATACCACTATCAGTTGCTGTCCAAATGTCAGATTGATACCATATGCCTGCGCAATGAACATTACCGCAACACACTCGTACAGTGCAGTACCGTTCATATTTATCGTGGCTCCCAGGGGAAGGGTAAAACTGGCAATTTTATTTGATACACCATCATTGACTTCCACAGCCTCCATTGTAAGAGGCAACGTGGCGCTGGATGAAGAAGTAGAAAATGCTGTAAGAATGGGAGTTGCCATATTCCTTACGTGCTTGACCGGATTGGAACGCCCCAAAAACCTTACCATCAGGGGAAGTGTTATCACTGCATGAATGATAAGACCGGCAAGAACAGTCAGGAAATACATGCCGAGACGGCTTATTACTTCGCTGACATCATTGCCCATATCCACCTGTTGGGCTATCACCCTTGCAGTAATACTGAATATCCCGAGTGGAGTAAATTTTATTATAAACATGGTCAGCTTCATTATCACATCCAGGGAAGCATTGAAAAAATCAAGCATTGTCTTGCGTGGCTTTTCATTTATCTTGGTTATGAAAAAACCAAACAGTATGGCAAACAATATTATTGAAAGCATATTCCCCTGACTGAACGCTTCGAAGATGTTAGTCGGAATTATCTTGATAAGTGTATCTCCGAATTTTTCTGAAGCTACCACTATTCCTTCGTCAAACGTGCTGAATCCCAGCTCAGCCCCTACACCCGGTTTAATTAATGTTACCAGTGCCAGGCCTGTAATAATGGCACAAAGCGTTGAGAAAACATAAAATCCCATGGTTTTTAGTCCAAGCTTACCAAGATTTGATCCATCACCCACATTTGCAACGCCGGTGATGATGGAACAAAGTATAAGGGGCACTATTATCATATTTAGAGCCCTCAGGAAAATTATTCCTGCCCAGTTGGTGTAAATAACGCTCGTATTAAAGAAGTATCCGAAAAATCCCCCAGCGAACAATGCAATCAGTATCTGGTAGTGGAGTGGGAGAGAAAACTTGGACCTGGCCATTCTGTATTCTGTTAGAGCCGTTAAAGATGAAAAATAATAAGGATAATTCCATTTAAATGAAGAACAAATTCCTGGTCAGATTGAGAAAGATTGTGAAAAACCAGTAGTGTTACAGATGTAACCATAAAATTACTGACAAGACCAGCATAATTCACATATGTAATTATAATTATATACTAGTATTGTTACACAGGTAATTATTTATATATTCTCTGAAATAAATATATATATTACATATTACCAGGTATATATAGTAGTTTATATAATCAAATAATATAAATATATTAGCTGTATTGTACTTACATGCTTCAAAACAAATTAGAAATAACGCATAAGTTAATATATGCCTGCATATTACAAATCTAATATATAGTAATACTACATTTAATAAATATATTTAAAACATTCAATATCAACAGCATACATACACTGTTACTACATATGGGCGATTAGTCTTGGAGTAGGAAGTTACCTTTGTAATGCATAAAGATTACATATGTGAATAATATAATAATTACATTTGTAATTTAGATATTAAGCGTATGAAAGAGAGAATTCTTGAGTTCCTGAAATCTGAAAACAAATCTTCAGCACAACTGGCTGCTGAAATTGGTGTTCAGCCATCAAGTATATCCCATATATTATCTGGCAGGAATAATCCAAGCCTGGATTTTGTTCTGAAAATGCTGGAGAAATACGATTATATATCTGCTGAATGGTTGTTATTCGGCAGGGGATCTATGTATTCAGGTGGCGGGGAGATTAGCTCTGGTGATGCGGAAATGAATCTATTCGATGATTCCGGGCGTAAGGATATTGAATCAGAAGATGATGATGGACATGATATAGTAACTGATAAAAGGATTCCGGAAACTGGCAGATCAGATAAACTTATTGAGATTCAGAGGTTAAGTAAAGGATGTGTGAGGATTGTATGTTTTTATCCCGATAATACATTCAGGGAATATTTCCCGGGAGAATAGTAATTTCAAAGTTGGCTGGGATTATTTAACCAGCAATGCTTTTTATTATTTTCCATTAAGATTATCTTTGCGCAAATCGAATCTGGATGGGAAAACAAATTCTTGATTTTCTAATAGTTGAAAACAGGCAGATCAAAAGGGATTTCTTTGTTCTGACACTTAAGTCACCGGCCAGACTTCCAGTCATTCTTCCAGGTCAGTTTGTACAAATACTGGTTAAGGATAGTCAGGAAACCTTTCTAAGGCGACCATTTTCTATCCATGATGTTGATTTTAAGGAAGATACAATCAGGATACTCGTTCAGGTAGTTGGCAAGGGTACCAGGAAACTTTCGTGTATGACAAGCGGAGGTACCCTGAACCTGATCCTGCCCCTGGGAAATTCGTTTTCATTTCCCGGTACTGACGACAAAATAATCCTTATAGGCGGGGGATGTGGCATTGCACCCTTGTTATTCCTGGCAAGATATTTAAAATCACATGGATACAGGTTTGATATTCTCATGGGCTTTAGGAGTAGTGACCGCATAATAGAGCATGAAGAATACAGTGAGCTTGCTGAGGTCTTTGTCACCACTGAGGATGGATCGGAAGGTGAAAAAGGATTTGTAACCCAACACTCAGTTCTTGAAAGAAATTCATACACAAGGGCGTATTGCTGCGGTCCCGATCCAATGATGAAAGCTGTTGCTGCATACTGCCGTCCACGAAATATTGCATGTGAAGTATCACTGGAAAACCTCATGGCATGCGGCATTGGGATATGCCTCTGCTGCGTTGTTACCACCACTAGGGGTAATGTAACCTCGTGCGTGGAAGGGCCTGTCTTCAACATAAATGAACTGAAATGGTAGAACTGGGCTTTAATATTGGAAAGCTGAGATTTAAAAATCCTGTGCTGACAGCTTCAGGAACATGTGGGTATGGGCCTGAACTTGAGGATTTTATCGATATTAACAGGCTCGGAGGAATTGTTGTTAAGGGCACAACTCTTGAAAGGCGTGAGGGCAATCCGTATCCCAGGATGGCTGAAACTCCTTCCGGTATGCTTAACTCTGTAGGTCTACAGAATAAAGGAATTGATT
>CAZQRQ010000050.1:0-21899 GCA_964595725.1 uncultured Rikenellaceae bacterium | reverse complement strand
AACTTAAAATCTTTCGGGAATACATATCGGTAACTAAATGTTTATACACGCTTGGAAATCAATTATAGACATTTGTAAACGTTTGTAAACGTTTTTTCCTATATTTATCAAAACTTTACTCCTGTGGAAAGGAAATGTCTCGATTGCGGCGATACTCTGCATGGTCGCGCTGATAAGAAATTTTGTTCAGACCAGTGTCGCAATAACTACAACAACAAGCTAAACCGCGACACTAATAATTATGTAAGGAATGTACATGGTCTTCTGAGAAAGAACAGAAGGATCTTAGCGGATATGATCGATGAGGGAAAACCCAGGTTACACAAAGACGCGTTGTATGCACTGGGTTACAACTTCAGTTTTTTTACTCATATAATTGAGATGAAAGACGGCAGCAGGTTCCAGTATTGCTTTGAGTATGGATTCAGGGAAGTGGAGGATGATTTCGTGGAGTTAAGAAAAAATATCGGTTATCTTGACTATCAGTGATCAATAACTAAGTTTGAAGATCACCCGCATCTAAATCTAAAGCCTGGTATTATTATTCTGCCGGTACTCGGCTAATCTGGAAATAGGTACAAGAGTTCCCTTATAACTTACTGACTGGATATAACTGTTGTTCACTGTAACAGAGCAATAACCGCTGGCACCTATGGAAATGAAAAAATCAAAATTGTTATTATCTTTCCTGATCCTTACCTTTATGTTATAAATGCCTTTTACCTGGTCGCTATCAAGGATATAATTGACCGTATTGCCATGAAAATTTATACCTGAAATGGGTCTTGATCCGAAAGAACGTCCTAAATAGCCAAGGCTTACAGTCGCTAATTCACCGTCTATTATCAGGAAATTGTTATCGGGTACAAGATCTGACCATGCTCCCCCCAGAACGAAGATTTTGTCCATCCTGATTATATATTGCCTCGATTCAACTGCTTTTTTGACCATAGCCACTTCAGCCGCTTTCTGAAGTCTCTTTTCTTCCTGTCGTGCTGTCACTGAATCTTTACTGACAGCACAACCGGATAAAATAACCAATCCTATAAGAACATATAATAATCCTTTCATGACATATGATTTTAGATATTTAAAGTCAAATATCATGCCAGCTCAGCGATACAAGTCTATTTTGTTTCCCCGTATGTGTTATATTTCATCCGGAGATATCCTGGTTTGAACCTGGTCGTTACTTTGGACGTATCCTTTATTCACCTCTCAGGGTTTATTACCGGGTGCTTCAG
This sequence comes from uncultured Rikenellaceae bacterium, assembly GCA_964595725.1. GTDB lineage: Bacteria > Bacteroidota > Bacteroidia > Bacteroidales > VadinHA17 > LD21. The sequence goes on along the minus strand of CAZQRQ010000050.1, from coordinate 20,655 downwards.
CAGTAGGTGTATAATCTTTTCGGCTACAGTGATCGTAACGTGTGATTATGGTTACAATACTATTTAATATATTTGAAGAAAATAATTCAAGCTATGAGAACCCTTTTAAAAAACTCACTGTTTTCTTTGTTACTAATGATGCAGCTTGCCACCTGCAATGGTCAGCAGGCAGTATATCCGGAGGGTTATCTTGTAAAGGTTGGAGACATGGTACCAGATTTCCTGATCAAAGAGGCAGGTGGAAAAGAATACCTGCTTTCTGATCTCAAAGGCAGGGTGGTGATGCTTCAGTTCACTGCAAGCTGGTGTAGTGTATGCAGGACTGAAATGCCATTTATTGAAAAAGAAATATGGCAACAGCTTAAAGACAAGGATTTTTCTCTGGTAGGAATTGACAGGGATGAACCGGTCGAAAAGGTATTAAAATTCAGAACGGACATGAAGATATCTTACCCTCTGGCTCTTGACACGGGGGCTGATATATTTGGCCTCTTCGCCGAAAAGTCAGCAGGGGTAACCCGTAATGTGATAGTTAATCGTAATGGTAAAATCATCTTTCTGACAAGGCTTTTTGACAGGAAAGAATTTGACGAGATGAAAAGAATAATATTTGCTGAACTGGCTGAAAAATAGATTTATATCCGTGTATTTCGGCTGAAGAAATGAATTATATCCTCCACTGATGCAACCTTTCGTAAGTTTCTAGCGTTTAATGTTTGTACTATTTTAAACTTAAAAACAGAAGATGATGAAAAAATTAATAGTTTTATTATTTGCATTTCTTCTTGCCTTTCCGGCATTCTCCCAGGTTAATCTCGGGATAAAGGCAGGTGCGGCTACGTCAACCGTTCCTACTTATGATCTTTCAAGCGGATCCAATAACATTGAAGCTCTTAAGGATGCTGCATGGGGATTCCATGCAGGAGTATTCCTTCGTCTTTCACTACTGGGAGTATATCTCCAGCCCGAAGTTGTTTTTGCTTCAAATACTTATGAATATAATGTTACACAGGGTTCTAATCCAACAGAGTTGCTAAAGCAGACCTTTAACAGGCTCGATATACCGGTACTGCTGGGCTTAAAAATCGGCCCGATACGAATTAATGCTGGTCCGGCAGCCGCAATACAGATAGGTACACCAAAGGCCCTCATTGAAGACCCCGACTTTGAATCACTTTACAAAGGAGCAACTTTTGGTTACCAGGCAGGAATTGGCTTCGACCTTTTCAAAAAACTAACTATTGATGCAAGGTATGGCGGAAGTCTCAGTGAAAAATTCGGTGATGCAGTTACAATTGGCGGTCAGACCTTTGCTCTTGACCAAAGACAACCGTCGTTTATTGTGAGTCTCGGATTGATGTTTTAACGGATCTGGAATAATTTAAGTAAAAGACTCTCCCCATAAAGGAGAGTTTTTTTATTTTTACATAGTTATCGGAGGACGTTAATGACTGGCTTATTCAATATCGGATTTTCAGGTTGGCAGGGTATAGTGATAATCCTTTATCTTATTTCAATCATTTTTGTATGCCTGATGATCGTTTTTGAAAACAGGTCACCTATAAAAACATTATCCTGGGTTCTTGTAATACTTCTTATTCCTGTGCTTGGTATTATATTGTATGTCTTCTTTGGCCAGAACTACAGGAAGCAGAAGATCTTTTCAAGGAAGAATATCCGCGACCTCGAACGTTTAAGCATCCTTTCAGCCAGGCAGGCACGTGTACTCCCCAGGCTTCTATCACATGAAAGTGAAGCATTAAGAGAAAAGATACCGTTGATTAAGCTGATGCTGAATAATAACAAATCTGCTCTTACTGAACACAATAAGGTTGAATTACTGACCGATGGAGAAGAGACCTTTCCAGCAATGCTGCAGGCGATTGAAAAAGCCACCAGTTTTGTTAATATGGAATTTTACAGATTTGAGTCTGACAAGCTTGGCAGGAGGTTTTGTGAGATACTGATGGAAAAGGCCAAGAATGGCGTCAGGGTGCGGATAATTTATGATGATGTAGGATCCTGGAGCCTGAGCAATTCCCTTATTAAAAAAATGAGACAGACAGGGATCGAGATATTCCCTTTTATGCCCGTTCGCTTTCCCTGGCTGACAAGTAAAATTAATTTCAGGAACCATCGTAAGATAGTCGTTGTTGATGGGCATTATGGTTTTGTCGGAGGCCTTAATATTGCCGACAAGTACCTTGAAGGGATGCCTGGTATCGGGAAATGGAGGGATACACACCTGGCAATTGAGGGTGAGGCCGTGGCTATGCTGAATACTGTCTTTACGGTGGATTGGTATTTTGTAAGTGGAAATCTTATTTCAGAAGGCCTGGATGGACGTGAAATAGACATGAATTATGACAGATGCTGGATACAGATGGCTTCAAGCGGACCCGATTCTGACTGGGCAAATATAATGCAGGTCTATTTCTATGCAATAGCAACAGCAAAAAGATTTATTTACATTTCAACTCCATATTTTTCACCGGATGAGTCTGTACTTAATGCTATGAAAACGGCCTCGCTGAGTGGAATAGATGTCCAGATGATTTTGCCAGGCAAGTCTGATTCTGTTATTGCTTACTGGAATACATTATCATATATTGAAGAACTCCTCGAGGCCGGGATAAAAGTATACCTTTATAATGATGGATTCAATCATTCAAAATATATTCTGGTTGATAATATTTTTGCATCTGTTGGCTCGGCTAATGTCGACATGAGAAGTTTTGACCTTAATTTTGAAATAGCTGCACTCATTTATGATGAGGAATTTGTCAGAAGGCTGTTCCAGGTCTTTCAGAATGATGTGTCAAAAAGCCGCCTGGTTGTTCATGAAGAATGGAAATCACGAAAACGTGTTTCCAGGTACAAAGAATCGCTGGCAAGAATCCTGGGGCCATTATATTAATCTCTTTTGTATTTTATGGTGAAGCTTTCTGAAGGCAGCGAATATGAGTTTTATGTGGAGAAAGAAACAATATCACCCGAAGGCCGCAATCACTACGTGCTTACTGGCCCTGATAACAAAAAGTACCTGATACCGGTCAGGTATTATTCATATTACAAAATAAAACCGGGCAGAACAATCATATGCAGAATTGACAGGATTAATTGCATGGGCAGGATATTCCTGGAGCCAAGAAATCCTTTGTATGCGGAGGGGAAAAAATATAGTTTTTTCATAATAGGAGATAAGACGGTAACGGACAGGAAAGGCAGGAGTACCAGGGTAATATATGTTTCTGACAGGCAACGTAATATAATAGAAGTGTATCCTGGAACCGGGAATTTTTTCCCGGAGGAAGGGACAACAGTGGAAATCAGGATTGAGCGGATATCAAAAGGCAGGATTTATCTCACGAAAAAACCATAGGTCGTAAGCATTTTCAGGAGTGGTATGTAAATTTTTATTAGACAAAAAGGCTGTTTTCCAGTCATTCTTTAACATTGCATTAAAAGAAACATATCATTATATTTTACATTATTGACCATTAATTGAGCAGCCATGAAAACCACGGGCAGAGAATAAAATGTACTATGGAACTCAGGATCATCTGCCAGGCATTTGTATATGGTTGTTATTCTTGTGTTATTCGCCTTTACTATTTTCAGGATCGACACTAATTGGCTATCCTGCTAATCAAGAGGACCAGACCCCTGGAATTAAAAAATGCTGGATATCCTTTAAAAGCTGGAGAGATGAATTCAGGGATGCAACAAGAGAGGAAAGGTCTGGGCGTATATTGTAGTACAATTCCCTAATTATCACTTTTGCCTTTGCAGTTGGAAGCTATCCAGAAATAAAGCACCGAAAATCCCATAAAATAGGGGAAAAACCTTATGAGGCTGTTGTAAAGTGAATTGTATCTGCTGTCTATCGAAACAAGGGTTAAAACCGATATTGCTACATATAAAAAGGCCACTATCCAGCCAATAATGGATATAGGCAAATAAACCCACCCGGTTTTCTTGAAATGTGCTTTCACTGAAGACGTTTTTATACCAATGGTAAAAATAGTAAACTATTTCCAGAAGAGCATTTTAATAGCGACGAGAAGCAGGAATACGCCATATATTTTTTTCAGAACCTCTTCAGGCAGCCTGATTGCCATTTTTGACCCAAAGTAGGAACCAAAAATAAATGCTGCAGCAAGTATCAGCCCGAATTTGAAATCCATCTGATCAGCCTTGTAATAGTTATATGCTGCAATAATGCCTATTGGCGGCAGCATCATGGCAAGGCTCGTTCCCTGCGCTTCATGCTGCGTCATGCCCAGTATCATTACAAGGGCAGGTATGACAACCAGTCCGCCACCTATACCAAGCATGCCGGCAAGAAATCCCGTAAACAGTCCGATCCCGAGAAGGATAAATAATGTTGATAGTGACATGTTTCAAATATGTTTAAAATAGAAATCCAAATGTAGGAAATATTCTATTATGGTTATATTCTTACCGGAAACAAGAGATTTGGCTATTGAGCTTTACTGCCTGGAAAAACGACTTCACCGCTGTTCTGTAAGGTCAGAATGTTGCTCATAATCCAGGTTTTAACTGTGGAAAGACTGAAAGACCATAATACCAAAAAACTATAAATATAAGTTGTTATATTTGCATACTTTGACGTCTCTTAATGAAAAGAATCCTGATCAGATATCTGCTTTTAACTGTATCACTGGCTTTCATAGCTTTAGCTATTCTTTTTTACACAATCTTTATAGGTAAGGGAATCAGGGTAATAGGTGATAAAACGACACTTTTCTTAACTGATGATATGTCATTCGAGCAGGTTCTTGACACACTGGATCACAAATTTGATATCAGGAATAATAAGATATTGCTATGGGTTGCAAAAAACAAAAATTACAGTAATCATATAAGACCCGGGCGCTATGTTTTTGAAAATGATATGAGTTACAACAGGCTCATAAACTATTTGCGATCTGGCAGTCAGATCCCGGTTAATGTGACCTTCAATAATATAAGGACAATTTATGATCTGGCTGCAAAGGTAGGCGGGCAGATCGAAGCAGACTCTTCAGCTATTGCAGGTTTTCTTGCAGATCCTTCTAACTATGAACAGGATGGTTTTACACGGGATAACATAATTGCTGTATTCATTCCAAATACATACCAGCTTTACTGGAATACTTCTCCATATGGGTTTTATACGCGTATGCTCCGGGAGTACAACCGCTTCTGGGAAGGGGACCGGCAAAAGAGAGTTGATTCTCTTGGATTGACAAGGATCGAAGTATCCATTCTTGCATCAATAATAGATGATGAAGTTGTCAAGCAGGAAGAGAAGCCAAGAATAGCAGGTGTATATCTGAACAGGCTAAGAAGAGGTATTCCCCTGCAGGCATGTCCTACAATTAAATTTGCTCTTAATGATTTCACAATTACCCGCATATTGAATAAATACCTGGAAGTTGAATCTCCTTTTAATACCTATAAGTATAAAGGGTTTCCTCCCGGGCCGATCGGTTGTGCTACCATCGATGGAATTGATGCTGTCCTTCATGCTGAGAAACATGATTACCTGTTTTTTGCCGCGAAGTCCGACTTTTCAGGGTACCATAATTTTTCACGGACGCTGGCAGAACATAACAGGTATGCAGCGGAATACCAGAGGGAACTTGACAGGAGAAAGATATTCAGATAGATCCTATTACCTCAACTTCACGTTTTAGGGAAATACCGAATTCATCAAAAACTGACTTCCTGATTTTCTCAGATAGTTCATATATCTCCTTACCCGTGGCGTTGCCATAATTTACCAGCACAAGGGCCTGTTTATCATAGACTCCGGTATTTCCGATCATTTTACCTTTCCAGCCTGATTTCTCAATGAGCCACCCGGCAGCAAGTTTCACTTCATCCATAGAAATCCTGTATACGGGTATATTTTCATATTTTCCTGTCAGTCTTTCCGCTTCTTCACCGGAGACCACCGGATTCATGAAGAAACTACCGGCATTTCCAATAATCTTTGGATCAGGAAGCTTGTTTGTCCGTATATTGATTACTGCCTGTCTTATTGTTCTGAGTGATACCGGACCAAGCTTTTCAGCTTCTTCCTTTACTGATCCGTAACTTAAATTGTATGATGGCCGCTTGTTAAGGTTGTAAAAGACCCTGGTGATAAGATAAGCTCCTTTGAGTTCTCCCTTAAAGATGCTGTCACGATATCCAAATGCACATTGATCATGGTTGAACTCTACAATCCTTCCTGTTTTTATCTCAATAGCCCTTACTTTTTCTATTTGATCCTTTACCTCGCTGCCATAAGCGCCTATATTCTGAACAGGTGCAGCACCAACCGACCCGGGAATAAGCGACAGGTTCTCGAGTCCTCCGAAGCCGTTATTAACAGTCCATTCTACAAATGAATCCCATTCGACACCGGAACCGGCTGAAACAATTACCATTTCGGGTGTCTCTTCCTCGATTGATATCCCTGTTATATCAGAATGTATTACTGTCCCTTTATAATTATCTGTAAACAGGATATTGCTTCCTGAACCAAGGATCAGGACAGGCTTATTTGTTTCGATATCGTCTCTGAGTTCCAGATGAGCTTCTGTTTCAGAACTGAATGAATAAAAGGTACTGGCACTGTATTCAAGTCTGAAAGTATTATAATCCCGTAGTGAGAAGTTATGGTGGATCATAAAAAATATTTTGTTATAAAAGTATTAAATCTATCAAACAAACTAACAGGATCAACATTCAATAAATCTTGTAAATGATGTTATACATAGTCTGAAATGGCCAGTTTGTCGAATAATTTGGAGATCTGATTCATTATTGTTTAACTTGTTAGCAGAATAACACAAGTTAATTTTAGCTGAATGAATATCATTGAACTTGAACAGGTAACTAAGAGTTTTGGAAACCATATCGCCGTGGATAATCTATCGCTTCATGTTCCCGGAGGAAGCATATATGGCTTTATCGGGCCGAACGGTTCCGGGAAGACAACAACTATAAGGATGATAATGAACATATTATATCCTGATAAAGGAAGAATAATGATCATGGGAAAGGAATACATGGGAAGTCGCCTGGATTCAATAGGTTATCTTCCCGAGGAAAGAGGTCTTTACAGGAAGATGAAGGTGAAGGAGCTGATTGCCTTTTACGGTGAGCTTAAAAGAGTTCCGAAACCTGCAAGGGAAGCTGAGTTATGGCTTGAAAAGTTCGATCTTTCAAAATGGGCAAATAAGAAGGTGGAAACGCTGTCAAAAGGTATGAGCCAAAAGGTACAGTTTATTATTACCGTAATAAACACGCCTTCCATTATAATCCTTGATGAACCTTTCAGCGGGCTCGATCCTGTCAATACAGAGGTAATCAAGGAGGTAATACTTGACATGCGCCGGAATGGTTCCACAATACTCTTCAGCACCCATGATATGGGAGTGGCTGAAAGAATGTGTGACTTTATTTTTATGATATACAAGGGTAAGAAAGTTCTTGACGGAACGCTCGAATCTATACAAAGAAGTTATGGGCAGGATACTATCAGGATACATACCGAGGCAGGGCTGGATTTCCTGAAGGGGATTAAGGGTGTTGAAAAGATCAATGACTATGGCATGATGCAGGAAGTGAGAATGGAACAGGGCGTTGATCCTCAGCAAATATAACCTCTGTTATCTCCAGGACAAAAGTGTACAGATTTGAGCTGACATCACCGTCACTCAATGATATCTTCATTAGAATTGCAAGACCTGAAAACGCAGAAAAAGATGAATAAAGCCCTGATAATAGCAAAAAGAGAATACCGGGCTGCAGTAAGGACGAAAGGATTCCTCATTGCACTGATACTGCTTCCCGTATTCATGGGAGGGGGACTGATTGTTTTTACCCTCTTTAAAGATAAAGTGGATGTAAATGACAAAAGAATAGCTGTAATTGACCATTCCGGATTGTTTGAAGATTATCTTGCTGCCAGAGCGGAATCGTGGAACAGTAATAACATTATCGATGAGAATGGTAATAAAATATCCCCGGCATATTTTTTTGAATTTGTCAAGCCTGATGGAGAATCTCCGGCTCATCAGAAAGTGGACCTGAGCAACAGGATAAGGAGGAAGGAGATCCATGCGTTTATTCAGATAGGTAAACATGTACTACATCCCAAACCTGGTGATGAAGAATCAGGAATATATTACTATGGGGAAAATTCAGCAATAGATAATGTCAGGAACTGGATCAATAATATACTTAATGAGCGGATCCGGGAATTGAGATTAATGGAAATCGGTATAGATCAAAAATCTGTTTCAGATCTTTTCTACTGGGTAAATGCTGAACCAATGGGCCTGGCTTCAATGGATACCAAAACAGGGGAGGTGCTTGAAGGCAAAAGGACCGATGAGCTTCAGACTATTTTTGTCCCTTATGCTCTGATGTTACTTATGTTCATGATGCTTATGATGACCGCGGTTCCTTTGCTGACGTCTGTTATGGAGGAAAAAAGTGAGAGAATAGCAGAGGTACTCCTGGGTTCTGTGACTCCGGTCGAGTTCATGATTGGTAAGGTAATCGGAAGCCTTGGTGTGTCACTTACTACTTCAGTAATATACATAGGTGGAGCAGTATTTACGCTCGGGAAAATGAACATGGGAGACATGATCCCGTATCATATAATACCATGGTTCTTTATTTATATGTTAATGAACATTATAATGGTCGGTTCAATAATGGCGGCGTTGGGTGCAACATGCAACGATTCCAAGGATGCTCAGGCAATGCAGTTTCCTGTTATGCTTCCGATTATTATTCCCCTCTTTGTTATGATGCCTATCATCTTAAATCCTCTAGGGAAAATGGCAACAGGTTTATCTCTTTTCCCCCTCTGGACTCCGATGCTGATGATGCTCAGGCAAACGACTGCCGTTACAATACCACTCTGGCAGCCGATTGTCGGACTGGCAGGAGTGATAATTTTTACTGTCCTGTGTGTATGGGCGGGTGCAAGGATATTCCGTTCAGCAATAATACTGCAGGGCAAGAGACCCGGGATCACTACCCTTTTCAAATACATAGTACGGGGATAGTAAAAACCTGTATTTAACCCTATCAGGTTGTCTGTCAAAGAAATCAGGTGATATATAAGCATATTTCACTATACTGGTCAAATAAACTTGACTTGCATTTGCATTTGTAATAAATTACCTGAAAATAGCATACTTATAAATTAGTATTTACAGTTCCTTAATTGTTATAATCATGATGAAACTTACTAACCTACTTCCTCTTAAAAGAATTTTTTTAAAAGGACTCAGATCAGTTGCTTTGTTATTGATACTTCTTGCCATGGGCCATGAACCCTGTGCCATGGGCCAAACACCTCAGGGGTTCAATTACCAGGCCATTGCGCGTGATTCGAATAGCGATCCAATAGCAAATAAATCAATTCCGGTTAAGATATCGATCCAGTCAGATTCACTTGGAGGGACCATTATCTGGCAGGAGCTGCATTCGGAGGTTACCACTAATAATACCGGGATGTTTACACTTGTTCTTGGAAAGGGAGCCAGGCAGGATGGAACGGCAGTGACGTTCCAGGATATAGACTGGAGTGTTACTCCGAAATATATTATGACAGAGGTTAATTACAATGGATGGATGAATATGGGCTCAACAAGACTATGGAGTGTCCCTTATTCAATGGTTGCCGGAAATCTATCAGGATCAGTTAAGAAATTAACAGTGGAAGGAGCTAATCAGGGAATGGATGAGCCTTTGTTCGAAGTAAAGAACAAGGATGGCAATACGGTTTTTGTGGTTTATAATGAAGGAGTCAGGATTTATGTTGATGACGGCGATGCCAAAGGCATTAAAGGAGGATTTGCGATTGGAGGCCTCTCTCCTGCTAAAGCCGGAGGTGAGGAATATCTAAGGGTTACACGCGACAGCACACGGGTATATGTAAATAGCCCTGCCAAAGGAGTTAAGGGCGGATTTGCCATTGGAGGATTAAACCCGGCAAAAGAAGACAATTATTCTTTCCTCTCGCTCACGCCTGATAACTATTTTATCGGTCAGGGAGCCGGATATTCCAATACAGAAGGATTATATAATTCCTTCCTGGGATATCAGGCAGGCTACTATAACACAACCGGGAATTCAAACATGTTCTTAGGCTACCTGGCTGGGTATAACAATAATGACGGGTACAACAATATTTTCATTGGAGATTCAGCAGGATATTATAACACATCTGGTTTACGAAATGTATTCATAGGGAAAAACTCAGGGCAATCCAATACGACAGGATTTCAAAATATTGCGATAGGTCTGTGGGCCGGGAGTCAAAATACAACCGGGAACAGAAATGTTTTTATTGGAACGGCGGCCGGCGCTTCAAACACAGAGGGGATAACCAATGTTTTTGTGGGAAATTACACGGGATTTGCAAACACGACAGGATATCAGAACGTTTTCCTTGGCAGAGCTTCGGGAATAAGCAACACTGAAGGTTCCAATAATGTTTTACTCGGTAATTTCAGCGGGTATAATAACACAACAGGGAATGACAATATTTTCATGGGTACGGATGCAGGCTTCAGCAATACTACCGCCAATAATAATATTTTTATGGGCAATAATTCGGGGCATGAGAATTTAACCGGTGAAAACAATATTTTTATTGGCTATAAATCGGGATACAATAATACAGAAGGTAATATAAACGCGTTTATTGGCAATTATGCCGGATACACCAATAGCACTGGTCACTCAAATGTATTTATCGGCGACTCGTCTGGATATAATAATACTACAGGATACTGGAATGTGTTCGTGGGAGAGGGGACCGGAAGAGATAATACTGAAGGAAGAAGTAACGTATTTATTGGCGATAAGGCGGGACAATCAAATACAACAGGATTGGTCAATGTATTTTTGGGAAGCATCGCAGGATGGAATAATATTGACGGGACTGCTAATGTATTTATTGGTTCATCGACTGGTGGAGATAATATATCAGGCAATGAGAATACATTTTTAGGCAGTTATGCGGGAAGAAGGAATCAAACTGGCAATAATAATATATTTATTGGAAGGCTGGCAGGCTATAATAGCCGGACAGGAAGTGACAATATTTATATTGGAAGCCGGGCAGGAATAATGAACGATACAACATATTCCAATATCTTTATAGGGAACAACAGTGGGCAAAATAATATAGGTGGACTTGGGAATGTCTTTCTGGGGAACAGGACCGGCACGGAGAATACTTTAGGTAGCAACAATACCTTTATTGGACATGAATCTGCACACTATACTACAACAGGTAATTTAAATACAACTATCGGTGCTTATAGTGGATTTTCTAATGAAACAGGAGAAAATAATACATTTATTGGAACGAGTGCAGGATCAAACAACACATCCGGTAGTAATAATGTATATGTTGGGATAAATGCAGGGCAGGAATCGAACGGTGATCTGAATGTATTTATTGGCAATTATGCAGGATTGAATGAGAAGGGATCTAACAGGCTTTATATTGAAAACTCAGCGAATGACAGTACCGGGGCATTGATTTATGGTGAGTTTGATAATGATAAATTATTATTCAATGCAGATGTAACTGTTAATGGAAAACTGAACCTTAAAGGTCCGGGGAATTATAATGTATTCATCGGTGATTCATCTGGTTATCATAATACATCAGGAGCCCAGAATACATTTGTGGGAACAGAAACCGGAAACTACAACAGTACCGGATTCAGGAATGTATTTATTGGCACTTTTGCCGGAGAAGGCAGTAATAACGGTTCAAGGAATACCTTCCTGGGCCGTGCTGCCGGAGTATATAATAGTGAGGGAAACAGAAATGTTTTTCTTGGTGAAAATTCAGGATTTTATAACACAACAGGAAGCGGTAACGTCTTCCTCGGAAACTGGGCTGGATTTAATAATTCAGTTGGCGATTCAAGCATATATATCGGGTACAATGCCGGCATGAATGAAACTCAATCATACCGGCTATATATTGAAAACAGTTCTGCCGCCAGTGATAGCGCGCTGATTTATGGTGAATTTGATCATGATTATCTTAAACTTAATGCGCTGACATCAATCCGGGATGCCCTTTTGCTTGAACCCAGGAGTGCTCCTCCTGGTAGCCCTATGGAAGGTATGATGTATTTCGACTCATCCGATCATAAACTGAAGGTCTACGACGGGTCGACGTGGCATGCTTTGTGGTAGGTTATAATTATAAATTCAGGATATCTGTTTCATATGCATTAAATCAAATGATTTTCAAATATGTATTATAAATATTATTGTCATGAAAAAAAGATGTATCTCTAAATCTTCTGTGGAAGCGAAAGGTCTCAGACCTGTCTCTATGGTAATTGTTGTTCTCTTAATTCTTACCCTGAACCCTGCGCCCTTCGCATTTGGCCAGATACAACAGGGATTTACATATCAGGCAATCGCCAGGGATGTGTCTGGAAGTCCTATCACAAACACTCCTCTGCCCGTTATGATAACTATCCAGTCAGATTCGCTGGGAGGCACTGTCTTCTGGAAGGAACTACATTCATACGTAACCACAAACACTTTTGGTCTGTTAAACATAATTGTCGGTAAGGGAGCTCGGCAGGCCGCATCGACAGTGGCGAAGTTTGCCGATATCGACTGGTCGGTATCTCCCAAGTTCATTAAAACGGAAGTTGACAATAGCGGCTGGCAGAATATGGGATCTTCAAGACTCTGGTCAGTCCCATATTCAATGATGGCCGGAGATATTTCCGGATCGCTTAAGAAGCTTACTGTTGAAGGAGATGCACCAGGTATGGAAGAACCGCTGTTCGAAGTTAAGAACAAAGATGGTAAAACAGTTTTTGTAGTTTATAATGAAGGTGTCAGGATATATGTTGCGGATGGTGATGCAAAAGGAGTAAAAGGAGGCTTTGCAATAGGAGGGATCGATCCTTCAAAAGACGAGGGTCAGGAATACCTGCGGATTACTTCTGACAGTGTCAGGGTCTACATAGATAACAGTAATTCAAAAGCAACCAAAGGAGGTTTTGCTATCGGGGGATTTGATGGAGCCAAGGCAGATGCGGACAAATTTCTCTACATAACCCCTCAGTATTCAGCTCGGGGACAATACAATACATTCACTGGCTTTCAGAGCGGACATAATAACAAGTACGGAAGAGAAAACGTTTTTATGGGCTACCAGTCTGGTTTTTCCACCACGGGTAATGCAGCAGGAGGAGGAGACTTTAATGTATTTATCGGAGCAGGCAGCGGATATAGTAATATTGGAGCCATTTTCAAGGGCGGAAGCCATAATGTATTCATTGGGACTGAGTCGGGTTATGCCAATCTTGAAAGTGCCCACAACACATTTTTAGGATATCGTAGCGGATATAGTCACGAGTCAGGCAACGATAATGTTTTCATGGGCTACCAGTCTGGATTCTCTCACGCTTCCGGCGCCGGAAATGTATATCTAGGATCAGGATCAGGAAGGAATTGCACAAATGGTGATTACAATGTTTTCATTGGAAAAAATGCTGGCTATAGTGCTTCTGGTTCCAATCTCCTGATAATAGAAAGTGACATCTCAACAACGAATGTGCCACTTATTTATGGTGATTTTACTAATGACCGACTTGTAATAAACGGCACATCTGCTGATAATTCTAATAACCGCACATTATGTGTAAATGGTACTGCCGGAGGTGATGCCGCCTGGTATAATGACAGTGATGAGAGTTTAAAAAGAGATATAACTACCATTACGGATCCTTTAAGGAAGGTTATGGCATTGCGAGGTGTAAATTATTTCTGGAAAGAACCTTTTAAGGGAATGGAAGGCCCCCAGATGGGCTTTATCGGGCAGGAAGCAGAAAAAGTCATACCTGAGGTGGTCAGTGTTGACAACGATCGCTATTCAATGCAGTACGCACCTATCACAGCTCTTCTCGTAGAAGCGATGAAAGTGCAGCAATCACATATTGAGGAGCTCCGTCAGACAGTTACAGAACTTCAGAAACAGGTAGATGAACTGAAAACAATTATGGATAGGTAAGGGTTCAACATTACAAAGGCACAACGATATATTGACATGTAATAAATCGGGCTAATTTGCTAAATTTGTCTGATGAGAGATCATAGGCAGAGGCCACTGGTTGTTTTTTCAGTCATAAACTGCATCTGCTTCGACCAGAGAGTTCAGAAGATGGCAGAAGTAGTCAGGAGTCTAGATTGCGATATAACTATTGTTGGAAGGAGGAAAGACCATGACTGCAGCAAAGGCTCAGTTCCATTCAGGACTTTCAGGCTCAGGATGATATTTAAAAAGGGATTTCTGTTTTACGCGTTCTTCAATTTACGGCTTTTTTTCTATCTGCTATTCCACCGGTCAGACCTTTTGGTTGCCAATGACCTTGATACCATACTTCCAAATTACCTTGTCTCACGCCTGAAAAGAATACCTCTGGTTTACGATTCCCACGAGTTTTATACCGGTGTTCCTGAGCTTACCGACAGGCCATTTGTAAGAAAGATCTGGGCCAGGATCGAGAAATCAATACTGCCTCGTGTAAAATATATGATTACGGTCAGCGATTCAATTGCAGACGCATACGCTGAATTATATGGTGTCAGGCCGGTTGTTATCCGTAATGCAGGTATTTATATTCCTGATATTGAAGCTTTCAGCCGCAAAGACCTTGGTGTGACAAGGGAAGATCTTTTACTGATAATGCAGGGAGCCGGTATAAATATTGATAAAGGTGCTGAAGAGCTTGTCGAAGCTGTGGCAAAAACCGAAGGCGTTTCATTGCTTATTGTGGGTTCGGGAGATGTAATTCCTATATTGAAAAAGAGAATAAAGGAACTTCACATGGAATCACGGATAAAAATCATACTACCCGTGATAGGGAATGATCTTTTGAGGTACACAAAAGCAGCCGATGCCGGGATGAGTCTTGAAAAAGATACTAACCTGAATTACAGGTACAGTCTTCCTAATAAGCTATTCGACTATATAGCCGCAGGGATACCTGTTCTCGCATCAGGTCTACCGGAAATTTCAGGCATAATAAAAGAGTATGACTGCGGGATATTGATAAACAAAATAACTGTTGATGAAATTGTCATTGCGATCGAAAACATTAAAGCAAACAGGGATTATCTCAGATACTTAGGAAAAAATGCTGTTAAGGCTTCCTTGCTCCTTAACTGGAATAATGAGTCAAAGAAAGTGCATGAATTTTATAAGAAAATACTTAACGCAGATGGATAATACAGGTCTTATCAAAAGAACGTTTCCATTTCTTGAAAAAGAACTAATAGAGGAGGTTTCAGCAGTATCCGTACTGCACAACCTTAAGGCTGATGATAGCATCCTGGGAGAAGGCGATTACATCAAGTTATTCCCAATGGTTATTAGCGGGTGCATGAAAGTCGTAAGACTTTCGGAAGGTGGTAATGAATTACTACTCTATTACCTCAACCAGGGGGAGATATGTGCAATGACACTTACATGCTGTATGGGGTTACAGAAGAGCAACATCAGAATGATTGCGGAGGAAGATTCGGTCATACTGACAATTCCGGTGGATAAACCGGAGAAGTGGATGTCGGAATACCGTACATGGAAGGAGTTTATGATGTATTCTTACAGGAAAAGATTCGATGAACTGCTCGAAGCAATAGATTCAATTGCTTTCACAAAGCTCGACGAGCGACTTGTTAGGTTTTTTGAGGAAAGATACAGGTCAACCGGAAAAACAATTTACCCGGGTACTCATCAGGAGATAGCATTGCAGCTTAACTCATCTCGGGAAGTCATTTCAAGGTTATTACGAAATCTTGAAAAGAATAATCTTGTTATAACTGAAAGGAATTCAGTTGATTATACTGCCCTTGTTAAAAAATAAGTCCTTGTGTGACTTAAGTCACTGACCATAATTATGAATGTGGCGAATTTTGCCTCAAATTATAATTATGAAGGATTTTTCCAGGAAGCATCTATTACTGATCATTTTCTTGTTTGCAGGAGCAATCGGCGGATTCCTGTACTGGAAATTTGTTGGCTGCCTCTCAGGTACATGTGTGATTAAATCTGTTTGGTATCTGAGTACTCTTTATGGCATTGCTGTTGGCTATGTGGCAGGATCACTTATTGAGGAGCTTGCTATAAAATTTAAAAAGGAAAAGAAATATGAATGAAAGTTTCAGCAATCTAATTAAAGGCCAGGTACCGGTGCTGGTTGATTTCTCTGCCGAATGGTGTGGCCCGTGTAAAATGATGAAACCTGTTCTTGAGCAATTAAAATCAAAGATGGGTGATAAGATAAGGATCCTGAGGGTTGACGTGGATGACAACAGGGAACTGGCATATAAATATTCCATTCGCAGTGTTCCGACCCTTATGCTTTTCAGGGATGGAAAAAATCTTTGGTCGGGTGTAGGTGTATTAACTTCAGATTATCTTGAAAATGTTATTAACAGTAATTATTACGTCACTGCTGGTTAGAAGACTTCTCAGATCCTGGAAGGGAGAGACTATAAGAAAATATTTGGAATCATTCTTCGCTCGTATAAAATGTACTTTTTGCATGGGATATTTGATAAAGAATCCCGTTGAATGTATTTAATATTCGGAATATAGCAGTCAGGTTTTATTTTTCATAGTCAGGCAAGGCCGTTTTTCCGTTAGGATTACGGCCTTTTATTTTTGAGATTTTCAACAATCTTTTCCTATCTTATCACTAAAATATTAATTTGCATAATCTAATTGCAGTTTCCAACCACAAAATAACCAGACTATGAAAAGTAATCGCCGTAATTTCCTTAAAACTGCGACAATAGCAGGAGCAGGCGCAATGACCTCGGGATTTGTCACGAGCCGTACACCTTCGGCAACTGATTCAAATATGCCGGAAGTTATAGAAGCTGTTAAAAAGAATCATACACAAAAGTATAACATGTCGGGTTATGCTGCTCCTCCGTTACCTGAAGTAAGGGTAGGCCTGGTTGGCCTGGGCGACAGAGGGAGTGGAGCTGTACAGCGGCTTTGTAATATAGAGGGTGTGGAGATAAAAGCACTTGCTGATCTGAGGGAGGTCGCAGTAAAGGGTTCACAGAGATACCTGGAGAGTATCGGAAGACCTGCAGCGAAGGAGTTCTTTGGCGATGATGACATCTGGAAGAAGATGGTTGAACTTCCTGACCTTGATCTGATTTACATATGCACACCATGGATCTGGCATACACCTATGGCAGTGTACGTAATGGAAAATGGCAAACATACTGCTTGTGAGGTTCCCATTGCCCGTACTGTCGATGAAGCATGGCAGCTTGTGGAGACTTCCGAGAATACTAAGAAACACTGTATGATGCTGGAGAATTGCTGTTATGATTTCTTCGAGCTGCTTACCCTCAATATGGCCAGGCAGGGCATGTTCGGAGATATCATACATGGTGAAGGTGCATACCTGCATAACCTGCTTGGAATGAACTTCAAGAAACCTGACAACGACAGGCAGACTGATGGTGCATATACAGGAATGTGGCGGCTAAAGGAAAATGCCAAACGTAACGGGAATCTATACCCCACACACGGGCTTGGTCCTATTTGCCAGGTGTTGAACATTAACAGGGGAGACAGGATGGATTATCTTTCCTCCATGTCGACCAACGATTTCACTATGGCTGAAAGGGAAAGAGAACTTGTAGCAGATGATGATTTCTATCTGCCCTGGAAAGATTCCAGCTTCCGGGGAAATCTGAATACTACTTTCGTCAGAACTGTTCTTGGGAAAACAATTATGATACAGCATGATGTTTCTTCCGAACATCCTTATTCCAGGATACATCTGGTTAAGGGTACCAGCGGACTGGCGGTAAAGTACCCAAGGCAGCTAATTGCACTTGGCGAAAGCTGGGTAAACGAAGAGAAAATGAAAGAACTTTCGGATGAATATACTCCCGAGATCGTGAAACGGGTAGGGGATATGGCAAAGCAGGTTGGTGGCCATGGAGGTATGGACTTTATAATGGACTGGAGGATGATAGATTGCCTGAGAAACGGACTTCCCCTCGACCAGGACGTATACGATGGTGCCCTCTGGAGTGTCATAGCACCGCTTAGCGAATGGTCAGTGGCAAACAGGGCACAATCGATTGATGTACCTGATTTTACCTGTGGTTCATGGAAGACTAATGCTCCTCATGGCATAAATCTTGAAACAGGAGGCACGACAGGAGTACTTGAAGTTGTCAAAAAAGAGAATCTGCAACTGTCTGTTTAGGAGGCGAAGATATTTTTTCTTCCTTATCGTAGAATTCGCCGTGCTCTCCGTGGTAAAATAAAAAGTCCGATTATGATTACTACAACCTGAGACCCATAATCAGAACATCATCTATCTGCGGTGAGTTGCCTTTCCAGTCATTGAACTCCTTTTCCAGCTTGTGTTTTTGCTTCACAACAGGCAGGTTATGAATCTTCAGGAGAAATGTTTTCAGGTTTGTGTATTTATATTTCTTAGATTGCGGTCCCCCGAACTGGTCGGCGAAACCGTCTGAAAACATGTAAATAATGTCTCCCGGGATATATTTTATCAGCTGAGTGGTGAATTGCCTGTCGGTCTGGTCGAATATACCAATTGGCATCCTGTCGGCCTGAAACTCTGAAAGCTCATTGTTCTGAATCATGTACAGGCTATTGTATGCCCCTGAATATTCTATAGTATATTTAAGTTGATTTATAATACAGATGGAGATATCCATGCCATCTTTTGCCTCATCCCTTTTGCCTGTCTGCTTTAAAGCCCTCTGAACCTCGTCCCTGAGTTCATCCAGGATCTTTCCCGTGTCAGATACCTTCCTGTAATTTACAATCTCCTCAAGGAATGATATCCCAAGCATGCTCATAAGGGCCCCGGGGACACCGTGACCTGTGCAGTCTCCGGCTGCTATAACAAGCTTGTTGCCGGCTTTCGTAAACCAGTAAAAATCACCGCTCACAATATCTTTAGGTATGTATAAAATGAACAGTCTTGATGACAGGCTTTTTATTTCTCTCGCAGCAGGAAGAAGAGCTCTCTGTATCCGGCTGGCATAATTTATACTTGCCGTGATGTCCTTGTTCTTCTCATCTATGATATCATACGCTTCTTTCAGCTCGACATGCCTCAGCCGGTATATCTCCTTTTCCTGTTCAGATTTTTCAATAGCATGGGCAACCTCTATATTACTGAGCTTACTCTGTACTTCTGTACTGTGGTAGGATTCCCGTGCTTTGAGGTGAAGTTTAAAACTCCTCAGGGCTTTATCATTTTCTCCGGACTGTTCATAGTGATTTGCAAGAGCGTCATGAGCTTCAGCAACCAGTACCAGGGATTTTAGCTCCTGTGCCATTTTAAGTGATTCCAGAAGCCGCTCCTCTGCTTTTTCACCATCTCCCAGGTTGCTGAGAACCCTTCCGGCTCCCATAAGACACTGAAGTATGCATCTTTTATCACCGCGTATCATTCCTCTTTCGTAATGATCCAGTGCCTCGGGATACCTCTTCATCTCTTCATATGAATTTCCTATGCCCAGCAGCGTCCATGGTATAGCGGTTTCTTGCCTGTTTTTCTCCCTTATTGCCAGGCTCCGTGAATAATATTCAAGAGATTCATCATACTTTTTTACCTGCCGCAGCACCATACCTATCCGGTTAAGCGATGAAGCAACCGCATTTTCATCACCCAGTTCCTCCCTGATCTTTAGTCCTTTGCGGAAGTATTCAAGGGCTTTATCAAAGTTGCACAGTCGCGAATATATAAGCCCAAGCTGGCTGCATGACTCACCTTCCGACTCGATGTCGCCTGTTTTCCTGGATATCTTAAGTGCTTCGAGCCAGAGTGACAGAGTCTTCTCATAATCACCAAAGCTTTCATATATATTACCTTTGAGAAGAAGCGCTCTTGGGTATCCTTTTTCAGCTGTATTCTTACTGAACCAAAGGAAGGCCTCAGTGAGGTATTTGAGGGCCAGGTCGTTTTTAGACTGGTAAAAATTCAAGGCAGCCAGGTTGAGGCTGGCATAAGCAATCCCTTTTTCATATCTTATTTGCCTGGCAGCAGACAGGGTTTTCTCAGCTTCACCTGCGATTTCCAGTGAATTACCAAACCGCTTATTCCAGATGTTCAGGTTTAGATTATCAATCCGGGATTCTTTTAAGCCTGGGCTTTTCATTTTTCTAGAGAGGAAAGAGTTCAGATCAATGTAAGAAACAGCTTATAAATGGGTACAATCTAGTAAATTTACCAAAAAGGAGGGGTATATCAAAGATTAATTATTGAAATAAAACCGAATCAAAGATGTTGTAAACAGGTAAGAAACAAAAAATTGCTGTTTAACTGAATTTGACCTAACTTTATTTGCATAATAATATTGAATGAAGGTTAAAGCGGAAAATACCGTAGAAAAGGAGCCTAACTACCGACTGACAAAAGCTCTGATTATTTCAGGAATTGCATTAGCGCTGTTGTTCGTGATTCTGGTATTGATCCCAATACCAATCCCTGATTCAGTTTTTTTATTGTTCATACTGGCTGGATGGATTGATGTCAGTGTGGCTGTAGCTCTCACCAGGAAGCCCTATAACTG
>CAZQRQ010000049.1:0-22393 GCA_964595725.1 uncultured Rikenellaceae bacterium | reverse complement strand
TCAACAATTCTGCCCAGAAGCAGGTAGGTACCACTTCCCTTAAAAGGGTAATTGTTCAGCGACCTGGAAAAATGGGTTGAATCGAAGAAACTGCCTTCACTGTCTATCAGGCATCCGAAGTTCATCCATTCATTCTTAACTGTCTTTATATATTTGACAGTGACAAGGTGTCCAACCATCCTTACTTTTTTTCCGATATTATCTTTCATTTGCTTTGATTTTATGTCACCGCGAAATGATGTTTCCAGCATATCAAACCAGCTTATACTGACGGGGAATCCGAACAGTTCGATTTCGTCATATGCATCTTCGATTTTTCCCTGTTCCAGTTTTGGGAGTGAGAAATTTCTGACAGGAGGGGAAAAGAGCGATTTTGAACATTCCTGCTTCTTGCTGTTGATCATCATGTGTGCCTCCCAGAGCAGTACAGCCTTATTCTTGCCTGTGAACCTGAAAGCACCAGCCCTGATAAGCAGTATTAACTGCTCAAGTCCCGGACCTGTTCTTGTAACAAAATCGTTCAGGTCGCTGAATGGCCCGTCGTGGTCCCTGATCTCTTCTATAGATTGAGCAAGGGTGTCGTGCAGGTTTGTGATATGGATGAATCCAAGGTAAATATCTGCATCATAAATAGTGGTTTTATACTTGCTTTTATTTACGCAGGGCAGCTCAATGCTGGCACCGGATCTTTTTGCTTCATGCACGTATACCCATGTCCTGTAGAAACCTCCGAAATTGTTTATAACCGCCACCATGAATTCGAGAGGATAGTTTGCCTTAAGCCAGAGGCTCTGGAAGCTCTCAACGGCATAAGATGCCGAGTGGGCCTTGGAAAATGAATATCCGGCAAAAGACTCTATCTGGCGCCATACTTCCCTTGTGACTTCCTCACTGTATCCTTTCTCCCTGCAGTTTGTGAAGAACCTGTCAACAATCCGCTGCATCTCCTGCTTTGACCTGTATTTACCGCTCATTGCCCGCCTCAGCGTGTCGGCATCGGAGAGGTCAAGCCCTGCAAAATGATGACAGACTTTTAGCACATCTTCCTGGTATACCATCACGCCGAAAGTTTCTTCCAGCTGCTCCTTCATTACAGGATGCAGATACTCGAAATTATCAGGATTATGAAACCTGTATATGTATTCCCGCATCATTCCTGAACGGGCTACGCCTGGCCTTATTATTGAGCTAGCTGCAACAAGGGTGGTGTAACTGTCGCACCTGAGCTTTTGCAGAAGCCCCCTCATCGACGGGCTCTCCACATAGAAACATCCTTTTGTTTCACCGGTTCTCAGGTACTCTTTTACTTTTGCATCCTTCTTGAAGATCTGTATTGCGTGAACATCCACATCAATGCCCCTGTTCTGCGATATTATCTCGGTACTTTCCTTAATGTGGCCTATACCTCTCTGGCTCAGTATATCAAGCTTTTCAAAACCGATATCTTCTGCCGTATACATGTCCCACTGGGTGGTCTGGAACCCCTTGGGCGGCATATCAAGTGCTGTATAACATGTAATCGGCTCTTCAGATACCAGTACTCCCCCGGCATGGATGCTTCTCATATTTGGAAAATCAGCAATCTTCAGGCCGGTGGAAAATATCAAATCTGTTATTTCATTCCTGTTGTTTTCGGATGAAGGGTTGTCGATAAGGTCATCAATATCCTGTTTAGGTAATCCATGTATTTTACCTAGTTCCCTGACAATTGACTTACCCCTGAAGGTATTAATTGTCCCCAGAAGTGCGGTATGGCTGTAGCCGTATCTTTTGAAGATGTAGTCGAGCACTTCATCTCTTTCCTTCCATGAATAATCAATATCAAAGTCGGGCGGGCTGCTCCTGTTCGGGTTGATGAACCGTTCAAAGTAAAGGTTCAGGTCAATGGGGTCAACATTAGTTATTTTCAGACAGTAAGCAATTATTGAATTGGCCCCGCTTCCTCTGCCAACGTGGTAGAATCCTCGTGCCATAGAATATCTTACAATATCCCATGTTATGAGGAAATAGGAAGAGAATCCGAGTTTGTCGATAATGTAAAGCTCGTGACTGATCCTGCTCTTTGCTTCGTTGTTATTCTTTCCGTACCTGTAAACCATGCCGTCCCAGGCCAGTTTTTCAAGGAGCAGCCTGTCGTCGTAGCGGCTTGCAGAGTAGAGTTTCTTATTCTTGATACTGTGGAGGTCGGGATCGATATTACAATCGTCAAGAAGTCTTTTTGTGTTCTGAACAATTTCCGGGTACTGCGAGAAAGCAGCAGTGATTTGTTCCGGTGTTATGAAAAACTCATCTCCCGATGCGCATTGCCAGGGCTTAAGATGACTGAGAAGTATGTTATTGTCGATGGCCCTGAGGCTTTTGTGTATGAAAATATCCTCTGCAGAGGAAAAAGTTACACTCCGGAGTACCACCATTCTTTCACGTTTCACTGAGCCAGTGAGTGTAAGGAGGATGTTGATTTCAGAGGGTCTTATCCCTATCCGTTCGTTATCGAACAGCTTTCTCCCTGGTATTCTGTTAAGGGTATATATCGTGTAGGAGTTACTGAATGCTGGTGCAGGGAACCTGGCATTTTCCGCTCCGATATTATGATTTGTGAGGAAATCGTTGATTTCCCTTATCCCTTCGTTGTTTCGTGCAATACAGATGAACAGCAGCTCATTGCCGCTCCTGAATTCTATACCGGTAACGGGTTTAATGCCATTCTTTCTGCATTCATTCACGAATTCAGGCATCCCTGTAGAGTTGTTGATATCGGTTAGGGCGATGGCATCAGCCCTGTACGAGACCGCGTTCTGTACCAGTTGCTCCATCGTCATGGTGCCATAGCGGAGGCTGTAGTATGAGTGGCAGTTGAGAAACATATTTATAGTGCCTGGAGTGCCTGGAGTTGTCAGAGTTGTATTTCTATTATAACAACTCTAGCTCACTTCCAACTCTAGTGCACTCTAAACTTCCTAATTCTTTCTTCCATCATTTCCTGCTCTTTAAGGGCGTTTTCAAGTTGTTTAAGCGCTTTTTCCTCTCTTTCATGTATTGTCATTACCCCGGCAGCCCTTTTTACCGCATTTCGCCCGAAACGCTTTCTGAGGCTGTCCATTGCCAGGTACAGGTTTACCTTTTCAGGAGTATCGTCGAACATATCGAGTTGCTGCACGCCCCTTACAAGGTTGCTGAATCTGACCCCGATAAGCCTTATCAGCATACGTCGCTGGTAAAGCCTGATGAAAAGTTCCTTAGCTATATCTGAAAGTATATGGTCGAATGACGTGTAGGGTATGCGTTTCTGGAGAGTATGGGTGTCGAAATTGGAGTATCTTATCTTGACAGTTATGCAGGATGTGAGTTTTTCCTGTTTTCTCAGTTCATATGCTATCTTCTCCACCATGCTCACCAGCACCTGGTTCAGTCTTGCCAGGTCGGTTGTGTCCCTGTCGAAGGTATGCTCGGTGCTTATTGATTTTTGTTCGGAATAGCTTATTATGGGTGTGGTGTCTATGCCGTTTGCTTTTTTCCATATGTTGAGCCCGTTGCTGCCCATAAGCTTTTCGAGCATTTCCGGCGGTATGCTTCTGAGGGTATATATGGTGGAAATACCCATTGACCGCAGCGTATGATATGTCTTTTGCCCTATCATAGGGATCTTTCTTATCGAGAGCGGGTCGAGGAAGGGGAGGACTATCTCTTTCTGTACCTCTTTCTCACCGTTTGGTTTCGCCTCTCCGGTTGCTATCTTGGAAACTGTCTTATTGACTGAAAGTCCCATGGAGATCGGTAGTCCTGTCTCCCTGATTATTGATCCGCGCAGCTCATGAGCCCACCTGGCGCACCCGTAGAACCTGTCCATGCCGGTGAGATCAACATAGTGCTCATCAACTGATGATTTTTCGTAAAGGGGCGCCTTTTCGGCAATTATATCCGTAACCATATTTGAATAGTTGCTGTACATCTCCATATCCCCGCGAACGACAATTGCATCGGGGCACATATTACGGGCCAGCTTCATCGGCATTGCGGAGCTGACCCCGAAGCTTCGCGCCTCGTAGCTGCAGCTGGCAACAACACCACGATCCGACATGCCGCCAATTATGACAGGTTTTCCGGCAAGTTTGCTGTTCTTGAGCCGCTCCACCGACACAAAGAACGTGTCAAGATCGAGGTGGAGGATGGATCGTTTGTTATTTCCCGCTGTGAACATATCTTTTAACCATCTCTTTGCTCCTCTGTGTCGCCTCATTGTCACTCTGTGTAACCGGGAAAACTTGCACCGAGTGAAACAGAGAGGACACAGAGCCACACAGAGATTATTTTAAAAAATTTACATATTCTTGTTTATTTCAGAAATATGTTTTAGTTTTGATTAGAAATTAATCAATACTATGATTACAATATAATCAAATATTTAATATGTACTTCACGTCGAACATAAAAATTTTAAGAAAAAGGAAGGGGAGGACCCAGGACGAGGTTGCCTATTCCCTTAACCTGAAACGTTCCACCCTGAGCGGATATGAAAACGGTGTTGCCCAACCCGGGATTGATGTACTTATTTCATTTTCCGGGTATTTCAATATGTCGATCGACACTATGCTCAAGATCGATCTTTCGAAGTTGTCCGAAAGCCAGATGGGGGAGCTTGAACGTGGTTATGATGTATATATAAAGGGCAGTAACCTGAGAGTTCTTGCAACTACAGTGGGAGCTGACAATACCGAAAATATTGAGCTTGTATCCGAGAAGGCAAAGGCAGGTTATACAACAGGGTATGCAGACCCGGAATATATCGGGGAGCTGCCTGTTTTCAGGCTGCCATTCCTGTCAGACAAAAGAAAATACCGGACGTTCCAGCTGAAGGGCGATTCAATGCTTCCGATACCCGATGGCTCGTGGGTCACCGGGGAATTTGTACAGGACTGGATGGATATAAAAAGCGGAAACGGATACATTATTTTTACCCTCGACGACGGAATTGTGTTCAAGATCGTTGAAAATAATATCATGAAAGACGGGAAGTTTATATTATATTCTCTGAATCCTGTTTATGAACCATACGAGGTGTATGCCAGCGAGGTGAAGGAAGTGTGGAGGTTTATTAACTATATAAGCAACGAACTGCCCGATCCGGTGTTACCTGAAAAACAACTCATCCAGACAGTGGCAGGAATGAAGCACGATATCGAAAAGCTAAAGGCAAGGCTTGGGGCAGATATAACAGATATTAATGAAGAAGGGCCTGATTGAGGCCCTTCCCAGCATATTATTCCTTTGTCAGCTGTATAATAAGCTGGATCACTTTCTCAATCTCACTATCCGGTATCTTGCCCTTGTAAAGTGCCCTGCAAACCCTGTCCTTGTCTACTATCACAACACTGTAACTGTCTTCAGGAAGCCCCCATAAATTCTGAAGCTTTGCATCATAATCAAACAGGATAGTCGTATCATATTTCTTGGCCTTCCTGCCGGCAATGATCCTTATCAGACCATCCGGTTTCCATGTTGACTTACAATCCACAATCCCAAATCCTTTGAAGTATTCCTTGTTTATCCTCTTATCAACGTCGACAGCCTTGTCAATGGCTTCATTGAATGGCTCATTGAGATCCTGTTCATCGGGGTCAACATAGTTTACCTGCAGAACCTTTCCAGTCCATGAGTTCATTGTATATTCCTGCTTGTCAGCATCGGGGAAAGCCCATTCGGGAACTTTTTTCCCCACTTCAAGCTGTCCGTATGCAAATGTTGCAGCTACAGCTACAAGGAAGATGATGAGAATAGTCTTTTTCATAAATAAGTATTTAAATTTCATGACGAAATATATGAAATTTTCAGTAATAATGAATTTTTATTTCCAGGTTATGATTTTGAAAGTATATTTGTAGAATATTTTCATATAAAATTCGAAAAACAACGGGATTCATTATGACGACTATACAGGCAAAAACCGACAGGTTTACTGGTAATGAGGAACTTGCAAATGCATTATCACACCTGGCCGGTACATTACTGTCGATTGCCGCCTTGGTATTGATGATCATTTTTTCCTCGATACGGGGTACTGCATGGCATATAGTAAGCTGTTCAGTATTCGGTGTATCAATGATATTTCTTTATACGTCTTCAACTATTGCACACTGGCTTCCTGAAGGAAAGACCAAGGATTCATTCTTTGCTGTCGACCAGGCTGCAATCTTTTTTATGATCGCCGGTACTTATACTCCTTTAAGCCTGGTTGTTCTCAGAGGACCGTTGGGCTGGGTCTTGTTCGGGATCGAATGGGGGCTGGCTCTTTTCGGAATCCTCAGGGTAACTGCCAGGACAAACAGGTTTCAGTCAGGGGTGGCTTTGATCGATATAATACTTTATGCAGGTATGGGATGGATAGTGGTGTTCCTGACCGGTTCAGTGCTTAAGAATATGCCGTTGGCGGGTTTCATTTGGATTGTATTGGGAGGACTTTTCTATACACTGGGTATACTGTTCTATAAGGTGACCAGGTTCAGGTACCATCACCTGGTATGGCATCTTATGGTTGTTGCTGGATCCATGTGCCATTTCACAGCAATTTTCTTCTATATAATCCTGAAATGATAATATTTGCCCTCAGCGAGAGGCAATGTAAATGAGGTTTTAATATTCTGCCAGGAAATCATTAAAAGGTTTCATTGCCCTGCAGACCTCTCCGGCATAATCTACAAACTGTTCGTCGAGAAGCATTTTGTCGGGTACGGAATGCATTACATGAAAGCTCTTATATTTAAGGAGTTCAATATCAGGATGATCAACTGGATATCCCTTTGGTGCCTTTTTGAGCTTATCGCCCTGTATTGATCCGAAATACCTGATAAATTTTCCAGCATTAATAATTTCGTGGAATCTCTCCGGTTCCTCGTCAATTTTCTCTCTTATTGCTGCAAGCCAGGGAGCAGGAGGCATGTATGCACCACCGGCTATCATGGCTTCACCAGCTTCAATATGAATATAATAGCCCGGGAACCTGTCGCTGTTCTTTTTTCCTCCTCTGACAATAAATGCACCAAAATTGGTTTTATAGGGTGACTTGTCATGTGAAAAACGTGTATCACGATTGATTCTGAACATGCAGTTTTTCACCTCAAGACCTTTCAGGATGGGATCAAAATCAGTTATTATGGCAATTATCTCCGTGACAATGGCTTCGTAGTTTTCTTTTGCCTCATGATAGGATGCCTTATTATTATGAAACCATTCCCTTTCGTTATTTTGTGCCAGAGAATCCAGAAAACTGAGCGTTGATTTCTTTATAGCGGTCATCGGATTAACATTAATATTTGCTGCATTCAAATATAGTAAACAAAAATGTTCACTTACTGGTTCGGCAATTAACATTTTTTATCACCAGGAAAGAGGTAAAGACTGAAATATTAGCAGAAACGTGATATCTTTACTTTTATTCATTTGCAATGAGAAAGAAGTATTTTACTGCATGCATTGTCTTTTTGACATTCATACTGCTTTCATGCGGACGAAGCATGAAAGAAGATCGTTCAGCATCAAATATCAGGCAGCTTATTGATACGGTAGGTTTCGCTCAATACTGCTGGCAGATGGACTCTGTAATGGCGCGGATAGTAAGGCAGGGATGGGAGCAAGATGTGGCAGAGCCCTGGAAGACAGTTATTTGTCCGCATGATGATTATACATATGTGGGAAGACTGTATCCCGAATTGCTACAGAATATAAAAGCAGATAATCTTATTCTTATCGGTGTTGCCCACAAAGCAGCCCAGCTTGGCATAGAAGATTCACTGGTATTTGATTCGCATACCCACTGGAAAGGGCCCTGGGGAGATGTGCCCGTCTCAGGCATCAGGGAAGATATCTTTTCCAGGTTACAGAATTCCTTTGCGATTATCAGCGATACAATGCAGAATGTCGAACATTCACTTGAATCACTTATACCGTTCCTTCAGTATTTTAACCATGATATATCAATAGTCCCGATTCTGGTTCCTGCTATGAGTCTCGGCAGGATGGAGCAATGTGGTAAAGCCCTTGCCGGTGCAATTATGGAAGTGGCTTCTGAAAATGGCTGGACGTGGGGTAAAGATTATGCAATAGTTGCTACAACTGATGCTGTTCATTACGGGAATGAGGATTGGGGAGGAGAGGATCGTGCTCCTTTCGGATGTGATGATGCCGGTAATGAAAAAGCAAGAGGGTTGGAGGCCGAGATTATTAGTAACTGCCTTGAAGGAAGTGTCAGTCCCGAAGAGTTCAGGCGCTTTTCCGCTTACACAATCCAGTCCGGTGATTTTCATGAGTATAAGTGGACATGGTGTGGCAGGTACTCAGTTCCGGTAGCTTTATATACATCTTATTATTTGAATGATTCACAGGCTATTGAAGGTAGCTTTGTGGGTTATTCGACAAGCATTACAAATCGGCATATTCCTATCGATGATTTAAGGATGGGCCGGACAGCCATAGCTACAAAATGTCACTGGGTGGGCTATGCTGCATTGGGTTACAGATAAGTTTTTTTCCTCTGTAAATAAAATTGATCCTTAATGAAAAAAAATCTCTTAAGTTCCGTTTTTTCTTTATCAATTTTACTGTTTTTATCCCTGACAGCTTGTAATAACTCTGAAAATCAAGAAAATGAGTTTTCAAGACTTGAAAGAAGGGCTTCCAGGGTCACCATAATCCGAGACATTTGGGGCGTTCCGCATATTTATGGTAAGACCGATGCCGATGCAGTATTCGGATTATTATATGCTCAGTGTGAAGATGATTTCAACAGGGTGGAGGTTAATTACATAAATGCTATGGGCCGGATGGCGGAAGTGGAAGGTGAGAGGGAGATTTACACCGACCTCAGAATGAAACTTTATATTGATCCTGAAGAGGTTAAGAGGGAATACGAGAAGAGTCCTCCATGGTTGAGAAACCTGTTGGACGCCTTTGCCGATGGAATAAACTATTACCTGTACAGGCATCCCGAAGTAAAACCAAAGCTTATCACCAGGTTTGAGCCATGGATGGCTCTTACATTTTCGGAGGGATCCATAGGTGGCGATATTGAAAGGATTTCTCCTGCCGACCTCAGGACATTTTACGGTAGTGATGAAGAACCTGAGATTGCTCTTGCAGACATGCGCTTTCCTGGAGCAGATATTTTTAAGCAGGAAGAAAGGCCGGATGGTTCAAACGGTTTTGCAATCGCACCTTCATTATCCGAATATGGTAAAGCCTTACTTTTGATAAACCCGCATACGTCATTGTTTTTCAGGACAGAGGTTCATGTTGTCAGCGAGGAAGGCCTCAACGCCTATGGTGCTGTAACCTGGGGACAATTTTTCATTTACCAGGGATTTAATGACAAGTGCGGCTGGATGCATACCTCGAGCCGCGCTGATGCTATAGATTACTATTACGAAACAGTTGTGGAAAAAGACGGGAAATACTTCTACAGGCATGGCGATGATTTGATTCCTTTTACCGAACGAACAATAGAGCTGCCATATAAAAAAAATGGTTCGACTAACCCGGGCAGGATTATCAGGGTGTATTACAGTAAACACGGCCCGGTTATCAGGGAAGAAAACGGGAAATGGGTAACCATAAGCCTGATGAAGGATCATGTAAAGGCTTTGACTCAGTCATTTCTGAGGACAAAAGCCCATAATTATCATGAGTTCAGGGAAACGATGGAGCTGAAAACCAATTCTTCAAATAATACGGTTTTCGCTGATGCTGACGGCAATATTGCGTATTTCCACGGGAACTTCATGCCGGTAAGAGACACTCACTTTGACTGGGATGGCATAGTTGACGGCAGTAATGCAGCTACTGACTGGAAGGGACTTCATGATCTTGACGAAATGATAACAATTCTTAATCCTCCTAACGGCTGGATACAGAACTGTAATTCAACACCTTTTACAGCATGCGGACAATATAGCCCGCAAAGGGGGGATTATCCATCCTATATGGCTCCTGATGCTGAAAATCCGAGGGGAATCCATGCAGTTAGGGTTCTTAAAGATAGCAGCGGTTTTACACTGGAAAAACTGCTTGAGACTGCTTACGATTCCTATCTTCCTGCATTTGAAAAGACAATCCCGGCACTGGTCAGGGCTTTTGATGAGTCGAACGTATCGGATCCGGTTTTAAGAAGCAGGCTTTCAGGGCCAATAAATAAGTTAAGAAGCTGGGATATGAGATTTTCTGAAAATTCAGTTCCGACAACGCTGGCAGTGTACTGGGGTCAGAAGATGCTTGGGAAAGTGCGAAACGAAGTTATACCTGAAGGAGGAACCATATTTGATTATATCGCTAAAAAGGCTGCAGGCAGTGATATGATTCAATCCATTGAAGAGGCTGTCAATGAACTTGTAAACGATTTCGGTACCTGGGAGGTACACTGGGGTGCTGTGAATCGTTACCAGCGGATAAATGGTGATATTGTTCAGAAATTCAATGATGAAGAACCAAGCCTGCCTGTTTTCTTTGCTTCGTCGCAGTGGGGTTCACTGGCATCATTTGCCGCCAGGAAGTATCCAGGAACCAGAAAAATGTACGGGACCAGCGGCAATAGCTTTGTTGCTGTCGTTGAATTTGGTGACAGCATAAAGGCAAAAAGCATCCTGGCCGGCGGCCTTAGCGGTGATCCTGAATCCGAGCATTTTGATGATCAGGCTCTTATGTACACTAAGGGAATTTTCAAGGATGTATCGTTCTATAGGGACGATATTGAAAAGAATGCAGAAAGGACCTATATTCCGGGGAAAGAAGCCAATCGCTGATATTAGTCGGAAGTCGGAAATCCGAAATTTTGAATAATATTTTCCGTAGATCGCGCAGATTTAGCAGATTTTTAAATGTATTCTTTAACCGTTCATTTTCAGACTCTCTTTACCCAGCACCCAGCACCCAGCACCCAGCACCTACTTCTCCCTTATATCATAGGCTATCAGCACATTCCCGTGTCTCTGGTACAGGATTCCCCTGTAAATAACAGGGTGGGAGAAATGCTCCCGGGTTCCTTTTTTGATCCTGAAGGAGCTTACTACCTGCATTTTACCACTGTCATAGCTGATAAGGTAGAGGTCACCTTTCTGTGAGTAGTAGTAAATCATATCATCTGCAGCTATTATTGCCCCGCTGCCAATTCTCAATGAGTCGATACTTTGTCCGGTTCCTGCATCGACTGATCGCAATTCAGGCTTTGCTGTTCCACCGCCATACAGGTAGTTACCTATTTTGACTATTCCTCCCATGAAACTGTCGAAGTACTTATTTCGCCAGGCTTCTGCTATGCTGGTACCGTTGGGAGAGAGGTTTAGTTTTACACCGCAATTACCGTCTCCTGCAGCATAGTAAATGGCTCCTTCCGAATAGATCACATTGTTTGCATGAGTATCACCCAGTCCAATCTTCCTTTCTCCAGGAGTAGTGTTATCCTGTTCCTGAAACCATAGCATTTTGCCGGTTTCGGAATCAAAGCCCATAAGATGATAAGCAGAGAAGGTCACGAAGATATTCCGCTCAGGAAGTTTTATAAGGTTCCCCTGGTTGTATCCCGACCTTTCAGTAAAACCTTCTGATGACCATATAGTTTCACCAGTGAAACGATTAAGTGCGGTAACATTTATTATACTTCCACCGGGCACCCAGAACACCTTGTCGCCGTCAATCACTGGAGCTTCGGTCATCCCATGAAGGGTGAGGATACCTTCGGCATCGTCTTTACTACTTTTTGACCATACCAATTTTCCGGTGTGCCTGTTTACACAGTAGAGATTACCCATTCCGTTTTCCAGATAAATCAGGTCTCCTGCGATCGTAGGGGCCGATCTTGTGCCGGGATAGGTCGTCATCCATTCTGTTCCCAATATGCTGTTCCATTGCTGTTTGCCATCCAGGTTATAACAGTAAAGCACTGTCATAGAGTCTGTTTCGCCGGTTATATAAAGCCTGTCATCCATGAAAACTGGAGAACCCTGACCGGTACCAATATCATTTATCGCCCAGGTTTCATTTGGACCGTCAGCGGGCCATTCCTTCAGAAGGTTTGTTTCGGGAAATATACCGGTACGGTCAGCACCGCGCCATTCACAGATCTTTGTATCATGGCTTGCTGAACATGCTGTCAGAAATGATAAGCCCAGGATTTTAAGGATATTTTTCATTGTTTGGTAATTTTCGATAATATACGGTAATAAAGATAACATCATCCAGCTCAACTATCACAATATTGAAGAAAAATGGAGAGGACTCGCTATATTTGAGTAAATATTGAATATCCGGGCTGGTTTAGGTGTCTAAAAGGGTTAATTCAGGGACTAATTTTTACCAGATGTTGGAGCCCGGGCAATTACTGAAAAAATAAATGTGCCGTCAGATAGGGGAGAGGACCTTGGGAAAAAGGTTCTTATTTGGACTTGTAAATTAGGTGAGGTAGTTGTTGTTTCAGAATACGTTCCAAAGTTGAAGATCTAATAACAAAAATTCCAGGTATTGAGGTTGACCTGGCAGGCAATATAAAGGCACTCGGGGAAGATGTAGTTAAGGTGCTGGTTGATGGAAAAGAGTTTTTTGGAAGTGATAAAAAGGTAGCAACAAAAAACCTTACCGCTGATGCTGTTGATAAGATTGAGGTATTTGATAAAAAGTCGTATGAGGCTGAATTTAGTGAGATCGATGATGGCGTAAGGCACCGGATAATCAATCTGATTCTTAAGGAAGATGCAAAATCAGGTTCTTTCGCAGAAATTAATGCCGGTGAGGAACAATTGAACGCTATACGGCAAGCACCAAATTATACCGGTTTAACGGTAGTTCGCAGATTGTAAATTCAGATTAGAATTATTTAAGAGACTTAACGGCATAATAATACCGCAAATTCTTTTAACATAAAATCGGTACCGATATAGGACCGCTGCGCGCTCGCTATATCTGATTTTATGTTAACCCCGAATCTAAAGGAGGATTCGGGGGCAGAATTTGTCAACCATTTGCCTATAATTAATATTATGTTAAATAGATTCTTTTTAACGGACACAGCTAATTAAAGTATTTCGTTTTCAGATGTGCTCTTAATCTGTCCCCTATTAATAATTATCAAAAAAAAAGGTGCTCTGCTGAGCACCTCCTGCGGTATATTCTGAAATAATGATTTATTATTGTTTAAGATTAATTGCCACCCAGTTTCTGCATAATTGAATCATATTTTGCCTGATATTCAGGGTTCACAGTTCTGAGCCTGAAATAGAGCTCTTTCAGATTCCTGAGGCTGTCCATATCATCGGGTTTAATTTCATTTGCATTTTCGAAGAAAGGAATTGCACTGGCAAAAACCTTGTTTGCTTCTGCTAAAGCTACATTATATTTATCAACATCCATTATCTCGTTAGCCTCCTGGAACATTTCAACAGCCTTATTATAGTAGCAGACCCCCAGGTTGAACTGAGTATCGAACAGGTCGCTCTTAAGTTCAATTGATTTTGTTAGGGCGGCTATGGCCTCATCATATTTTTCCTGTTTCATATACAGCACTCCTTCAGCCCAGAAAAGCGAGTAGTTGTTCGGATCTTTCTCTTTTGCCATGTTTAGATATGAGAAAGCCTCATTCATCTTGTCGTTATTCATATAGAAATCTACAAGATTCAGTATCACATCCTGGTTTTCCGGATAGTCTTCAAAAGCCTTCTTTAGTATGGCTTCTGCTTTATCCATGTCTTCCAGCTGAGAGTAGCAATTATACAGGAGGAAATACGGGGTGACAGTTTCATATTTCATTTCAACGCATTTCTGAAAGTATGGCACTGCCTTGTCGTACATTTTACCGTTGAATGCTGCTAAGCCGGCATTAAAGTAGATACCTGTGTCAACTACGCCTACATAGATTTCACTGGCAGCCACCTTGATATTATATTCAAATGCCTTCAGAGCTCCCTCATAGTCCTGGTCTTCAAAGCATTGAACTCCCTGGTTAATGAAGTCGTTGCCCAGCAAAAGATATGTATTGCTGATGCTAAGCTGCTTTTTAATATTTCCTTTTGAATCCAGTGACAGTGCCTTTTCATATGCATTATAAGCGTCTTCAAGAGGTGTCTTATAAAAAGCTTTGAATTTAGGATTCTCCGATCTGAAAGACTCCTGGCACAATTTGCCAAGTGCCATGTAAGTTTTCGGATTATCCTTCGACTTATCATGCACCAGAGCCTGATCCAGTGCTTCCTTGGCTTTGTCAAGCAAGCCCTGGTCAATATAATTCAGCGCACTATTCACCTTCCCCATCTGCGCGGAGGCTCCAAGTGTAACAAATATCGCTAATACTAATAAAAGAAACTTTTTCATGATCATTGATTTAATTGAAGTATAATTTTTGCCAAATTTATAACAATACTTATTAAACGTCAAATTCTTTGCCATTTTCAACATTTTTTAACTATTTTTCGTCAGGGACTGCTATGTCGCCTATAGTATCATCCTCATTTACAGAGACACAGGCTACTGAAGCTATAGTGTCATTTTCCCGCAGATTTATAAGTCTTACGCCCTGAGTTGCCCTGCCCATTACTCTCAGTTCACCTACAGGTATTCTTAGCGTGGTACCTGATTGCGTAATAATCATAAGGTCATCATTATCAGTAACATCCTTAAGTGCAATCAAGTTACCTGTTTTCTCAGTGATATTAATTGTTTTAACACCCTTCCCTCCCCTGTTTGTTGTTCTGTAACCTTCTATATCAGAGCGTTTTCCATATCCTCGTGACGATACAACAAGTATGTCTTTTTCCTTATTCTCCACTGTAATCATACCGACGACAACATCATTTTCCGCAGCAAGTTTTATACCCCGTACTCCAGAAGCTGTCCTTCCCATTGGTCTTACTCCTGATTCGGGAAATCTGATCGCCCTCCCTGATTTTACAGCAAGCATGATCTGGTGATTACCATTTGTCATTCTCGCTTCCAGGAGTTCGTCATCTTCCCTCACCGTAATTGCGTTAACACCACTGGTCCTGGGTCTCGAATAAGCTTCAAGCGAAGTTTTCTTTATTATCCCTTTCCTTGTGCAGAGTACTATATAATTGTTGTTTATATAATCTTCGTCATTAAGGTTTTTAACATTGATAAACGCCCTTACACTGTCGTCTGATTCAATACTGAGTAAATTCTGAATTGCCCTGCCCTTCGATGTTCTGGTTCCTTCCGGGATGTTGTAAACTTTCAACCAGTAACATTTTCCGTTCCTGGTGAAGAAAAGCATTGTGTTATGCATTGTAGCCACGTAAAGGTGTTCGATGAAATCCTCATCCCTTGTATCGCTGCCTTTTGCACCGATACCTCCCCTGGCTTGCCTGCGGAAATCTGTAAGAGGTGTCCTTTTTATATATCCCATGTGAGAAATGGTGATAACCATTTCATCATCAGCATAAAAATCTTCAGGATTAAACTCTTCGGCATTCGGGACTATCTCAGTTCTTCTTGCGTCACCGTACTTTTCCTTAACTTCAAGAAGCTCATCCTTAATAATCTTCATCTGCAGGTCTTCGCTCTCAAGAATACTCTTCAGGTACTCAATGAGTGACATCAGTTCCTGGTACTCGGCACGTAGTTTTTCCTGTTCAAGGCCTGTCAGCTGGCGCAGCCTCATTTCAACTATGGCTCTGGCCTGTACCTCTGTAAGATTGAATCTTTCAATGAGCCTTTCCCTGGCCATATCCGGAGTTTGCGAAGACTTGATAATGGCAATGACCTCATCTATGTTGTCGCTGGCAATTATCAGACCCTCAAGTATATGAGCCCTCTTCTCAGCCTGTTCCAGCTCATATCTTGTTCTCCTCAGTATTATTTCATGCCTGTGGCTAACGAAACTCTCTATAAGTTCCTTTGTATTGAGCATTTTGGGCCTTCCCTTGACAAGCGCAATATTATTAACGTTGAAAGCAGTCTGTAGCTGTGAATATTTGTAAAGGTTATTTAAAACAACGTTTGCTGTTGCGTCTTTTTTGAGGATGATGACGATCCTCATTCCTTTCCTGTCAGATTCATCATTAATATAAGAGATGCCCTCAAGCTTTTTCTCATTAATAAGGTCAGCTATTTTCCGGATCATCTCAGCTTTGTTGACCATGTAAGGTATTTCCGAGACGACAATACATTCCCTGCCTGAGTGAGTATGTTCGATCTCTGTCCTTGCCCTTACTACAATCCTGCCCCTTCCTGTTTCGCATGCATCCCTGATACCCTGCTCACCGTATATTATGCCGCCAGTAGGGAAATCCGGACCTTTTATATACGTATACAGTTCCTCGGTGGTAATTTCCCTGTTCCCGATGTATGCCACGGTGGCGTCAACAATCTCTGAGAGGTTATGTGGTGGCATATTCGTTGCCATTCCCACTGCGATTCCTGATGTCCCGTTGATAAGAAGGTTTGGTATCCGTGTTGGCAGTACTGTGGGTTCCTCCAGCGAGTCGTCGAAATTGAGCTGGAAATCGACAGTGTTTTTGTCAATGTCAGAAAGAGTTTCTTCAGCTATTTTCCTGAGTCTCGCTTCAGTATATCTCATAGCTGCAGGGCTGTCTCCGTCGACAGATCCGAAATTCCCCTGCCCGTCAATCAGTGGATATCTGAGTGACCATTCCTGGGCCATACGAACCATTGCCTCGTACACCGATGAATCACCATGCGGATGATATTTCCCCAGAACCTCCCCTACTATTCTTGCTGATTTTTTATATGTCCTGTTTGAAAGTACTCCAAGTTCAAACATTCCGTATAATACTCTTCGGTGTACCGGCTTCAATCCATCCCTGACATCCGGCAGAGCCCGCGACACTATCACCGACATCGAATAATCGATGTAGGCTGATTTCATTTCCTCCTCAATATTTACTTTTAATATCCTCTCTCTTTCCAACATAAACTGTTGTCATTTAGTTGCTTGCAATTCTTTGTCGCTATTTTTATTTTGACGTACGAAAATAGTGATAATTTGGGTATTATTTTGCTTTTTCAAGGGATAATTTTTAACATTCGGTGTTTATAATTGGGCATAATTATTGCCGTATATTAAATTGATAATAAATTACCTTTGATAAATATAAATCTGTACTTTTGTCTGGTGATTGCTGACAAAATGGCTTGCAGTGGTTTGTCAGGAGAATGAAAATATAAAATATGGATTCACAGTTTTCACAGAGAGTAAAGGATATATTGGGTTACAGCAAGGAAGAAGCCATAAGACTTGGCAATAGTCATATCAGTCCGGAGCATCTTTTCCTTGGGATTTTACGTGATGGTGAGGGAACAGCTATCGATATACTGCAGAATGCCGGGGTAGACCTGCTTGTCCTCAAGGGATCAATAGAGAAAAGCATTAAGGTCGAAAACCCTGTTCCGGTAGCAGATTATGCTGTTATACCGCTATTGCGAAGCACAGAAAGGATTCTGAAACTCGTATATCTGGAAGCTAAAGCTCTTAAAAGCGAGACTATAGAGACGGAGCATCTTTTGCTTGCCATCCTGAAAGATGAGAATTCCCTTGTTTCAAGGTTTTTGTCAGAACTTGATGTGGATTATCAGGTTGTAAGGAACCTTGTTGAAGCCGGTACCCCATCGGCGAGGGCTGACTTTCCGCGTGAAGAGGATGAGGAAGGCATGAACTACGGAAGTGGCTCGGGCCGAGGGCAATCGGGTTCATCTTCATCATCGAAGCCATCTTCCGAGACCCCGGTACTGGATAATTTTGGTATCGACCTCACCAAAGCAGCTGATGAAGGACGGCTTGATCCTATTGTTGGCAGAGAAAGAGAAATAGAACGCCTGGCCCAGATACTGTCGAGGCGTAAAAAGAACAACCCTGTGCTGATCGGTGAACCTGGTGTCGGTAAATCGGCTATTGCTGAAGGTCTCGCCATGAGAATAGTAAAAAAGAATGTTTCCAGGGTGCTTTTTAACAAGAGGGTTGTTACACTTGACCTAGCATCGATTGTTGCCGGAACGAAGTACCGTGGGCAATTCGAAGAAAGGATGAAAGCTATTCTCAACGAGCTGTCAAAAAATGATAACATAATACTTTTCATAGACGAAATACATACTATTGTAGGCGCGGGAGGTGCTACTGGTTCTCTCGATGCGGCAAATATGCTCAAACCTGCTCTTGCCAGGGGTGAAATTCAGTGCATAGGTGCCACAACACTTGATGAGTATCGCCAGCATATTGAGAAAGACGGTGCACTTGAAAGAAGATTCCAGAAAGTACTCGTAGAACCTACTTCTATCGATGAGACTATCAATATACTTCACAATATCAAGGAAAGATACGAGGAGCATCATAACGTGTTTTATACTGATGAAGCAATTGAGGCCTGCGTGAAACTGACCAACAGGTACATATCCGACCGGCATCTGCCTGATAAAGCCATAGATGCGCTTGACGAATCCGGTTCAAGGGTGCACATCACAAATATTGTTGTCCCCGAGAGAATATTAGAGCTCGAGAAGCAGCTGGAGGAGACCAAACAGGAAAAGATGGCAGCTGTAAAGAACCAGAATTTTGAAAAGGCAGCCAGTTTCAGGGACAGGGAAAAGGATCTTCTTGATGCCATAGAAGTTGAGAAGAAGAAATGGGAAAAGGATCTATCTGTAAACCGCGAAATTGTTGATGCAGAGAAAGTGGCAGAAGTGGTTGCAATGATGACTGGCGTGCCCGTCCAGAGGATTGCACAGACTGAAGGCACAAGGTTGCTTAAAATGGGCGATGAACTCAGGGGCGGCGTGATTGGACAGGATGAGGCGATAGCAAAGGTTGTTAAAGCCATACAGCGTAACAGGGCCGGACTAAAGGATCCTAATAAACCTATCGGAACATTTATCTTCCTGGGCCCTACAGGTGTCGGCAAAACACAACTGGCTAAAATCCTTACAAAATTTCTATTCGATACCACTGATAACCTGGTCAGGATAGACATGAGCGAATACATGGAAAAATTCTCCGTTTCCCGCCTTGTTGGCGCACCTCCAGGATATGTCGGATATGAAGAAGGAGGTCAGCTTACTGAAAAAGTAAGGAGGAAGCCATACTCTGTTGTTCTTCTTGATGAGATAGAAAAGGCTCATCCCGATGTATTCCATATACTACTTCAGGTTCTTGATGAAGGCCAGCTTACTGACAGCCTGGGACGGCGCGTGGATTTCAGAAACACGATAGTTATACTTACATCCAATATCGGTACAAGGCAAATCGCCGAATTTGGTCAGGGCATGGGATTCGAAACTGCCGCACGTAAAGCAACCAGGGACCAGCAGACGAAAAGCATTCTGCAAAAAGCTCTTCAGAAGACCTTCGCTCCTGAGTTCCTTAACAGGATTGATGATATTGTCATGTTCAATTCCCTTTCCAAGGAAGATATTGACAAGATTATCGATATCGAGCTCAAGGGATTATATGACAGGGTAAGATCCCTCGGTTATGATCTGAAGATATCGAACGCTGCAAGGGATTTTATTGCCGACAAAGGATTTGACATCAACTATGGCGCCAGACCGCTAAAGAGGGCAATCCAGAAATATTTAGAAGATCCTATGGCGGAAGTTATGATCAAGGCTCCGCTTGTTGAGGGCGACTATGTGAGTGTGGGACTTAACGCAGCTAAAGACGAGATAAAGATAAAGATACAGAAGAAAAAACCTGCACTTGAAGAAGGTAAGGACAAAAAGGCACTTGAGGCTTAATCAGCGGACGGTGTTTCTACAGGTATTCCATAAAGGTCAAATTCTTCGGCAGCAGTAATTTCTACCTGATAAAATTCTCCGTTTTTAATCTGGTGTTGTGCAGAAACCAGCACCTCATGATCTACATCAGGTGAATCATATTCGGTTCTTCCTATATAGTAATCCCCTTCCCTCCTGTCAATAATTATCTTAAGAACCTTCCCGATACGCGATTGATTCAGTCCGTATGAGATTTCCTGCTGTATTTTCATGATCTCATCTACCCGTCTTATCTTTTCATGTTCCGGAATTTCGTCTTTGAAATTTCTTCCGGCAAAGGTTTCTTCTTCGTGCGAGTATGCGAATACTCCCAGTCTGTCGAACCTGAAGGATGATATGAACCGTAACAATTCCCGGAAGTCTTTCTCTCTCTCCCCGGGGTGGCCTGCGATAAGCGTAGTCCTTATAGCCG
This sequence comes from uncultured Rikenellaceae bacterium, assembly GCA_964595725.1. Lineage (GTDB taxonomy): Bacteria > Bacteroidota > Bacteroidia > Bacteroidales > VadinHA17 > LD21. The sequence goes on along the minus strand of CAZQRQ010000049.1, from coordinate 2,214 downwards.
CACCCGGTATTTCCTTTCTTATAAGATTAAGTACATATTCAGTCTGCTCACGGTTGTGAGAGCGCTTCATAAGCCCAAGCATATTATCTGTAATATGCTGCACCGGGATATCGAAGTAACTGCATATCCTTGGATTATCATGGATAATACTGACCAGTTCCCCGGGGAATCCTGCCGGGTACAGGTATTGAAGCCTGATCCATTCAAAACCATTTATCTTTAAAAGTTCCTTGAGAAGTGCAGGAAGCTTACGTTCCTTGTAGAGGTCAATTCCATAATATGTTAGGTCCTGTGCAATCAGAATTATTTCTTTCACTCCATCCCGTGCAAGAAGACCTGCCTCATGCACAATATCCTCTATTGTCCTCGACCTGGATCTTCCCCTGATGAGTGGAATGGCACAGAATGCGCAGGTTCTGTCACAACCTTCCGATATCTTGAGATATGCATAATGTCCCGGGCTTGTTAGTATCCTTTCTGAATGGTGAGGCTTTTCAGCATTTATTCCCAGCTCTCTGATAATCGATTCCATATCGTTGACGCCGAAATAATGGTCTACTTCAGGTATCTCGCCAGTTAGTTCATTTCTGTATCTTTCAGATAAACAACCCATTACATAAAGGTTGCTTATATATCCCTGTTCCTTTGCCTTTACAAACCTCAGGATTGTGTCAATGCTTTCTTCCCTGGCGTCATTGATAAAACCGCAGGTATTGATAATTACTGTATCGGTAAATATCTCTTCCTGGTTATAAATGATTTCGTAGCCTTCGGAGCTTATTTGTTTCATAAGCTTTTCGGAATCTACAACATTTTTTGAACACCCAAGTGTGATGATATTTATTCTCCTTTTTTTCATTCAGGGACAGAGGTTTACGACTGTTTTTTCCGTCAGGCTGTGAGCTCAGGAGAAAAGGGAATCGACGAATTCGAAGCGGTTAAATATCTGGAGATCCTCAATCTTTTCCCCGATCCCTATATATTTGACCGGTATCTTGAACTGGTCTGATATTCCAATCACAACTCCTCCTTTAGCTGTTCCGTCAAGTTTGGTAATCGCCATGGCTGTTATACCCGCCGAGGATGTAAATTGCCTAGCCTGCTCAAAGGCATTCTGACCTGTTGATCCGTCGAGAATCAGGAGAACTTCATGAGGGGCATCGGGGATTATTTTTCCCATCACCCTTTTAACTTTTGACAGCTCATTCATCAGGTTTACCTTATTATGCAGGCGTCCGGCAGTATCGATTATCACAATATCAGTACCGGCTGCCACAGCTGAATTCACTGTATCATAAGCAACCGATGCCGGATCAGAACCCATTGCCTGTTTTATCAGAGGTACTCCAGCCCTGTCGGCCCATATCTGGAGCTGGTCAATTGCTGCAGCGCGAAAAGTATCAGCGGCTCCCAGTATTACACTTTTGCCAGCTTTACGGAACTGGTTTGCCAGCTTCGCTATTGTCGTGGTTTTGCCAACACCGTTTACCCCAACAACCATTATCACATAGGGTTTAGCCGGCAGTTCAGATCCGAAATCTGATACAGATCCTGACCTGTTTTCCTCCAGCAGGGCTGCAATTTCTTCTTTCAGTATTGTATTAAGTTCATTGATATTCAGGTATTTATCGCGAGACACCCTTTCTTCCACCCTTTCCACGATCCGGAGTGTTGTTTCCACGCCCACATCTGAAGTTACCAGCACTTCTTCAAGGTTATCAAGCACCTCGTCATCAACACTGGATTTTCCGACTACGGCGCGTGATAGTTTGAGAAATACGCTTTCCTTGGTCTTTTCGAGTCCCTTGTCCAGATCTTTCTTCTTATCGCTGCTGAGGAAACCTAACAATGCCATCTGTTTCAGATTTATGGTGCACAAATATAAAAAAAGCTTTCTTCATACCCGAAGAAAGCCTTTCTTATTGAGCTTTTTCAGATTACCTTCTGTTCTCAAAAAAGTCCTTGATATGATCATTATGAACAACCTCTTCCTTGAAGAGATATGCACCGGACTTATCTGATTTAACCATTTTAATGCATTTCGTAAATGCCTTTCCTTTACCGCTCTTAAGTGTTGCTACAACTTTCTTTGCCATAGTATAATCTGTTTACTTAATCTCCCTGTGAATAGTATATTTCTTCAGAACAGGATTGTATTTCTTCTTCTCCAGCCGATCAGGAGTATTCTTCCTGTTTTTTGTGGTAATATACCTT
>CAZQRQ010000048.1:0-22477 GCA_964595725.1 uncultured Rikenellaceae bacterium | reverse complement strand
ATGCTTTACGAGTTTCATCTTGACCACCCCAACGAGTTTGATATACATATGAAAAATTTCAGTAGATTTAAAAAATTACTCGGGAAGTCTTTCTGATAATAATGCCCTCAGGATCACTGTTGTTGATCCTGAAAATAAAGCGGTAACGATCCTTGATGAAGGAAATTTTGCAGTGGAAGCCGGTTCTGTAAAGAGCGTCCGGTTATCATGCGATATCACCAATCCTTTAAAGTGGAGCGCCGAGTTTCCGCATCTGTATTCCCTAGTTTTTGAGCTTATCGATGCTTCAGGAAGAATCACTGAGGTGGGAAAGGACAGGTTTGGATTTAAAGAGACCGAGATAAGAAACCAGGTATTTTACCTGAATGGCATACCTGTAAAGCTGAATGGAATTAACAGCCATATGCAGCATCCTGACCTGGGCCACACAATGAATGAGGAGACCATAAGGAAGGATATGCGTATTTTTAAACAGTTCAATATCAACTGTGTCAGGACTTCTCATTATCCGCCTGTCAGAAGGTATCTTGAGCTTGCTGACGAATATGGCATCTATGTAATTGATGAAACTGGAGATGAGGCCCACGCGACTGAGCATCTCTCCAACAGGAATGAGTGGGCGGATATGTACCGCGAAAGGGTAAGGAAAATGGTTCTGCGGGACAGAAATCATCCATGTATCCTTTTCTGGAGTGCAGGAAATGAAAGCGGGGAAGGCAGTAATATATGCGAAGTCATTTCAGAGGGAAAGAAATATGATAGTACCCGGTTCTGGATGTATGGCGGTAATGCATTTGCTCACCAATGCGAAGATATCATAGGTCCGAGGTATCCCAGGATCTCTGACTTGCTGACCAGGGTTTACAATATTCCTGAAAGCAGCGATCCCAGGCCGTCATTTCTCGACGAATATCTGGCAGTAACCGGCAACAGCGGTGGCGGACTCGACGACTACTGGGAACTTTTCTATAAATACCCCAGGAGTATGGGTGGTGCAATTTGGGACTATGTAAGTACCGGTATAACAGATAAAGTGAGAACCCTAACTGACAATTCAGATAATAAGATTCAGGTCAATGTTATGGGACGGGCAAAGCTGGTAAATGGGATCAGGGGTAAAGCCATTGATCTAAACGGCCATGACCAGTGGGTTGAGGTATACCGGGACAATGCACTTGAAACCGGGACGGACAGACTTACTCTTTCTTTCTGGGTATTTCCACGGGCTCTGAGCTATTCATCGGGAACTTATATTACCAAAGGAAGCTGGCAGTACGGTATTCATCAGAGAGGCAGGGATTCTTTAAGGTTTTATGTTACGACACGTCAGAGGAAGTCGGTGCAGATCGGACTACCCGCCAACTGGGAGAACAACTGGCACCATGTTATAGCTGTTTATGACGGAAGGGGCATATCACTCTCTATCGACGGTCAAGAGAGTAATAAAGTAGCACTTTCCGGCACAATCAGAAACACACCTTTCCCGGTTAATATTGGAAGGGATGCAGAAGCTCACGGGCAGGAAACATCGGTTTATATCTGTGATGCAATGATCGACCAGGTCGGTGTTTTCCCTGCGGTCATTTCTCCCGAAAGGCTTGAGAATCCCGGTCAGGAACTCAGGAAGCAGGCCGCACTCTGGCTTGATTTCGAGGAAATGAAGGAGGAAGGGGCTTTCTACACGTACGGCATAGGTGCAAGAACTTATGGTTCCATCTGGCCTAATCGCAGGCCCCAGCCTGAAATGTGGCAGATAAAGAAAGCGGGACAGCCGGTAAATGCAAGACTTTTATCGGCAGAAAATGGAGAAATTGAAGTTATAAACCGGTATCTGTTTACTAATCTTAAAGAGCTCAGCACTTCATGGATGATTGAGGCTGATGGTGATACTGTGGCCCGGGGAGATATAGAATTTGATCTTGGGCCTCAGCAGTCAGAAATAATCAGGATCCCGTTTAAGAAGCCTCAGATAGAGGTAGGCAAGGAATATTATCTTACAATAAGTTTCCGCCAGAAAGAAAAGACATCATGGGCTGAGGAGGGCTATGAAACAGCCTGGGAGCAATTTGCCTTACCATGGAACACACCGGCACCGGTGTCCGAACCTGTGTCTTCCCCGGTAAAAGTTGAAGATTCCGGTGATGAAATAACAATATCCGGAGATGGCTTCAGATATGGTTTTAATAAAAATAAAGGATGTATTTTCTCAATTTTAGTTGACGGGAAGAATATGATTAAAAAAGGTGTTGTGCCTAATTTCTGGCGGGCACCACTGGCCAATGAAACTGATCAGTGGGGATTCAGGTCATCAAATATCAAGCATCAGGCCGATGGATACGGAAGAATGCCGGCAACAGAATGGTATTCATACGGACTCGACAGGCTCCAGACTACTGTTATTGATTTCATTGTAAAGAATTCCGATAATACGCATGCTGAAGTTTATGTGACTCTTTTCATGCAACCGGCCGGAGCCAGAAGGGGAGGGTTTATAAATAAAATGAAGTATACAGTTGACGGATCAGGGGAACTGACCATCGATCATTCGGTTATACCTGATGGTGATACACCGTCATGGCTGCCAAGGGTTGGAGCGGAATGGATACTCGATAGTAGCCTGAACATTGTAGAATGGTATGGAAGGGGCCCGCAGGAGAACTATCCCGACAGGAAAACTGGCTACAGGATTGGAAATTACAGCTGTACTGTTGATGATATGTATGAGCCCTATCTGATACCTCAGGATTATGGTCTCAGAACTGACAACAGGTGGGTGAGCTTTACTGATGAAACAGGTACCGGCATAGAATTCTCTTCTGATAAATACTTTAATTTCAATGCATACCCTTATACGACGGATAACCTTACAAAAGCACTGTATACTTATCAGTTACAACAGTTTGATGGGATAACTGTCAATATAGATTATGCCACCAGCGGAGTTGGATGCACGGCACTCTCTGTTTTTCCACAGTACCAGGTGATGCCTGCCAGGTTCGATTTTACATTGAAAATCAGACCTGTCAATAAGTAAGTTTTTACATATCATCCGGCCTTGAGTGCCGACTGTAGCCCTGAATGACCCATTTGTAAACTGATGCCTTTCAATACCAGTTTCCTTGTTAATTTTGTTATCAGGAGCCATGGTTCAAAAGAATGGAAAAATCACCAAGACTTTTGGGCAGTCTCTTTAAACTGAATCAGGTTTAACTTCAAGGACCGTGGCTCTTTTTTGAATAATCCCCGGTGAAGCCGGGGGTAAGGAACAAACTGAGACCTGAAACCCTGAAGGGGTTTAATATGCTTATACAGTACTCTTTCCGGATCTCATTAAAAATAAATTCCAGCTTATTGTATTATCTTTGATATGGCTTAAAAAGAAAATCATTTTTACTGATTTATGAGTAAGATAGTAACTTTTGGAGAGATCATGCTGAGACTGGCCACTCCTGGGCATCAGCGTTTTGCACAGGCAAATTCATATGTGGCAACTTTTGGCGGAGGGGAAGCTAATGTTGCAGTATCCCTGGCCAATTACGGCTTCGAGGCAGAGTTTGTTACACGTTTGCCTCAGAACGATTTGGGGCAGTCTGTAATACGTGAACTGAGAAAGTATGGAGTTGAAACCGGCAATATTGTATTTGGTGGAGAGAGGCTTGGTATCTACTTCCTTGAAACAGGTTCAATTGCCAGGCCCAGTAAGGTAATATACGATCGTGCACATTCATCCGTTTCAGAAATAAAACCCGGAATGATAGACTGGAAAACAGTCTTCAGGGATGCTGGATGGTTCCACTGGACCGGTATAACACCGGCAATTTCGGAAGGTGCAGCCAGGGTTTGTCTTGAGGCGATCGGAATTGCCAGTGAGATGGGACTCACAATTTCGTGCGACCTTAACTACAGGAAAAACCTCTGGAAATGGGGTAAAACAGCAGGCGAGGTAATGCCTGCACTTGTAGAAAAATGCAATATAATTCTGGGTAATGAAGAGGATGCTGAAAAAGTCTTCGGAATAAAGCCTGATATGGCTGATGTTTCTGCCGGGCAGGTGGATAGCAGCGACTATGAGTCGGTCTGTAGAAAGATAAAAGAACGATTTCCCTGTGCCCAAAAAATCGTTATTACTCTCCGTGGGTCAATCAGTGCGGATCATAATACCTGGTCGGGTATACTTTTCGATGGCACACATTTCTTCAGGGGTCCAATCTACCAGATCACGCACATTGTCGACAGGGTAGGTGGCGGAGACTCGTTTATGGGTGGACTGATATACGGATTACTCAGCTATCCCGGTGAAGACCAGAAAGCTCTCAATTTTGCCGTGGCCGCATCGTGCCTTAAGCATACGATACATGGTGACTTCAACATGGTAACTGTTAATGAGGTTGAGCATCTCATAAAAGGCGACAGCTCTGGAAGGGTAGTAAGGTAGGAAAATATTTATGCGGCAAACTTGCTGATATGAACATAGTATTGTTAATAAAAACGGCAAATTGTTAAATTAAAGGTTTTTCAATTGTCGTTTATCTGCCTAATATTGCATATTGGGTATTTTTTATTTAGATAGAAACTAATATTTTTGGGGCTTTTTCTGGTCGCCATAGTAAATATGCTTAATAACATTTTCAGAAAACAACTTTTATTCACTTATAACCTATCAGAAAATGAAAAAACTTTTTAAATTTATTGGACTGTCAGTCGTAACTATTTGTTTCTCAGCTACTGTTTTTGGGCAGGGAGTATCTGCAACTGCTAATGCTTCAGCGGTTATTATTACACCGATTGCAATTACAAAGACTACGGATATGAGTTTTGGTAATCTTGCTGTAGGCGCTTCGGGAGGTTCAATTATTCTTTCAACAGCCAGCGGTCGTACCGCAACCGGAGATGTTTCATACCAGGCTGCACCGGCTGCTACTGCCGCTGCTTTCGATGTTACAGGCTCAGCCGGCCTATCTTACGCTATCACTCTTCCTACAACTGCCACTATTACATCAGGCGCTAACTCGATGACAATAAATACATTTGTAAGCAATCCGACTTCACCGTCAACACTTGTAGCTGGTTCAAATACGCTGCTTGTTGGAGCTACGCTTGTGGTTGGTGCTTCCCAGCCAACAGGTACTTATACCGGTACTTTTGATGTAACGGTAGGATATAATTAATAATTTTAAAAATAGAAGCTGGATGAAGGGAATTATTTCGTCTTCCTTCATATTGTTGCTGATTTTACTTTCGCAGTGTAATCTTTATTCACAGGCCTCATATAGCATAACTGCAACCGGCCAGATCACAGCGGAAGTTCTGCCTGTATTTGCAGCCAGCGAAACGTCGCAGATGGATTTTGGAAGGTTTTCTCCGGGCCCCGAGGGGGGGGAGATAGTCCTGACGCCTCTCGGGTCCATATCCGTAAATGGTAGTGTCTATATAAGCAGCGGAGTGCATAATCCAGCCAGCTTTTATGTTACAGGAGATGTGGATGCTGCATTTTCTATATCCCTTCCTGTCAATCCGGTTATACTCCGTCATACATCGAGTTCCAGGACCATGCTTGTCGACAGTTGGAATTCCTATCCATCTCCCGGTATTGGTACCGGGATGCTTCAGAACGGATTCCAGACGGTATTTGTGGGAGCAACCCTAAAGGTAGGAACACTTAGTGATAATCCAGTGGGTGTATATACCGGATCATATGAAATTACTTTTGATTTTAACTGACAGATAATTACCAATACCATATAATCGGATGCCACAACTAAAGGTTTTTTGTTCCGGCAGGCAGACTATGATCAACCGGCCGGGATTTTTCTCATTTCTGATAGCAGGAATGATTTTTCTGGCTGGAATAAATACTGGAGAACTTTTCGCTCAGGGAAATCTCCTTATAACACCCAGGAGGGTGGTTTTTGAGGGGAATAAGCGAACTTTTGATCTCAGTTTAGCAAATACCGGGCAGGATACGGCCACATATGCAATATCTGTTATCCAGATCAGGATGACTGATGAAGGAGGGTTTGAGCAGATTGAGGAACCTGAACCCGGGCAGAAATTTGCCGATAGCTTCATACGTTATTTCCCGAGACAGGTAACACTGGGACCGGGCGAATCACAGACAGTTAAAATTCAGCTGCAGAGATCAGCAGGTCTCGTTGCAGGGGAATACAGGTCACATTTCTATTTCAGGGCAATCCCAAAACCAACTCCTCTGGGCATGAGTGACATATCAGCAGCAGATACTACTGCGATATCCGTCCAGATAACTCCTGTATTCGGAATAACAATTCCTGTAATTATTAGAATAGGCGAGTCGAATACTAAAGTAAGCATAACAGACCTCGATCTGAGCTTTATAAATGATAATGATCCGGTGTTCAGTTTTACATTTAACAGGACAGGCAATATGTCGGTTTACGGGGATATTACCGTGGATCATGTTGCACCAGGAGGAAAAATAACAAGGGTTGGGATAGCGAACGGTGTTGCAGTATATACTCCGAACAATATCAGGCATTTCAGGCTTGCCCTGAACAAAGTTGAGGGAGTTGATTACACAACAGGCACCCTGAGAGTAATATATTCCGCTCCAACCGATGTAAAGCCGGTAAGGTATGCAGAAGCAGAGCTGACACTCCAAAGATAAACAAGGTAGCCTGTTGCCTTAATTCAAGGTAATATTTATGATGAAACAACGCCTCTTATATAATACTGTTGCTCTGGCAGCAGCTTTTATTCTTACAGTCTTTCCGGTAAATTCACAAAACCAGGTATTTACATCAAGCGGGACATTCACAGTTCCACCGGGTGTTACATCTTTAATGGTTGAATGCTGGGGAGGTGGAGGTGCCGGTGGGGGTAACACTGCAAATTGGGTATATGGAGGAGGAGGAGGAGCCGGAGGCGCCTATGCTATGAAAACTCTTATAGTTGTACCAGGAACAAATTACACAGTGACTGTTGGTGGAACAACTGCAGGATCAACCGGTGCAGGTTCACAGGGTAATCCCTCATGGTTTGGTACTCCCGGAACTGTTTATGCAGAAGGAGGCGCGGGAGGAGCCGCTCCGAATGGAGGTACTGCTGCCGGGGGAGTTGGATCAGTTTCAAGTAGCATTGGAGACGTAGTGTATGCCGGCGGTGATGGCGCAAATGGAAACTCATCTATCAGTGGCGGTGGTGGCGGCGGCGCCGGATCAACCGGTGCAGGAGGCCAAGCAAGCGGAACTACTGCAGGAACTGGCACAACTCTGTATGGAGGTAATGGAGGCGCGGGTAGAAATAACGAAGGTGATGGCAACAATGGTTCATCATATGGAGGCGGCGGTGGTGGTGCTTTTGTTCCAGATTGGACTAACCATTCTGGTGGTAGTGGCGCTCCGGGTCTTGTTGTAGTTTCATGGTCTGGTACATTTACCGGCAGTGGTACATTCACTGTTCCGGCTGGTGTTACTTCATTAATTGTTGAATGCTGGGGAGCCGGTGGAGCAGGAGGAGGAATAACTGCTAATTGGCAATATGGAGGTGGCGGAGGAGCTGGTGGAGCATATGCAAAAAAGCTTGTTTCAGTTGTTCCGGGAAACACATATACAGTTACTGTTGGCGGAACAACTTCAGGATCAACTGGAGCAGGTTCACAGGGTAATCCCTCCTGGTTTGGTACTCCCGGAACCGTTTATGCAGAAGGAGGTGCGGGAGGAGCCGCTCCGAATGGAGGTACTTCCGTCGGGGGAGTTGGATCCGCTTCAAATAGCATAGGAGACGTAGTGTATGCCGGCGGTAATGGTGCAAATGGAAACTCAGCTCTCAGCGGCGGTGGTGGCGGCGGCGCCGGATCAACCGGTGCAGGAGGTGACGCTAGCGGGATAACTGCTGGAACTGGCACTGTGGTATATGGAGGTGATGGAGGTGCGGGTAGAAATAACGAAGGTGATGGCAACAATGGTTCATCATATGGCGGCGGTGGCGGTGGTGCTTTTGTTCCAGATTGGACTGACCATTCTGGTGGTGATGGTTCAGCTGGCCTTGTCATTATTTCCCTTTCTCCGCATATTATCACTCATCCATCAGATTTCTCGGGATGTAATGCTTCATTCAGTATTGTCGTAACAGGACAACCTGCACTGACATACCAGTGGCAGGAAGATAATGGTACTGGTTTCACCAATATATCGGATGTTGGAATATACAGCGGTACAACAACTAACACCCTTTCTATTACGGGAGCATCAGAATCTATGAGCGGGTACCTTTACAGATGTGTCGTAACTGACGGATTGAGCCAGACGGCAACAAGCAACGATGCAATGCTTACTGTAAGCCTGCCCTCTGTATCACTTGGATATAATTATTCGATGAATGTTACACTAGACCAGGCCTCAGGATCTTCTGATCTGACAGATTTTCCTGCCCTGATAAGCTTCACAGTTCCTGAACTCAGAACTGTTGCCAATGGCGGGCATGTTACAAACACGAACGGTTACGATATTATCTTCACTGATCAGAATGGTATCAAACTCGATCATCAGATAGAATCGTATAATGCTGTAACAGGACAATATATAGGCTGGGTCCGCATCCCTTTATTATCGCATTCTGCCTCCACGATTATCAAAATGTTATACGGTGATCCCACTATATCCGTAAATCCATCAGTAGAATCAGTTTGGACCAGCAATTACAAGGGGATTTGGCATTTAAACGGAACAGATTATTCTGATGCAACAATATATTCAAATGATGGTACTGAAAATGCAACTTCAAATGTTGCCGGAAAAATTGCAGGTGGAAGAGGTTTTAACGGGACAAATTCTTATATAGGGATTACAACTTCGGGTTTTGTCCCAAATGATAACAATCAAACAATTAGTATCTGGGCAAATTATTCTACAACACCTGCTGGAAACAGGAATCTTGTCTCTTTTCAGAATGGGGCAGCCAGTTCAGCAATTCAGCTTGGATTCAGAGGAGGGGATGCAGTGGCATGGAAATGGGGAGGAGCAATACTGGCTAACGCAGGAAGCGCACCTTCAATAAACACCTGGCACTATTATGTTTATACGTATGATGGAACTACGAGCCGAATTTATATTGACGGAGTTGAAATGAATAATTCAACAGTAGCTCCTCAAACTGCAATGCCTTCAGAAGGAAATATTGGCCGATATAATGATGGTGAGTATATTGCAGCTAATCTTGATGAACCACGTTTTTCAATAAGCCCTAAATCAGCAGGGTGGATCCTCACAGAATACCATAATCAGAATGATCCTGCCAGTTTTATATCACTGGGCACTGAAGTTGCAGCAACAGAGTTAGCTTCTTTAGGAGTCTGTTCAACGACTTTTACCCTTGATCAGGGTTTCCCATCCGGTGGCAGTTATAGCGGTACCGGGGTTAGCGGAACTAATTTTAATGCTTCCATAGCCGGCATTGGAACACATTTAATAACGTATTCATATACTGATATTACTGGATGTTCAAATTTTGCATCCAAGAACATAATTGTCACAGATGTACCTTCTGCACCTTCTGCATCAGATAAAGAATGCTGTGTTTTAAATATTGTCGATCTTGAAGCATCCGGAATTAACATTCAGTGGTACTCTGATGTTGGCCTGACGACTCTCGTCGGTACGGGAACACCATTTGCTACCGGAGAAACAACATCTGGTATTTATACATATTATGCTACACAGACCATAAATGGGTGTGAAAGTCTGGCTACAACTGTAAGCTTGACAGTATATAGCGATTATACTATTGATACCCAGCCACAACCGTCATCGATATGCGAAGGAGAAGATGCTTATTTTACTATTGCAGTTTCCGGATATAATGTCACCTACCAATGGCAGGAGGAGGGTATAAATATTTCAGATGGGGGGATTTACAGTGGTACAACAACATCAGCTCTGACTCTTACAAATCCTGGAATCGCTAAAAATGGATCAACTTACAGATGTATCGTCACCAGTACATGCGGAACATCTCCTGTTTACAGCAATACAGCACTCTTAACCGTAACTGTTTTACCTGTTGCCACTTTCAGTTACGATGGAAGTCCTTATTGCAGAAATTCTGCAAATGCTTTTCCAACTTTCTCCGGGGGAGGAGTTGCAGGTACTTTCTCATCAACTTCCGGACTTGTTTTCGCAAATACTGCTACAGGTGAGATTGATATAGCTTCAAGTACCCCCGGGACATATATAATAACAAATACAATTCCGGCTGTTGGAGGATGTGGAGATGTCATAGATACGGATCCTATCACTATTAGCACTGAGCTAATCTGGACAGGTACTGTTAACAGTGATTGGAATACTCCCGGAAACTGGTCATGCGGATATCTTCCGGATAACATATCAATCGTACAGATCCCTGATGTGACGAATAAACCAGTAATAAGTTCGGGTTCTGCCGGAGCTGTTAAGGATCTTTCAATTGATGCAGGTTCCTCACTGATAATTTCAGGTAACACAATCCAGATCTCCGGTACTATTACAAACTTGGGAAGCCTTGATGCCACTGCAGGAACTGTTGAGTTGAATGGTTCATTGGCCCAGGTTCTAGGATCGGGAGTTTTTACAGGCAATATTATTCAGAACCTTGTTATAAATAATCCGGCTGGTGTTACCCTGTCTGGTCCGCTAAGCATTTCGGGTACTGTTCTTGCTGCTAATGGCACATTGCTTTCTGGTGGTAATCTGACTCTGATCTCATCAGCATCAGCAACAGCACTCGTTGACGGCTCAGGAGCAGGTACTATTTCAGGTAATGTGACAATGCAACGTTACCTTGCCTCAGGTTTCGGATATAAGTATGTCAGTTCACCATTCCAGGCGGCTACGGTGAATGAGTTTGCCGACGATATGACACTGGGGTACTATACTTTTTACAGGTATGATGAAAGCCGTACTTCATCGGGATGGGTATATTACCACTCGCCGACAACCAACCCTTTAAATCCTCTTGAAGGTTATGCTGCAAACTTCGGTTCAGCATCCGCTCCAAACACTTTCGACCTTACAGGAACCGTCAGTAACGGGTCATTATCAGTAACTCTTTATAATAATAACAATACAATTACCCAGGGATTCAACCTTGTTGGAAATCCTTATCCCTCACCCATTGACTGGGATGCCGCTACGGGTTGGATAAAGACCAATATTGATGATGCATTATATTATTTTAAAGCCAGCGCTACTGACCAGTACGGAGGAACTTACAGTACATATATAAACGGTATTTCAAGTGATGGTTTTGCAACGGGAATTATTCCATCTATGCAGGGATTTTTTGTTCATGTTACAGATGGAGCTTACCCTGTAACAGGGACGCTTGGCATGGATAACGATGTAAGGATAACCGATCTTACTCACAGTTTTTTGAAATCGGCATATAGTAAATCTGCCCAGCTGATTAGGCTGTCAGCCGAATTTTCAGATGACATCGCTTCTGATGATCATTTGGTCATTTATATTGATGACAAAGCAACTGACAACATGGACAGCCACCTGGATGCGCTGAAACTGATGAATACTGACCTCATGATTCCGAATATCTATTCTGTTATTGATGGAGGTAAAAAACTGTCAATTAATGCCTTGCCGCCTTTGTCGGGGTCTTCGTTACAGGTCCCGCTGGGTATCAAAGCCAACCGTCAGGGGAATCTGACAATAAAACTAACCGACATAGATGATACATTCGTATTTATAGGTGTGTCACTGTTTGATGCACTATCGGGTATCAACCAGGACCTGTTAAATGGCAATGAATACACAGTAACTCTTGAACAGGGTGAGTATTTAGACAGGTTTTACCTTAACATCGGATCTGTTGCAACCAGTAATCCTGAAAGTGAAACAGAAGAATTCCTGTTTAAAATCTACAATTCATACGGTATAATAAAAGCTGAAATAGGATCTATACAGGATAAAGATGCTACATTAACAATATTTAATCTCCTTGGTCAGCCATTATACACTCAACGTTTAAATGGACAGGGCATATACGAGATAAATGCCTCTTTTTATGAAGGTATCTATATTGCCACGATAGTATCAGGTGAGAAGTTCTATTCAAAGAGAATATTCATTCAGGGGAGATGAAAAGATCTATCAGAAAATATTTATTGACTAAAGGTGCCGGAAAGCTGCTAATAATGACTTTCCTGGTAATTACTCCCGGGGTAATTATTTCTGGACAGGAGCCACCTCCCAGACCGATCACAGTAACTGTTACTGCCCAGGGACTTAGCTTCGGTACATTTACACAGGGAGCAGCTGGAGGAACCGTGACTGTTACAGCAACGGGAACCAGGACAGCCACGGGGGATGTGGTATTACTGAGCCTAACCCCATTACATTCATCTGCAATGTATGAGGTTGTTGGTAACCCGGGAACACTTGTTTCTTTATTAAACGGAGCGGATGTATTTCTCCCGGGAAGCAATGGAGGATCAATACAGTTGACAATCGGAGCCTCCGAACCTGTTTCGCCGTTTGTTATAACAACATTACCACCGATAGCTACCCTGTTGTATGTCGGGGGAACCCTTACTATTGGTTCACCGGCATTGAATCCTCCTGGCAGCTATAGTGGTACATTCGATATTACATTTATCCAGGAGTGAGTAACCTGAAGTCAAAACGGAAATGAGTTAATGATTAAAAACAGTGCATACACCGGAAAAAGGACTTTATGGAGTATGCATCTTCCAATTATGTTTTATCTGGTTCTCTCTTTCCTCTCCGTTTCTGCCTACTCCCAGGAAAATCCTGAATACGACGAGATACTTATTTATGCTGATGTTATCGGAGTAGGCAGTTTCGAATTGCCGGTTGTTATCCGCGACGATGAAGTCTATCTTGCAGTAAAAGACCTGTTTGATTTTCTCAAGGTGAGGAATAATTTATCCGGAAGTCTTGATTCATTATCGGGTTTCTTTATTAATCCCCAGGCTACTTATCTTATAGATTACCAGGACAACAGGATCAGGTTCCAGGAAAGAATTTATATTGTCAGCAAAGGTGACTTAATACGAACGTTGTCAAACCTGTATTTAAAGTCTGACTACTTTGGAAGGATATTCGGCCTGGATTGTGTTTTTAATTTCAGGAGCCTTTCTGTATCAATAAGCAGTAAGCTGGAGCTGCCGATTATCAGGGAGATGAAAATTGAGGAAATGCGGCGCAACCTTACAAGGCTAAGAGGGGAAACAAAGGCCGATACTTCAATTGGCCGTACACATCCGGCATTAAGATTCGGGATGGCCGACTGGGCATTGTATGCAAATGAAGAGATTAACGGAAAGACAAATACCACATTAAACCTGTCTCTTGGAGCAATGGTAGCAGGTGGTGAGGCTACGACTACCCTTTATTATAACAACTATGACAGGTTCTCGGAAAAACAGCAGCGTTACCTTTGGCGATACGTAGATAACGATTTTAAGCCTGTAAGGCAGATCATGGCAGGCAAGATCAATACCAGTGCCATTTCGACTTTATTTAATCCTGTTATTGGGCTGCAGCTTACAAATACACCTACAACATTCAGACGGTCTTTTGGTACATATAAGCTGAGCGAATTTACCGAACCGGGCTGGACTGTCGAGTTATATATAAACAATGTACTTGTCGACTACGTTACTGCTGATGCTTCAGGTTTCTTCTCTTTTGACGTTCCCCTTGTTTATGGCAATTCCTCCGTGAAATTGAAATTCTATGGGCCCTGGGGTGAGGAGAAGACAAAGGAGCACAATATTAACATACCTTATAATTTTCTGCCTGTGGGTACACTGGAATATAATATTGGTGCCGGTATTGTGGAAGACACACTTTTTAGTAAATTCTCCAGGAGCCAGGTCAGCTATGGATTGTCACGTAACATAACCCTGGGTGCCGGTTATGAATATCTCTCGTCGGTTACCTCAGGGCCTTTAATACCATTTTTCCAGGGTTCATTCCGGCTCACAAATAATATGCTTCTATCTGGAGAGTATTCTCATGGTGTAAGGGCAAAAGGGTCATTCCTGCTGAGACTGCCTTCTAACATTCAGCTGGATCTTAACTATACATGGTACAAAAAAGGTCAGACTGCAATAAATTTTATTTACAGGGAGGAAAGAAAGGCCTCACTGTCTATTCCGCTTAACATTGGAAAAATGCATACGTACCAGAGGTTTTCAGTAGACCAGATCATGCTTCCGTCATCTCATTTCACAACTGCCGAATGGCTTTTTTCAGGATCTGTCCTTGGAGTTAATACCAACCTGACAACCTATGCCTACATCGCCAGTTATGCAGATCCGTTTGTTTACAGCAATTTGTCTTTGGCATTCAGGCTCCCGGCTAGGTTCACTATTATGCCTTCTGCACAATACAGGTATAATCAGAAAGATCTGATTTCGGCCAAGATAAGGGTGGAGAAGATGATGGGTAAGCAGGCTTATTTCTATTTTCAGTATGAGAAATATTTCCAGAACGACTTAAACCTTGCTGAACTAGGTATCAGATATGACTTTTCATTCGCCCAGACCGGATTCTCCTTCAGGCGGACAAATGCAAGAAATACTCTTGTGCAGTACGCACGGGGAAGTCTCTTATCTGACACCAGGACTGGATACATTACTGCTGACAATCGTCCGGCAGTAGGAAAGGGAGGTATAACAATAATTCCCTATCTTGATGTCAATTCCAATGGGGGACGAGATCCCGGGGAACCCAGGGCCAGTGGCTTGAATCTACATTCAAACGGTGGAAGAATAATAAGAAGCGATAAGGACACTACCATCAGGATTCTTGGTCTTGAACCATATACCAGCTATCTTATAGAGCTCGATCCTGATGGCTTTGAGAGCATATCATGGCGGCTACCAATAAAAACCATTAGTGTTACGGTTGATCCTGAGATCCTGAAAGTAATTGAAATTCCCATTTCAGTGGCCGGTGAAGCTTCAGGAACACTATCCTTTGTAGAGGAAGATCGTACCAGG
Source organism: uncultured Rikenellaceae bacterium (assembly GCA_964595725.1). Lineage (GTDB taxonomy): Bacteria > Bacteroidota > Bacteroidia > Bacteroidales > VadinHA17 > LD21. The sequence goes on along the minus strand of CAZQRQ010000048.1, from coordinate 7,482 downwards.
GGTCTCGGTCGTATTATTATGCGATTCTATAATGAGTTTGGGGAATTGGCTGGGAGGACACTGTCAGAAGAGGATGGGTATTACAATTATCTTGGCCTGGCTACCGGGGAGTACACCGTAAAGCCTGATACCACCCAGATGCACAGACTGGACTTTAAAGCGGTTCCTGCACAGCGTAAATTTACAGTTAAACCGGGAAGTGAAGGAGATGTGATTTCCGGTCTGGATTTTGCTATCAGCAGGATCATGCCAGATACATTGCCCCGGGCACAAGAGCCTGTGGAATTATTCCCTGTAAAAGATACGCTTGTGAAGCAGGTTTTTCCGGAGCCTGTAAAACCAGATGTTAGAAGAGATACATCTTATATGATTGTGCATGAGGTGACGCAGGAACTGGTTACTGTCGGAGAAGATGGATATGCAATCCAGCTTGGGGCATTCAGAAGACGTTCAAATGCCGAGGCTTTCAGGAAGAATCTTGAAGCTATGCTCGGGAAAGAGGTTGAGATAATAGTTGAGAATGACCTTTACAAGGTAAGAATTACCGGGCTAACAACAAGGGTCGAGGTTGATGACGCTATTGCCAGGCTCCAAGAGAACGGGATTACAGAGTTATGGCTCATTACCACAAAGGCCAGGCAGAGGCAATGGATGCTGATAGAAAAAACTGACACAATTGCCAGGATAACCGAAGTAATAGCCGGAGGCGAACATCCTGAAATAACTCCTGATCTTTCGATCCAGGTAGGTGCATTCAGAAGGAGAGATTATGCTGAGACTATGCTGAAGAATATCGCATCGGTGACTGGTAAACCAATTGTTATGATCCCTGAAGATGGTTATTATAAAGTAAGAGTTACCGGATTCTCAAGTATGGCAGAGCTGCAGGAAATGCTTCCTGTTCTGAGAAAACTGGGACTTAATGATATATGGATGCCAAGGGTAAGCAAAGAGGAGCTGCAGCCAGTTATTCAACCTGGTATAGACTCAATAGAGATACGAAAGGAAATCCCGCTGCCACCGGTCATCTTAAAACCAGATACTCTGGCTGCCATACTCGATACTGCTGCAATCAAACCGATTGAGGAAATTATTGAACCTGTTGCAGAAGAACCTGTAATAGAGCAGCCACCCGAAGCTGAAGCTCCTAAAATATCCCTTCATGTGGGTGAGTTCAGGAAGAGGTCCCAGGCATTGAGGGCACAGAGAAAAGTGGAGTCAAAATTTGGCCTGCCTGTTGAGATATATATAAGGTGGGATTCATATCATCTGGTTATAACTGGTTTCTCCAGGAGGGAAGATACCTTTATGTACTATCCTGAACTAGCAGGAATGGGTTATACCAATATATATGTTATTCAGCAGAAATAAACTTGGGCAACTTGGCTTAAATCCTGGTCTTGTTTGTTTGTTATGCTGAAAAGAAATAGTATTAACATTCCTGTATCTAAATCGACACAAATGAGTAATGAAAAACCACAGCAGTTTTAGCAGGAGGTGGCAATGGTATTGGAAAGGAGATTGCCCTGACATTGTCTTTTTTCTAGTTCACTTCTCTCCCGGGAGAAGGGGATTTAGGGGATGAGGTTTCTTTAGCAGATATAGGACATGTTCTGTATTAGCGAAGGGGACTGGCTGTCGCGGTGGCCCCCTGGTCACAGGGATTACCTCCTCTCTTCGTTCGTCGGTGATCCCTGGCATGGGACCACATCCGATCAAAAATGACCCTCCGGGTCCTTTTTGTTATTCTCAGTACCTTTTGAAAGCAAACTTTCATCGGTCCTTCTTCAAACAAAAAATCCCGCCACAGGCGGGATCATTTATGATCTGCGGAGAAAGAGGGATTCGAACCCCCGGTCCCACGATAGCAGGACAACGGTTTTCAAGACCGCCGCATTCGACCGCTCTGCCATTTCTCCGCCGCAAAGATAATATTTTTTTGTTTTTGTAAAATTTAGAATAAAAAATAGTATAAACTAAAGATTATCAATGATATAGAATTAAATGTTGATAACTTATAATGTTAGTAATTGCTAATATGTTCTGAGACATAAGATAGATGCGCAAATGCGTATTTTTGAAAATAAATGTCTTTTATCAAAAAAATAGGGGGTTTCAACCTTAAAGTGCCACTATTTGCGGAAAAGTGGAAAAATAAATTTGCATATGAATATAAATAGAATAAATTTGTATTTAATAAAGACATTTTAGTCTAACTCTAAAAACATCTACTATGACAAAAAAAGAATTAGTTAATGCAATTGCTGCTGACGCAGGTCTTTCTATCAAAGATGCAGGAAAAGCTCTCAATTCATTTGTAGGAGCTTTCGGACAAGCAATGAAAAAAGGTTCAAGAATTCAACTTCCGGGTATGGGTACTTTTACTGTGGCTAAAAGGAGTGCAAGAGTAGTTCGCAATCCTCGCACAGGCGCAAAACTTAATGTTCCTGCTAAGAAAGTTGTTAAGTTTAAAGCAGCTCCTGCTCTTAACAAAGGCCTTTAGTCATTGCTGGCTAAGATTTTATCCCCGCCCGGTGGCGGGGTTTTTTTTTACATAATTTTAACAATCATCATTAAAAATTGTTTATTTTTATAGAGCTGAAATAATTGATTAAAACAGAGGCTAGATTTAGCTTTAATAAAAGCTAACCTTATTACAGGAGAGGGAATGTTTATAGCATTTTTATTTTAGTTATTTTTGCATCTGTACCCATGGGCGATACTATTGGATATGAATTGCATAATAGTTGATGACGATAAATTAAGCTGCGAATTGCTGGAGGGATTTGTAAAAAAATACTCCTCCATAAACCTGATCGGCTCGTTTAGCGATTCCGTTTCGGCAAGGAATGAGCTTACCAAAAGGCATGATATTGACGTGGTATTACTCGATATCGAAATGCCTGAGATGGATGGATTTGCATTCATCAACAGCCTTGAATTCCCACCTAATATAATTATTGTAAGCGGTACTGAAGGTTATGCCCTGAAAGCCTTTGATTTCAATGTAGTGGATTACCTTCTTAAACCTATTACTTATTCAAGATTCTGCAAAGCCATTGATAAGACTATGAGGTACTTCTCGCGGAAAGAGGCTGCCAGCGGCGACGATGAAGAAATATTTATTAAAAAAGGTTCCTCCCTTGTAAAGCTTAAAATAAACGAAATAATTTTTGTTGAAGCTCTTGAGAACTATGTGATACTTAATACAGGAGAGGAGAAGTTCACTATCCACTTTACCATGAAGGCGATAGAAAATCATCTGCCCTCGAGTGTTTTCATAAGAGTGCACAGGTCATATATAGTTAACAAGAGCATGATCCAGGCAATAAAGGAAAACGCACTTGAACTTGTCGTTGGCGATAACGTTCAGAATATACCGGTTGGCAAATCATTCAGGGACGTCCTGCTGAATGATATCAATGTTATGGCCAGGTAGATCATCCTTTTGCTATGTTAACAAACCGCCAGCTTTTTCTCAGGCATATCAGCCAGACATCATTATCTCCACTTATGCTTGAAATTGTCAGTGCCGAGGGACTTTTTATGGTTGACTCATACGGCAGACAATACCTCGACCTGATATCCGGAGTGTCTGTCAGCAATACCGGACACAGGCATCCAAAAGTGGTGGATGCTATTAAAAAACAGGCTGATGAGTACCTCCATCTGATGGTCTATGGTGAGATCATACAGTCACCACAGGTTAGACTGGCACATAAGCTGTCATCACTATTGCCCGATTCTCTTTCAGTAACATACTTTGTAAATTCTGGCAGCGAAGCTGTTGAAGGAGCATTGAAACTGGCAAAGAGATTCACAGGCAGAAGCCGCATCCTTTTCTTCAGGAACGCCTATCATGGAAGTACACACGGAGCTTTGAGCGTTCAGGGTAGCGAGTTCTACAAGAATTCATTCCGACCGCTTCTTCCTGATGTTATACAATCAGACTTTAACGATCCTGGAGTAACAGATCTGATCGACGCTAATACTGCCTGCGTTATTATTGAACCTGTTCAGGCTGAAGCCGGTGTTATCTACCCCGTTAATGATTTCCTGCAGGAAATAAGGAGAAAATGTTCCAAAACTGGGACCCTTCTCATCTTTGATGAGGTTCAGACTGCTTTTGGACGACTGGGAAAAATGTTTGGACTTGAAAAATTCGGAGTTATTCCCGACATACTTGTACTGGCAAAAGCTCTTGGAGGCGGAATGCCTTTGGGAGCCTTTATTTCATCTCCTGAAATCATGAGCACCCTCTCACACAATCCAAATCTCGGGCATATTACAACTTTCGGCGGACATCCGGTATGTTGTGCAGCCGGTCTGGCATCACTGGAAGTTTTACAGGATGAGGACCTTATAAGCAAAGTGACCCGCAAATCCAAACTCTTCAGAAAATATCTGAATCATCCTGCCGTTCTATCTGTCAGAGGAGACGGTTTGCTTATGGGTATTAAGACACCCGGAAAGGAGATTACCGAATTTATGATATCAAATGCACCGGAATATGGACTTATTCTCGATTATTTCCTGTTCTGCAAGGATTCATTCAGGATTGCTCCACCACTGACAATTGATGATAAGAATATATCCTTTGCATGCGCGCAGATAAACCTGATGTTGGAGGAAGCAGTGAAAAAAACAGACAGGAAATGAAACGGGCACTGATAATATATTGCCTGGTGATATTCACCCCATACCTGTTTGCCCAACAGACGTTCTCCGACATTGAGCAGGAGCTTGAAAGGCAGTTTGACAGGCTAAGGGAGAGAATTTCTTCACAGCAGAAGCTCGAGTTAAATGATTCTATAGTAAAGACTATTGATAAATATACAAAGTCAGAAATGGCCTTCAGGCACGAATTCAAAAACCTTAAATACCTGGGACAAATTACTTCGCCCGACAGTCTTGTTAAAATTGTTACATGGAATCTTATCCTGGATGACGGAACGAATTATTACCATTGTTACTTGCTTCAGCGCGACAGCATATCTGAAAGTTATTCTGTCATTAAGCTGGGTGCTACCCATAGCGGTACACCAATAAGGACAGATACAACCTATTCTGCATCAGATTGGTATGGATCACTTTATTATGATTTAAGACCATTTATTAATAATGGAGAGACCAGGTATGCAATACTTGGCATAGACTATGGTAATTCACTGACGACAAGGAAAATAATCGACGTGGTGTCATTTACTTCCGATGGCGGGATAATGCTTGGTTTGCCGTGTTTTACCAATGGTTCTGAAACATCCAGTCGTGTCGTTTTTGAATATGCATCCTCGGCTGTGATGTCTCTTAAATTTGAATCTGATCAAAAAATAGTATCCGATCATCTTTCTCCGTTTACACCTGAAATGAAGGGGAATTACCAGTTTTATGGTCCCGATTTCTCCTTTGATTCCTATGATTATGAGAAAGGGTACTGGAAGTTGAATTCAGATATTGATATAAGGAATAAAGATTAGTATTTTTGTTGTCAGGGCTTTTCAAAATGAAAATTATAAAGACACATATTGTTTGTCTCGACGATCACAAGACTTTTTCTGAAGATGTCCGAAACAGATTTTCAGATGCAACAAAATATGTTGTGGAGGTAACTCATAACCGCGAAGACCTTATAAATGCCCTTAAAAAGGGTAACGTACCCGATATTTTCAGTATAGCTATCGTGGGACTTTTCGATTCAAAGGAAAATATCGAATATATTGAGTCAATTATTTCTGAAATCAAAGAACATAATCCTGAAACTGCAATATTACTTGTCACTCCCCAGGATAAAACAGATGATATCAGGAACAATCTAAAAGCAAATGTTGATTCATTCATTGCCAGGAATACAAATACGACACTTAGAATTCATAATACAGTAAAAAAACTTGTCAGTGAACATAATCTGCTTTTATATACCAGGAGAAAAAACCTTTCAACCACTATACTTATAACGTTTATTGCCGCTTCATTGCTGTTACTTCTTATTGCGCGTTTCCTTCTTCCAGGATATTTTTAAGCTGAAATGGCAGAAATTGTTTTTCTTGCTGCATTCAGATGACTATTTGTCAGTTTGCAACCATTGGCATATCTTTTGAAACTAGCCGGGATGTTAAAAGTAAAACTAAAATCATACTGATATGCAAAAGGGAAATATCGGAGTAACAACTGAGAACATTTTTCCAATAATTAAGAAATTTTTGTATTCTGACCATGAGATTTTCCTCCGGGAACTGATTTCGAATGCTGTCGATGCCACTCAAAAGCTCAAAACGCTATATATTGCTGGTGATTATAAATCAGAACCTGGTGAATTAAAAATCAGGGTCAGGGTTGACAAGAAGAAGAAAACTATTACCGTGTCTGATAATGGTCTGGGAATGACTGAAGAGGAACTCGATAAGTATCTTAACCAGATAGCTTTCTCAAGCGCCAATGATTTTCTCGAAAAGTACAAGGATCAGGCTAATTCAATAATAGGCCATTTTGGACTGGGATTTTATTCATCATTCATGGTTTCCGACAGGGTTGAAGTTGTTACCAGGTCATGGCAGGATGGCGCCAAGCCAGTAAGATGGAGTTGTGACGGAAGTCCGGAATATATAATTGAAGATACTGAGAGAGATTCTGTGGGAACTGATGTTACATTGTATATCGACAAAGATTCAAAGGGATTCCTTGAGGAAAGTAAGATTGAGGAATTATTAATGAAGTACTGCAAATTCCTGCCAGTTGAGATTATTTTCGGGAAAGAGCAGGAATGGAAAGACGGAAAATATGTTGATACAGGTAAGGATAAGGTCATTAATAATACCAGGCCAGCCTGGACGCGTAAACCAGCTGAGCTTAAGGATGAGGATTACCTTAGTTTCTATCGTGAACTTTACCCGGCCGGAGACGAGCCTCTTTTCAATATTCATCTTAACGTGGATTACCCCTTTAAACTCACGGGGATACTCTACTTTCCCAAGATTAAAAGCAATTTTGAGATTCAGAAGAACAAAATTCAGCTTTACTGCAGCCAGGTTTTTGTAACAGATTCAGTTGAAGGTATCGTTCCTGAATTTCTAACTCTGCTTCATGGTGTTATCGATTCTCCTGATATACCGCTTAACGTATCCAGAAGTTATCTTCAAAGCGATGCCAACGTTAAAAAGATATCGAGCCATATCACAAAGAAAGTTGCTGACAGACTTAACGAGATATTTAAAAAGAACAGGGAAGAATTTGAGAAGAAGTGGGATGACCTGAAGCTGTTTATAGAGTACGGAATGATAACCGAAGAAAAATTCTACGAAAAAGCCGAGAATTTTGCCTTGCTTAAAAATTGTGATCAGAAATATTTCACAATTAAGGAATATGAAAACCTGGTCAAAGAAAATCAGACTGACCGGGATAAGAACCTCATTTACCTGTACTCGACAGATAATACGGATCAGTTCACTTATATTGAAAAGGCAAAAACCAAAGGTTATGATGTTT
>CAZQRQ010000047.1:0-22504 GCA_964595725.1 uncultured Rikenellaceae bacterium | reverse complement strand
CAAGACAGCGTAGCGTCAAGACAGCGTAGCGTCAAGACAGCGTAGCGTCAAGACAATTACTTATCAAGTATCTGCTTAACAATCCTGGCAATATACTTACCCAGAATATCGAACTCAAGATTAACCACTGTTCCCTTCCGGATCTGATGGAAGTTGGTAACCTCATAAGTGAACGGTATAATGGCTACCTGGAATGAGCTTTTCTGAGAATTAACCACAGTGAGGCTTACACCATTTACACTGATTGAACCTTTCTCAACTGTAATATAATCATCCTTTGCAGGATCATATTCAAATGTATAATACCAGCTGCCACCTGCTTCTTTCACCTCCGTACATACAGCAGTCTGATCAATATGTCCCTGTACCATATGCCCGTCGAGACGACCATCCAGCTTTGTGCTTCGCTCCAGGTTAACCTTATCGCCTGGCTTAAGCAGTCCAAGGTTTGTTTTTTCCAGGGTTTCCCTGATAGCAGTAACGGTATAGGTATCTCCCTCTGTCTTCACTACTGTGAGACAAACCCCGTTATGAGAAATGCTCTGATCAATCTTCAGCTCGTCGGTAAAAGAGCATTGCATGGTTATATGAAGGTTATCCTTTTCTTTCTCAATCTTTACCACCAGAGCGGCTTCTTCAACTATTCCCGAGAACATGTTTTTATAGTTTGATTTACGATACAAAGGTAAAAAAAAAGGCTTTAGAGGCTATAGAAGCAGTAGAGGGTCCAGAGGGATCCAAGATATAAGTTCAGAAATAATGACATGTATAGATTATTGATCGTCAAACAAACAGATGACCAGTATAAATACTGAAATATTATTCTCCCCTCCTTCTCTTCTCCTTTTCTCCCATTTCCAATTTCCCTCGTTCATCAGATAATATTTACTACCTTTAATTCCTTAAACCAGGCCTATGACAAAACTAGTAGTCCTCACCGGTGCAGGTATGAGCAGGGAAAGCGGTATCAAGACTTTCCGCGAGTCGGGAGGATTATGGGAAGAATATGATGTTACCGAAGTGGCAACTCCAATGGCCTGGTGGAAGAATTCTGAACTTGTATTAAGATTTTACAACGAGAGAAGGCGTCAGCTTGAAAAAGCAAATCCCAATGGGGGTCACCGGGGATTGGCTGCACTGGAGAGGCACTTCGATGTGCATATAATCACACAGAACGTTGATAACCTTCATGAAAGGGCTGGAAGCAACAAAGTCCTTCATCTCCATGGTGAGCTGACCAAGGCGAGAAGCACATCAGATCCGTCGCTTGTTTATGAAATAGGTTATAAGGACATCCAGGCAGGAGACAAATGCGAAAAAGGAAGTCAGCTGAGACCACATATTGTGTGGTTCGGGGAAGCTGTCCCGATGCTTGACGAAGCCAAGAAGATAACGACACAAGCTGATATCTTTGTAGTACTGGGAACATCACTTAATGTATACCCGGCTGCTTCCCTGATAGGATACGCCCCTCAGAACGCTTCGCTATGGCTTATTGATCCCAACGAAGTTTATGTTCCAGTCAGCAGGAAGGTGAAGGTGATCAGGGAAAAGGCATCGAAAGGAGTGGAGATTCTGAAGAAAAAACTGTTAGATAAGAGCATTAAGAGGTGAAATGAAAGAAGTTATTCGGCTAGGCCGTTATTTATCCCGATTTTCGGGATGTCATTCAATAGTCATACTATTGTAAGACAAAAATAATGAATATTGGCACGTGTCGCCTAATGACGCGAAGCCAATGACAGTCGAAGGTTGAGGAGTGCAACGACGAAATCCCGCCCTGCGGGGCGAATGATCCTTTTTCATCATACTTATTTTACTATCTTTGAATCCTTTAATGAAAAATAATGGGCAGTCGGAGAAAAATTATCATTGCCATCACCGGGGCCAGTGGAGCACCTTATGCAAAGAACCTGCTCGAAAGGATTATGTCGCTCCGGGATATTCCCGAGGAAATCGCAGTTATCTTCTCTGATACCGCCAAAGAGATCTGGAAACATGAGACCGGCAACGAAATTATAATAAAACCACCTGCGAAGGCTTATGATAATAATACTTTTTTTGCCCCCTTCGCATCAGGATCATCCACTTATAGTACCATGATAATATGCCCTGCATCTATGGGTACAATCGGACGTATAGCGAACGGGACATCGGATGATTTGATTGCACGGGCAGCCGATGTGATACTCAAGGAGAAAAGAAAGCTCATTATTATGCCCCGGGAAGCACCTTATAATCTTATCCATATCAGGAATATGGAAACTCTCACCCTTGCAGGAGCGGTTATTTGTCCGGCTTCACCTTCGTTTTATAGCAATCCACGCAATATTGATGATTTGATAAGAACGGTAACAGACAGGATCATTTCACTGGCTGGATTTGAAGCAGATACATACAGGTGGATGGAACATGATTGATAAAAAGATCATACGTTTTTTCAGGAAACATCATGTCCTAACAATAGCCACCTGCGTGAATGAGGAGCCGTGGTGCGCCAGTTGCTTCTATGTATACCTCGAGGATGAAAATGCGCTTGTCTTCACCACTGATATGGATACAAGGCACGGTATGGAGTTCCTGAAGAATAGTCTCGTTGCCGGCTCCGTAGTCCTTGAAACAAAAATAATCGGCAAGATAAGAGGCATTCAGTTCCAGGGACAGGTTTCAGAACCCGAAGGCAAGCTGCTCGATAAAGCAAAGAAAGCTTATCTTCTGAAATTTCCTGTTGCGACTCTAATGGACACTCACCTGTGGGTTGTTGACCTTACCTATATCAAGATGACTGATAACAGGTTCGGCTTCGGAAAGAAACTCATCTGGAAAAGAGAATTAGGTATTTAAAGCCCTCCCCTGGGGGTTTGGGGGTCAATACATCATAAATAATACATTTATATCTGGTATCTTTACCCAATGATTGACCATGCCACAATAGAAAGGATACTCGATGCAGCCCAGATAGTGGATGTGGTCCAGGAATTCGTACCACTTAAGAAACGGGGCGTTAACATGCTTGGCCTGTGCCCTTTCCACAATGAGAAGACACCTTCTTTTACTGTTTCCCCCTCGAAAGGAATATTCAAATGTTTTGGCTGTGGCAAGGGAGGTAATGCGGTCAACTTTATCATGGAGCATGAACACCTCAGCTACCCGGAGGCTCTAAGGTATCTTGCAGGAAAGTACCATATCGAAATAGAAGAGAAACAGCTTACTTCTGAGGATATCGAGAAACAGAACGAGCGTGAGAGCATGCTGGTGCTGACAGCTTATGCCGGAAGGGTGTTCAATGAGAACCTTTTTCATACAGATGAAGGCATAACGGTCGGCCTATCCTACTTTAAAGAGCGCGGCTTCAGGCATGATACGCTGAAAAAGTTCGATATAGGTTATAGCCTTGAGCAACGTAATTCATTTTCAAAGAAAGCCGTTGAAGACGGTTACAGGGAAGAATTCCTCGTGAAAACAGGGCTTTCCATAAAGCATGAAGAGAGAATTTTCGACAGGTTTAGCGGGAGAGTTATGTTTCCGATACATTCACTTTCAGGGCAAATCCTTGGATTCGGTGGAAGGATACTGCGCTCTGATGCAAAGTCTGCCAAGTATCTTAACTCTCCTGAATCAGATATTTATCACAAGAGCAAGATCGTTTACGGAATATTCCAGGCAAGGAAGATGATAACACTCCGGGACCGGTGCTACCTGGTTGAGGGGTATACCGATGTGCTCTCACTCCACGAATCAGGTATCGAAAATGTTGTTGCCTCCTCCGGCACTGCCTTGACCCAGGAGCAGATACGTCTTATAAAAAGGTTCACTCAGAATATCACGATCATTTACGATGGAGACGAGGCGGGTATAAAAGCTTCTATCAGAGGTATCGACATCGTCCTGGAGGAAGGCATGAATGTCAAGATAGTTCTCCTGCCAGATGGTGAAGACCCTGATTCGTACTCCAAGAAAGTAAGTAATGAAGAGTTCGCTGCTTTTACCAGGGATAATGAAACCGACTTCATACGTTTCAAGACAAAGCTCCTGCTTGAAGAGGCGAAAAATGATCCGGTGAAGCGGGCCGACCTCATCCGGAACATAGTATCATCAATAGCTGTAATACCGGAGTCAATAACAAGAACTGTCTATATCAAGGAATGCAGCACCCAGATGGAGGTTCCTGAGCCTGTCCTGTACAATGAGGTCAACAAAATGCGACAGCAGAAGAGCTTCCAGGACAGAAACAGATATCCCGGGCCTGAAGACCTTCCTGTACCAACAGTCGCGCCCATAAAACCTGCCAGGCATGAATCGGGAACATACTACTCTGAAAAAGAAGTTATCAGGCTGCTGCTGAAATATGGCGGGGAGGTTTTTGAGAGGAAGATAAACAGAGAAGACGGGAAGGAAACTATCACTACTGTATCCGATTACATTGTACATGAGATAGTATCCGATGAACTTACCTTTGACAATTCTGTCTTTTCCAAAATTTTCAGCGACTACAGCTTTCATGTAAGCCAGGGATTGTTCCCGGGAGATCAGCATTTTGTAAGACATTCCGATCCTGATATCTCAAGCGAATCAGCATCGCTGCTGGCAGATTCATATGAACTTAGCAGCATATGGAGAATAAAACAGACATTCGTTGAGACCGAGGCGATGAAGCTGAAAGAGCTTGTCCCTGAGTGCGTCCTCAAATTCAAGAGCGACAAGATCAACAGCCTGCGTAAAAAGATCCTGAGCCAGATGAACGATGCAGCAAAAGCAAATGACACTGATAGTATAATAGCCCTGCAGAAGAAATACGACCTGCTGAGCAAGGCCCTTTCTCAAATATCTAAAAACCTGGGAGACAGGATAGTATTATAGTAGTACGATCTTTCAAAGCTGCAGTTTTGCCGTTTGAAACTTTATGGTAAAATATTTTTTATAATTTTAGTTCGATTTAGAATTACCTGTATGAAAAAAGCTAATCTTATCCCGGTCACATATTTCCTGGTACTTGTATGTATTTTATCGTGCAGGAATGAAAAGAAAGCTCCTGAAGCACCGACGCAGGAATTTATGACATTTATATCCGACAGCAATAACACCGGTAGGCCTGAAGGAAAGCAGGAAATTCTGTACGGTCTCCTGACACCGACCGAAATATCTGCAATATTCACAAGGCTGGGTATCTCATATAATGAAACAGTAATTAATCCCACCACGAACCTGGATCTTTATACAAGCAGTTCCGAAGCTTCTTTGAATCTTGGGATATATGGTGTGGATTTCGGATATGTAAAAATGTTCGGGATCAGCCAGGAGATGATACACTATGTGCTTACGATAAGAAACCTGTGCGATAAGCTGGGAATCCCGGATAAGCTTCTCACCGAGCCAATCAGGAAGATAGAGGAAGACTCTGTCGATCCTGATTCTGTTATGACACTCCTTAACAAATCCTACAAGGACATTGAGGATCTGCTCCGCAAAGACGGCCGGGAAAGCACCGCGGGACTGATGCTCCTGGGAGGATGGGTGGAAGCGCTGTACATAACCACACAGTTATTATATAACACTGAAAATCCCGACAGGCAGGTGGTGGAAAAGATTGCACAGCAGAAGTACACGCTTAACTCCCTGCTGAACTTCATGAGGAATTATTATGATGACCCTGTAGTGGTCTATTATACGAAAAAACTGATATTTCTCAAGAGATACTTTGATACATTCGATATATATTTCCAGATAGGTGACCTAGAGATTGATACTTCAAGAAAGGTCCTTAAGGCCACCAACAGTGAGATGACCATCTCAACTGAAACTCTGAACAATATCAGGGATTATGTAAGGAAGCTGCGTACTGAGATGGTAACGCCATAAAATATTAATCTTTCCAGTAGGGTATACCTTTTCTTTGCCGGTCTTAAATATGTATTAACCGGCAGCCATGAAAAACCGATTCACTTTAATCTTTGCACTGGTGGCAATTACTATGTTGATTGTCTCATGCATCCAGGCAGAGAACAGAACTACCCCCGGGAAACTCTTTGGTCCGTATATAGGACAGAAGCCTCCCGGGTCGGAACCTGAGGTGTTTGCACCCGGATTCATCAATATTGGACCCTATACGCGCGATCTTGCCATATCACCGGACGGTAAAGAAATCTTCTTTTGTATGTCAGTTCCAAGGTATTCAGCTATACTGGTAACAAGAGAAGAGGCAGACGGATGGACAGATCCTGAGGTCGTGAATTATCTCAACGATCCGCGTTACTATTACTTCGAGCCCTGCTTCTCACGCGACGGCAGTAAGCTTTTCTTCCTTTCAAATATGCCCGACACAGCAAATGGCGAGACGAACATTGACCAGGATATATGGGTTATGGACAAGACTGCATCAGGATGGGGCAAACCCTACAACCTTGGTCCTCCGGTAAACACAGATAATGAGGAATATTACCCCTCCCTTACCAGCGACGGAACCCTTTACTTCACCAGGGCTGCCAGAGGTGCCCAGGTACAGTACATATATCGTTCCAGGGTTGAAAATGGCAGGTTCCAGGAGCCGGAAATGCTCCCCGAAAACGTGAACTGCGGGCAGAGCCGCTACAATGCATATATTTCACGGGACGAAAGCTTCATAATAGTTCCCGCTACCGGGATGCCTGATTCATTTGGAGGAACAGATTACTATATCTCCTTCAGGGATGAACAAGATAACTGGTCGAAACCGGTCAACATGGGACCGACCGTAAATACTGTTGGTGACCGCGAATTCTCAGCCAGCCTCTCCCCCGATAGTAAATACCTGTTCTTCATGTCGCAAAGGGCACTTAAGATCCCTGATAAATTTAGCTTTGACGATATGAAAAAGTCGTATTTTGAAACAGGATATGGAAATGCTGCAATTTATTGGGTGGAGGCGAAATTTATAGAGGGATTACGAAAGTAACCAAAACGGTACATGTAAATCCAGCAATTAATTTCATTAAATATGTCATTTTGCCCTGCGGGCTGTCATCTGCACCATGTGCATCATTATTTAATAATCTTTTAAAATAACTTGAAGAATTTATGTAAATTAGTAGTAACTAAGTGCTAAAAGGAAATGAAATTAGAAGAATAAAAGGTGTATAACTTTTCCATGAAGATTGGAGAAGAAGTATGGACAATTGTAAAAAAATGTGATCATTTTACAAAAGAGACAATTGGTAAACAAATAGTCCGTGCCGCTGATTTAATTTCTTCAAATCTTAGTGAAGGATTCGGAAGATTCCATTACAAAGAAAATCTGAATTTTTTTATTATGCCAGAGGATCTTTATATGAAACAAAGGCCTGGCTTGAAAAATCCAAAAATCATAAATTAATTGATGATACAGAATATGAAGAATTCCAAAAAAAATTAATACTATTTGAATAAAGCTGAATAACTACATGAAAACAATTGGTAAAGAAAAAAATTAAATGACGTTCGCCAACAGGCTGACAAAAGACTAATGACTCTCATCGGGTAAATAACTGTGTGGAAAAAATCCTACTTTTATCCGATATTAGTATTAATAATGAACATTTCCCTGCTTAAAAAGATGCTTCCCGGGCTGCTTCCTCTGTTCGTTTTCATTCTTGCAGATGAGATATGGGGAACTACGGTGGGCCTTTATGTAGCTCTAGGTTTCGGTATTTCGGAATTAGTTTATTATTATATTAAAGACAGGAAAATAGAGAGGTTTATACTCGTCGACACCTGCCTCCTGGTAATACTCGGAGCAGTTTCGATAGTCCTCGAAAATGATATTTTTTTCAAGATCAAACCAGCACTTATTGAGCTTATCCTGTTGGCTATAATAGCATTTTCGCTCTGGGGGCCCAGGAACCTCATCATGGCAATGTCGAAGAGATATGTCGGGGAGATAAGCCTCGATTCATCCCAGGAAAGAATTATGCGTACAACCATGAAGGCTATGTTCTGGTTAACAGCCATTCATATATTACTTGTAATCTATTCAGCCAGGTATATGTCGGATGAGGCATGGGCATTTATAAGCGGAGGTCTTTTCTACATATTCTTCGGAGCCTACTTTGCAATCCTCTGGATGGTTAATAGCCTTAAAAACAAGAAATTTAAAAAAGAAGAGTGGTTTCCCATTGTGGATGAAGAGGGAAGGGTGACCGGTACAGCTCCAAGGAGAATATGTCACGATGGAAAGAGCAGGTTATTGCATCCGGTGGTCCATCTTCATCTGTTTGATAAGGAAGGGAAGCTTTTCCTTCAGAAAAGATCAGCTAATAAAGATATACAGCCGGGTAAGTGGGACACCTCAGTCGGTGGCCATATAGCTCCCGGGGAGAAGCTTGAAGATGCACTTGCAAGGGAGGTAAAGGAAGAAATAGGGCTGAGTGAGTTCCATCCCCGGTTTCTTTATAAGTATGTCTGGGAATCTTCCAGGGAGAAAGAACTGGTATTTTCATTCCTTACAGTGACTGACCAAGCTCCGGTTATAGACAGAGTCGAAATAGCTGAAGGCAGATTCTGGACAATTGATGAGATCCGGAATAATATAGGGAGAACCATATTCACTCCCAATTTTGAGCATGAGTTCGGCAGACTGGTTATAGTTTTATCGGCAGAAAATAATTCAGCCAACGTATGAACTTATCTCCCCTTCTCTGCACCATAAGTGAATCATACAGATAGTATGCCGGAGATCATAAAAGGTAAATTACTCATTATGCCACCCCAAACATGCTATTTATCATACAAATAACATTAATCCTTCATAACAATTTATTCTCTATTTCTTAGTTTTAAAGTAACAAATCATCATATATATGAAGACCTATAAGGTTTATTTTTTCCTGACAGCCTCAATTGTTATCAGTGCCACCCTCTGGATCTCCTCATGCCAGCACAATCCAGACCTGTCTTCAGATCTGCCCGAGATTTGCTTTGAAAAAGAAGTTTTACCGATTTTCCTGAATAATTGCAGTAATACTGGTTGTCACGACGGCACGGGTGAATCGGGCCTTATCCTCGATAATTACCTCAGTATAAGTCATGCCGTTGAGCCTGGAAACCCTTCCCAAAGTGAGATATACAGGGCAATAACAGCAAGGTCCGGTGAGGGAAGAATGCCGCCCGATATGCCATTGACATTAGAAAACAGGACTATTGTAAGATTATGGATTGAACAGGGTGCAATCCTTACAGTCTGCCCGGATGATATTCCTCCGGCAGGTCAGGATCCCGATTATGTGAATCCCAGGTCTTGTTTCTCACGCGATATTCTTCCGGTGCTTGTCTCCAACTGCGCCATACCTGGATGCCACGATACACAATCGCATAAAGAGGGATATCTCTTCTCAAGTTATACAACAACCTTAAAAGCTGTAAAACCCGGGAATCCTTCTGACAGCAAATTATATGAAGTAATTACCAAAACACAGGGAGAGGACAGAATGCCTCCGGCACCATACTCAAGGTTATCACAGTCCAATATTGATTCAATAGCAGCCTGGATAAGCTACGGGGCACTGGATGAATATTGCGGAGAGGTATGCGATACCATTAATCAGGTTACATTTACAGGTACAATTTTCCCGCTGGTCCGGAAATATTGTACAGGTTGCCATTCGGGAGCAACACCTTCAGGCGGAGTGTCTCTGAATAATTATTCAGATATTCAGGCAATAGCTGCCAGCGGCGTCTTAATGAATGCACTAAATGGATCTGGCGGCATAACCCGGATGCCACCTTCAGGTACATTATCTGTCTGTCGCATCAGGCAATTCGAGATATGGGTGAACGAAGGATCACAGAACAATTAGATAATTTCCAGGTATGAAAAAGAATATTTATCCAATATGTGTAATTCTGGCCATCTTTTTTGTTTCCTGTTATTATGATAATGAGGAAGCCCTGTATCCTACTCTCAATACATCCTGTGATACTGCGAATGTTACGTTTGCCGGTTCAATAGCACAAATGTTAAGCAATAACTGCCTCTCATGTCATTCCAATGCTGCAGCCGTATCATTCGGAAATAACATTTATCTTGAAGATTATGCTGATCTTAAGAACAATGCTACAGCTGTTGCCGGGTCAATCAAGCATACCGGAAACTACTCACCTATGCCTAAAAATGGGGGTCAGCTTAAGAATTGCCTCATATGGCAATTCGATATTTGGGTCAGAAATGGCATGTTAAACAATTAATTGATAACGCACTCATTATGAGATACCTTTTAACCAGTGTTTTACTTTCTGTCGCAATTGGATTGTCTGCCCAGGATGATCTTATGGCCCTGCTTGATCAAAATGCCACTGTCGATACTGACTACACTTCCGCTACTTTCAAATCAACCAGGATTATGAACGGTCATTCAATAGAGCGAATGCCTTCCGGCCAGCTCGATTTCAGGATCTCACACAGGTTTGGCCGGCTTAACTCAGGACCATACGAGCTTTTCGGACTCGACCAGGCCAACATTCACTTCAGCCTTGAATATGGTATATTCGACTGGCTTATGATAGGGGCCGGAAGGGGGACCTATGAAAAAACATTTGATGGTTTCGCCAAGTTTTCACTTCTCAGGCAATCGACAGGGGCAAAAGAGATGCCGGTATCGCTTTCCGTTTTCACCTCTGCAGCACTCACCTCAATCAAGTGGACTGATCCGGAAAAGACCAATTATTTTTCTTCCAGGCTTTCCTATACAGCACAGGTATTGATTGCACGAAAATTCAGTCCAGGATTGTCATTACAGATCTCCCCTTCCTTTGTTCACCGTAACCTTGTTGCAACCGAGATTGATCCCAACGACCTGTGGGCAATTGGGGCAGGGGGCAGGATAAAGCTTACTAAGAGAACAAGCATAAATGCTGAATATTATTATCTGATTAATAACAGCAGAAATTATATGAGCCAGCCTGTATATAATCCTTTATCGATAGGTTTTGATATTGAAACCGGCGGACATGTCTTTCAGCTTATCTTTACAAACTCCCTGGCTATGATCGAAAAGGGATTTATAGGCGAGACTACAGGACGATGGACCAAAGGCGATATCCATTTCGGGTTCAACATTTCAAGAGTGTTTACTATTAAAAAGTAGAATAACCCGGGCCAGTATACTTTTGTCCCCCTTTTTGCCACTGAAGCCATTAAGTTCACAGAGGATTACTGTGCAATTAAACAATTACCTGTTTCTTATGTTTAATATAAATCAAACCAAAAATTCTATGCCATGAAACGCTTTGTTTTTGTCACGCTTTTTCTGCTCGCATTCATTGCAGCAAAAGGACAGAAGTATATAACAAAGAATGGTTATATCGGCTTTTATTCACATACACCCATGGAAGATATCAAGGCTGACAACAACCAGGCAGCCAGTATACTTGACATATCAACCGGGGATATTGTTTTCCAGGTGCTGATTAAGTCATTTCACTTCGAAAGAGCTCTGATGGAAGAACATTTCAATGAAAACTATATGGATTCCGAAAAATTCCCGAGGGCAGAATTCAAAGGCAAGATTACCAACCTGCCTGCTGTTGACTTTAAAAAATCCGGCACTTATGATGTTACAGTTGAAGGCGACCTGACAATCAAAGATGTTACGAAGAAGATAAGTGTTAAAGGGTCATTAGAAGTATTAGCGTCGGGAATCAATGCAAATTCAAAATTCAACATTGCCCCTGAGGACTACAACATTGAGATTCCCGGAGTGGTAAGGGAAAAAATTGCAAAGAACCTGGAGGTTACTGTAACTATGAAATATTCAGCAATGTAAATCGTGATACCCGTAGGTGGACAGTCTTATGCAGAAGTCCCATAATATAAATACCCTGTGAATTATGCAGTTAAGATGATACAAATATCCTGAATTATGAAATCATACCTTAAAGTACTTCTGGGCGTAATCCTGCTGTTAGCTATTGTGGCAATTGGGGCTGGTATTTATTTATATACCCTTAAACCACAGGATCTCAGTAAAGCCAGGCCTGATTATGTGATCACGTCTTCAGATCTCCTGGACGAATTTGAATCTGACGAAGCGTCAGCTTCAGCAAAATATATAAACAAGATACTCGAGGTTACCGGCGAAATTATTTCAGTTGAAGAAACAGGGACCGGCTCGTGGAACATATCTCTTCAGACAAGAAGTGACTTTTCAAAGGTCATTTGTACTTTCCCTTCAGTTGAAACTCCTTCAGTTTTTGAAACCGGCAATATTATAACATTAAGAGGGGAATGTTCGGGCTTTCTCATGGATGTCCTTCTTAACAACTGCAATGTAATTCGATAGTCTTTCCCCACTTTACATGACCTTCTAATAATACATATTTCCCAAGGTATCCTCGGAAATAATTCGTTAATTCGTATAATGGTCCCTGACAGGATCCTGATCATTTTATCAAATGTCTGATCATGGCAAAAACAGTTAATATACTTACCCTGGAAAATGAGATTGAGGCTAAACTTCTTAGTGATATTCTGTCAGAAAGGAGTATTCCTCATGTTATAAGATCTTATCATGATTCGGCTTACGATGGATTATTTCAGGTTCATGCAGGATGGGGACACATCGAAGCACCGGAAGATTACCGTGATCAGATCCTGGATATTTACGGGGAGATGTCAACACAAAATGGAAATACGACCAACGAGGAATAAGGAGGAGATCTTCAATTTCCTGGCTCAGTCATCTGAACTTCAGCTCTATTTAATCGGCGACCTTGACGATTTCTTCTGGCCTCACACCGAATGGTATGCTTCATATGATAAGGGAAAGATCACATCAATCGCTCTTATTTACAGTGGGATGACACCTCCTACCCTCCTTATGTTCCATGATGGTGATACAGATCATCCATACGGGCTGCTAAAATCGATAAAAAAGAATCTTCCGCCTGAACTGTATGTTCATCTCACCACCGGACTGGCAGATGCCCTGGGAAGGGAGAATATCTTAAAGAATTTTGGCCTGAATTACAGGATGATCCTGGTACGTAAACCAGAACATATACAGGATAACAATATAAGGAGACTCGACCCGGGAGATCTTGGAATACTCGAAGAGCTCTATGCTGATTCTTACCCTGGCAACTGGTTCGACAAGAGGATGCTGGAGACCGGGAAATATTTCGGTTACTTTTGCGGGGCTATCATGGCAGGTGCAGCCGGTATTCATGTATATTCACCACAGTACCGGATAGCTGCCCTTGGAAATATTGTTACCCGTAAGGAATTCAGGGGCAAAAAGATAGCATACAGGCTTACCTCGGTTCTTTGCAGAGACCTTGAAGCCACAACCGATATAATAGGCCTTAATGTGAAAACAAACAACGAACCGGCGATAAAATGTTATCGCAATGTTGGATTTAATATCATTGGCTCTTTTGAAGAATGCCTGATAAAAACTAAATGAGCATTAAAATTATGCCTGTTTTTGGTTTTACTTTGTAAATTTGGAATTTTCCCCTTTTCAATGAATGAACCCGACTTACATTACTTTAATAACAACCGGACTGTTCTGATACTCAATCCTAAGGCGGGGAAGGAGAATCTCAATTTTATATCGAAGAATTTGTATAAATATAAAGATCATTTCGACTATACTACCTTTATCAGTATAGATGAATGCCGGAATTTTATCCGAAATAACCTTGATAAGTATGACATCTTCGTGGCAGTAGGCGGAGATGGGACTGCCAGTAGTATGGCTGCTGAACTGAACGGATCGGATAAGATACTCGCGGTGCTTCCAATTGGTTCGGGTAATGGATTTGCAAGGGAAATGGGGTTTTCACGCTCCTTCGAGGATTTAATCAAAGACGTGGAGAAAAAGGAGACTTTCAAAATAGATATCCTTTATATAAATGATACTCCCTGCATTAATGTGGCAGGGGCCGGTGTCGACAGTTATGTGGCACATGAATTTCACAATCTTATGAGGCGGGGCTTCTGGAGCTATGTATTTACAACGCTGAAAGTTGTAAAGAGTATAAAGCCATTCAGGTTCGTGATCAGGATTGACAACATTGTTGTCGAAGAAAATGCATATATGGTAACCCTTGCTAATACACGCCAGTTTGGCAATAATGCTTTGATCGCTCCTATGGCAAGACCTGATGACGGAAAATTCAATATTGTCATTGTAAGACCGTTCGCAAAGTTCTTTGCACCACTGTTCGCTGTTAAACTACTTACCGGATCACTCCGCGAATCGAGATTTGTGACTTTTCTTGAATCAGAGAAACCAGCCACATTCATATCAAGGGAATCCAGGTTCCATATTGACGGGGAACCAATATTAATTGAAGGCAAAGCAAGTATTGAGATTAAAAAGAAGGCATTGAATGTCCTTATGTCTTCAAAGAACAGATGGTGAGTATATGTTCGGATATTTATCATATTAATCCTGTTAATAAATCTATCATGAAATGAAGAACCTGTTGGTATTCTTCTTTATCCTGGTATGTGCAAGCACTGCAGCCCAGAATAAACGCCCCCGTGATTACGGGATTGAAATCGGCATCCTCAAGCCTGGAAAACTGAACGCCATTACTGATGTCGAAGGAGTCCTGGTAGGTCATACCACTGTAATTGACGGAAATAATGTAAGAACCGGCGTTACTGCAATAGTTCCTCATAACGGTAACATTTTCCTGGAAAAGGTACCTGCAGCCATATATATTGGCAATGGATTCGGAAAACTTACCGGATACAGCCAGGTTGAAGAGCTGGGAAATATAGAAACCCCTATTATTCTTACAAATACCCTGAGTGTTCCAGTAGCTTCAAATGCACTGATAACATATACTCTTTCTCGGGATAAAAACATGAACATACAGTCTGTAAACCCGATTGTGGGGGAAACAAATGACGGTTATCTCAACGATATCCGCGGACGACACATCACAGAACAACATGTCATTGCTGCTATAAAAAATGCGA
This sequence comes from uncultured Rikenellaceae bacterium, assembly GCA_964595725.1. GTDB lineage: Bacteria > Bacteroidota > Bacteroidia > Bacteroidales > VadinHA17 > LD21. The sequence continues at coordinate 7,566 of CAZQRQ010000047.1, read as the reverse complement.
CCGGCGGACCGGTAGCTGAGGGCAATGTCGGGGCAGGAACGGGAACTATCTGCTTCGGCTACAAAGGAGGAATAGGAACTTCTTCACGAGTATTACCGGAATCACTTGGAGGTTATACGGTAGGAGTACTTGTCCAAACAAATTTCGGAGGAGTTTTACAGATCAACGGTGTGCCTGTGGGTGTCGAACTGAAGAATTATCCATACAGGCAGCAGATAGACAAAGAAGCTGATGGTTCATGCATGATGGTTGTAGTGACTGATGCACCGGTCGGAGCTCTTTCACTTAAGCGGATTGCAAAAAGGGCAATCATGGGGCTCGCAAGAACAGGTGGTATTGCCTCTAACGGAAGTGGTGATTATGTAATTGCCATTTCAACAAACGCCGGACTAAGAATCCCCTTTAATTCAGAATCGCCATTTTATAAGACTGAGATCCTTCGTGATGAAAACCTGTCGCCTCTCTTCCTTGCCACAATTGAAGCAACAGAGGAAGCTATAATAAATTCACTTTTTGGAGCTACAACGATGACCGGAAGAGATGGTCATAAAACTGTCGCCCTGCCTGTTGATGAGGTACTGGTTATTATAGAGAAATACAACAGGATCAAACAAGACTAAAAACTAACTCTTTGGTTCTTTCAGTAAACTGCTTTCCATCTGTTTCCTGAATCTAAGGAAGAGATCTCCTTTTTCGATCCGCCTTATTATTAAATAACTGATGAGCGCAATGATTATGATGCCCAGTATAAAAAGCGGATAGGCTATACGCCAGTTTTCAGGCCTTGTCATCATGGTCCATTCCGACATGCCAAAAATACCTGAAAGAAGTGTAAGTGGCATGAATATGGTTGCAATTAGCGTCAGCCTCCTTACGGATAGATTAGTGAGGTTAGAAGCATTTGTCATTATATTATTCAGCAGAGATGTATAGAGTTCCATCAGGCTTGTTACTATCTCACGATAATTCTCGGTAAGCTCCAGGAATTTGGTCAGGTGGTCATATACATCCCTGAAATGGAATATGGCTTTCTCCTTTATGAACGGGCAGTCCTGCCTTGTAATCTTTATCAGTATCTCCCTCTCGTGGAAAAGACTTTTACGAAGGTTCAGCAACGAACGTCTGAGCATTACAAGTTCAGCCGGGTTAAATTCTGCAGGCTTGCCAAGAAGTGATTCCTCAGCAGCCTCAAGCTCATCCTCAACAGATTCTATCGCCTGGAGCTTTTCGTCTACAACGAAGTCGAGTATGATATGCATGAGGAAGGCAGGGCCTCTCTTAGCCTGCTTGATCTCAAGCTCAATAAGCGATTCAATGCCGCCCAGGGGTTCTTTTCCATTGGAGTTGTTTCCACTTACGGTTATAAGAAAATTTGCACCGATAAAAAAATCAATCTCACTAATTGAAAGAACTTTATCTGTATAATTAAAAGCATTGAAAATCACGAAAGTGTTACCGGGAAAATGTTCTATTTTAGGCACTTGCCTTTCGTCAGTGCAGTCCTCAATTGAAAGGGGATGTATCCCAAGCGGACCAATCAGGGTGGAAAGCTCTTCTCTCGTGGGCCTGAAATAATTAAGCCATATGAATCCGCCCTCTCTTGCAGCTGAGATTGCCGCATCGGCACTATCAAGCCCGTAGAATACACCTGATTGCATGAAATGGTAGAATTTTGATTTAGCCATAGAATTCTTTTTTAATACCATAATCAATGTCGAAGTCATTTTTATCTGCTACGGGCATTAAGATTACGGTGAGATTTACTAATTCAAAATTATACCCATTACCTGACAATGCTTAATTCTTAAGCTGATATTTTCTTACACCAGGCAACATTCTTTGAACATTAAACATATATGTTCTTTATTTGTTCTTATTACGGATATCCATACTGTTTTTAAGCAGGGTGTCACACTTGCGCTCTTAAAGCTAATCTCTGCATTCGCTGCAAGCAAATTAGAGTTTTTAACTTAATAACATTACTATCTGATGAACAACGCAATTTATAATTTCAGGGAACCCGGTAACGAGCCTTTTCTGCAATATCTGCCCGGTAGCCCGGAAAGATTACTTATTGAAAAGGAACTGGAGGAACAAAGCAAAAAAGTAATTGATATTCCTCTTATTATCGGAGGGAAAGAAATCCGGACAGGTAAAAAAGGAAAAATAGTATCACCATCCGATCACAAAAAAGTGCTGGCTACCTATCATATGGCAACGGAGAAAGAGGTTCGTATGGCCATTGATGCAGCTCTCGAAGCCAGGGATAACTGGATGATCCTGGCATGGATGGAAAGAGCTGCCATCATGATGAGGGCTTCGGAGCTGATATCAAAAGTGTACCGCTATAAGCTGAATGCAGCAACAATGCTGGGCCAGGGGAAAAACCTCTTCCAGGCTGAGATTGATGCTGCCTGCGAGGTAATCGATTACCTGAGGTTCAACTCCTACTTCGCATCAATAATCTACAGTGAACAGCCTGCTTCTGATACACAGAGCATAAACAGGCTGGAATACCGGCCTCTGGAGGGGTTTATTTATACAATAACTCCTTTCAACTTTACTGCAATAGCATCAAATCTTAATACAAGCGTCGCCGTAATGGGCAACACAACTGTGTGGAAACCGGCATCAACTGCAGTACTTTCGAATTACTACCTCATGGAAATTTTTAAGGAAGCCGGATTACCAGGAGGAGTTATTAATTTCGTTCCCGGCTCGGGAACACTTATAAGCAGTGTCATACTGGAACACAAAGATCTTGCAGGGATACATTTCACAGGTTCAAATGCAACATTTAATTCTCTTTGGACCCAGATTACTCAAAATTTGTCTAAATACAAATCATATCCGAAGATAGTTGGTGAAACCGGAGGGAAAGACTTTATTTTTGCCCATAATTCTGCAAATCCTCTTGAACTGGCTACTGCAATTGTCAGGGGAGCATTTGAATACCAGGGACAAAAATGCTCAGCAGCATCAAGAGCTTATATTCCCGTATCAATGTGGAAAGAAACAAGATTTCATATTCTCCGGATGATTTCCGAAATTAAGACAGGTGATGTAAAGGATTTCAAGAATTTTGTCAATGCCGTTATAGACGAACCGGCATATAAACGGATTATGGACTATATTGAGCGTGCCCGTTCGGCGGATGAAGCTGAAATCATTGCCGGGGGAAGAGGCGACAATTCGGTTGGCTATTTCATTGAACCAACAGTAATAGTGACCTCGAATCCCAGGTTCATCACTATGGAGGAAGAGATCTTTGGGCCCGTCATGACAATATACGTATATGAAGATGAAGAATATGATGAAACACTTAAGATATGTGATGAAACGTCACCTTACGGTCTTACAGGAGCGATCTTCAGCGATGATAAGTATGCAATGATAAAGGCATGCAGGATACTACGCTATGCAGCTGGCAATTTCTACATAAACGACAAGCCAACAGGTGCTATGGTCGGCCAGCAACCCTTCGGCGGTTCAAGGGCATCCGGTACAAACGACAAGGCAGGAAGCCATCTTAATCTTCTCAGGTGGGTAAGCCCCAGGACAATTAAGGAAACCTTTATTCCGGCAATTGACTTCAGGTATCCGTATATGAAATAGACAAATTGCAAAACCAGGGAAATGTGTGGGTTTGCGGAAGCCGGCATAACTGTCTACTGCGAGTTGCGCCTGTAATAAACAGACTGATTTTTAAAACCTTTTACGATAAATACTTTGTTATGATCGAAAAAAAGATCACCAAAGGAGATATTTACCCAATAATCTTCATAGTGTACCAGATCTGGTGATTTTAAAATCCCATAACCCGGGACAATTATATAGTAAGAATTACCCCATTTCTTAAAAACCTCTTTTACTGTCTGGGAACCATAAGGCGGGAAAACCGAGTGCATTTGCCCCCAACTCAGACCCATATCTTTAGACCTGTAAATAGTAAAACCATTCTCCCCGTTAGAAATAAAAAGTTCATCATCATCATTCACATACAGGGAATGAGATCCTGGTGTTACAACACTTTTCCATGTCACTCCGTCATCATCTGATCTGTAAAGATAGCGCCAGTCATATCCTTTATAAAAAAGGGAGCCGTTATTCAAGCGATAAATACTTCCGCTTCTTGTATAAGAGTCAATATACACAGACTCCCATGTATTGCCTCCGTCTTTTGATAACCTGACAGATTGATATCCTCCAAACACCCAGATATAATTATCATTCGAAATATAAACGGAGTAATATGAATCATTGGGGTATGGTTTTGCACACCACATCCATGAAATTCCATGATCCGTGCTTTTAATTAATTCACCATCTATAGTACTGACATAGATAACACCATTATAGTCAATATTGACTGTTATGGGTGTCTGTAATATCTCATCTGTTACCTCCTCCCACATGAAATACCTCTCTTGCTGCCTGTATAATTTATTTCGGGCTACCATAAAGGTCACATTATTGACAGTATCCGTAACCAGACCGGTTATCTCACTGTCAAAATCACCTGTTACTTTTTGCCATTCATCGTCTCTGAAGCTATAAGCTGTCTGATACAGGTCGGTAAGATGCATGCCTGACATATTATATACAGATGCCCGGAGGGTCTGTTCAAATGAATCACCGCCCAGGGTCCATGAGACAGTATCCCATCCGTCCATACCAGTACTCCTGGTTGAAGACGGCACTGAACCTCCTCCTTTGATAGCTTCAAAAACCATTCTTACAGAATTATCAACCGGATTCCGGTTATTTACAGCCCTGAAAGACATTTCCAGCGATTCACCTTCCAGTAATCTCCGAGTTGTAATATTTTCAAACCTGAAATCAAAATCTTCCACTAATTCCGTGTACGGATCACGGCTGCATGAGCATATCAAAAACAAAGTAAAGACTGTAAAAAGATATTTGCCGGAAACAATTTTTTTCATAAAAATGAAATTCACGTATATATGTCGCTGCCATAAATTGTAAAAGCAGTATTTCAGCGGTTCTTTCATATCAATCTTCAACGCACTTATAATCAATATTAATAGACCGGTACCCGTATTCCCAGCTGAAATGAAAGCGAATTATTCCTTATAAGGGTTTCTCCTATATCAACCTGGCGAATATCCTCTGAATTAATTGGTATCCCGGCATCCCTGAATCCTTTATTGTATTGCAGACCCAGGTCAACTTTTATCCTTTTTGTTACCGGCATTATTATACCACACCTGATTATCCACCCAAAATCTGTGCCCTTAACCATTTCTTCAATATCATCAGAAACAACAGTTTTAATCATCAGAAATTCAGGATAAGATCTGACTGAAGAAAACGCTTCTCCAGTACAAAAAGCATTGAGCTTAAATGCCAGATAGGACCCTGTGCCAAAATAATATTTATACTGGTTGCCAAATACAACATTTACAATTACGGGTATCATAACATAATCAATACCGATCCTTGTATCAACATAATATTGCGGGTCCTGATCCGGATAATACCTGTAAAAGTAATTGCTTGAATCTTTAAGTGCATAACCACTCTTTTCATAGAAGATACCTGTTTGCAAAGACAACCACTTGTTCGGATTAAAATCTACCAGTAAACCTAATGAAGCTCCCTTCATTATTTCATACATTTCAGGATTGAGACTACAAGAATTCCACAGGAAATTAATCCCTGTTTTATACATAAGGTTTATTCTGCTTTCCGAAGAATCCAGCAACTCCTTACGATTATTTTTAGTATTACCTTTTATGAATCCATCGTATGAAATCCCAAAAGTAACATCCATTGAACCATTCCGGTAAGTATAATTATCCAGGAACCTTTTCTTGCCGGTCATGTACCCAACGTTCAGCAAAGCGTTAATATTATCAGACAAAGGGTAGGACAGACCCGTCGAAAAAAGTAATCCCAGATCATTCTTTACCGGTTCCTGGCTGGAATAATAATTAAGACTGTAATCGATCAGAAAAGAATAGAATGCTCCAGCTGATATGCTTAACCGTGGAGTGGATGGTATTGAAATTTTTACCTGAGCCGGAACAGAAAGGTAACTGAAATCCATTTTCCTGTTATAATTGCTTTGTGGTTGTGGAGGGAATAATGGAGGAAGCGATTCCCAATATTCCTCCGGTGATACAGTCCTGTCGACATAAGGTAAATGCTCATAATAAACTGATAAGAAATTAAGTCCTGTCTCAATCCCGATTACCCTGTTCAGATCAAAGCCGAGAGTCATCTTCGCAGATGACCCGGGTTTAAACTTCCATTTACCCGAACTGGCGTTACCATGAATATCTGAGAAGCTTATTCCGCTCTGTACAGCCAGAGAAAGTTTTTGGGAAAAACTGACTGTATTCCAGTTTAACAATAGAAAAAAACCACAGAATGTCAAGAGCTTTTTCATCCCACAGAAAATACATACTTTAAAGAACAATTACAAAAAATATGCCCTTTTACTAATAATGGGCAAATAAAACATGTTGTTGTCAATTATTATATTTCTTATTTTTGTACCCACCCGGGACGTTAGCTCAGTTGGTTCAGAGCGCTTGCTTGACAGGCAAGAGGTCACTGGTTCGATTCCAGTACGCCCCACTCAGATAATCAGGGAGTTATTATAATATAACTCCTTTATAATTTATGCTGGTTGCAACATGGTTGCAACACATGCATGACCAGTTATTCCTGCATAATTAAGAGCGCAAACAGTGAATTCATGGCTGAATGCGCTTTTTTGTTTATGCTATTGCTGAAACTATACTGAAACAATTAAGCTATTTCATTTGTTATTCACCAACATTCCAGGTAAACATAAAAATGGGATTTTGGGGTTGATATAACAAGATTAGTCCTTTCTTTTAATTGCAAATCCTCTTATGCCTAAAAAAGGTAGTTCAGGTGGATTTTTATTACTAAATACGGGTTGTACCCTAAGAGCTTCTTTTCCATAGACTTCAAAATTCATTACTGCATCAGCTCCCATATCAATACATATGCTATAAAATTTATCAATCATCATTGGAATAGAGATGGAATCAATTTTCCAACCATACTGATAAAATACTTCTTGTTCAGAACTAAATCTGCTAAAACGCGGATTCGCTTTCGAATTAAGAATAACATATTGTGCTCCTGGAGATCTTGAAAGATCAAGTAAACCTATTGATTCGTATTCACCAGTATATTTCTCAGGAGTAAATAAAAATCCCTTTTGAGTATATGGCCTAAAATCCACTCCAAAAAGAACCTCCACTGGATAAATTTCTTTTACTGGTGCACATGAAATAAATCCAAGAAATATAGTTAATAATGTAATTTTCTTCATATGTATTAATTTAAGTCAGTTAAGTAGTTATTATTAAATTTAAAAGTTATGAAATATTACTCAATTAGCATATATTTGATTTGCTGTATTAAACGTGTAACACAAGATATTGATACCAGGCGACACTTTCTTCAACCTTCATACAGTAGACTCTTCAAAAAGGTTGTATTGCAGACATTATAATACTACCCTGAATTAAGACCACTGGTTAAGTGTAAATTTAATAACTTTAA
>CAZQRQ010000046.1:14230-23962 GCA_964595725.1 uncultured Rikenellaceae bacterium | reverse complement strand
CCGAGGAAGCCGGGATTCCTATGGCTCTTCATGCCAACAGTACTCCTGTTGCCTGGATGGCCAATATACACTGTGCTGCTGCCACCGAAAATTTCCTTGTCCTTGAACATCATAATGTCGACAATGCTTGGTGGGAAGGACTGGTAAAGCTTACCGGTTCACAACCGCTGATTACCAGGGGATTTGCTAACGTACCACTTGATGCACCCGGCCTGGGCATTGAACTTAACGATGATAACCTGAAGGCTATGATGCCTAAAGGTGCTCAATATTTTCCGCCTACCCCTGAATGGGACAACCCGGGGCGCACCTACGACAAACTATGGATATAGAGATTGAATAGAGAAGACTCATAAAAAGGGTGCTGCTTTTTATATTTTTATTTTAACCGCTGAGTACGCAGAGAATATTTTTCTTATTCATTCTCTGCGTACTTATCAGAATACTTTGCGACCTCTGCGGTTAAGAAACCCGGCATTAATTATTCCATAACATGTCCATATATATTTTAAAATTAATAATTTAGATTGTCAATATGAACAGAAATACGGGCATAATCTGGCGTAAGTATCTTCAGATCAGAGAGGTAAATGTATTATTGGCACTCATATTAATGATTATGATTATGAGTGTGGCAAGTCCCTATTTTCTGAAGCAGGACAATGTATTCAATGTTCTGCGCGGTATGTCAACGATAGGGATAATGGCAATAGGACAAACCATGGTCATTATTACAGGTGGTATCGACCTGTCTGTGGGATCCCTGATGGCAGCATCTTCAATGCTTACTGCAAGATTTATTACCGTATACGGCGGAAATGCTTTTCTGGCAGTCATTTGCGGTCTTGCATTCGGATTGCTGCTTGGCTCCGTAAGTGGTCTTATCATAACCAGGTTCAGGATTAACCCGTTTATAACAACCCTCGGGATGCTTAGTATCGGAAGAGGCCTTACCTACCTCCTGGCAACAGGAGTTAAAGGTAGTGTGGCGTCGAATATTCCCATGCAGAATAAATCAATAATCTATCTCGGCAACGGGTACCTGGGTCCAATACCTTTTCCAGTTGTTATTCTTCTGATACTGGTTATTTTAGCGACTCTCTTTCTGAACCGCACGGTACCGGGAAGGTATATATATGCGGTCGGAAGCAATGAGAGATCTGCAAGATTATCAGGTGTACCGGTAAACAGGATTCGCGTGTTTGTATATGCCGTATCAGGACTTTTTTGTGCTCTGGCCGGTATTATATTAACAGGAAGACTGTCAACTGCAGCAACAAATATAGGTATCGGAAATGAGCTGGATGTAATTGCTGCAGTTGTTATAGGCGGGGCCAGCCTGCAGGGTGGTGAAGGGACTGTTACCGGTGCAATAATAGGGGCAACAATAATGGCTATAGTTAGAAATGCTTTTGTTCTTCTTCATATTCCCAATCATTTCCAGACCATCACAATAGGAGTCGTTATCGTCCTGGCTGTGGGCCTGGACCAGTTACTAAAAGGAAAACTGAAAAAAACTAACACATGAAAAAATTACTAGCAATCTTCTTTTCAATATTAATAATCCCATTGATAAATTACTCCTGTAACCGTTCAGTATCGCAAAAGAACTCCAGGATATTGCCTGAGCCTCCTCCCTATTTCTCTGAGGGAAGAGCTGAGGATCAGGGAACAGTTATGCCTGTAGAAAACATCAGGAATGAAAGAATCAGGATCGCCTTTCTTGCTATGGAAACAAATCCCTGGTGGACTCCAGTCAAGACAGGAGTTATGGAAGCAAAAGAGATCCTTAAGAATTATAATACTGAAGTAGACTGGATTGTTGCAGGTGATCGCCATACTGCTGATGTATTCGGACCTGCTATTGAGGCAGCAATAGCCCAGAATTATGATGGAATTGCCTGCCTGGCCGGTGATGAAGGCATGATACCATTCATAGAGAAAGCTGCCGATGCCAATATTGCTGTAGCCACATATAACTCAGAGACTAATAAAGAATCATCGAGAGTATTTTTTGTCGGTGCTGACAACTATTTACAGGGCAGGGCCTGTGGTGAGAAAATGGCCCAACTGATAGGCGGGAAAGGCAAGGTGGCAATCATTACAGGATTTTTTGCTGTGGAAGCCCATGAACTGAGAAGAACCGGCTTTAAAGATGTGCTGCAAGAAAAATACCCTGATATTCAAATTGTTGGGGAGGTTGAAAATATTGACCTGGCGGATGTCGCCTATACACAGGCGATGGATTTTATGAGTTCGTTCCCCGACCTGTCCGGAATTTATATCACTGCCAGCGGACAGTTTGGAGCAGCTAGTGCGGTGAGGGATAACAGGAAAAAAGGTTCTGTTAAAGTGGTATGCCACGATTTTCTCCCTGAAACAGTCGGACTTGTCAAAGAAGGAGTTATCCAGGGCCTTATAGACCAAAGCACAAAGCTGCAGGGCAGGGATCCTGTTATTCGCCTTTACAATTATATTGCCGGGGGAATTGTACCACCATTCGGAAAACTCCTTCTTGATACCCCTATGGGAACTCCCGAAAATATTGAAGAATACTGGCCCGATGCGGGTAATTAAGGGATAATATTGAATTAGTCATATTCTGTTTTAAACAAAATGCCATTAAAAACAGATTTAATCCTTGAAGCTCAGGGAGTCTCAAAAAACTTTGGGGGAGTACAGGCATTGGATAATGTTGATTTAAGGCTTTATCGTGGTGAGGTCCATGCTGTAATCGGGGAAAACGGTGCCGGGAAGACAACCTTAATGAATATTATTGGAGGTATCATAAAGCAGGATAAAGGGAATCTTAATTTTTGCCGGGAAAAAGTTAATTTCAGTAGTCCCCTTGAAGCATTCAGGAAAGGCATCGCTACTATCCACCAGGAATTGACAATGATGCCTCACTTAAACGTAATGGAAAACATTTTCATGGGCCGGATGAAAAATCTCAGGATTTCACGTTTTGGGATTATCAATAATCAAAAACTGACTGACTCAACAAAAGAAGCCCTGTGTTTAATAAACCTAACCATTGATCCCGGGAGGTATGTAAAAGATCTTAGTATATCGGAAAGGCAGTGTATAGAAATCATTAAAGCCCTTTCAGGCGATGCCGGTATAATAATCATGGATGAACCGAATTCTTCATTGACAGGTTCGGAGACGAAACAACTGTTCAATATTATCAGGAAACTTACCGGCAGAGGTGTATCAGTAGTCTATGTCTCTCACAAGATTGAAGAAGTCCTGCAGATTGCGGACAGGATCACCGTGTTACGAGACGGGCATTCTGTTGGTACTATCGAAAGTAAGGAGGCAACTGTCGAAAAACTTTTCATGATGATTGCTGGAAGGGAGATGAAAAAATCAAGGCCTCGGATAACGCGAAAATCCGGCAGGCTAATTCTTAAGGCCGATAACATTTCCGGGCCGGGAATCCAAAATGTAAGTTTCGACCTCCAGAATGGAGAAATATTAGGAGTTTATGGTCTTGTCGGATCTGGCAGAAGCGAGCTGGCAAGGATTCTGTATGGCGCTGATCCAATTGAGGGAGGAACAGTTTCCATTGATGGCAAACCATTTTCAGCAGACTCACCATTACAGGCAATAAAAAATGGTATTGCGATGGTCCCGGAAGACCGGAAGGAACTGGCTTTATTCATGAACCTGCCGGTTACTTCAAATATGACAATTTCACACCTTAAACGGCTGAGCCATCTGAATTTTCTTATCAGACCTCCACATGAAAATACTATTATAAATCATTATATCAGACTGTTAAACATAAAATTAACCGATCCTTCTCAACCGGTTAATTTGCTTAGTGGTGGAAATCAACAAAAGGTAATCCTGTCTCGTAATCTGATGATTAACCCGCGAGTATTAATACTTGATGAACCTACCCACGGTATCGACGTAGGGGCGAAAGAGGAAATATATCAGCTTATCGACAGGCTGGCAGGCGAAGGCATGGGTATAATCTTCATTTCTTCTGAAATACCTGAAGTTATGTCTGTGTCTGACAGGATAGCGGTTTTACATGAAGGTCGTCTGGCAGGAATTCTTGAACATAAAGAAGCCTCGGAAAAAAAACTTATAGCTTATGCGACAGGATACAGTCGTAAACTGGAACAATGAAAGAAATAATATTAAAAACCCGGATCTCCGGTATGGTTTATGAAATCTCAGTTAGTCGTCGGAGTAGATAGCAGCACAACAGCCACAAAAGCCATAGCATGGGATCCTGAAGGCAATAAAATCGCTGAAGGGACCAGCCCCATAAGACTATTTTCACCTGGACCAAACTATTATGAACAGGATCCGGAAGACTGGTGGGACTCTTTGGTTGAGTCTTTGAGAAAGCTGACTCATCAGGTTGATATTAAGAGAATCACTGCGCTTTCCATTGCAAACCAGAGAGAAACATTTGTAGGTCTCGACAACCATGGAAAGCCCGTACGACCTGCTATCATCTGGCTGGATGAACGATGTAAAGGTATTGTAGACATATTTGCCTCCGGAATCGGTGAGGATCACATCCATCAAATCACAGGAAAACCGAGGGATTATGCCCCGGTCGTATACCGGTTAGCCTGGATGCAGGAAAATGAAAAGGATCTTTACAGAAAAGTGTCAAAGTTTTGTGACGTACATACCTGGCTTGTCCATAAATTAACAGGTCATTATAAGACCAGCTGGGCGAGTGCCGATCCCCTGGGGATACTCGACCTTGAAAAAAAGGAATGGTCTGTAGATATACTTGGCCGGCTCAATATTACTCCCGGTAATTTGCCTGAAGTATACTGCCCCGGGACAGTACTGGGAATTATTACCAAAGCTGCTGCAGAAGCTACAGGATTAAAAGAAGGAACAAAAATTGTTGCTGGTGGTGGTGATGGTCAGGCAGCAGGACTGGGAGTTAATGCGCTAAGAACTGATCACGCATATTTAAACCTGGGAACGGCAATTGTATCAGGAACTTATTCAAATGAATACAGGATCGACAGGAGTTTCCGTACAATGGCATCCTGTGACGGGGCCGGTTATTACTGCGAGACGAGCCTGCGCTCCGGCTCCTTCCTCATAGACTGGTTCATACAAAATGTCCTGAAAATCACTACTTCCAGAAATAGAAACATTTACTTGCAGCTCGAAGAAGAAGCAGGACAAATCGAACCCGGTTGTGAAGGGCTTATGATACTTCCCTACTGGAATGCGGTTATGAATCCATACTGGGATCCTGAAGCCCGAGGATGTATGATCGGGCTCTCTTCAGGACATCACAGGGGTCATATTTACAGGGCAATCCTGGAAGGCATAGCAATGGAACAAACACTGGCGACACAGGCAGTGGAAAAGGCGACCGGTTATAATACAGAAGAGTATGCTGTTATAGGAGGAGGGGCTAAAAGCGATCTGTGGTGCCAGATAATTGCAGATACAAGCGGAAAGAAAATAATCAGGATGGTTTCGGATGAGGCATCTTCACTGGGAGCCGGTATTACAGCAGCTATTGCAACAGGATGGTACAGGTCGTTTAAGGAGGCTGCAAATAATATGGTACACTCTGACCGGGATATCAACCCGGATGCCCGGAATACTGATCGATATCAGGAGCAGATAAAGAAATACCGCCAGATATACCCCGCAGTCAGGGAAATCCGTTAGCGATACAGCAAGTGTAATCAGTACCGACCCTATTTAGCAGGTACTGAATTTTGCCTTATGACAATTATTCTCGGAGGCAGTCCGGGAACACTGAATGATACTTTACCCATCCTTTCAGAGGTACCCGAGTTCTCTTTTGCTTTAATTGTAACCTGAGAAAAGTTACCTCCGGTTTCCGGGTTAACCGTGATCCAGTTATCTGAACATTCTGCACTCCATATCGAATTAGTCATTACCCTTAATGAAGAAGTATATCCTTCTCCGCTCTCCATTTCAAGTGTGTCTGCCTGAATGTCAAGCGTTGGCTCTCCCTCCTCCTGGGTGACAGTAACTGTAAATGGTCTTACACCATCAGCAGAAACTGTCACGTGGGCAATTCTTTCGTTGACTCCCGGATTAGCTGCAGCGACAAGTGATATTGTGCCGGAATTAACACCTGCATTTTCACTTAGTGATAACCAGTTTCCTGATCCCATCATAAATCTCTGTCTTGCATTGGGATCAGGAACATAAGTAATATCTGTTTCCCAGGCTGTGTTTGAATTAATTTCAAAGGATGCCTGGCTATTTTCATCCGGGCCAATTTTCACTTCGCCAGGTGAAACAGAAAGCCCGGGATTTACTGATGCCTGGTTCACAACAACATGCAACTCTCTTTCTTTTGATTTGATTGTAATCACAGCCTGGCGGCCTGCGTTTTCCTGGTTAGCGGCGGCAGTTACTGTTACATCAGCATTTCCTGATCCTGAAACAGGTGCTATTTTAAGCCAGCCTGCACCAGCTTCAATTGTCCAGTCACGTGTGGAGATAATTGTAAACGTTTTCCCATCCTGTTGTTGCGGGGAAAAATCAAGTATCGAAACCGATGGCCATAATGTTGCCATATCAAGCTGGCGTTCAGCAAACTCTAGGAAAGAGGGCCATTCCGGTGCATCAGTATGCCCACCGTCATGAACACGGTATGCTACTGTTCCGTCAATATATGCTCTGTCAACCACTGGCTTTGGATCCGGCATTACAAGCCCTTTCACACCCAGGAGTTCATAAACTGGTGTTGCGTACTTTCCGGTAAGGTAAACACCATAAGGATCGCACCAGGTACTTGTTGTTCCGCCATCCATCATTACGGGCCTGGGGGCACACAGAGCAAGCAGGGAATGTGCATCCACGGGACAGTTTTCTATTTTCCTTGGAAGGTATTGACCTGGTACCAGTTCACCGGCCCATTTAAAGAAATTACCGGCCATCCAGTGATATTCATTATCAGATGTGGAATTTTCAAGATCCTGGCCCCAGTGTCTCCTGTTCAACTTTGTACCGAGACTCCCTGCATCTCCCGGGAAGGCAATAGCCAGGCGTGGTTCAAATGCCATTGCAACAAGAGTAGCCTTTCCATAACGTGAAACACCGTTCAACCCAAGCTTTTCTGCATCAACGTCATCATCTGTTTCAAAATAATCGACGAGCTTGCTGACACCCCAGCCCCATGCCCTGAGAGTTCCCCAGTCGTCAGGCTTGCGCCAGTTACCTTTGTTGGCAAGACCGATAAGATAACTGGTAAGGCCGGCCCCATTATCAGGCTGGAGCGCTGTGAGATTGAAAACGCAAATACCCCATCCCCTCGGATTGCATCTTTCCCAGTACATATCAGCTGCATTACCGAAACCACCGAAAAATATAAATACAGGAACCGGTTCGTCTGCATCGGCTGGTATCCTGAGCGTTGCAAGTATCTCCGGCTTATTCCTTACCTGCGGATAACCCGAGATATCTATTTCCCCCGTTATTTCTTTCTGAATATATGCTGAATTACCTTTCCCGCCGGTTGAAGTCTTAACATCCCATGTAATAGCAGGAAGCATTTTTTCTTCGGGCATCTTTCCATACAGGGCCTCCTCAAGGTCCTTCTGCATTTCCGGGCGGCGTTTATTCCACCATTCATCCGCTGTTGTAATAATTTTCCCATTATGCATCCTGAGAAGATCAATAGGTGTATAATCCCCTAACCTTGAGGAATCAGGCCCCGGAAATAGCCCGGTCGAACGGTCGGAATAATTATTCCAAAGGCCGAAAGGTGACCTGACTATTGTATTAATCCTGCCGCTATCGGTCCAGTTTCCTTCAGGATTGGAAGAATTGACCGGGAATGCATTCCCTGGTGCATTTGGATCTTCAATTCTCGGGGGAAGCTGCGGAAGAATGATCCCCATCTGTTCCAGCATCTGGTCGCGGTCCATAAGGTTCGTGACATTATCCGGTGGAATCTCCGGGTACTTTGACCGGGACTGATTGTTACATCCCGATACAGACAATAATAAAAAAAGTGAAAAAATGCCTGTATTTACGATTTTGCTGACTGGTTTCATGATATTATATTTAATTTACAGGTTTCGGATGCACCGGTAATATATGGGTAAAATTTAAATCATATTATTTGAAAAAGCTAACAAAACCGTTCATAATCCAATTATTCAGTGTCTTTAATGCGGCCAGGGTAACAAATGCTTTCAATTATTTTCTAAAATATTCTACCTTTATATAGATTTGTACAAGGCAAGACCGAAGCGGTGTGAATTTGAACTTCTGAAAATCATGTAAAGACATGTAATCTCAGGGAGATGAAATTTACACTTCTTAAGGTATTGTTATTAAAAAGGGCATTAATTAAATGTAAATAATTAACCAGTAAAAAAAACTGAGATGAAAAGAAACCTATGCACAATTCCATTATCAGCTGCTTTGCTGATATGGATTTTTAGTTCACTTGCTGCTATAAACGGACAGCCCGGAAATTCAGGGCAGGAAAGATCGAGAGTTCCACTGGCAGAAAGGATCGGACATACAGATCCGTCAAAAGGCATGCAGGGAAAAAATGTTCACCAGGGAACCGGAACGCTGGTAATGCAGACGCTCCTGGGAAGGGGTGCAATAACGGGATTGAGCTTTATGCACCACGGGCCGTTGGGGCCTAAAAGCTCAATAGGACATCATTTTCATACAAATTCGGACGAGATGTTCCTGATACTCGATGGTGATTGTGAATTTACGGTTAACGGCCAGACAGCTCTTATTGAAGGCCCTGTGGGAGTGCCCTGCATGTCGGGAAATGCACATGCAGTATATAATCCTTCTGACAAACCTGTTGACTGGGTGAACTTCAATGTGTCAATAATTAATCCTGCTGAGCAGGCTGGATATGGGACATCAGGCAGAGGAGGAGGATTTCCCGGTAGGGGTGCGTATAATTTCTCCGCTGATCCCACGGGATTGTTTGAAACCGGAGATGACAGGTCTGATGCAACACTGGAAAAGAAGCCTACTTTCATCCATACGCGCCAGCTTACAAAAGATCTTGCCCGCCCGGTAGTACATATGAATGGAGGAAAAGACACGGTGTTCTACAGGAGGGCTCTCGGACCAGGCTCCTTTGTCTCAAACTGGGCATTCGTGGATTATCTGCTGATACCGCCGGGAGCATCTGTAGGAAGGCATTATCACTCCGGGGTTGATGAAGTTTATTTCGTAATCAAAGGAAAAGGTAAGGTTCATGTCAATGATGAAATGGCCGATCTTGCTTATGGAGATGCTGTTCCGATACGTGCCGGGGAAATTCATTCACTGGAGAGTACAGCCACCGATCCTCTTGAAATGGTAGTTTATGGCGTTGCCCTTGAAAAAGGGAAACTAGACGTTACGGATGTACCGCTCCAAATGGCTAAACTCCAGATGTTCTTTGAGGTGGAACCCAAAGACTTTGATGCATTTGAAAGGAATTACACAGATATTTACGTTCCGGCATTAAGAAAACAGGTTGGGTACATGGGATCCAAGCTTATCCATACCTTTCCTGCAGATATATTAAAGAAAATCGGATCTCCGTCAACTAAATTCACATACCAGATAGAACTTCTTTTTGACACTGAAGAACACAGGGTAGCATGGACAAAAACTCCTGAACACGACTTTGCCTGGGAAAAGACCTCTGCCCTGGCTAATTCTTTTCAATGGCTTGGCTATGATGTTGTAGGAATGGACCAGGTATCTGATCCTCTTGGATCGAGA
>CAZQRQ010000046.1:0-14220 GCA_964595725.1 uncultured Rikenellaceae bacterium | reverse complement strand
TATCAAACTAACTAATATTATGAAACCATCATCTATTAAAAGAATTATTTTCCCCGGCCTCCTGGCTTTGATCCTTATCACATTTTCTCAGTGTACTTCAAAACCTGAGTGGATAAAGGTTAACAAGGATCTGATAAAGGAGTATGGTCTGACTGAAACAAAACTAACGGGTCTTCCAAAAACCGGTATAGTTTCAAATCTTGAACCGGGAAAGGTTGTAAGCCTTAATGATATTGGCAATACGATCCTTTACCCGGGTGTAAACGCAAAGATCTACTGGGGTACAGGTAACATGGCCTGTATTTTACAGCTTGATCCAGGCGCTGAGATCCCGGAAGAGACTCTTTCTTCCGACAGGTTTGTCTTTGTCCTTGAGGGAGAAATAGACCAGCTTATCGAGGAAGAATCCTTGAGGATGATCTCCCGGAAAAGGGAAGAACCTGACGGGATTCACAGTCTAACACCGAGGATCGATTTTTTATATCTGGAAAAAGGCAGCAAGAATGCTGTCAAAGCCGGACCGGAAGGTGCAAAATTATTGGAGGTCTACAGCCCTGTAAGAGTCGACTATCTTGAAAAGGCAGGTATTACAGATATCAAGGCTGATCCTGAAGATCTTACAGACACAATGATCCCCAATGTTACTGCAAATACCATTTATGACCTTTATGATTTTCAGCTGACCAACCTTACCAGCGGTGCAAATTCAAGGCTGGTTACCGGGAAGAATACCCAGATAAGCTTTATTTCGATGGATCCCGGTTCAGTGTTTGAACGTCACATTCACCCACAGGAGCAAATGATGCTCGTTCTGCGTGGCGGTTGTGACGAGATTCTCCTGGATACAGAACAGGCCATGAAACCGGATGATGTGGTTCTGATACCCGGCAATATGGTTCACGGAGCCAATATCGGAGATCTTGGCTGTGATGCTATTGACATTTTCTGGCCTGCACGGGCAGATTATTCAGAAAAGGAGAAAGCAAGGCTTGAAGCTTTTCATGCAATTATCCCTGAAGATGCAGAACTGGAACTGGTCATCGATGGCACAAATACAAAACCCGGTCTTACCTTCAGCGAAGGACCTAAGTGGATGAACGGGAAAATATATTTCTCAAATATGTACTTCGACCAGGATTGGAACGGGGATCCTAAAAAGAGTTCAACCGTTGAAATGGATCCTGATGGCTCCTACCGGAATATTTCAGAAGGTAAAATGCAAACGAATGGTCTCTATCCCTATAAGAATGGCAACCTCCTTGTCTGTGACATGCTGGGGCACCGAGTGGTTGAAATGACTACAAAAGGACAGGTAGTGAGGGTTGTTGCCGATAAATACGACGGGAAACCAATTGATGGACCTAACGACATTATAACTGATGCAAAAGGCGGTATTTACTTCACCGATCCGCAGTTCACTATGGAAGCAGAAAAGTTCCAGCCAGGACGTGCAGTTTATTATGTTTCACCTGAGGGTAAAATAACCAGGATTGTTGAACCGAATGAGTTTGCTATGCCAAACGGTATTCTGCTTTCTCCTGACGGTGGAACACTTTATATCAATAACTGCTACGATGATGAATCATGGTATCCTGTGAACAGTGATAAGGAGAATTATATATGGGCTTATGACGTTAATGAAGACGGAACAATCAGTAATGGCCGTCAGTTTGCAAAATTGTTCCTGACCGGAAATGTGCTTGACAGGAAAGGTAAATCCTCAAGTTCAGATGGTATGGCTATTGACAAGCTGGGAAATATTTATGTAGGCACTTACTGCGGGGTCCAGATCTTTAACCCTGCAGGAGAATTTGTAGGCATGATTAATTTACCGCATTTCCCTGTAAGTCTTTGTTTCGGTGATGACGATATGAAAACTCTTTATATTGTCAGCTACCAGTGGGTTTATAAGATACGTACAAATATGGAAGGTTATGTGAATTATCTGTAGCTATTTTACCTCACCCCCTTAATCTCCCTCTCCTGAAGGAGAGGGGCCAGGGGTGAGGTAATTATTCTTACTCGATTCCGCCCTTCGTCACATTCTTCACTGCTCCCTCTCCTAACCTTTCTTTCAGCTGCGTCAGGTACAGGCTCTTTGGAGCCACATGCCTGTCGAGTGATTCCACATGTCCGTTCGGTTTGGTAAGATCCTGGAAGAACGTATTGAATATCACGGCATTTACACCAATATGTCCGAATGAATAGTTCGCGGCAGTAGGTGGGCTCTGAATCAGGAAGTCACCTTCGCAGTTCCAGAATACAATATTTGCCCCAGCCCATCCCATGCCTATATCCTTCCAGTATCTTGCCGACAGGGGAGCTTTAATATTGTCGTAAAGGCCACCTGTAACCCAGCTTGCATGAGGTTCGCTTGTAGAGTACGGATTAACAGCTTTGCAGTTTAAAAATACGTTACCTGAAGCACCGGTCCCCATAACAAAATTATGCCTGCCTTTTTGTGAGAAACACCTTTGAACAAGTGATAGTTGCCCGCTTAACATAAAAGTAAATCTTCTTGCACCGGCCCTTATGGATACAGGCTCTGTTGATTCACAATCCTGTACCGTGATCCATTTCGTCCCGTTTGAAGCGCTTACTACACTGCTGGCAAAATGCAGTCCGGTAACATTCCGTACCCAGCTGTTAATTGCATTCGTTATATTAATGAAGGTGAAATAATGATTTTCATCTGCATAATACTCATCACCTTCGTAATGAAGCCTGTCTGGGTCATCCCAGTTCCCGCGGTCCATATTTCCATACGAAGTCATTCGAACTGAAGGATCATACTCTGATATTCCACGAAGGTTTTCTATTCCAACCTGTTCAATTCGGCCCTGGTCATCGTATTTTAGTATTTCTCCTCCACCCCAGCGCGAATCAATAGCGCAGAAAACAGGAGCATCAATTTTTATAGTGTTACCCATTATTTCAACAATAACCCTGTCATAGGTACTTGTCTGGGGTCTCCAGGCATATCTTCCTGCAGACTCACTATCCAACCCGATCTCTTTGAGCCAATCCTGGTTACCGAAGCGTCTTACAAGCACCTTGTCGCCAGGTTTAAATCCCTTGGCTGATGAGACATTAAAGGTTAGTGCACCAACAGGTACATAATTATCTGTTATTGCCTGTTTAGTGTCTTCCTGCGGGACGATACCTGATTTCCCTTCAACGCTCACAAGAGGAGATCTTCTGCCGAATCCACGGCGTTGCCTTTCCATCGGAAGTCCCTGGCTATCTTCGGGTACTTCTTCGAGTTTCCCAATCAGTATTGTACCGATATCACTCATTCCTTCTCCCCTGAGTACAACTCCTGAAGCCCTTATATATACAGGACTTTCAAGATTATATATTCCCATCTTCAGGAGTACCGCCCCTCTGAACCCAGAAGCATCCCTTGGAAGTACTGAAACCCTGTCAATAGCTGCCTGGATATTGGCTGAATTGTCACCCAGAACAGGCCATACAGTTTCTTTGTTTGCTACATAAGGTACAGGTATTCCTCCCCCTTTGTATCCTGCATTTGAATAATCGGGGATCTTATTCCCCAGGCTGTCTGCAACATAAACCAGCTTTCCATCTGTGCCGGGATAAACCAGTGATGTTGCAGGTGGCAAATCCTGAGCTAAAGTGGTAGGTGCTACAGAAAATAAAACCAGGAGTGTAACAGAATAAATTTTAGATCTCATGATTGTTATTGTAATTATCGAATTTTATGATATCTCCAGTTGAAAGGTATCCCTAAAATAAAAGCAGGCTATCACCATTCCAGTCCTTCTTTTGTAATTTTTTTCACAGCTCCTTCCCCAAGCCTTTCCTTAATTTGTGTAAGGTATAAGCTTCGTGGTGTTACATGCATGTCCATTGATTCCACGTGTCCGTTTGGCTTCGTAAGATCCTGCAGTGCTGCATTAAATATTACAGCATTCACCCCGATATGTCCGAATGAGTAGTTTTGTGCGGTTGGTGGTTTCTGAATAAGAAAATCTCCCTCGCAGTTCCAGAACACTATATTTGCACCTCCCCATCCAATAATATAATCCCAGAATCTGGCTGTGAGTGGTGCTTTTACATTATCATATAAAATACCATTTACCCAGTGATTATGCGGTTCACTTGATGAATACGGGTTAATGGCTGTACATTCAAGGTACACATTTCCACTTGCTTCAGCCTGCTGCAATACGAAAGAATGTCGTCCTTTCTGTGAAAGACATCTCTGTACAAGGCATAGCTGGCCGTTCATCTGGTAAGTAAATCGTCTCCCTCCCCATCGCTGGGAAACCGGTTCTCTTGATTCACAATCCTGCACTGTGATCCACTTTGACCCGGCATTACTCTGTATTACGCTGTTAACAAAATGAAGGGCTGAGATATTCCTTACCCAGACATTCATTGAATTGGAAATAACAACCAGGCTGCTAAGATGGTTCTCATCGGAATAATACTCATTACCCTGGTATTGAAACTCCCGCCCAAGGTCGTCACGATCCATATTACCATAAGCCGTTGTCCGTACTGATGGATCATATTCCGAAATACCGCGCAGGTTTTCAACTCCTACCTGATCGATTCGTTCATCGCTGTATTTAAGTATTTCTCCTCCGCCCCAACGGGAATCAACGGCGGTAAAGATTGGGGCATCGATGGTTATTGTATTTCCATTTATACCGGTAATAATCCTGTCAAAGGTAATATCAAAGGGTCTCCACCTGTTTCTGCCGACACTTGCACTATCCTGTCCGATTTCTTTTATCCAGTCCTGGTTGCCGATACGCTTGACAAGAATCTTATCTCCTGCCTTGAATGCCTTTGCTGATTTTACGTTAAAGCTGCAGGCACCTACAGGTACATAATTATCGGTTATTACCTGTTTTGTTTCTTCCTGCGGGGTTATTGCTTTCGGACCGCTAATATTTATAAGTCCTCCTCTTCCATAGGTCTGCCTGTTTTCCGGTATTTTCCCGATAAGAATGGTTCCGATATCACTCATTCCTTCTCCCCGGAGCACCACACCTGAAGCTCTTATGCTGATGGGTTTTTTAAGTTCATAAGTACCGATTTTCAGAAGTACAGCTCCCCTGAACCCGGATGCATCCTGAGGCAGTGCAGATACCCTGTCGATAGCAGCCTGGATGTTGTCTGAATTATCCCCGAGAACAGGCCAGACAGTCTCCTTTATGGCCACGTATGGAATGGACACACCACCGCCTTTATAACCGGCATTTGAAAAATCTGGAATTTTATTTCCAAGACTGTCGGCAACGTATACAAGTCTGCCGTCAGTCCCTGGGTACACAAGAGAAGTAGTTGGAGGGATATCCTGTGCTCTGGCAACAAAAACGCAGATAAGTAAAATCAATAAAGTAAAAGAGTAATGAAGTTTGTTCATGGCTAAATTTATTTATAATGTTGTTATATTTTCCTGACTAATTAAAAATCTTCTGGGCAAAATCATGAAGAGATTTCCTCCAAACCTGCCACTCATGTCCACCCGGAAATGAATTAAACTCAACATTCAATCCTTTGCTTCTGAAAGTTTCTATCAGCTTTCTGGTAGGCTCTATCCTTGGGTCCTGTTCCCCGACTGATATATAAAAAACCTTCAGCTTTTTATTGAATGCCCGGGAAGTGGAAAGTATACCGGGGATCACTGATTCCGGATCAAATTCCGCACTTCCTGGTTGACGTCCTATACCGCCAAACAGGCCCGTGCTGAAGACTCCGACATTTGCAAACATATCAGTATTGCGAAGACCTGTATAAAATGCCTGGCCGCCACCCATTGACAGTCCGGCTATAGCCCTGTTATCTGCTCCGGGCTTAACCCTGTAATTGCTTTCTATGAAAGGAATTACATTTTCGAAAAGCTCTTCCCGGAAAACAGCCATAGCCTCATCATTATAACCCCCGGCCCTGACTCCTGGTTTTGATACATTACCATTGGGGATAACAACAATCATTCGCTTTGCTTTGCCTTCAGCGATAAGATTATCAAGTATCAGATCCGTCTTGCCCTGCACGGCCCAACCCCGCTCATCCTCCCCGCCTCCATGCTGGATGTAAAGAACGGGGTACAGTTCTTTGCCCGATTTATCATAACCTGGTGGTGTATAAATGTTTACCCTTCTCCAGGTTTGTGTGGTTTTTGAGAAATAGACCCTGTTCCTGATGTCACCATGCGGTACGTCTTTTACATCATAAAAACTTAATCCCTTTTCCGGAATATCTATTCCGCTGGCCATCCTTCCCATCCCGTAGAATGATTCGCTAGCCGGATCGGCAACCACAGCACCATCAATAACCAGTGAATAATAATGGAATCCGGGTTCAACTGGTTCAGTAACGACAGTCCAGCCACCGGATTCAATTTTGCTCATTTCGTATCGTTTTTGCAGATCAATCTGCACACTTGTTGCCTGCGGTGCCGACACCTGGAATATTACCCTGAGATCGGGGAGTATCCTTGGATAGCCTGTTGCAGATACATTAGTTGAAGCAGGAATGCCTTCATCTGCATTTTGTGCATTAATTAAACCTGCTACTACAAGTAACAGTGTTAATATCAAACTGTAGTGTTTCATAATAATCTTTTTTAAAGGTTATTCTTCTTTACCACTATTATAAATTCCTTGCCATTGTAATCATTGCCAGCCCGGCAATGAAACAGATAAACATTATTGCAAGGAGCCAGTTGGTTTTTTTCGGGGCATCCCTGAATTCCTTCCATACGAAAACACCCCAGGCGGCTCCAACCATTGTTGAGCCCTGACCCAGGCCATAGGATATAGCAGGGCCTGCCTGCTCTGCTGATATTATGCTGAAAGATAGGCCCATGGCCCATATCATTCCTCCGATTAACCCGCTGATATGTACTTTTGGTGAGGTTTCTTTAAAATATTCTCCATAGCTGGAGGCCCTTCCTTCAACAGGCCTGTACATGAAATATGTGTTCCAGATATATCCTGAAAGGTAGCATCCTATTGAAAATACCAGTACAGCAGAATATGGAGTAAGCTTTCCTGCCTCAGGATCAGCAAAGTTCAGTGAGATGCTATCGGCAACAAATCCGTAGAAGAAACCCATAATAACTCCGGCCAGTACTGAAAGTATAACTCCCTTTCGAGTGTCTCCTTTCACTTTAGCAGGAATGGTCTGGTAGGCAATGGCATTTACAACAATTGCAACAACCACAAACCCCACTCCTGCGAATAGTAAAACAGGATCGCCTGTTGATTCTGAGATATAATTATAAATGACTCCTATTACCAGGGCCAGACCGACTGCAATCGGGAATGCCACAGACATGCCTGCTACCGCTGCAGCAGCAACCCACAGCAGGTTTGAAAGATTGAATACAACACCCCCCAGGAATGCTGATCCGAGTGATTTGCCATTTGCCTGTCCCAGATCCTCGAACAGGCTTCTGCCCTCATTCCCCATGCTGCCAAGAGTTAATCCGAGGATTAGGGTGAAAAGTACTATACCGAGACAATAATCCCAGTAAAAGAGAGGATTGGGCCAGCTTTTCGGTTTAAGATTCATGGTGTTGGCCCACGAACCCCAGCATATCATCGTAAACACGCACAGGATAACAGCCAGGGGATAGGAATTTACTATGAACATGGTAATTCAGGTTAAATTTATGAAAGCGTTTTATAAACAACCAGCTGTTAATTAATTAACAGCACTATTCGCCGAACCTTATCATGGCTTTCATAACTCCGTCACTATAATTGTCTACCAGGTCGAAAGCCTCGCTGATCTGTTCAAGTTCATAAATATGGGTCTGCATTGCATCCGGTATTATCTTTCCGGATGCAATCATCTCAATAGTTTTTTCGGCCATCTCATTCTGGCGCCTTACATTCTGAACAGTAATCTCTTTTCGCCTGAGATCGTCAACATCAAAGCTCCACCTTCTGAACGAAGGTATTCCCACTATCATCAGCCTGCCGCCCGGCCCTAATAGTTTAACAGCCTGGTCAGTTGCCTCCTGCTGGCCACAGCACTCAAAGACTACATCAAGGCCTCCGGGTTCAAGTTCCAGTATATCTGCAACTATATCCGAAGTGTCAGGATTTCCCTTCCAGTCAGCTCCTATTTGCGATGCCAGTGCCAGTCGCTCGTCAAGCTTATCGGTCATGTAGGTCTTTTCACATCCGAGGGCCCTGGCAGAGAGCATGACACTTACCCCGATAGGACCAGAACCAAGTATTCCTATTTTCTTTCCTTTCACCTGCCCTGCGAGGTGAACGGCATACATACCTATTGTAAGAGGTTCCGACAGTGCTGCCTGGTCCATGGTCATACTGTCTTTTATTGGAATACAGCTTTTCTCCGGCATAACAATAAATTCTGAAAAGCAACCTTCCGCCTGTCCCGGGCATCCAAGAAATTTCAGGTTCCGGCAGGTATGAAAACGTTTCTTACGGCACTGGTCACATTCATGGCAGGGCATGGCAGGATCAACTGCTACCCTGTCTCCCGGTTTAAGCCTTTTAACGGCGGGCCCGGTTTTCTCCACTATACCTGCTCCTTCATGACCTACAGTAAACGGATATTTCACAACCTGGCTTCCTATCTTTCCTTCCCTGTAATAATGTATATCTGACCCGCATATCCCGACAGATTTCATGCGGATGAGTACTTCATCAGGCTTTATAAGTTCCGGAACAGGTTTTTCCACTATCTGTATTTTCCTTAATCCTGTCAGGACCATTGCTCTCATAGCAGCATCCCCCATGACTTTATTTAAAAAGCAACTGCGTAAAACCATGCAGGCTTTTCCGCCAGGTCTGGAATTCATGGGCTGTTCCGGGAGCTTCATAATATACGTGCTTAATCCCGGCCTTTTCAAGCTGCTCGTGGATGCTTCTGCCCGTTCCTGCACCTTCCTTTGAGCCCATGCTTATATAGAATACCTTTACCTGTTTTTCAAATTCATCAGGTTTGGAAAGCAACCCGTTATACCCTGTTTCAATACCCGGAAAGCCAAACGGGGCGCTGAAGATCCCGATGTTTGCAAATTTATCCAGGTTGGCCTGTGTAATCTGGTAAGTCTGGGTACCTCCAAGTGAAAGCCCTGCCATGGCCCGGTGTTCCCGGTCGATCAACGTGCGAAAGCTGGCATCGATAGTAGGAATAAGGTCTTTGATAATGACCTCTCCAAAACCATCCCAGAACGAGGGCATACCTCCGGGTCCCTGTCCACCGCCGCCCGGGCGTTGCCCCTGTGCCGGCCTGGCACCCTGCGCCTGTTGTTCCTGTCCCTGTGCCGGCCGTCCGGCAGGTCGACGAGCTCCGCCACGCATTCCGGCTGCAATATCGCCATCTTCCATGACAATAATCATCGGCACAGCTTTACCCTCAGCGATCAGGTTATCGAGTATAAAATTTGCACGGCCCTGGTTTGACCAGGCACGCCGGTCTTCGCCCATACCATGCTGGAGATAAAGTACCGGATAACGTTTATCAGTATTTTTTGTGTAGTCCGGAGGAGTATAGACATAAGCATGCCGGTGTTTACCGGTTGATTCCGAAAAATACCAGAAGGAAACGACTTCACCATGCGGAACCTTTTTAATATCGTAAAAATCGATCCCCTCTTCAGGAACTTCGATGCCACTCATTACGTGGCCGGAGCCAAAGAATGTTTCACTCGAAGGTTCGTTTACATCTACGCCGTCGATTCTTAACGAAAAATAATGAAATCCCGGATCGAGAGGAGCTGTCATTCCAGTCCAGAATCCATCTTCCCCCTTTGTAAGGGCAGTATTTCCAAGGCTGACCACCACACTTTGTGCTTCAGGAGCCCTTACGCGGAATATTGCCCTGCTCTGCGAATCGATACGAGGATATTCGGCACCCGGTATATTCGTTGATGCAGGCTTTGAATCAGCCGGAGGTTCCTGTGTCGTTACTGTTTGGGCAGTACATAAAGATACTGCCAGTATCAACAGGATTGAATTAATAACTAACTTTCTCATCTTATGTTATTTATAGTATTAAGAATTATAATAATAGGGGGTTGACTCCTTTCATTTAAACAGTAATGGCGCGAACTGAAACAGGTCTCTTCGCCAGGTCAGCCATTCATGTGCAGTTCCCGGTGATTCGTAATATACAT
The DNA here is from genome assembly GCA_964595725.1 of uncultured Rikenellaceae bacterium. Classification (GTDB taxonomy): domain Bacteria; phylum Bacteroidota; class Bacteroidia; order Bacteroidales; family VadinHA17; genus LD21. Next base: position 4,085 of record CAZQRQ010000046.1, on the reverse strand, counting down.
ACTTCACACCGGTTTTATCCAGCATAGCACGAAAAGCCCCGACAGAACCCGGGAACGGATCCGGCTCCCTGGTCCCAAGTCCAAGCCAGAAAAGCTTAACCTGCTTGTTAAGGGCAGCACCATCTTTGAATTTTCCGCCCTGGAATGTTGCAGGATCAATGAGTTCTGCGCTGGGAAAGTTAGATGTCCCGCTGAAACCACCGATGTAGGCAAACTTATCAAGGTTGTTCATGGTGATCTGGATGGTCTGGTTGGCACCCATGGAAAGGCCGGCCATCGCCCGGCGTTCGCGGTCGCTGAGAGTACGGTAGTTCGCATCTATCATCGGGATTATTTCATTGATAAGAACCTGTTCAAAAGCTGATATTCCGCCTCCCCTTGCCTGCGGTCCAGTATTCTCAGCCGCAGTTTGTGAGGGTATGGTAGCATATCCCTTGTCCATGACAATTATCATTGGAACAGCTTTTTTCGCGGCAATAAGATTGTCCAGGATCAGATTTGCCTTCCCCTGAACTGCCCAGCCTGTTTCATCTTCACCCATTCCATGCTGCAGATATAGAACAGGATACCGTTCAGTTGTGTTTTTATCATAATCGGGCGGAGTATACACGAAGCAGCGGCGCCATGAGTCGGTGATATTTGAAAAGTAAAGTTGCTCCCTTACCTGGCCATGAGGTACATTTTTCAGAGCATAGAAATCCTGATCTTCAGCGGGTATTTCGATACCGCTTCCCCAGCGACTGGCACCATAGAAGAACATACTTCCGGGATCAGGTACCTGGGCACCGTCGATGTTAAGCTGGTAGTAGTGAAATCCTTCATCCTGTGGATCAGAGATCCCTGTCCAGAAGCCTTTTTCATCTTTGGTCAGGTCATACCTCTTACCACCCAGGTCGAGTTGCACTCTTTGTGCCTGGGGGGCCATTATACCTGCACGTACCCTACGTTCCGAATTGACCTGTGGATATTCTTTACCGGGCTGGTTCGAAGACGCCGGTTTGAAATCCTCCGCTACCTTATCAGTCTGGCCAAAACAGGTCAGGCCTGTTATCATGGCTGTTGATAACAGCAATAAACGACTGTATTTCATTATATCACTGAATTTACCACCTTCCTCTCCTTCCCTCAGGTGAGGGAAGGCCGGGAAGGGGATTTTATTATTTAAACAACAGCTGTGCCATCTGATACAGACTGCGACGCCAGGTCTGGAACTCGTGACGTGTACCTTCAGAAACATATGATACAGCATTGAAACCTGCCTCTTTCAGGGCAGTGGTTGCATTCAGAACACCTTCGGGACGTTCGAAGCTTCCGCAACTCAGGAAAATTAGTTTTACCTTTGACTTGTCCTTTATTTCTTCCGGACTGTATGTTCCGCCGCTCAGCAGGCCAAACGACGAAAATACTTCAGGACGAGCCAGAGTAATGGTGTGTGTTTCCATTCCTCCCATTGAAAGACCAGCCATTGCACGGTTGTTCTGATTGGCAATTGTACGGAAATTAGCGTCAACATAAGGAATAAGTTCATCAACCAGAACTTCCTCGAAGCCGTTATTCATCATTCCGGCCATTCCGCCAGCAGGACGGGCACCAGGGGCAGCAGCAGGACGGGCACCAGGAGCAGCAGCAGGACGGGCACCAGGAGCAGCACCAGGGGCGGCAGCAGGACGGGCACCAGGTCTGAAGCCTTCGTTAGTCATTCCGTAGGTCATAACAATAATGAATGGCTTTATCTTGCCTTCTGTAATAAGATTGTCCATTATAAGATTTGCGCGTCCCTGGTTACTCCATGCAGTTTCATCTTCTCCCCAGCCGTGCTGAAGATAAAGCACCGGGTATCTTGTTTTCTGGTTCTTGTCATAATCGGGAGGTGTATAGACAAATGCCCGACGTGATGTTTTTGTGCTGGGCGACGGAAAGAGTATCTGCACAACATTACCGTGAGGAACATCCCTGAGTGCATAAAAATCCTGGTCATGTGCTGGTATCTCGATACCGCTTTCCCACCTTGTGGAACCATAGAAATTGCATGTGCCGGGGTCATTAAATACGCCTCCGTCAATCGTCAGGTGATAGTAATGGAATCCTTCCTCCAGTGGTCCTGCAGTGGTACCCACCCAGGCACCATCTTCATCTTTAGCGAGAGGGGTTCCACCCCTGGTACCGCCAAGACCCAGGCTAACTACGACACTCTGTGCCTCGGGTGCAACGATGCGAAATCTTGCATAGCCCTGCGAGTTAACCTGAGGATATTCCTGGCCGGGTTGATTTAAAGTTGAAGGTTTGAAATCGTCTTTAATCGCTGTCTGGTCAGCTTGCGCAAAACAAAGGGAAGCTGAAAAAACTGTTAGTAATACTAAGGTAATCAAGTGCTTTTTCATTGGTTTTATTATTGATTAGTTAATTAGTGAATAAAAGCTTTGCGAATTCATAGAGACTTCGTCTCCACGACTGCCATTCATGAGCAGTAAGTGGTGACACGTAGGAAGCGCTTTTAATGCCGGCCTCATTCAGTATATCGGCAGCAGCTTTGACTCCCTCGGAGCCACGTTCACGGCTGCCATAACTCATAAATACAAGCTTAACTTTGCTCTTATCAGAAATATCTGCAGGGGCAATTGTACCACCACTGAACAATCCTATATGGGAAAAAGTGTCAAGGTGAGCCAGGGTGACTGATCTTGTACACATAGCACCCATTGAAAGGCCTGACATGGCACGGTGACCCTGGTCTGCCTGAGTCCTGAAGTGACTGTCAATATAAGGTATCATATCATTAATCATAAGCTCGGCATAGGTGTCAAATGAAAAGGAAAAACGCGGACGAGCTGCCTGTTGTCCGCCAGGAGCTCCCTGTCCGGCAGGAGGAGGAGGAGGAGGTGGTGGTGGTGGTGTTGGCTGTCCGCCTTGTGCCCTCTGTCCTGCAGGAGCGGCCATCGGCTGGCGTGGTTGTGGAGGCGCCTCACCTGGTTTATAGGCAGCACTTGTTTCCATTACAACAATAAAGGGCTTGGATTCTCCTTCAGCGATCAGGTTGTCGAGTATAAGGTTGGTACGTCCCATTTCAATCCATACTCTCTGATCCTCACCTCCGCCGTGCTGAAGATAAAGCACCGGATAGCGGGCTGAAGTGTTGGTCTCATAATCCGGGGGTGTATAAATATAAATCTGGCGCCATGATTCGGTTACCTTTGAGTAGTAGTTTTCAAGAAGCACATTACCGTGTGGTACATCCTTCAAATCATAAAAATCACCGTTCGGATCCGGAACCTCAAAACCATTGCAGAGATGGCTGTAGCCGATGAAAGCATATGTAGCAGGATCCAAAACCAGACCGCCATCGACAATCATCCAATAATTATGATAACCCAGGTCCTGTGGCTCAGCGGTAGTATAAGTCCATACTCCATCGTCGCCTTTGACCATGTCGTAGGGTACATTTACTATCGATACCTGTACTTTTTCAGCATCGGGTGCAACAAACCGGAAACTGACTCTTCCGTCAGCTTCGATTCGCGGATATTGGGCTCCATAAAGGTTGTAAGGTGAGGCATGCACTGTTCCTGCAGCCTTTGAAGTTACAAGTGGCTGGCCAACCTGAGCCAGGCTCATTCCCCCGGCTGAGAGTACTACCAGCAAAATAAATGATAATAGTTTTTTCATTGCAGAATGTATTTAATGTTAATTATGTACCAAATTTGGATTCCTGTGTTATTTTTCTCAATCGCGGAACAAAAGCTGTGAAAACTCGTACAGGCTTCTTCTCCATGATTGCCATTCATGAGCTGTAAGAGGGGAAACGTAAGACACTCCCCTGATACCAGCCATATTGAGAGTATCAGCTTCTGCCTTTAACGCATCAGCACCTCTTTCCCGGCTGCCGTAACTCATGAATACAAGCTTAACATTATCCTTATCAGTAATATCCGCAGGGGCAATAGATCCACCGCTGAAAAGACCAATGTGCGAGAACAATTCGGGATGGGCAAGAGTAACCTGCCTTGTAACACCGGCTCCCATTGAGAGTCCCGCCATAGCCCGGTGAGGCTGATCAGCCATTGTCCGGAAATTGCTGTCAATCCAGG
>CAZQRQ010000045.1:4419-24902 GCA_964595725.1 uncultured Rikenellaceae bacterium | reverse complement strand
TTGAAAGGCTTGCCGGCAAAACCGAAAACTCCTTTAAAAGACTTGAGGCACAGATAGAATTTTCGAAAAAGAATGTTTGTAATGTAGTTTTGAAAGGGGCAAATACTTCAATAACAACACATGACGGCAAGGTATATTTTAATAGCACAGGAAATCCGGGAATGGCAACAGCCGGTAGCGGGGATGTTCTTACCGGAATAATCTTATCTTTGCTGTCGCAGGATTATAACCCGTCAGATGCAGCCATAGCCGGTGTTTATTTGCATGGTCTTGCAGGTGACATTGCTGCTGCTAACAGAGGCTATGAATCACTGACAGCATCAGATATTATTGAATGTATTGGCTCTGCGTATGGGAAACTGAGATGACTTTAGGTATAAGGGAAATAAAAACTTTGATAAATTATGGAATTTAAGTCATATAAATGATTAAAATATGAAAAAGTGTATCAGGATTTTCACTTATTTATTGTTGGCTTTAGTTTTTGTGTCATGCCTGACTTCAAAACCTTTATCCAGCCCGTCAATCAGCGTGCGGCATCTTGGAGATACTGTCGGGATCACTGAAGGAAGTCTGGTATATGCATTACCAATGACATTGTTTGAAATTACCGCAGAATTTGAACGAACGATAGAAAAACCCGGACCTTATGCGAGGTATGCTCTTGATATGCTTGGTTTAAGAAATGTTATAACTAGCGAAACTGAATCATGGACTATAACAGGTCTTAAGATCAGGTCGTTTGAAGAAATAGATCCCTCTGAGTTTTATATCATTGAGAGCAACGCATTGATTAACCTTAATGCCGTTGAACTGAGGAACTCCGGTTTAATCCTTGATATAAACCCATCGGCGTTCAATGATGATAGAAGTATCACGATAGGGGAGGATGGCACTCTGAGACAGCTTGAATTTACTGACCTTGGCGCTGATGAATATTATGTTTCCCAAAATGACACTGCATTCAGGTTGGTTAAGCTTGACACCACTTTTATTCAGATTCCATACCTCGTGGAACGCAAGAGAGTTCTTCCCGTTGACCAGTTGGCTGAGAAGGCGGCCGGAACGCTCCTTGAACTGAGGGAAGGCAAGCATTATATACTTACTGGTGAAGCAAATGTATTCCCGCAGAATGCTGCGGCACTTAATGAGATGAATCGGCTTGAAAGCGAGTATACTGCTCTTTTTGCCGGTAAAACCCTTAAGGATAGGAAGACTGCAAGGTATACGTTTATCCCGACAAAAGAATCAGCTGGTACTCCCTTAATTCTTTTCAGATTCTCTGATATTACCGGACCTTCGGATGATTCGTCAAAAACGGGAACTCCTGTTACAATAGAACTTACACCTGCACGGAAAACCAAGGATATTACATTTGTGGTAAAACCGCAATTATCTGATGAGCAGAATGAAGCGTATGATAAATTATTCTACAGGATTCCCGATGTGGTTACTGTCAGTATTAAGAAAGGTGATGTGCAACTGTTTAATACAAGAAAGCTGGTCTACCAGTTTGGTGAGGTAGTCCAGCTTCCGGCAAATTATATCCTGGGCAAATAGAATCTACTTAACATGGCCTACAAAGTTCTTCTCGTACTCCTGCAATGTTTCCTTATCGTATGCCTTATCGGCAAAATAACGTAACAGAATCTCCATCTCTTTTGGTGTTTTGTATCCCGGCAAATTTGTCAGCAACTGATTCTTGTCGTTGAAGAAGACAATATTTGGATATGATAACTGCCCTCTAAGCATTGCAACTGCAAGCTGGTGAGCTTTTCCGGCTTTGCCATCATTTATGAAGTTCATTCCCTGGAATGTAACAGCCTCCTTGCCTTCAGCATCAAATTTCACCGGATAGAATTTTGTATTAAGTATTTCTGCAATTACAGGATTGGAAAAAGTATCCTGGTCAAGTTTTTTACACCAGCTACACCAGTCAGTATATGTATCCACAAACAAAGGTCTTGGATCCGACTTTGATAGTTTTTCAGCTTCCTGGATAGAATACCACTTTACCGTGCTTTTCTGGGCAAAGGTTGAAATACTTATAATTGTAAGTATGAGAATAGTAAATACCTTTTTCATCGCTTATTTGTGTTTTTTCGCATTAACTCATAACAAAAATACTTAGAAATATATTAACCACTGCCAAAAATGATATATATACATTTTTAGATATAACAAGTATGTTGCCAAAAGGTTGATTAAAAAATATTTTTAGCAACCCGATATAAAAAATATATTGATAAATTTACCGGTCTTAAATAAACCTGATAAACAAAATGGATACAACACAGAAGACTCTACGCGACTCAGCAGCAATGAGATGGTTGATGCTGATCCTACTTAGCGCACTTATGTTTGCAACTTACTGGTTCCAGGATTTCTATGGAGGACTTAAAGGTCTCATGGAATCTGAGCTTGGTTTCACCAGTGAGCAATTTGGCAGGGTCATCGGACTCACTACCATAGCGAATATGTTCGGTATGATAATAGTTGGTGGTATCATACTGGATAAATGGGGAATCCGCATTGCGGGGATTGTATTTGGAGGACTTGCCGCTTTGGGCGGAATCATTTCTGCACTTGCAACGGCCGGATTTTTTGGTGAGGGAACAACTGTCAAACTGACAATGATGATTATCGGTCGAGTGCTGTTTGGATCAGGGCTGGAGGTGACCTGTGTTGTTGCGACACGAACTATTGTAAAATGGTTCAGCGGATACGAACTTGCTCTTGCAATGTCGATTAATGTCGGATTTGGGCGATTGGGCTCTGCACTCGGTATTGCCATATCGCCTGACATTGCTAACGGTCATGTTTCTACAGCTGTCACATTGGCAGCGACTCTTATAGTCCTTGCACTGGTAATATTCATTATCTATTCATTCTTTGATATCAAAATTGACAGGCAGAGGGCATCTGTCGCATCTGCTGATGCCCCGGAAGAGGAAGAATTTAAGTTCAACGACCTCATAAAGCTGGCGACCAATCCATCGTTTATATATATCGCATTGCTATGTGTAAGCTTTTATGCAGCAGTATTCCCGTTTATCCAGTATGCTGCAGACATGCTTGTAAACAAGTTTGGATTTATGTATGATTTACCGGCGGACGGAAGCGGTGATATAATATTATTCGGAAGCAAGGCAATTGGTAATGCCAGCATATATATAGCCTTTTTTATATTTGGAATTGGTTTCTCTGTTATACCGGCAAACCTGAAAACGAAAGCGCAGAAATACGCCACCATGCTGATCGTATTTATTCTTTTCATAGTATTCCTAATGTTGCTGAAAGATACTCTCGGCCTGTGGCTTGTTAACGGTCCTAAGACAGCTTCACTGATACCATTGGGAACAATTCTCTTCACGCCTATTTTTGGCAGTTATATCGATCGCAAGGGTAAAGGAGCCTCCTTGATGATTCTGGGCTCCTTGCTGCTCATTTTCGCACACCTTGCGCTCTCACTTTCAGACATAAAACTCCTTGCATATGCAGGGCTCCTGAGCTTGGGTATTGCTTTTTCTCTGGTTCCTGCTGCGATGTGGCCTTCAGTTGCCAAGATCGTACCTGAGAGCCGTCTCGGAACTGCTTATGCTTCGATGTTCACAGTTCAAAACTGGGGCCTTGGATTGTTTTTCTGGGGCATCGGCGCTCTTCTTGACCTCGTAAACAAGCCTGATATTGAAGCAATAAGGAATGGTGAGATGCCTTATAATTATACCGTCCCGATCCTGGTTCTTGTTCTGTGTGGAGTAATTTCGATTTTCCTCGCATTTAAGCTCAAACAGGCGGATAAGAGGCAGGGTTATGGTCTGGAATTACCTAATATCAGGAAATAGGTTTTTTGCCAATTCAGAACAGCCGGTTAAAAAAATAGTACATGCCGCTTCCTATAAGGGCACTAATAGGTATTGTTAGTATCCAGGCCCAGAAGATCTTTTTTGTTATACCCCATTTTACTGCTGAGGCACCCCTCCTGGCTCCAACTCCAATAATAGCACCGGTTATAGTGTGAGTTGTACTTACAGGTATCCCGAAAGCAGTGGATCCAAAAAGTGTCATTGCTCCTGCTAATTCGGAGCTGAATCCTTCAAATGGTTTTACCTTGGTGATCTTTTGTCCCATTGTTTTTACTATTCTCCATCCCCCAAAGAGGGTGCCAAAGGCAATTGCTGACTGGCATGACAATATTATCCATAATGATATCGGATCTTCTTTGGTCGTCAATCCTGAAATAATGAGGGCTGCCCATATTATACCCATTGATTTCTGGGCATCATTTCCCCCATGCCCAAGACTCAAAGTTGATGATGAAATTAATTGAAGTCGCCTGAACAATCCATTCACTCGGGAAGGAGTGAATTTTCTAAAAATATTTACCACTAACGAAGAAATAAGAAATGAAAGTATCATACCCATTATCGGTGCGATAAAGATGAATGCAATGATTTTTAATAATCCACCTATAATTATTGAGTTAATTCCGGCGTATGAAAATGACGAACCTACTAGACCGCCTACAAGAGTATGTGACGAACTGGAGGGTAGTCCCAACAACCATGTTAAAAGGTTCCATGTAATAGCTGCCACAAGGGCTGCAGCAATTACCGTCATATTCAGGACATCAGGGTTTACCACACCTTTGCCTATGGTATGAGCAACCTTGAGAGGAAATACTGTGAAGGCAATAAAGTTGAAAAATGCAGCAAGGGCAACCGCGACAAATGGGGAAAGCACCCTGGTAGAGACAACCGTTGCAATGGAGTTGGCAGAATCATGAAATCCATTCAGGAAATCAAAAATTAAAACTAATGCAATAGTTTACTGCACAAAATAGACTGCCGAGAACAAGCCATTAAAATAACTAATAAAGAGCAATTGGCAAATGAGAAATTATAAAAATGCATGATTATGCCATCTTAATGAGAATTGCTTTAAGAGTATCAGTGACATCTTCTTCTTCATCAACACATCTTTCCAGAATTTCTATGATCCTTATATTCTTTATCAACTCTTTTGTGTCATCTTCATTTTCAAACAATCCCGAAATACCTACGTAATATGCTTCATCAGCCTGATGTTCAATGTCTTTCACTTTATCGCATGCTTCCATAATAGCTTTTCTGTTAGATCCTGCATCCTTGAGACAATTTACAGCTGACTCTATTAGTATGGCAGCATCTAGTATCATTCCGGAGAGCTCTAAGTATACAGAATTAAGATGTTTAGGTTTGTAGAGACTGATTCGCCTGCTGATTCCGTTTATTGAATCAAGAACATCGTCAATATTTGCGGTAAGTTCATGAATGTCTTCCCTGTCGAAAGGAGTAATGAATGACTTGTTAAGTTGTTCATATGCCTTGTCGGTGATTTCATCACCTATATGCTCAAAGTCCTTGATTTCTCTTATTATTTTTTCCTGTTCTGTACTATTGTTAGTAGTCATTAATTTCTTTAAAAGCTCAGCTGCTTTAACCAGATTCTCAGCTGCTGCTTCAAAAAGCGGGAAAAAAGAATGATCCTTGGGAACAAATATCTTAAGAAATTTATCAATGCTCATGAGATAGTAATTTTAAAAGTTACCAAATTTACAGTATCCAATTCAGAAAATAATAAACAACTGCACCAATAATTGCAGAAACAGGAATGGTAAGTATCCATGCCCAGAAAATACTTCTGGTTACTCCCCATTTTACAGCTGACGCTCCTTTATGGGCACCAACTCCAATTATTGAGCCAGTTATCGTATGAGTTGTACTCACCGGTATTCCGAAATGTGTAGCGCCAAAAAGCGTCAGTGCCCCGGCTGTCTCAGCACAGAATCCCTCAAATGGTTTGAGCTTGGTGATCTTCTGCCCCATAGTCTTTACTATCCTCCAGCCTCCTAAAAGGGTACCTATTGCAATAGCGGCCTGGCAGGAGAGTATTATCCAAAGGTGATTTCTTATATGGTCACTTTGTGATACCATTCCGGTTATCATTAATGCCACCCAGATTATCCCCATAGATTTTTGTGCATCATTTCCACCATGTCCAAGACTGAATGCTGAAGCTGATAATAACTGCAGCCTTCTGAAATGCTTATCAACACCTGATGGAGAATAGTTTCTTACTAGGAACATTACCAGTGAAGATATTATGAACGAAATAACCATTCCGAGAACAGGGGCTATTACGATGAATATGACTATTTTAAAAACCCCGGAAAAAACCACTGAACTGAAACCGGCACCCGCAACAGCTGACCCGATCATTCCTCCGACCAGAGTGTGTGACGAACTCGATGGAAGCCCTAACCACCAGGTAATGAGATTCCAGAAAATGGCGGCTGTCAATGCCGAAGCAATAATTGTGAGGTCTACTACATTTGGGTCAATGACTTTACCGCTAATTGTACTAGCAACCTTCAGAGGGAAAACTGTGAAAGCAATAAAATTAAAGATAGCGGCAAGTATCACTGCAGAAAATGGAGAGAGAACCCGGGTTGATACTATTGTCGCAATTGAATTAGCTGAATCGTGAAAGCCATTGATAAAATCAAATACCAGGACCAGGGCAATAACTATTACGAGAAATGTCATTAAAAGGTGGTGCTAAAAGCGTTTTCTCCTACTGGTATATTAAACAAGCTTCTAAGCCGGTAATATCGTAAGCAAATATATAAAATTGACACTGAAATTAAATGGTGATTTGTTTCAAAAAAATAAACTAAAATATTATTCAAAAGTTCTACTTCCTGTTCTTCACTTCTTCACTCTGCAGGAAGTCTCTCTGGGATTTTACCATATTTACCGAGTAGAGTACAAGGTTTTTACTTTCAGAAAGCAGGTTCAGATACATCATAATATTCCTTGTCCCGACAATTTCCTCTTTAATTAGCTTGATCTGTCTCTTCTTCGATTTTGTTATCATGTCAATGATTCTCTTCTGGAGTTCCAGTATCTTGACTATGTCATCAAATTTTTGCTTCCTGAAAATATCCTGAATTTCATTGAAAAAAGTTGAGATAAGCTCGTTAAGTTCATGAAGGTCTTTAACCTGTTCTGCTGGCAGGGAAGGGTGGTTGTTGTCGATATGTTCATAAATCGGGTCTGCAATAAAACTGAGGCAGTGAGTTATCTCCCTCAGGTAATCGAGCACCTGGACATAGAAGTGGCCGGTATCTACAAATCCCTCTTCAAGTTTCTTAAGTGTCGGGTATATATTATTCTTCAGCTCCTTTGTATTGATATTGATCTCTCTTACTTTCTTAAGTACCTTCTTCATTTTCTTCCTGTTCTCCTGGATAAGGTTGATGATTGAAGAGAAATATAGCTTTGATACCTGTGAGGTTATATCCATTATCGAGTAATTGCACCTGTCGAGAATATGTGTTCCATTAAGCGAAACCCTGTCCTCAAAATCATCTTTTCTATTTTGAGTGGAGTGGATTTTTTTATGGATAAAGTTAGTCCTGATAACAAAGAATAATGCAACACCCAGAGCAGCAAGAATAGCTATGATACCTCCCCAGTTAAGGAAGAAAGTCATACAGAGGGATACAGTGAATGCTATAAAAGCAGTAAAAAACCAGCCGGTAATTACGGAGACGACACCTGTTATACGGTATACTGCACTTTCTCTTCCCCAGGCACGGTCGGAAAGAGATGTGCCCATTGAAACCATAAATGTGACATAAGTTGTTGATAATGGCAGTTTTAATGATGTAGCTGTGGCAATTAGTATACTTGCTACAAACATATTAACAGAAGCTCTTAAAAGGTCGAATGAAGAGTTTGTTTTTAACGATTTATGCTTCTTTTTCTGTTTGCTAAAGTCGAACCTGTTCTCAATGAAATGATTGAACTTTTCAGGCATAATCCTGCTAAATACTTTTGACACACCTACACTAGCCCTGACAAGAGACCTTGAAATTACAGAAGAAGAAAACCTCTCACTTCCTTCATCCTGTCTGGCAAGACTTATTTCTGTCTGAGAGACAGTCCTTGCTTTCCTGGAAAAGAACAATGTAAGGACCATTATTGTACCGGCAATAAGGAGGAAAAGGGTGGGGGTCTTAACAGGCTGTATAAGTGAAACCATTGCGTGTGTGTCGGGACTATATGAAAGATTGCTGATAAACTCTTTAAACGATTCAAAACCAGCCAGTGGAACACCAATGAAATTAACAAGATCATTACCGGCAAATGCCATAGCCAGTGAGAATGTACCTACTAGTACTATAATCCTGAGTATATTAAAATTGAAAATGGAGATAAGTAGCTGAAGTATTATTCCAAAAAACAGGAATGATGCGAGAAGTACTTTCCATGTATTTTCATGAAGCCATGAGATAGCCTCAGGAGTCATAAAGGATGCTCCCTTTGCACCTTTCACCAAAATGAAATATACTATTGCTGAAATTGCAATACCACCCCATATAGCACCAAATCTCTTCAGGTTTTTTTCATAGTTGAATGAGAAAATCAGTCGTGTGATGAACTGGACTATCATTCCGCAGGTAAATGCTACAACAACGGATAGCAGAATACCAGAAATGATGGCAAGGGCTTTCGCAGAGTTAATATAAGTATTGAGATCAGCGAGAGTGTCAGTTGAATTAAAAATCTTAATCATTGAAATAGCTACTGCAGCTCCCAGCAGCTCAAATACAATTGAAACAGTGGTGGATGTAGGGAATCCCAATGTGTTAAAGGTGTCGAGCAGCATTACGTCGGTTATCATTACTGCCAGGAATATTATCATCACTTCTGAAAAGTAGAACTGGTCCGGATGAAAAATGCCCGATCTGGCAACTTCCATCATCCCGCTTGAGAAAGTAGCACCAAGAACAACTCCCAGACCTGCTATTGCAAGGATAACATTAAGCGGAGCGACTTTTGAGCCTATGGCGGAGTTGAGAAAGTTGGCGGCATCATTTGAAATTCCAACAACCAAATCAGATACAGCCAAAAGAAATAAAATAATTACGAAAATGAGGTAGATATTAGCCATTCAAAATATTTAATAAGCAGGATGCTGGTTGTAAAAAAAAATGATTTTTAGTGTTGGAATTCGGCAAGTGTAATATTTACAATAAGTTAACATCTGTTCTAGATAATTCTGACAGTCAAAAATACTATTTTGTACGAATAAAATATCTATTTGGAATTGTTAAGTTTTTGTTACAAATTGATTAATTATCCGTGTTTTTTCTTTTACGGTCAGAGTATCTGACATTTTATCTGAAATAAGATTCCGATTTTTCATATTTTTATGGATTAATATTTTAAACTTTCTAAATAAAATCTGGATTAAAAATGAACAATATTAAAGAACTAGACCCAAAAGATTTGTGGGGATTTTTTCATGAAATAACACAAATACCTCATCCATCAAAGAATGAGAAGAAGATTGTTGATTATGTTATAAGCTTTGGCAAGGAAAATAACCTGGAAACTATAATTGACAAAACAGGCAACGTAATAATCAGAAAGAGTGCCACTCCGGGAATGGAGAACAGGAAGGGAGTAGTCCTTCAGAGCCACCTGGATATGGTACCGCAGAAAAACAGTGACAAGGTTCATGATTTTACAAAAGACCCTATCGAGACTGTTATTGATGGTGATTGGGTGCGTGCAAACGGCACAACGCTTGGATCAGATAATGGTATTGGCGTTTCGGCAGCATTATCGGTACTGGCCTCAAAAACAATGCAGCATGGTCCGATCGAGGCACTTTTTACAGTTGATGAAGAGACAGGAATGACAGGTGCATTTGGACTAGAGCCGGGAGTGCTAAAGGGAAATATACTCATGAACCTTGATTCTGAGGATGAAGGGGAACTCTATGTTGGTTGTGCCGGCGGAATCGATGTCAATATAAGCAGGAAATACAAGGAGGAAAATGCCCCTCAAAATATGGTTGCATTCCATATTTCGATAAAAGGGCTAAAGGGTGGTCACTCCGGGGTTGACATAGCTCTTGGCAGAGCAAACGCTAACAAGCTAATGTTCAGGTTTCTAATGCAGGCTGAATCAGATTTTGGAATAAGAATTTCAGAGTGTTCTGGTGGCGACCTGCGAAATGCTATACCCCGTGAAGCCTTTGCAGTACTCCTGGTTCCAGGAGAAAAGAAATCCGAATTTGAATCGTTCGTCAAGGGATATGAAAAGGAATACAGAGCTGAATTTGCTGATACAGAACCCGATCTTTCGTTTACATGTGCAAAAACGGAGCCACGGGCAAAAGTATCTGATACCGGGGAGCAATACCGGATTATCAGGGCTGTTTTTGCATGTCCGAACGGAGTACAGAGAATGAGCCAGTCGATGAAAGGTCTTGTGGAAACATCTAATAACCTTGCCATCGTCAGGTGTAAGGATGGACTGTTCGAAGCATATAACCTTACACGCAGTTCTGTCGATTCAGCAAAAGAAGCAACTGCCTGGAAGATTGCAGGTGTATTCCACCTTATTGATGCAGATGTAAAACTTGCGGGTGGGTATCCAGGATGGAAGCCTGATTTAAACTCTCCGATACTTAAGACTATGAGTGAGGTCTATAATAAGATGTATGGAAAGGTTCCCGAGATAAAAGCTATTCATGCCGGACTGGAGACTGGTATTATAGCCGGCCATTATCCTCATCTCGACATGATATCATTTGGGCCTACTATAAGATTTCCTCACTCACCGGATGAGAAGGTAAATATTCCATCGGTTAAGAAATTTTATGATTTCCTGTGTGAAACTTTAAAGAATATTCCTGTTAATTAATTAACAATAATAAAGACTAAAAATTTACGATTAGCGGTTCTCGCTCCTTAAATTCTGTCGGCCAGATTCTCTCAAAAGTCTGCCAATGATCCTCATCCGGTTCGCCAACCTCAATCCTGTAGAAACCCATTTCGAAGATTTTTGGTTGGAAATAGTTGCCGTTTATTCGCAGGGAATATATCAGTTCACCTGTAAATTCCCTTATAATACGTATTACCGGATTATCCATTCCTTCAATCCTTAATTCCGGTAGCCATCCAGCAGCAGCCCTTCCATAATTATCCGCCTGCCCGATCGTAACAGGCCAGTTCGGGAAAGGTGAATCTGTATCCGGATCCGCGTAGTATGACCAGTTAGCTAACTCGATATCCCTTGTATGCCTGTTGAATTTAATAACACTATATCCTGGTGATAATTCACTATGTGTTACAGGAGCGATTATTGATTTATGGGGATTTGAAACAGCGAAAACTGTTATTTTATTGCCAAACCCATCCTCGAAATCTCCGTAATTTTTAGGCCAGTCCTCTTTCCTGTTGTATCCTGCGTTGGGAGGAAACCAGTGTTTTGGCCATATATTGCCTGTAGCCGGTGATACTATTGCGAAGTTCGCATCTCTGAAATTTTCTATGCCGTACTGTACAGTGCTCCCCAGGTACTGATCTCCGGAAACATGTATTGCAAAAGCTTTTCTGAACAGGTTTATCGCTTTGTTTCTTTCCTGCTGAGGCCAGCCGTTGGAATCGAAATCAGTGGCCAGTCTGTCTCCTTCGATGTACAATCCGGAATCAGGTATTTCCATGAGAGGCATAACATCATCATCCAGCGAATCACGCGGTATTGTTGACAGGTTGGTAAAGGGTGTCTGTGATAATACTGCTTTCATCCAGGTTCCTGATGTCCAGTCCTTTGACCATTGATCCAGAAAGGACAATTGTCTTTCTCCCAGCAAAACTGCATTGGGAATATTGGAGTAATACCTCGCATTCCAGTTTCTGTTTCGTGGCCATCCGTTTTCAATTTGAGCATCAGGAAAGAGATTCTTCGGAGCAGATTTGAATTTCCTGTCTTCTAAAATCGCAAGACTTAGTCCACCTACATTACATTCTGTGAAATATACGGAAATACCTTGATCAGCAGGCAGTGGATCATATGGGTCAGGAAGATGACCGGTCTGGGTTTCCTGAACCATGTTAACGAATTCTGCAGGCATCATGTATCCACCCTCGTCCGTGGCTTCAAAGCCCGTAAGACCCTCAGGAGTAGCTTTACCTCCTTCTCCCCAGAGGTTGCTCTGGTAAACATCATGATCATCGGGAATAGTAATAGCTGGTATGGAGGTTGTAAGATCACGGAAGGTAAGGCACCACAGGTACCACTTATAAAGATAGTCGAGATAGACATTCTTACCATAGTCCGGTGATGTGGGGGAGGAGGTTTCATAAACCTGGTCTCCTGCGAAAAAAATGACATCAGCATTTTGTTTTTTAAGATTTGCCAGGAGCTTCTTATGTGGAAATAATATTGCTCTGTCGTATGGAAAGTAACCTCCGTCAATTGATGTCCAGGAGCTCACTGGTGACATTGTGATCTGTTGAATGCATGAGAGTGAGATCATTCGTATCTCTTCCTTGTCAACCGGATCATGCTTTATTATACCGTAGAGGTAATTATTATGCCGGGTGCTTTTGCCGGATGAATAGTATAACCTGTACTCTGTATCTTCAGGTCTGTTCCAGTTGTTAAACCTGAACCTGGCAGTATAAGAAGGCCTTCTGACCTGAGATGATGCATATGGTTTCCAGTTGTCGTTCTCTTTAAGTTCTAAAATCACTTCTTCATTAGCTGATTCACATACCGGCATCAGCTGGGCAGTCATTTTAAGCGTGTTTTTACTGAGTGTATACTGGGAAGTCACAACCGGCCCGATGTTTCCATCCGGTATCCTTATGATTTTTGATCCCCTGATCCTAAGATTTGAAAATGAAAACGTCTGGTTATCATATCTTTCGTATCCGGGGTGGGAGACAAGTGCTATATTGCCCTTCATCCTTTCCGCGCTGAGACCTTTAAGTTCAAGTCTGTCTATGAGAAAATTTGTAAATGGATTTACGGCAAGTACATTCAGATTATAAGTATTTCCTTCAGGACTCAACTTCAGTACTAAATGTGCTTCAGTCCATTCCGAGTTGTTATGTTTGTTATACTTCAGATACAGATTTTCTTTTTCAAAATCTCTGACAAAAAGATTACCATAAATATCCAGTCCGACAAAGATACCTGCAGATTCTCCCCATGAATGAAAAACAAGAGATGCTGAAAGCTTGTCGAGCCCCCTTCCAGCTCCAAGGAGTAACCCTGCAGAAGCGGCTCCGTTTGTATTATTACCTGCATTCCTGAATACTGATGCTGATGCTGATATATAGCCTCTTTTTTCTGATATAGCCCTGGTCGTCAGGTGGACTGTGCGCATTGGCCCCGGATTTACACAAACCAGTCTTCCATTTTCAACTTTCCAGTCCTGGAGCCTGTTAGCCCAGAAATCGGGCCCTGCCCATACCTGATCAGGAAGGTCTTCCCAACCGGGTCTGCTACCTGAGATATTTAATTTATCACAGGAACATAGCCCCGGTACGATAAGAAGTAATATCAGGTATCTGAATTTCATAGAGTAAAGATAAGGTATTTAACCCGATACAGTACAGGGCAGATACTAACCTCTCAGTCTACCTTTATCTCTACAAGCACATCGTCCTTCATTACGTTGGTGTTCGATTTTGCATTTACCTTGATGATATGCCCGTTAACAGTTGATTGTATCTCATTTTGCATTTTCATGGCTTCGAGTATCACGACAGGTTCACCTTTCAGAACCTGACTTCCCTCCCTTACCAGCACGTCGATGATCTTTCCAGGCATCGGAGCCTTAACAAATTCTTTATCTATTTTCCCCTTTTGTTTGTTAATCACTTTCATCCTTTGGAGAGAAAATGGTGTTTCAATAGTGAAAGTGTAGCTGATATCGTTAAATAGTATCTCGTATTTGTTTTGCCTTGATCTTATCACCTCAACAGGATATTTCCTGTTTTTCCACAGAATATATGTGCCGTATTTATCATCCTGCTTTAACTTGACTTCGTAATTCCTGTTCCCGATCCTGATGGAGTGCTTCAGGGGAAGAGGAAAACTGAACTTCCTGTTCTCTGATGAAAGTGCATGAAGCTTGTTTATGTTGAGTTTATCTTTTGGCATGATGATAACTGTTTAAAGTTGACTTATCCTCTTGTTTAAAAGCCATGGACTTATTTCCCTGGTCTTTCTGAAATCTATATTTATGCTGTCTTCACTTAGATTTTCCTCTATGAAAAGTTTGGTTGCGAGCCAGGCTGCAAGCATCTCTTCATATTCACTATTGTAATGATATTTTTCAAGGTCTTTTTCAAGGAATGCAGTTGTGAAATCTCCTGACTGGAATTTTGGATGTCTCATAAGCATCCTGAAAAAGGGTAGTGTTGTCTTTGTTCCCTTGATCCATACTTTATCGAGTGCTTTCTTGCAGTTTTGAAGAGCCTCTTTGCGATCCTTTCCACTTACTATGAGTTTTGCTATCATGGAGTCGTAGCTTGAAACAATAGCTGATCCTGCCTGTATTCCTGTGTCAATTCTGACATAAGGGTCGTCAGGTAAGCTGAGCTTTTCAATTTTACCGGGATCAGGGGCAAAACCTGCCTGTACATCCTCTGCATTTATTCTGCACTCGATTGCCCAGCCATCAAGCTTTACGTCTTTTTGCTTCATCATAAGCTCTTCTCCGTTAGCAATCCGTATCTGCTGTTCAATAAGATCTATCCCTGTTATAATTTCAGTTACAGGATGTTCTACCTGGATTCTGGTATTCATTTCCATGAAATAGAATTTCTTTTCAGAATCGAGAAGGAATTCCACTGTACCGGCAGAGTAGTATCCTACTGCTTCCGCTATGGTGACTGCTATCCTGCCCATTCCCGCCCTGAGCTTATTATCCAGGGCACCTGAAGGTGCTTCTTCAAGAAGTTTCTGGTGTTTTCTCTGGATTGAACATTCTCTTTCACCAAGATGGATAATATTACCTTTTTTGTCGCCAAGGATCTGGAATTCAATATGTTTTGGGTTTTCGATATATTTTTCTATAAACACAGATGGATCATTGAATGCTTTTTCAGCTTCTTTACTGGCAATAATGAACATTTTCTCCATGTCCTCAGATTTCCTTACAATCCGCATTCCTCTTCCCCCGCCTCCTGAAGCTGCTTTTATTATTACCGGATAGCCGATTTTTTCCGCAACTACAACGGCCTCCTCTTCATCTGATATATTGCCTTCGCTACCCATCGCCATCGGAATTTTTTTTGCCAGGGCAATTCTTCTTGCAATGGTTTTATTACCCATTTTATAGATCGAATCCGGTGATGGACCTATAAATATTATTTTGTTGTCGTTGCATTTGCTGGCAAAATAGGCATTCTCAGCGAGGAAGCCGTAACCAGGATGAACTGCATTTGCTTTCTCTTTCAGAGCTATCTCGATAAGCCGGTCTATATCAAGAAATACGGGAATTTCCGATCCACTCTCAGTATTGTCAAAAATTACATCAGCATATGAGAGGTACATAGCAGATGGTTCTACAGAAGTTTTTACAGCAACTGTTTCAATTCCCATTTTTCGGGCAGTTTTCATAATCCTGATCGCAATCTCGCCTCTGTTTGCTATAAGAATTCTATTTATCATTACTAAAGATTTTATTTCATAATTCAAGATGACCAAATTGAAATGGTGTGGTCACTACACTCAATTCTCAGGTTCCTTAAATTTCCCTTTCTCTCATAATGGCATATTACCATGCTTTCTCGACGGCACTTTTACCCATTTGTTTGTAAGCGTCTCGAATGCGGATATTACTTTCTTTCTCGTTATTGCCGGGTCAATTACTTCGTCAATATATCCCATTTCGTCTGCTATGAAAGGATTTGCTACTTTATCCCTGTATTTTTTAACCAGCTCTTTCTTAAGTTCAACCGGATTTTCCGACTCGGCCAGTTCTTTTCTGTAGAGTATGGCAACTGCACCGTCAGGCCCCATCACTGCTATTTCAGCAGATGGCCATGCAAAGCTGTAGTCCCCTCCGAGATTCTTGCTGTTCATGACTATATATGCTCCCCCGTATGCTTTCCTGAGAATAACGGTGATCTTGGGTACGGAAGCTTCGCTGTATGCAAAGAGCATCTTGGCTCCATGCCTTATTATCCCTGAATGTTCCTGGTCAATACCTGGAAGAAAACCGGGTACGTCTTCAAAAGTAAGGATCGGGATGTTAAAAGCGTCGCAGAATCTTATGAACCTGGCACCTTTTGTCGACGAGTTAATGTCGAGTACACCTGCAAGTACTTTAGGTTGATTGGCAACAATTCCGATTGTTTTTCCTTTTAAACGTGCAAATCCTGTTATGAGACTGGGAGCAAAAAGTTCTCCTGTTTCAAAGAATGTGTTGTGGTCTACAACAAGGTTAATAATATCCCTTACATCGTAAGCCTTGTTGGGATCGTCTGGAACAAGATCTCTAAGCTTCTCATTTATGTCAGGAGTTTTCCCGTCGTCATTAACATCAGGGGGATTTTCAACATTATTTGAGGGCAGATATGAAAGGAATTTCTTAAGAGCAAGGATTGTGTTCTCCTCGTCGTCATATATCATATGGGCAACACCGCTTTTCCTGGCGTGAACCTCTGCGCCTCCCAGATCCTCAAATGTAACATCTTCATTAAGAACCTCCTTGACGACATTCGGCCCGGTTACAAACATGAAGCTCGTGTTGCTAACCATGAAAACGAAATCTGTCAGGGCAGGAGAGTAGACGGCGCCTCCTGCACACGGACCCATAATAACGGATATCTGGGGTATAATTCCCGATGATTGTATGATATTATGGAAGATGGAGGCATATCCGCTGAGGCTGGCTACGCCTTCCTGGATCCTGGCTCCTCCGGAGTCCATCATTCCAATTATAGGAGCCCCCATCTTGAGAGCCATTTCCTGAACATTGGCTATCTTCTTGGAATGAACGAGCCCGAGAGAACCTCCCATAATTATAAAATCCTGTGCGTATGCAAAGACCAGCCGTCCGTTGATTTTACCGTGTCCGACTATCACACCGTCTCCGAAGGATTTTTCTACTTTTCCAAATTCCACATTCAGCGCAGCAGGTGTAACGAATGCATCAATTTCCTCGAAAGTGCCCGGATCGAACAATAATTTTAGTCTTTCCTGTGCTGTAAGCTTTCCTTTGACATGTTGCTTATCAGCCTGCTTAGGGCTGTATTGTTTTTTAAGCGCTTCCTGTCTCTCCAGGAACGCTTTGAAGTATTTGCCGGTTACATCCATACCCTATTTTTTATTAAATACCTGGTTTCCTGGAGATAAATATCATGGCAACCCTCTGACCCGGTATTTTGGTGGGTTCAAAAATAGCTAATATATGAATATTTCCAAACTATCTTTTATTGATCATTAAATTCGATAATGATAAATGATATTACCCTTGTAAGTCAAGTTGAGTCCATGATACTCAAGAGTGCGAACTTAATGTATTAATTACCTTATTATGTTACAGTAGTAAATATTTTACCTTAGCCATATAGAGCCATATTCAAAATACTCCGTTGCATCTCCTGACCAATATGGGGCATCCTGGTATATGACTCCACCACCTCCCCAAAAACTGCCATTCCAGCAGTTTGCATACCACCATGCCGAGTGACCATAATTGTTGGAACAATTCGAAGCATAGGTATCATTATCATTATCGCGAGTAGTAAGTAGTCTTCCGTTGTGATAGGAGTACATGCCGGGACTGGCAGTCCCTTCGGTATTGATGGTGATAGATTCATTTGCCATTTGAAGGGCATAATTGTTGTTTTCATCGAGCGACAGATCATAATATGCCCTGTGTGATAAACTGGATGGAGAAGCACCCATTTCAAGTCTCGCCTCGGTTCCAATGTTGTTCCAGTATTTTACACCAAGGAAAAGGTCAAAAGATGTAATATCGGAATTCAGAATTCCATTAAGATTTACATCGTTTACAACTTCAGTCCAGAATGGACTTGGACATCCTGTAACATCCTTATTGTTCAGAAGTACCAATGTCCAGCCTCCGCCATCCGTTGTCATATCGCAGTAACAGTTGATAGGCTCATCCGGTCCGGAACCATCGGGATCGATAGTATAAATCCCATCCGGTGATCCGGGATTGTTGAGCAACAGTTCCTTGCATGTCTCATATATCACCTGCCCCTCAATGTTTCCTATTTTATTAATTGATGACACCCCGACAGAACCTATACTTTTTATTGTACCGGTTTCGATACTTCCTATTTTACCTGCATTCTGGCAGAATACAGAGAGTGGAATAGTAAGGGAAAATATAATTATCAGTAATTTTTTCATCCTGCCATTTATTTTATTTCAATCAGCATAAGGTTTGGGTTGAAGTACATGATATCCGAACCGGATGCATACCCGACGATTTGTACTTGTTGTCCTGTAGTGGAGGGAATGGCCTGTGTAAGTTCGCCAGTATCCGGCGAAACATAAATTATTCCTCCGGTTGTCCAGTTCCAGGATTCATTCGTGATGTAACCCTGCAGAAGTATTTTCTTATTCCCTGTACCGGTTTCTAGGGCCAGGGCTACACATGGCATTGTTGAAACGGCATCAGCATCAGCTTCTTCATATTCGCCGTCTGAGTTCATGAAAAGTGCTGCTCCTGAACCGACTGAATTTGATGCTATTGTTCCGTAGGAGCTAACACCACTTATATTCAGCGGTTCGTTCTGTTCTGAACCGAGATGAATTACTTCATTCGAAAACTCCGGCGAATTGCCATTAATTCCGTCATGCCCGCTACCTGAGCCATCCGTTACGGATGATGTATTTATTTTTGCTGCAAAGAATATTGCTGCTTCAGGTTCTATATAACCGTTGTAATTACTGATTTCATCGGTGGCCAGCTTTCTCCGGAGCCAGTACTGACTTGATATTTTCATATCCTTTTCTAAGTATAACTCTCCCTGTGAATGTGATGCATCCACATCCTGGCCTCCCCAGAACAGTTTATTGGTATTACCCGAGTCATCCTGTGGTGAAACACCTGTATTCTGGTCTGCTAATGTTCCATTTACATATAAAGATAGCGTTGTTGCTGCAGCGTCGTATGTGACACAGATGTCATACCATGTCTCTTCACTGAATGTTGAGCTGTAACTAATATTGTTCCATCCTCCCTGGTAACACATTACGGATATCTGAGATGCTGAAAGGGTTATCATTATATCCCCTTCTTTATCTTCCCAGGCTCTTCCTCTGAAGAAATTATAACCAGGTATAGCTCCGGTTCCTGCCGGTATCATTACCCGTTCAATGATCGACCAGTCGGAACTGTTGGTAAATCCTTCAAATGTTCCGAAATCAATATAGTCTTCATCAGTACTGGTAAACCTGACATAGTATCCAGTATCAGTTTTAGCTGTCGTTGGAACGTTTATCAGGTCATTATAATTTCCGCTGAAGGCATCTTCTGATGTTTTTGCGTGAAGGGCATAGGGTACGCTTAACAGCTGACTTGTTCCAGTTTCTTCATATGAGTAAATACCTCCCGGACCGTCGATGTCTACCTCCACTTTTACAAAGTACGGCCCGTCACCCCAGTCAATATCCCCGAATATACCTGATTCAATAGCATCACCCTCTCCAATGTCAAATGTGACTAGCCCCAGGTCACTTGTAGTGCGGTCGAAAGTTTCAACGTAAACCGCAGAACCTGTTTCGGTATACTGAAGAATGCTTATCCTGAAAAAAACATTTTGGTTTTTAATGGTTTCATTTGATGAATTCCGTACAACGGTCTGGTATTTAAAACTTTGGGGAGCCTGTGCAAATATGATCGCTCCTGCTAGTAAAATTGTTAATGAGAGTA
Source organism: uncultured Rikenellaceae bacterium (assembly GCA_964595725.1). Taxonomy (GTDB): domain Bacteria; phylum Bacteroidota; class Bacteroidia; order Bacteroidales; family VadinHA17; genus LD21. The sequence goes on along the minus strand of CAZQRQ010000045.1, from coordinate 5,129 downwards.
AAATCTTTTTCATCACTTGTTCTTTATTATTTTAATGATTGCCAATTCTTTATTATTCCTGTATAACTTTAGAAAATATATTGAAGGTGAAAGATTTCCAAGAGGTATCACCGATTCACCTCCCTTGAGAGTGTTTTGCCTTACCACCTGCCCTTCCATGTTGATAAGTGTATAATCAAGCTCTTCAGAAGAGTCGTTTCCGGCCGATATTTTCAAAACATCAGAAGCTGGATTAGGATATACTTTTACTTCGAATCCCTGAAGTTCCGGATCTTTAATCATTGTAAGGATAAGATCTCCCTGATTAAAGCCCTGACTCAGGATGCTGTTCGTACCTGTTATCGTTTCTGTAACCGGCTCACCGATGGTCCATGAAACTTTTGCACTTGTAGAACTTGCGATGCCTCCGGACGAGGCAATTACTTCCTGGGCCTGCGTTGCGATCGATATAAACAAAAGCAGGATCAGGTTAAATGCTGATAACTTAATTTTCATATAAATAAAATATTATTGTGAAAAAAAACATAAAAGATACTCAAATATATGTTATTTCATTCACAATCCCAACCCATCCATTCATCGGAATCGATGATTCTGGTACAAAATATTAAGTGTTTTGCTACTTACTGAAAAGGGACTCTTCAATAATAGTACATAAAATGTGACCTATAAGAATATGCACTTCCTGTATCCTCGGTGTGCTTTGTGAA
>CAZQRQ010000045.1:0-4409 GCA_964595725.1 uncultured Rikenellaceae bacterium | reverse complement strand
GTGAAGGTGATTTGAGAAGAATATCACACTTGCCGGCCATCTTGCCTCCGTCAGCGCCTGTAAAACCTATAGTGTTTATTCCTGTTTTATGAGCAGTTTCGAGGCCCTGTATTATATTTTCTGAATTCCCGGAGGTCGACATGGCAATGAACACATCACCCTCTTTACCGATTGCTTCAATCTGTCTGGAAAATATATTGTTGAATTCAGTGTCATTTGCTATTGAAGTCAGAATTGAAGTATCGGTCGTTAATGAAATTGCAGCAAGGGCGGGCCTGTCGATCATGAACCTGTTTACGAGCTCTCCTGCAATATGCTGGGCATCGGCAGCACTGCCACCGTTACCGGCCAGAAGGATCTTATTCCCTTTTCTGATTGTTCCGATACATAACACGGCAGCCTTTTGTATGGCTTCGAGTATCTCAATGTCCCCGAGCAGCAACTTCTTCGCTGCGATCGACTCTTTTATTTGTCTTTTTATCTCTTTCATAATTATGCTGTTCTGTCTTTTCCTGTACAATAGCCGCCCTCACATTTCATTTCTCATTCCTTGTTTCTCATTCCTTATTCCTCACTTCCGGTTTAAACAATCCCTCCGCCTTTGATCCCATTAGTCCCGATTTAAGGACTATATCGCTTACTTTATGAAACTTACCTATCATTTCGGGGGTAACCAGGTCGAAATGATGAAGGCTTTCAATTTTATCACCAATATATTCGAGATCATCATCAGTTGTTTGCCAGTTTCTATGGTTGAAAATAGAAAGGTCCAGCGGTAGTGAATAAGATCTGAGCGTTTTTTCTCCCAGGATATTGAAAAAGAAGTCAAAATATGACATCACCAGCTCTCTTACTGATCTGTATACGGGCTCCCGGAAACGTAAAGTAGTAAAATTTGATTTGGCTATTGCACCCCAGTGTTTACCTGTCTTGAAAACAGCAATAACATGGTCATCATCATTATGGGCTTTCATATCTACCAGCAAGGGTTTGTAGCCATTAAACTGAAGGGCCGCTGCAGCAAATATTGCACCTTCAAAGCAATGAGCCTTTTTCTGTCGTATAACCCATCTAGGTGACCTGCATTCGTAACCGGGATTATATTCAAATGAGTCCATAAATGCCTGTATCTTGTCAGGATTATTCAGCTTGCCAAATACTTCCGCCTCTTTTTTGGTCCAGTTCATTTCAGGTGTAATGAAGTCCTGTTTTTTATTTTAATAAGTCTCGACAATCATAAACAAGTATTCCAAAGTCGCTTGAAAATCAGTGAAATTTTATACATGATTCCTGATAGTCATTTTTTAATTAATGTCTCAAACTTAATTCTAAATTATGAAAATATCCTATATTGGCTTCATATGATTTTCGATAATGATTAAATACATTTTATTATGAAGGCAGTTGAAACCTATTGGAAAATGAGCCTGTATTTTACAGTTACAGTTTTTATATTCATTTCTGCAATTATTCCTTCCAAATCACAGGCTGTGAGTGATAACATTCTCGGGGCAGTACATTACAGGTCAATAGGATCGACTCGTCATAGCGGCAGGTTTGTTGATTTTGCAGTAAACGGGAAAAGGCCTGCGTCTTTCTATGCTGCATTAGCTTCCGGCGGGCTTTGGAAGACGAATAACAACGGGATATCCTTTACTCCGGTTTTTGATAATGAAGGGATTATCAGTATTGGGGATATTGCAGTTGATCAAAATGATCCTGATGTGGTATGGGTCGGTACCGGCGAGGCAAACAACAGCAGGACAGTATATTATGGAGATGGTGTCTATAAATCCACCGACGGTGGAAAGACATGGCGGAATATGGGACTTAAAGAGAGCCATCATATAGGACGGATAGTTATCCATCCAAAGAATCCTGATATAGTCTATGTTGCTGCTGCTGGACATCTCTTTTCTGAGAATAAGGAAAGAGGATTATATGAGACAAGAAATGGAGGAAGATCGTGGAAACTGATCCTCGATGTAAAAGAAGGTGATCGTCAGATAGGAGTCACTGATTTTGTACTGGATCCTTCCGATCCTGATATAATGTATGCAGCTACATACGATAAAAGAAGGAAACCGTGGACTTTCAATGCCGGAGGACCAGGATCTGGAATCTATAAAAGCACCAATGGAGGTAAGAGCTGGAAAAAGCTTGGGGGTGGACTTCCTTCCGGTGTGCTGGGACGTATAGGAATCGATGTATCAGCCAGCAATCCTGATATTTTGTATGCAAATATAGAAAACAACAATGTGCCAGGGATGGCATTCGAGGAACGTTACAGGTTGATGGCCAGTGGTATAGAGCCAGAAGGTAAAGAGGTTGGGGATGAGATGTACAGGTCTGATGACAAAGGTCTTACATGGAGAAAAGTAAGCCCTGACGGACAGGATGTAGGAGGAGGACCGGCATATTATTATCAGCAGGTAAGGATTGATCCTGCCAATGCTGATCATGTCTATGTACTTGGGATAAGGGTCTGGGAAACGATTGATGGAGGTAAACAATGGAAGACAGCATTTAATTTCGGGGGCGACAATCATGCCATGTGGATTGACCCGGATGACCCAACTCATATTATGCTGGGTTACGACCATGGTATGGGAATCAGTTATGATGCAGGGCAAAACTGGTATCATCCCGATTTTCTTCCTGTAGGACAATTTGTGGCTGTTGGCTATGATTTTGAATATCCTTACAATGTATACGGCGGACTTCAGGATAACGGATCGGTTAAAGGCCCTTCAACGAAAAAGAATGGCGCGTCGATTCTCCTGGAGGACTGGAGAACTGTAGGAGGAGGGGATGGAATGTATACGGAGGCAGATCCGGACAATAGCAGGTGGCTTTACATAGAATCGCAGTTCGGATCCATAAGCAGGCTTGACCAGGTGACCGGGGAGTCAAAGTCCATAAGGTACCAGGGAATGGACAGGTTTGCCTGGAATGCACCTATTCTGATATCGCCACATAACAGTAAGACAATATATCATGCAGGTAATAAAATAGTAAGATCAAGAAACCAGGGTGAAGTGTGGGAAGAAATCAGCCCCGACCTTTCCACTCACGATTCTTCCAAAATGGGTGGAACGGGAAATATTACCCATTGCACCATTGTCACAATAGATGAATCTCCGGCAAAGGAAGGTGTCATTTGGGCTGGAACTGACGATGGCAAGGTTTGGGTCACTGAAGACGGAGGTAAGAACTGGTCGGATGTTACCGCCAATATTCCAGGCCACAGAGGATACTGGATTAGCAGGGTTGTGGCATCAAATGCAAATGCTGATATTGCCTATGTTACATCATCAGGCTTAAGAAATGACGACTTTGCTCCATTTGTGTGGAAAACTTCGGATATGGGGAAATCCTGGAAATCAATTGCTTCAAATCTTCCGGGTGACGAATCCCTGTGCGTAATTCGTGAACATCCCAGGAATCCTGACCTGCTTTTTGCGGGATCGACTAAAACTGTTTATGTATCATTTGATGGAGGAAGCAAATGGAACAGGATGCGAAGCAACATGCCCAACTGCCCGGTGGAAGATTTCAAGATACATCCCCGTGAAAATGATCTTATCGTTGGAACTCATGGCAGAAGCATTTTTATTGCTGATATCTCATTCCTCGAAGAAATAAATTCAGGGATGCTTTCCCGGGATTTTCACCTTTTCCAGCCTGAGGACAAAGTTAAATGGACCGGCAGAGGTTCAAACATGAGTTCTTCATCAAATTACGAAGGTGAGAGTGAGCCCACAGGTGTCGTTTTCACATTTTTTTGCAGTAAAGCTCCACGGGAAATCAAACTGGAGGTTCTTGATGGGACAAGGGTTATTTACACCAACACACCTGAGAAAAGAGATGGCATTTCACAGTTAGTCTGGAATTTCTCGATCAGTACCGGTGATTCAGGACAACAACCTGCCGAAAGGGGCAGAAGATCGTTTATGCGCAGTGGACCAACAGCAGGACCAGGTGAGTATACCGTCAGATTAACTGTCGACGGGACCGTGACGACAAAGAATTTTAAAGTGCTGAGGGATGTATTTTAATCAATGGTTTTTAATACCTCCAATACCTCCAGGCCTCAACAGCAAAACACTTGCTATGATAATTCCATAATGATTCTTTGCATCTCTTTATAATTATCTTCCATACTTTTCACTAGCTGAATTTGTGCTCTGGTTCTGCAAAGGTTATGGTGCGTGTTATGTACTTTATAATACCTGTCACCATCAATATAATCAGTCAGGAATCTCACAGCCTGGTTATAGGTGATCATCAGAGGTGCGAAGGCGAGAAGTTCTTTTTCAGTACTGTTTAGAGTATTCCTTGTTTCACTGAGGTAACCCCCAGCATATGCTCTGAAAACATTTAAGTTGATATGAACCTTGCTGAGATCC
>CAZQRQ010000044.1:0-26356 GCA_964595725.1 uncultured Rikenellaceae bacterium | reverse complement strand
AATGGGGCAATCATCAAGTACACTTTCCGGCGGGGAAAGCCAGCGGGTCAAACTAGCATATTTTCTAAGCCAGGATAAAGGCAGCGGACATATTCTCTTCATTTTCGATGAACCAACCACCGGACTCCACTTTCATGATATAAATAAACTGCTGAAGTCACTTAATGCCCTTGTTGAAAGGGGACATTCAGTAATATTGGTTGAACACAACCAGGAAGTGATCAAGGCTGCAGACTGGATCATAGATCTTGGTCCGGAAGGAGGTGAAAGTGGTGGCGCATTAGTTTTCGCTGGCAAACCAGAAGATCTGATAAACTGCAAAGTGTCATATACCGGGAAATTTCTCGCGCCAAAGCTAAAGAGCATCCTTTAAAGAAAACAGGGGCACTGTAAAAAGTGCCCCTGCATAGTTTCTTTGAGAGATATAATGTAACCCGGTAATCTCTATTCTTTCATTTTAAAGCCAAACATGATTGCCACACAACCGCTGGCCGGAATATCACCAGGCTTATTGAATGGCGTCACCTTTATAACCAGTTTCAATTGCTTGCTGGATTCGAGCTTGAAATCCCATGTCTTAGCGTAATTATTATCCTTGTTTGAGTAAAGGACATTCTTGTTTTCATCAAGAATCCTGAATTCGATCGATGGCAGTTTGCCTTCACCAAGGATTGCCACTCTGTATTCCATATCGGAATAGAACGTTTTATAGAGTTCAGCTTCCTCCCCCTCAACGAGGACTGCGGCATGATAGTTCCCATCATGTGTGTACGGTGCCAGAAGTGGCAGACATTCTTTTTTGGCAAATGCTTTACACTGCGCATTCAGCGATGACGATGCTGATAATAAAAGAATTGTAAATGCAAGAAATATTTTAAATATTCTCATTATCTTCATTATTTAACGTAAGAACCTCTGATATTTGCAACGTAGTCAGCAAGCTCCCTGAAGGTATCGACAGACATATCAGTGGAGACCTCGGACTTCAGTATTGTAACGTTGGTAGTCTTATCAACCTCAGTTTTAATTGGAGTAGCTGTTATTTTGATCTTGTCAAAAACAGCTTTGAGGCCCTGGAACTGGACTATCATCTCATCAACAGCCGGATTTCCTTTACTGCTGTCAAGAAGGTTGAGAAGTATGTCTATTGACAACTTTTGATCAATAATTGTCGAAACCAGTTTATTCCCTTCGAATTCTTTAAGGTCTACTAGCTGGGTAGCAATATAGAGACCTTCAATCCAGCCGCCTACAAGTACAATTGTAGCAACAGCCGACTGGTCATTATCTTCAAGATACGAATTTGAATTAAGGAAGGTTTCGGAGATTATATCCATAATAGCCTCCTTATTGTTAATATTCTCCTCAAGGTCTTCCATAGTTTCCTGGCTTATTGCATCCAGAATACCAAGTCCGTCGGCCATTTTCTTGGCAGCATTCATGTAATCTATTATCAGCTGGGTCTGATCATAGAGACTTGCAAAGCTCAGGTCACAAGTATAAATACCAAGATTAAGGGCCTGGCTTCTTGTTGTTGTATAAAGTTTGGTATTATTGATCGGATTGAGGAACTTGCGATCAAAAGGAGCTCCAGCCGATTTAATTAGCATGGCTGATTCAAGAGGAGAAGGAAGTGCGTTGAATATCCTCCCAGCCTGCTCTATATCCTGCTGCACTTTTTCCAGATCTTTGGTAAGCTCAGTCACTGTCTCCTGTTTGGATGCCTTATCCCCTCCGGATCTGCATCCCGCAACAAGCAGAAGCGAAATGACAAACACTGCCAGTACTACAGTTCCAAATCTTAAATTCTTATTCATGATAGATAATATTTAATGACTAACGTAAATCAGGCCTAAATTAGTACATTATTTTTACTTTTCAAAAACAGAAAATAGTTATTAAATTGTTTTCAAAGTTCAGATAAAATTCAACAAACTATGAAAGAAGACAAAAAAAAGTTCTCAGAACTAGCTGTAAACCTGAAAAATAAAAACTCTGCCACAGTTGTTGAAACAATTTCCGATCTCCGAAGGCAACAACCTTTCACTGGTGTAGTAAGTCTACTGGTCGATCTGTATAACACTACTCACCATGAAAACGTAAAAGGTACCATACAGAGTTTCATGAACGATATTAAAGAAAAGGATGCCAGGGCAGAAGTAGTAAATGAACTTAAGAAAAAGCACAAGGCTGAAACCCTTGAGATGATTGCATCATCATGCTGGCAGTCGGGGCTGGATTATTCAGGTTATGCTGTCGTATTTGCAGGACTTTTTGCTGAAGGGGAGTATCAGATTGCGCTGGAATGTTACACTGTTCTTGAAGAATCTATGAACAGGCTTAGCCGTGACACTCGCGATGAAGTGATTGAAATAGTAAGGGATAGCAGGAATAATTATTCAAAAGAAAAATCAGCTCTGATGCTTGATCTGCTCGGGATGCTTGCATGAATGATATTATACTGTTTTTTAAAGGACTGGTCTAATCGTATGATGAAAAATATTTCATAAACTGAGTCCTTTCAAAGATGGTAGGTCGCTCAATAGTCGAATAATTAAGTTTGCCCCTGAAATCATCTACAGACTTATACTCCATCTTCTGCATCCATCTTGCAATCTCTTCGTTCATAGACTTAATATACTTCATACCGCGTGAATACAGTACAGAACAAACCTGGACGGTATCTGCGCCTGCCAGTAAATATCTTATAACATCAGCTCCACTGTGCACACCTGTTGATGCCGAAATATTCATACTCAGTTTCAGTGCACTGGCCATAGCAATCCATCTCAACACGTATCTTCTGTCATCGGGATTGCTAAAAATAGCTGAAGGAACAATTGTCATCTTATCGATATCGATATCAGGTTCGTAGAAACGGTTGAACATTACAACTCCATTTACTCCCCTGTTATAAAACTGGTCGATCATATAAAGTATATTTGAGAATCGCTGGCCCATCTTGATCGCAAAAGGTACCGATATTGTGGATTTAAGCTTTTCAACAAGATCGAGATAGAGTTTTTCTGAATTCTCTGAGTTGATCTTACTGCTGACCGGCAGAAAAAACATATTTATTTCAATTGCATCAGCCCCTGCATCCTGTATTTTGCGTGCAAAATCTATCCATGTCTCTGAACTGACACAATTGATACTTGGTATAATTGGGATACTAACTGTTTTCTTTGCAGATTCAATCAGAGTGAGATACTCATCAACCGCATGAGACTTAGTATAATATGATAAATAATCATCGGATTCCGGGTACCCTGAAGTGTCAGCAGAAGCAGCTATGCTGAAATTTATCTGTTCCTCAAACAGTGACTTCATTACTATTGCCCCCGCCCCATTCTCTTCTGCATCTTTCATCCTGGATAGTGATGAAGTAAGGCTACTGCTTCCGATAATCAGTGGACTTTTAAGCTTTAGTCCCATGTATTGCGTAGATAATAAGCTCATAGATAATACAATATATTTTTGTCAAAACTAATTAATTTCTCTCTCCAAAGATTAAGCTTCCCACTCTGATCATTGTACTTCCTTCTTCTATCGCAATCTTATAATCGCCCGACATCCCCATAGAGATTTCCGAGAATGCAGGATTATCTGCAAAGTAACGTTCTTTCATAAATCTGAATATACTGATCAGGTTGCGGAACTCATCCCTTATAATAACTTCGTCGGAAGTAAATGTTGCCATCCCCATTACACCTAGTATCCTTAAGTGTTGATAATCATTAAATTCCGGAGACTCGATCATTTCTCTTGCTTCGTCAAGTTCAAAACCTGACTTTGATTCTTCTTTTGCTATATGGAACTGTAATAATATACTGGCCACAATACCTGCCTTCTCAGCTTCATGATTAATAACCGAAACCAGCTTGCGGCTGTCAACGGATTGAATAAGTGATACATATGACACTATCTGCCTGGCCTTTTTACTTTGTACATGACCTATCATGTGCCATTCAATATCATCAGGCAACTGTTCTCGTTTCGAAAGCAGCTCCTGTACCCTGTTTTCTCCAAAAACTCTCAGGCCTGATTCATAAGCCTTCAAAATGTCTGAGGGAGACATTGTTTTCGAAACAGCCACAATCTTAATATGATCAGGGATTTGCTTCAGAATTTTACTAATATTTCCTGGTATGTCTGCCAACTTCCGGGTTAGTGTAAATATGTTAAAAGTATCAACCTATAATAAAAAAGCATTTAAAAGAAAAGGACGACATTAATCAAGTGGGTGTATAACCAGTCCGCTTCTGAGCTTAGGCTCAAACCAGGTAGTCTTTGGGGGCATTATATTACCTGAATCGGCTATATCAATAAGCTGTTTCATCGAAACCGGATACAGGGCAAATGCGACCATCATATCTTCAGTATCAACCCTCGCCTTCAATTCCTCAAGTCCCCGGATACCACCAATAAAATCAATTCGCTTTGATCTCCTGAGATCCTGGATATCGAGGACAGGTGAAAGGAGCTGGTTTGCAAGTATGGTAACATCAAGCACACCTATCGGATCATTATCATCATATGTTCCCTCTTTTGCCGTCATGCTGTACCATTTACCATTAAGATACATTGAGAAATTATGTAACCGGTCCGGCTTGTAAAGGTCCTTGCCTTTATCTTCGATATAAAATTCTTCCTTCACCCTGGCAATAAACTCGGTACAGGAAAGGCCATTAAGGTCTTTTACTGTACGATTATAATCAAGTATATTGAGCTGGTTATCTGGAAAATGTACAGCAAGGAAATAATTGTATTCTTCAGTGCCATTATGGCCGGGATTATTTTCCCTTTTCTCTTTTCCAACGAGAGCTGCTGCTGCAGTTCTGTGATGGCCGTCAGCAACATAGGTATAAGGAACCTTTTTGGCAAATATTTCTTCTATTCTTTCATTTGTTTTTGAGTCTCTAATAACCCAGAAATGGTGTCCGAATCCATCCTCAGCAATGAAATCATACTCGGGTTTTTTATTTACAATGTTATTTACAATTTCATCTATTTCACTGACAGCAGGATATGCAAAAAAAACAGGTTCAATATTCGCATTATTAACACGTACATGCACCATGCGATCCTGCTCTTTATCCGGTCTTGTAAGTTCGTGTTTCCTGATTATTCCATTCAGGTAGTCATCGACGGAAGCACAACCGACAATACCATACTGGGTTCTGCCTGACATTGTCTGGGCATAGATATAAAAATATGGTTTATTATCCTGTTTAAGCCACCCTTTGTTCTGCCATTTCACAAAATTATCATGAGACTTATTATAAACTTCATCAGAATGCACATCAATTCCGGGCTTAAAGTCGATTTCAGACCTTGTTATATGCAGAAGGGAACACTCCTTACCTTCGGCCATGGCACGCGCTTCCTCAGAATCCATAACATCATACGGAAGACACGACAAGTCTTTTACAATTCTCGCCGGTGGCCTCAGTCCCCTGAATGGTATTATAACTGCCATTATATATGTTTATTTGTTAACTCTGTATTTTTCATTTCCAGTGGCAAAATAGTCCACAATCTGTCTTACTGCAGCTATCCCGGCTTTAGTGTTAGCCTCTTCAGTCTGGGCCCCCATTTTTTTTGCAGTAAAGAGATATCTTCCCTTATACTTTTCTTCAAGCTGTGTAATGCAATCTGGAACAATATCAGACAAATATTTAAAGTCTTCTCTTTCACCGAACACCTTTAAAAGATCCTCCTCATCTATTATTTCCTTCCTGGCAGCATTTATAAGTACGGCATTATCAGGCATTCTTTTAAGCAGATCATATCCTACTGAACCAATGGTGTCATTAATTAAAGGTAAATGTAATGATATGTACTGACATGTTGTATACAATTCTTCAACTGTTCTACATGTCCTTATTCCTGCTGATCGAATTTTATCATCATCAATAAAAGGATCGAAAGCAAATACTTGCATACCAAAACCCTTTGCTATTTCAGCCATATATCTTCCGACATTTCCGAATGCGTGCAATCCGATATTTTTCTCCCTGAGCTCCGTTCCATTTTTGCCACTGAATGAGTGGCGGACCATATAAAGCATCATTCCGAAAGCAAGTTCTGCAACCGCATTGGAGTTCTGACCCGGTGTATTCATCACCACTATATTATGAGATGTACACGAATCGATATCTATATTATCGTATCCGGCACCAGCTCTCACAACAATTTTAAGATTTCTTGCCGCTTCGACAACAGTATCCGTAACCAGGTCACTTCTTACAATTAAGGCATTAGCCTGGCTTACGGCTTTGAGCAGATCGTCCTGACTTTTATAGTTCTCGAGCACCAGGAGCTTGAATCCGGAATCTTCCACAACTTTCCGGATTTGTTCCACAGCCACTTTTGCGAAAGGCTTCTCAGTGGCAACCAGAATATTCATACAAATTATTTTTCCAGTTCGAACTCCTTCATAACACTCACCAGTGCCTCAACACTTTCTTTTGGCAATGCGTTATATGTTGAAGCCCGGAATCCACCAACAGAGCGGTGTCCCTGTATCCCGATCATGCCTTTAGATTTTGCGAATTCACTGAATTCAGCTTCCAGCTCTTTATACTCGGGAGCCATTACAAAGCAAATATTCATAACAGACCTGTCGTCCGGATCACTTACAGTAGGGATAAAAAGTCTGTTACGGTCAATCTCATCATATAAAATATCAGCCTTTTCTCTGTTAATCTTATACATGACTCCGACACCGCCAAGCTTTTTAAGCCATGTTAGGGTCTGCTGGGCTGCAAAGACTGCAAAAACCGGGGGAGTATTAAACATCGATTCAGATTTGATATGAGTTCTGTAGTCCAGTATCGTGGGGATAGACCTTTCCATTTTCCCCAGGGCATCCTCCCTTATTATAACAAATGTTACTCCTGCAGGAGCCAGGTTCTTCTGTGCGCCACCATAAATTACAGAATATTTCGACACATCAACAGGCCTGCTGAATATATCTGAGGACATATCAGCTACCAGTGGCACAGCTACATCCGGATCCTTTTTGATCTCAGTGCCATAGATTGTATTATTTGTGGTAATATGGAAATAATCCAGGTCGGCCGGGACAACATAGTTTTTAGGAATATAATTGAAGTTCTGGTCTCTTGAAGTTGCAACTTCAACTGCTTCGCCGAATAATTTGGCTTCCCGGAAAGCCTTACCAGCCCATTCACCAGTTACCACGTAGCCGGATTTCCTGTTCATAAGGTTCATAGGCACCATGCAGAACTGCAGGCTTGCCCCGCCTCCGAGAAAAATAACCTTGTATCCAGATGGTATATCAAGCAGATCCCTGAATAAAGAAATAGTGTCATTCATGCATGCTACAAACTCCTTGCTCCTGTGCGATATTTCCAGGACGGATAATTCCGTCCCTGCAAAATTTCTTATCCCATCAATGCTTTTATCAATTGTATATTGAGGTAAAATTGATGGGCCTGCATAAAAATTATGTTTCTTCATGTTAAATATGTTTCAATTAATGTATGAACTTAAGATATTCTGATTATTAGTACACGGTGGCAAAATTACACAAAAATCCAGTGCAAGTTAATGATGTAGATCATGTCGTATGCTTAATCAACATGCCCAAAAAGCTTACCTTCCCTGTAAAATGGTATCAGATCGGTAAAGTCCGGCGTCAGGCAAAATTTGATGCAGTCATCAAGGCCCTTATCACGTAACCTGGATCTTTGAGCAGCTTTCTCGATATAGCCGTGAATATCGTCTTTTGCCATATTCCACAGGTCCAATGCACAGAGTGTGGAGTCACATATTGTATAAAATCCTTCTTCAGTTATAAGCCTGGAAGCAATTGCACCGGCACAAACCGTATCTTCGAGGTTAAACCTGTTCTTCCAGCCTGCACAGAAAAGTACCACATCGTGATCCTGGGTATTTATCCAGTTGCATAAAGCCGTGATATTAAGAAATGATCCTATTATGATCCGGCATGAACCTGATAACATATTGATTATCCCTGTACCGTTTGTAGTGCTGTATACTATTGTTTTACCCGCCACCATGTCAGCGCTGAAATTGAAAGGTGAGTTTCCAAAATCCGCGAAATCAAGTACAAATCCATCCCGCTCAGCAGCTACCATAAAACCTTTGCTTTTGTATTCTTTTGCCTCTTCCACTTCGGCGACAGGAATTATTGAACTGGCTCCGTTTGCGAAAGCAGTGCAGATAGAGGAAGTGGCCCGCAGAATATCAATTATTACAATTATCTTATTTTCATCCGCTCCTTGCTCATATAATGCAGGTGTCAGGTAGGTCTTAATATTCCTCTTTATCATCAGTGTTATTCCTTATTTTCATGTTTACAAATAGGAAGGTCCACCACAACAGCCTTCAGATCTTTATTTCTTATCCTGATATAAATTTCAGTACCCTTTTCCCAGTATCCTTTTGACAGGTAGGCAAGTCCTATACCCTGTTTCATCATGGGAGACATGGTGCCTGAAGTTACCTCGCCTATAATTTCTCCGTTATCGCTAACCACATTATAATGTTGACTTGGGATTCCCCTGTCCTGCATTACAAATCCCTTAAGTCTTCTTTCCGTTCCATCGGTTTTTTGTTTAAGCAAAAGATCCCTGTCAATAAAGTTTTTCTGTTCGCTGAATCGGGTTATCCATCCCAGACCGGCTTCTATCGGTGAAGTCGCATCATTTATATCATTACCGTAAAGGCAGTAACCCATCTCAATTCTGAGTGTATCCCTTGCACCCAATCCTACAGGCTGGATGCCAATGTCTCTACCGGCTTCAAAAACAGCTTTCCATAATCTTTCACCATCCTCATTCCGCACGTATAGCTCGCAACCTCCTGCACCTGTATAGCCTGTTGTAGAAAAAATAACATTCTCAATGCCTGCAAAATTGATTGTTTTGAAGGTATAATATTCCATATCTGTTACATTCTCATCCGTAAGTGCCTGCATGGCCTTAAGTACCAGTGGTCCCTGTATAGCAAGCTGAGCAGTCGTATCGGACGCATTGACAAGATCGATACCAGGTTTAAGATTGAATCCCGATGCATTATAGAGGCACCAGTTCCAGTCCTTTTCAATATTTGCCGCGTTAACCACTAAGAGGTACCTCTCAGCCGAGAATCTGTAAACGAGAAGATCATCAACAATTCCTCCCTTACCATTTGGAAAGCAAGAATACTGTACCTTCCCATCGTACAGGGCACTCACATCATTTGATGTGATATATTGCAGGAATGGCAGGGCATTGGGTCCTGAAGCCCAGAATTCTCCCATATGGGATACATCAAACACACCTGCCCGTTCCCTCACTGCTATATGTTCATCATTTATACCGGAATATTCAATCGGCATGCTGAATCCGGCGAACGGGACCATTCTGGCTCCCAGCTCAATATGAAACCTTGTAAATGGTGTATTTTTCATCAGGATGATGGTTTGGACTGTTAAGTTGGCAAAATTAGAAACTTTGAAGCAATAATTTCTTGAGGAAAATCATAAAACTCTTTTGATATTCAGCAGGATAGAATCAGAATTCAAGTATTTTGAACTCAACCCTCCTGTTAATTGTCCTACCGGCCTCGGTTGCGTTGTCGGCAATCGGCTGTTCCGAGCCATAACCCCTGTATGTAAGCCTGCTCCGGTCAATACCTTTTGACACTATATAGTCTACTACTGATCTTGCTCTTTCTGTTGAAAGCCTTGCATTCACTACCGGGTTCCCGGTGTTGTCAGTATGTCCTGATATTTCGATCTTCATATAAGGGTTATCCTGTAAAATAACTACCAGCCGGTCGAGTTCCTCATAAGAATCTGGAGTGAGAACTGCCTTGCCAAGTTCAAACAATATGTTATTCAGCACAACCTTTTTACCAACCTCAACTTTATCAATAGTAAAATCAATATTAAATACCTCTCCCTCAAAAGATTCAGAGATGGATATCTTCTTTGTGACAGGCAGGTATCCTGTTGACTTAATATCTACGGCATATATTTTTCTCCCGGGCAGCTCTGTCCGGAACGAACCGTCCTCAGCTGAGCTTAAAGCTGTACCAACAATTGCATCAATACTTAAATCTTTTATTTCAATTCTGGCTGAGACAGGTTCCCCGGACTCAGAATCGGTTATTTTTCCAGTAAAATTAACAGTTGAAGGCCTGGGCTGAACTATTATCGGTTCCTGAGGCACTTCCTTAACCACCACAACCGTATCTCTCACCACAATAGTGTCCTTTGCAGGAAGAAGCGGAGGCTCTTCCGGTGCAGGAGGAGGCGGAGGAGGCAATATTCTTCCTGAAAGAATATCGAGGCCACCGTAGCTACCGGGCCTGTCAGATACAAAATAGAAAAGGCTGTCATCGACGGGTGATTGCCTGTAAAACAACTCATCCCACACAGTATTAACCGGGTATCCTGCATTTATTGCTTCACCCCAGTTGCCGGAAGAATCCCTCACAGAAAAGAAAATATCGAAACCACCGATAGTATTGTGGCCGGTTGAACTGAACCATAGTGTGTCTCCCGTCAGGGAATAGCTGACAGACTCTTCACTGTAGGGTGTATTCACTGCTGGACCTATATTCTCAGGTTTACTCCATTTGCGCCCATTAAGCTTCTTTACAATATATATATCTTTTCCGCCCTGCCCTTTTTTTGGCCGGTCGCTTACAAAAGCAATCTCATTCCCATAAGGAGATATGCAGAATGATGTTTCTGCATAGGATGAGTTTATTCCAAACGATTCGGAAGAAGGTGATCCCCATTCACCTTTTTTCATTTCAGATACCTGGAGGTCTCCATTTCCTTTATAACCAACATATATATACAGTACTTCACCAGCCTTGCTGATGAACAATGGGGTTTCACATAGCTTTGATGTAATTTTTGGTCCGGCTAGTACGGGTACAGACCATTTCCCCCCAGTATATTCAGATAGATAAATGTTCTCGTCAAATTTTGTATCAGGATACAAATTTTTAGAATTTGGCTGCAGTCCTTTTCTTGAGGCAAAATATATTTTCATTCCATCAGAAGAAATCACTTCAGAGTAATCATCTGCTTCGGAATTTACAGACCCACCAAGATTCGCTATCATTATCATCAGGGTATCACCGGTGATCTTTTTTGCAGAAGCACATTCTTCTATTATTTTCCTGGCCCTCAAAATATTATTATCGGATTTCTTATATTCAGAATCGAGGTACACATTAAGCTTCTCTGTGGCTCTGTCAAATTCACCAGCATACATAAGCGCCCATCCTGCAAGCAATAATGCATCAGCGGCGACGTCATTCTTCAGTTCAAGAGCTTTTAAGAGATAAGATGCAGCCTCTTCCTTACGTTCAGAAAAAAGCATGGATGCCCCAATCTTATAATTCAGTTCCGGATTGGTATTATTATAGCTATTTGCCATAATATACTCTTCCACAGCTTTAGCATAGAAAGTTCCTCCCTCAGAATAATATTTATCGCCGTCACCAACATGCTTCCATGCAATCTTGAAACCATCCTCAATTATTTTGAACTCACTTTTCTTCACCGGAATATCCAGCTGGGCATTCACGGTTCCGGTAATAAAAACAAGGAAAGAAATAACCATCAAAAATTGTTTCATAACTGAAGGTATTAGTGAGGATAAAAGTAACATTTATTTACATTTTATAAAATTCAGTTCAATCCCGCAGGTAAAAAAATGGTCTTCAGTTCCCTGTTCAAAAAAAATACTATTTTTGCTATGACACCTGATGATCAGAAAAAAATCTTAAGAATCTAATAAATGGACTTCAAGTATATAAATACAGAGTACCTTGAATCAGTTTCAGGAGGGGACAGGAAAGTAATTTCCGAACTAATATCGATATTTAAAGAACAGGTATCTGAAATGGCAGACGAAATGGATTCCCTGTTTGGAAAGAGTGATTTTTTCAACCTCGGCCTTCTGGCACACAAGGCAAAATCCTCAGTAGCTATTATGGGGATGGACGACCTTGCTCTTATGCTGAAAAAATTTGAATTACAGGCTAAAGATGGTGCAGACGCTGACAAGTATCCTGAATATATCCAAAGATTCAAAGTGCAAACAAGTATTGCAGTTACTGAGCTTAACGAGTTCATGAAAAACATCTAACATTTACATAATGATTGATCTGGAAAAGCGTGATAATATTGATATAGTAAAATTCTCAATAAACAAGATCAATGCTCTCGTAACTGAAGAAATAAGGGACAATATCTCAAAGGTTTTTGACCAGGCAAATGTAAAAGTAATTGTGCACCTGGGTGGAGTCGAATATATTGATAGTTCGGGATTTGGATGCCTGCTTTCTCTTATGAGGACTTCGCGTGACAGTTACAGCCAGATGAAAATAGTTTGCCCAGAACCATCGGTCATGAATCTGTTTGAAACCCTACATCTGCAAACAATATTTGAGATATATGGCAACCTTGAAGAATGTATAAAATCATTCGGGTAAAGAATCTGCTTTTCTTGTGCGAAACACTATATTGCCATTTTCTGTATCCATTTCAACCACATCATCGCGCATAATCCTTCCTGCAATGATCTCTTTTGACAACATATTAACTATCTCCCTCTGAATAAGTCTTTTAACAGGCCTGGCCCCAAGCTGGGGATCAAAACCGTGCTCTGCAATCCAGCTTACAACTTCATCGCTCAAATTAACAGAAATCCCGTTTGATGACAGTACTTTCCTGAGGTTCTCTATCTGCAACTCTACTATCATTGATACCTGACTCTTGGTAAGGGGTTTAAACATAACTATATCATCGACCCTGTTTAGGAACTCCGGACGCATGAATCTTCGAAGAAGTGAAAAGACCTCATTTTGTAAAGCTTCTTCCTGGTCGTCACTCATATTGTTGTTATGACTTTCCATTCTCTCCCTTATCAACTCCGATCCTATATTTGAGGTCATAATGATAATAACATTCCTGAAATTAACCGTTCTCCCCTTGTTGTCAGTCAGTCTGCCTTCATCCAGTAATTGAAGAAGAAGATTAAAAACATCAGGATGAGCTTTTTCAATTTCATCCAAAAGCACAACGGAATATGGCTTATGCCTAACAGCTTCAGTAAGCTGGCCTCCCTCATCATAACCTATATACCCCGGAGGGGCACCAATAAGACGCGAGACCGAATGCCGTTCCTGGTATTCAGACATATCAATTCTTGTAAGCAGATTCTCATTGTTGAATAGAAATTCAGCCAGAGCCCTTGCTAATTCAGTTTTTCCGACTCCGGTTGTTCCCAGGAAAATGAATGACCCCACAGGTCTTTTTTCATCCTGCAGCCCTGCCCTTGATCTCCTCACAGCATTAGCGACAGCATATATAGCTTCATCCTGGCCTATTACCCGTCGATGCAGCTCTTCTTCAAGTCTAAGGAGTTTTTCTTTCTCAGATTCAAGCATTTTTGATACAGGTATCCCTGTCCACTTTGAAACGACCTCCGCAATATCCTCTGCTCTGACCTCCTCCCTGATAAGTGAACCTGAAGCCCTCTTATCTTCAATATCTGCCTTGATTTCCGATAGTTCTCTCTCAAGCTCCGCTATCTTTCCATATCTTAATTCAGCCACACGTCCATAATCACCAACCCTTTCAGCCTGATCTGCTTCAAGTCTTAATGATTCTGCGAGTTCCTTTATTTCCTGCATCCTTTCAATAAGTTCCTTCTCCGACTTCCATGCAGCCCTCAGTTCATTTCTCCTGTCATTCAGAACGGCCAGCTCTTTTGATATCTGTTCAACCTTAATCTTATCCTGATCCCTTTTTAAAGCTTCTCTTTCAATCTCATACCTTGCTATGGCCCTCTCGGTCTCATCAAGTTCTTCAGGAACAGAATTCATCTCCAGTCTCAGCCTTGATGCTGCTTCATCCATAAGGTCAATAGCTTTATCAGGTAAAAATCTGTCAGTGATATAGCGGTATGACAGGTCAACAGCTGACACAATTGCTTCATCCCTGATTATGACCTTATGATGTGTTTCGTATCTCTCCCTGAGACCACGCAGTATCGATACTGATTCAGCCCGGTCCGGTTCCTCAACTATAACAACCTGGAACCTTCTCTCAAGGGCTTTGTCTTTTTCAAAATATTTCTGGTACTCATTAAGGGTTGTTGCACCTATAGCCCTCAATTCGCCCCTGGCAAGTGCAGGTTTAAGGATGTTTGCAGCATCCATTGCCCCTTCCGATTTGCCTGCTCCCACAAGCGTATGTATTTCATCTATAAACAAAACAACCTGTCCATCGGAGGATACAACTTCACTTATTACAGATTTCAGCCTTTCTTCGAATTCTCCCTTGTACTTGGCACCTGCAATCAGTGAACCCATATCTAGAGAAAAAATAACCTTTGATCTCAGATCTTCAGGAACATCTCCCCTTACTATCCTGTGAGCAAGCCCTTCAGCAATGGCTGTTTTTCCAACTCCAGGCTCGCCAATCAGCAAAGGATTATTCTTTGAACGCCTTGTAAGGATCTGCAAAACACGCCTGATCTCATCATCACGACCTATTACAGGATCAAGTTTCCCGGTCTGTGCCCACTCATTAAGGTTATTGGCATACCTTCCAAGCGCATTATATGTGTCTTCTGAGGTCTGGCTCTCAACCTTGGCTCCTTTCCGCAGGTCACTTACTGCTTTCAAAAACTCCTGCATCGTTATTCCCCTGTCTTTTAACAGTCTGCCGGCCTGGTCTTTACTCTCAAGAAGTGCCACCAAGATATGTTCAACAGATACAAACCTGTCTTCCATTTTTACAGCATGCTCGCCGGCTTTCCGGAGAACTTCGGATGCTGGTCTTGAGAGGTATGTTTCACCACCACTAACCTTCGAAAACGACTCCAGTATCCTGTCAAGAGTAATCGTAATACTGTTAATTTCGACACCCAGCTTTCCGAACAGGAATTTAACTATGTTTTCAGCTTCACTGATAACTCCTTTTAGAAGATGTGAACATTCCACTGCCTGTTGCCCCATTGATTCGGCAATTGTGAAAGCCTTAGAAACCGATTCCTGCGCCTTAACTGTAAAATTATTAAGATTCATCTACCTGCTCTTTTATTAAATCGGTCAGGTAAAACAAAATTCCTGCCACATCTAACAGTTTGATTTACATTGCCTTTTTGACATATAATGGTAATGCTGTAATGTCAATATGGCATATTTCCCCCGCAGTAAAACAGACTTATATTTTGTATATTATTGTAAAATTAAAACAGAGAATAATGAGTAAAATTACATGGAAACCCGGAACAATGATTTATCCCGTTCCTGCCGTACTGGTTAGCTGCGGTAATGATATTTCGGAATACAATATACTGACTGTATCGTGGACCGGGACAATCTGTACTGATCCGGCAATGTGTTACATATCAGTTCGTCCCGGGAGGCACTCTTACAATATCATCCGGAAGAACGGAGAATATGTAATTAACCTCACAACTGAAAAACTGGCCTATGCTACCGACTGGTGCGGGGTAAGATCTGGTGCAGACCATAATAAATTTGAAAAAATGAAACTAACTCCAGTACCGGCATCAAAGATTAAAACCCCTTTGATTAAGGAATCTCCCGTGAACATAGAATGTATAGTAAAAGATATCATGGAGTTCGGTACGCATCATATGTTTATTTCTGAGGTAGTTGCAGTTAATGCAGAAGAAGAGTATTTCGACAGGGAAAGTGGCCTGTTCAGGCTAAAGGACAGTGATCCGCTGTGTTATGTGCATGGCAGCTATTACACTACCGGTAAATTTATCGGCAAGTTCGGTTTTTCTGTCAGGAAAAATACAAACAAAAGGAAACTGGGAAGAAGGTGATTACGTATATTGATCCTCAATAATTAGGAATATTTCAACCAAATTCTTAATTTCAGCCGGACTATTCCTTCTCAGGAAGGTATAGAAAGCTGTTTTTAAATTGAATTTAAGAAAATTGCAATTCCTGTTAGCACTTTAATTTCTCAAAATGAGTGAAAAGATCTTAAAAGCCCTTATGCAGTTGTTTGCTATTATTGCAAGACCGCAGAGCAATGACAGTGACAGAAGAGAAGTCGTTGAGGCATTTCTGAAAAGGCAGCTTAATCAGGAGCTGGTAAAAATATACCTTGGATTCTTTGACGAGTATTACCAGGAAGCTCAGGAGAAACAGAGAAAAAGCAGTGAGAACAGGCGTACTTCAGCAATTGCCGTCAGGGTCCTTAAAATATGCAATGACATTAATGATCAGCTAACACAGGATCAGAAAATAATTGTCCTTGTCCAGTTACTAGAATTTTGCAAATCAGAGGGGGCACAGGTTAGCGAACTTGAACTCGAGTTTATCCAGGCTGTATCAGAATCGTTCTACGTTGATGAAGCTGAACACCAGCTAATTAAAAGCTTCATCCTTAATTCGTTTAACGAAGTACCTGCTTCTCCCGGAGTTCTGGTAATTGATAACAGGGAAACTGACGAAAATCATGAGCACAAACATCTCTTTAACAGGGATGTAAAAGGCCAGATATGGGTCCTTTTTGTTCATTCTGCCAATATGTACTTTGTGAAATTCACGAAGACGGGTGAACTATATATGAACGGACAGCTCCTGCAGGAAGATAAAGTATATACATTTAATCCCGGCTCATCTCTGAGGGATCCTAAATCATCACCTATCTACTACTCTGATGTCATCAAGCAATTCTTCAGGGAAGAGCTGCAGGCATCGAGGGTGGTGTACAAGGTTGAAAACCTTGAATACAGATTCCGCGGAGGGAAAGTGGGCATTCACCCGATGAGCTTTGAGGAGGAATCAGGCAGGATGGTTGGTATCATGGGAGCCAGTGGTGCCGGTAAATCAACACTGCTCAGTGTGCTTAACGGTATTAACAGCCCGTATTCAGGTAAGGTGGAGGTGAACGGCACCAGCATTCATGGAGATAATGAGGAGGTAAAAGGGCTGATAGGTTATGTCTCGCAGGACGACCTGCTTATTGAAGAACTTACCGTATTTGAAAACCTTTATTATAATGCGAAGCTGTGCTTTGACAATCTTACCGAAGATGAGATTAAGGAAAAAGTTGATATAACTCT
Organism: uncultured Rikenellaceae bacterium; assembly: GCA_964595725.1. Taxonomy (GTDB): domain Bacteria; phylum Bacteroidota; class Bacteroidia; order Bacteroidales; family VadinHA17; genus LD21. The sequence goes on along the minus strand of CAZQRQ010000044.1, from coordinate 9,242 downwards.
CAAAAACCTGGGCCTTTATGAAATCAGGGACATGAAGGTCGGAAGCCCGCTAAACAAGAAGATCAGTGGTGGCCAGAGAAAAAGGCTGAATATTTCACTCGAACTCATAAGGGAACCGGCTATTATGTTTCTCGATGAGCCTACATCAGGATTATCATCACGCGACTCGGAAAATATCCTCGACCTGCTCAAGGAGCTTGCACTCAAAGGGAAGCTGTTATTTGTCGTTATTCACCAGCCTTCATCAGATATCTTCAAGATGTTTGACAGGCTTATAATCCTGGATACAGGAGGTTACCTTATATATAACGGTAATCCTATTGAATCGATAGTCTATTTTAAGACCAGGATACATCACGCCAATTATAATGAGAGTGAATGCCATGTCTGTGGTAATGTTAATCCTGAACAGATCTTCAATATCGTTGAAGCAAGGATAATCGATGAATACGGACAACCTACAAGTACCAGGAAAGTATCACCGGGTGAATGGAGTGAATACTATAAAACATATCTTCTAAATAAGGAGGAACCTCTTGACAAAGGTAAAGGTATACCTGAAATTAACTTTAAGACACCAAACAGGCTCAAGCAGTTCATCGTTTTTACAAAACGCGACATTCTATCTAAAATTGCAGATACACAGTACCTTATAATAACCCTGCTCGAAGCACCTATCCTGGCTTTCTTCCTTGCGGCTCTTATTAAATACTTTGATGCCAGTGTACCCGGGGCCAAATATACATTTGCCGAGAATGAGAACCTGCCTGTTTATATCTTCATGTCGGTAATAGTTGCGATTTTTATGGGTTTGTCAGTAAGCGCTGAGGAAATAATAAAAGACAGGAAAATACTTAAAAGAGAAGCTTTTCTCAATCTGAGCTGGAACAGTTACCTTTTATCTAAGGTTACCGTTCAGTTTGTCATTTCAGCTATTCAGGCATTTACATTCGTACTTGTTGGAAACAGTATTACAGAAATCAGGGGAATGTGGTTCCAGTACTGGCTTGTGCTGTTTTCATGCTGGGCCTCTGCCAACATGATGGGCCTGGTCATTTCCGACAGTTTCAAGGCAGTTGTCACAATATATATCCTGATACCTTTCCTTGTAATACCCCAGATTATACTCAGCGGTGTAATGGTTAAGTTTGAAAAGCTCAATCCCAGGATTCCATTTACATCACCTGTTGTTGTACCGTATTATGGAGAGATCATTACAGCAAGATGGGGTTATGAGGCACTAGCAGTAGAACAGTTTGTAAACAACAGGTACGAAAGGCAATTCTATGTTTACGACAAGCTGAAAAGCCAGGCGGATTTCATTAAACAATACTGGAATGAGGAAATAAGAGATAAGTTGAACAATGTTGAGAATGCCCTTCGCAGCGGAAATAAAGATGAAAGGTTTATTCAAAACCTGGAATTCCTTAACTACGAATTAGATAAACAGTTAAAGAGGAGACCGGACAGCACATACATTTATTCGGGGTATTTTACTCCTGACAAGATAAGTCAGAACGTGATTGATGCTACCAGATCATTCGTTGAGAGAACAAGACAATACTATATTGACCTTTCAAACAGGGCTACGCAGACTAAAGACAGGATAATTGAAGCAGAGCAGGCCAAGGACAGTAAAGCCTTCCTGGACTTTAAGAGCAGATATACAAACAATAAGCTTGAGGAATTTGTAACAAACAAGAATGAAGCCAACAGGTCGATCATATACCGCAATCGTCTTTACCAGAAATGGGGGCTTATTTACATGGAACCTGAGTCTGATTTCATCAAAGCGCATTTTTATTCGCCTGTGAAAAAAGTATTTGGCCTTGAAGTGAATACATTTGTTGTCAATGTTGCGGTTTTGTGGATTATGACATTGCTCCTGTACCTTGTTCTTTACTTCAGGCTTCTTAAAAAACTTCTTGATTCCGGCGAAATGTTAATGGGAAAGTCAGGCAAAGGAGCTGATTAACACTTGTGGATTTGATGGAAAAATAAGAGGCTGCCCGGGTTAGGCAGCCTCATTTTTTCTGGAAAAACCGATCTTATCAATTATAAGTCATGCTTATTCAACTATCTCTATCATCTTAAAAGGCACCCTGATGATAGACTCGTAGTCCTCCCCTGCTTCCAGCATGTCTTCGTCGTCTTCTTCATAATACCAGTTTACTTCCACTTCATTCTTAGCCTTATGAATAGCTTCGAGTTTTTTAAAGACATCAAGTATGCATTTTGAAGAGCTGGTATTAAAATACTCAAGCCTGATATTTACCACTGTTTTTCCCAATGGACTCTCCTTGTATGCATCCAGCCAATCTACAAGTGGCTTATAGAATTCAACTGAATTCTCAGGTATGGAGCGCCCCTTAATCTCAAAAACGCCCTCATTGGCATCAAATTTAACAGTCGGAGTTTTTGCAGTTCCTTCAATAACGATCGGTTCCATATTGATAATGCATTTAAAAGGTTAATTCAATTTTCGTCGTTTATTAAAATGTTCAAATAGAAGAAAGAGTGGTCTTTATTATATTTCTTAAATGAATAATCAAGCCTGTTCCCCGTTTTTCTTGCTATATCTACAAGACCGAGACCGCCTCCACCTTTCTGTGATATTTTCTGATGGTTAAGTATAAATTTGTACAGTTCCTTTATTTCCTCGTGACTTGACCGGTTTATCCTCTTTATCCTCTCTTCAAGCTTTTCAATATTATCAGAATGGACAAAGTTTCCAGTAATGATCTTATATCCTTTGTCAATTTTCTTTATAAAAAGGAGTCCGTATCTTTCAGCTGATTGATCTTCAAAATCTTGAGGTACCTGGTCAACATGATGATAAAGATTCTGAAGGCTTTCGACCAGGACATTATAGACTTTTTTCCGAAGTTTCGACTGCTCATCAATAGAAATCATTTTATCCTCAACAGTGTCAAGGACATGATTTATTACATCCGAATCGATGTTCCCTTTATAATACAGGATAACATCCCCGTTTCCCTGATCCGTAATGTAACTTTCTACATTAAAGCTCATCTAAGCTTGGTTTTATGAAAGGTAAATCTTTCAGATAACAAATATAATAAAAATCTAAAGTAACCAAAATTTAAAGAATTCTCTTTACAGATTTTAAGCACAATTATATTCTTTTTTGATTAAGCCTGTGAAAGTAATGATCAATTGTTGTTTTATTTTGACCTAGTGCTTTTCCTGCTTCCCTCGTAGAGTTCAAATACGAGATAGACACATTCAAGTGAACCATTGTACAGGGTAAGTTTCCTGACCGGTTTTAAACCAACCTGTTTTACTGATTCTTTGTTTGAAGAGATCAGACAGGCAATATAGCCAGTAAAACTATGTTTCAGGACGGACCCTATCATTGAGTATAAAGCATCTGTCTCTACTTTCCTGAGCCTCTCTCCATATGGAGGATTCATCAGTATATACCCTTCATGCCCTGGTGGTTTAAGTTTACTGAAATCACACAGGCTGATGTTTACGTAATCTTCAACACCAGCATTCCGTACGTTATCGTTCGTCTGCAGAACAGCTTTTTCAGAGATATCATGTCCATAAACAACCTGGCCTGGTTTTCTTATCCTGGAATCAAAGTTTTCCCTGATCCTGCTGAATAATTTTTCATCATACCCTCTCCAGTTCTGGAAACCGAAAGAAGGTCTTGTTTGCCCGGGTGGTATATTTGAAGCCATCATAGCAGCTTCAATAGGTATTGTTCCCGAGCCGCACATCGGATCGATAATATCTGACTTCCCTTCCCATCCGGACAGTCTTATCATCCCTGCTGCAAGAACTTCATTAAGAGGAGCCTCAAGGGTACCTCTCCTGTATCCCCTTTTGAAAAGAGGATCCCCCGACGAATCAAACGATATTGTTACATGCCTGTTAGTTATATGAAGGTTGATTATAATTCCCGGATTCTTTGTGTCAACTGCAGGTCTGGCTCCGTATTCTTTTCTGAAAAAATCAGCAATAGAATCCTTTAGCTTCAACGCTGCAAAACCTGTATGATTGAAGAACACCGATTTAACAACAGGTTTTATCATAAATGTATCATCGGGGCCGAAGTATTTATCCCACCTGATCTTAATGCCGGAAGCATAGAGATCTTCCGCGGAATTGATATTGAATTCCGCTGCCTGCAGTAATACTGAAACCGCGAACCTTGACATATAATTCACTGTGTACATAAGCTCAATACTGCCCTGGAACAGTACTGCCCTGTTTGCAACAGTTATACCGGAAGCACCCAATTCGCCAAGTTCCCTGGCGAGAATGCCTTCAAGACCGTAGAGTGTCTTTGCAATAAACCTCATAAAACCTTCTTGAGAAAGGTGATTCTATTTCTTCCCTGAGCCGAGAAGTGTATCGAATTTATTTCTGTCAGATAGTATACCCATAGCCCTGTCAACAACAATATCTCCCTCATTGATTATCCTGAAATATTCGTTAGTATTCCAGATATTGCTAGCTACCAGTGCCTTAAGATATTTCCTTGTCTCTTTCTCTGATACTGCGAATTGCTCCTCGTTATATTTCACACCAGCATCTTCGCCTTCTTTTATAAACTGTTTTATTTCATTTTCAGTAAAATCAAAGTCCGCTTTATAGTCATTGAAATCAGGGTATTTTGCTTTAATCCTGTCCCTGTTCTGGTCGGAGAATTCAAGGGTAAAGGATGTGAAGACACCTTTCCTTATAAGGTTTCCATAATAGTCGGTATAGTCTGAAGTATCAGCAGCAACAAATACATCCGGCATAATACCCCCTCCTCCAAAAACCGTCCGGTGGTTTAACAGTGTCTTGAACCTTAACGAGTCAGGCAGCTTTATACTATCAGCATGAAGCGTTTCTCCGTTCCTGAACCGGTTGTAGTAGTCATCCATATATTTTTCATATCCACCATTATACGGATTTTGTATAGACCTGCCTGTAGGAGTATAGTACCTTGCAACGGTAAGTCTAACCTGCGAGCCATCCGTAAGAGAGAAAGCATTCTGTACCAAGCCCTTTCCAAAAGTCCTGCGTCCTATTATCAAACCTCTGTCCCAGTCCTGCATGGCGCCTGCAAGTATCTCACTTGCTGATGCGGAACCCTCATCAGTGATAATGACAAGATTTGTTTTTGTTAGCGCTCCTTTGCCATTCGATTTAAATTCCTGCCGTGGAGTCTTCCTGCCTTCCATATAAACAATAAGTTTCTGACCTTCAAAAAACTGATTTGCAATGGCAACAGCAGCAAGCATAACACCACCCGGATTACCACGGACATCAATAATGACATTCCTCAGATTTGTGGCATCCAGTGATGTCAACCCATCAAAGAACTCTTTCTCCGTAGTTAACGCGAACTTGTTGAACTTGAAGTATGCAGTTTCATTATTAATCATATAAGCTGCATCAAGACTGTTAATAGGGATTTTATCTCTGGTAATGGTGAAAGCATACAGGTCCTTTGCCCCTCTCCTGACAACTCCTACGTTTACCTTCGTTCCTTTCGGTCCCATCAGCCTGCTCCGCACCCCGGCAGTTGATATCTGAATACCGGCAACGTTCTCGTCATCAATAGTAACAATACGGTCTCCCGCTTTCAGTCCGACTTTCTCCGAGGGACCATGGATTATCGGCTCAATTACTATGATTGTATCATGGAGAATATTAAATTGGATACCAATTCCTTCAAAATTACCATTTAGCGGTTCATTCATCTCCTGGACATCCTTTGCGGGAATATAAGTCGAATGAGGATCGAGAGAATGCAACATTTCCACAATTGCTGTCTCGGTAAGCTTGTCAAGATTAACTGAATCAACGTAAACTGCATCAAGCAGGCTGAGTGTCCTGCTGAATTTAAATCCATTTTCACTGAAGAGCTGACCAGACAGTTTTGAACCACTGATTAATAATATCAGGGTAATAAGTATTACCAGATTATTTCGTTTCATAATTACTCATATTCAATATATATATTGTATGTTAAACAAACACCGTGCCCTTAGAATTGTTTAAGGGGATAATTATTCCCACTCTATCGTGGACGGTGGTTTTGAACTTATATCATAAACCACTCTGTTTATTCCTTTAACCCTGTTAATTATTTCATTTGACACAGATCCAAGGAATTCATAGGGCAAATGAGACCAGTCAGCAGTCATCCCGTCGGTCGATCCTACTGCCCTCAACACAACTGCATTCTCATAAGTTCTTTCATCTCCCATAACTCCGACAGACTGAACAGGCAATAAGATTACTCCGGCCTGCCAGACTTTATCATAAAGGTCATGTTTCTTAAGACCTTCTATAAAAATTTCATCCGCCTCCTTAAGAATACGCAGTTTTTCCCTGTTAATAGCACCTAGCAGTCTTATTGCCAGGCCCGGGCCCGGGAATGGATGACGTCTTAATATTAAATCAGGCATCTCGAGGGTTTTTCCAACTTTTCTGACTTCATCCTTAAATAGAAGTCTCAGGGGTTCAATCACTTTCAGGTGCATTTTTTCAGGAAGTCCCCCGACATTATGATGTGATTTGATTGTTGCGGAAGGACCATTTACTGAAACTGATTCAATAACATCAGGATATATTGTGCCCTGGGCCAGCCATTTTACATCCTTAACCTTATGAGCCTCTTCGTCAAATATCTCTATGAACACCCTTCCTATTATCTTTCTTTTCTTTTCAGGATCACTGACACCTTCAAGCTGATCAAGAAACCTGTCACTGGCATCTACACCCACAACATTGAATCCCATACCAATATATGATTCAAGGACCCTTTCAAACTCGTTTTTTCTGAGCAAACCATTATCAACAAAAATGCATGTCAGGTTCTTCCCTATTGCTCTGTTAAGTATTGATGCAGCAACTGAAGAATCAACACCGCCTGATAACCCTAAAATTACCTTATCATCTCCTACTTTATTCCTGATATCGGTTATTGTAGAATCAACGAAGGAATCCGGTGTCCATGTTCCCTTACATCCGCAAATATCCATAACAAAATTAAGAAGGATCCTTCTGCCTTCTGTTGTATGGTATACCTCGGGATGGAATTGAATACCCCAGGTTTTCTCCCCGGTAATGTGATAAGCTCCTATCCTGACATCTGATGTAGAGCCAATAACTGAGTAATCATCAGGTATTCTGGCGATTGTATCGCCATGTGACATCCAGACCTGTGTTCCGGAGCTAATCCCGGTGAACAGAGGATCATTATTTTCCACGTATAAAAGATTGGCTCTTCCGTATTCACGAGAACTTGAAGGGAGGACTTCTCCCCCGAAACTATTGGCAAGATATTGTGCCCCGTAACATACGCCAAGAATGGGTACCTTTCCCTTAATGTCGCGGAGGTCAGGGATCGGGGCATTTCTGTCGCGTACCGAAAACGGACTGCCTGAGAGAATAACACCTTTAACATCCTTGTCAGGCCATGTGAAATGATTGAAGGGATGGATCTCGCAATAGACATTAAGTTCCCTTACTCTTCGGGCAATAAGCTGGGTATATTGTGAGCCAAAATCCAGTATTAATATTCTTTCCTGCACTTTCCCGGGTTGATTTTTATTGCTGGCAAAGATAACTAACTTTTGGAAAGGTTTACATCCCCGATATTATAAGTCATTCCATCTTCAGCAGGAAGTGTGGCAGGGAATATCTCTCTTGCCTCGTTTACAATTTCTGACAGGTCTCTGTACCGGGCTGAGAAGTGTCCGATGATCAGAGCTCCAGCCCCTGCTTCTAGGGCAACGGTAGCTGCGTCTGATGATGTTGAATGCCCGGTAATCTCAGCAAGTTCCTTCATGGACCTGTCAAATGTTGCTTCATGATAAAGTAATGTAACGCCTCTCACAAAGGAAGCCAGCCTTTTAAAATATTTAGTGTCGCTGCAATATGCAAATGATAAAGGTTCACGTGGTGAAACCGTTATCTCACTGTTTTTTACCACCGTACCATCGTCACAAATGAAATCCTCGCCTTTTTTAATTGCCCCGATCTTCGCCAGTGGTATCCTGTACTTACTGATAGACTCTTTTATAATATTCCTGTCTGCCGGCTTTTCCCGAAAAACGAATCCGAATGTACGGACCCTGTGTTTCAATGGAAAAGAAGTGACAGTTAAATATTTGTCGTCAAGAATCATGACAGGGTCTTTCCCGGCAAGGCCGTGAAATACTATCTCAAAATTCAAATGTATGTCAAAATCGGCCAGGTGAGAGTAAAGCATATGCCCGTAATTATCCGGAGCGTAAAGGTGCAAAGGATTCTCTCTCCCCATCAGGCTGAAAGTTGAGAGGAGTCCGTAGAGACCAAATACATGATCCCCGTGCAGATGACTTATGAAAACGTGGTTAATCTTAGCAATTCTTATCCTTGCTTTTCTCAGCTGGAGCTGTGTCCCTTCACCACAGTCGATTAAAAAGAACCGCTCATACGCATTAAGCACATGAGCGGAAGGATTTCTTTCTGATGTCGGCAATGCAGAACTACTACCAAGTATGGTTAGCTTCATCGACACTCTGCAGGGCAAACAATGCTATGATATCATTTTCTCAGCCTCTTCTACAGAACTGGTTATAGTAAGAACTGTATCGAGCTGTGAAATGGTGATAAGCCTTTCAACTGCTTCGTTGAGCCCGCAGAGAACAAAAGTACCACCGGCATTTTTGCAAAGTCTGTTGGCCACAAGGATAGCACTTAGACCCGAGGAGTCGCAGTATTGACATTTGTCAAGATCGAGAATTATATTCTTCTCACCCTTCCCTGACACCAGTACAAGTTCAGATTTTAGTGCAGGAGCTATATGTGTATCAAGCTTTTCAGACTGTATCTGGATGACTGTACTGTTATTCCGGCTTTCAATATTGAAATCCATAATGCTAAATTTTATAGCTTAAATTTAACAAATATTTTCTATTTCTTGGAAGATTTTTTCTGTTTTTCTTCCATTTCCTCCTTCAGAGCAGCTAATTCGGTAATATCTCCAAGAGTTGTTTTTTCAATATTTGCCTTGCCTTTCCTTGTAGTCTTGCGAGGTGTCTCAGCTTCTGCTTTTGCATCAGTTATTTCAGACGCTTTTCTTTCATCTTCAAACACTCTGCTGTGCGATACTATAATTTTCTTTGCCGACTTGTTAAATTCTATAACCTTGAACATCAGCTTCTCGTCAACCTTTACCATGGTGCCATCTTCCTTGACAAGATGCTTGGGTGTCGCAAAGCCTTCTA
>CAZQRQ010000043.1:0-26957 GCA_964595725.1 uncultured Rikenellaceae bacterium | reverse complement strand
ACAATGCAAAGATATATATAAATAATTATACTATGCAATACATAGTACTAAAAAAATTAAAATAATATAATTATTTATTTATATTTGCCAGTTAATCAGCAATATATGATTTTGATTTTTTTGTGATAGAGATAAATTTTTCAAAGAACACTATATTTATGGTAAAAAAGTATATGGCCGAACGAAAATACAAATGGGGAATTCTAGCCCCGGGGAAGATGTCAGCAAAATTTACTGAAGGACTTCAACTTCTTGACAATGTTGAACTTCACGCTGTCGGATCGCGCGATTTTCTGAGAGCGAGAGAGTTTGCAGATGAATTCGGATTCAGGCGCAGTTATGGATCATATGAAGAGCTGGCTGCTGATCCGGAAGTGGAGATTATATATATAGCATCTCCACATTCCCATCACCACGAACATACCCTTCTCTGCCTCAGGAACGGGAAGCATGTATTATGCGAAAAAGCTTTTGCTCTTAATATACGTGAAGTCGATGAGATGATCTCCGAGGCAAAAAAGAGAGATCTCTTCCTGATGGAGGCATTATGGCCTCCCTTTCAGCCTTTTTATAAAAAGGCTCATGAAATACTGCAATCTGGAATCCCTGGCAGGATAATCGGCATGGATGCGCGGTTCTCGTTCATGCCCCCGTATGACCCCGACGAGCGTAAATTTAACCTTGAACTCGGAGGAGGATCACTCCTGGATATCGGGATATATCCTATTATCGATGCGCTTACATTTATGGGTATACCTGATGAGGTGACCGCAGTAGCGTCTTTTGCGGAAACAGGTTCAGAAAAAACAATCAATATGATCTTCCGTTACAATGACGGACGAATGGCGTCGCTTTATAGTTCTTTCGAGACCAGTTCAGGGATTGGATGCAACCTGTTCTGTGAAAAAGGTAACATTTCAGTAGAAAGGGGCAGGGATATGAATCAGCATGTAGGACTTGAAATGTTCGGACGCGAGAGCCAGGATTTCATATTCACCCCGCCGGCTATGGGATACCACTGGGAGGCAGAGGAGGTTATGAACTGCCTCGACAGGGGACTTAAGGAAAGTCCTGTGGTACCTCTGTCGTTCAGCCGCGACCTGATGATTACCATGGACCGGGTAAGGAAAGTTGCAGGGATTACCTTTCCTGGCAGAGACTGGTAGAAGAGAAGGGGAGAAAGGGAGAAGGGGAGAAGGGGAGAAGGGGAGAAAGGGAGAAAGGGAGAAGGGTTATTGCTTCTTTTCATCTTTTACAGGGGGTGACGGGAATGTAAAAATCAATTTATAAAATGTCCAGGCCGGACCCGGAGATATTGAATGAAACATCCTTTTACAGGAAGAAACTACTTTTAAGCCTGTTCATCCCTGCTGTTTTTGTATTCCTTATGTGGCTTGTGAAGATCATTGAAGTACTCTTTGATATTGACCTTTATTTCCTTGGTATTTATCCCCTTAAGGTTGAAGGATTGCCAGGTATCCTGACGTCACCCTTCATACATGCCAGCTTCAAACATCTTATAAATAATTCATTCCCGATTCTTTTTCTTGGGACTGTGATATTTTATTTCTACGCCGAAGTAGCCGTAAAAGTACTGGCAGCTACCTGGATCATGACCGGAATCCTTGTCTGGCTGGGAGGAGGAGAAGCCTGGCATATAGGAGCCAGCGGGATTATATATGGCCTGGCCTCATTCCTTTTTTTCAGCGGGATCATCAGGAAATACTACAGGCTTGCTGGCATCTCTTTATTAATAGTATTTATTTACGGATCGATGGTCTGGGGGATGTTTCCCGGCGTATACCAGAACGTATCGTGGGAGTCGCACATGCTTGGTTTTGCTTCGGGAATTATCCTGGCAATATACTACAGGAAAGAAGGCCCGCAGTCACCGATTCTCGAGTGGATGGATGAGGAGGAGGAAGATGATGAAAGGGAGAATGGGGGAAAGGGAGAATAAAAGGTCTGCTGCTCTTTTGTATGAGTATTTGCGTAAATAAGCCAAATCTGCGGGAAAAAACAGAAAGAGAATTTTATTTCGTACTTTTAAAAATACCTTCAAGATTCATGGATTAAAATGGACCTTTCAATAATTATAGTCAACTACAGGAGCTGGACGTCACTCCGGGAATGCCTCGATTCATTGAAAATACCGGGCGATTTGCATTTCAGCCAGGAGGTAGTTGTGGTGGATAATAACTCCGGTGACGGAATTCTTGACAGGTTTGAAAGGATGTACCCGGATTTTAGTTTTATTCACAATTCTGTAAATGGAGGTTTTGCCTATGGCTGTAATACAGGAGCTAAAAATGCAAGCGGAGAATATTATCTTTTTTTGAATCCGGATACAGTTTCAAATTCAGAATCCATAGGTAAACTTCTTGAGGAAGCCAGGCAATGTAAAGGTCTCGCCTTAATATCATGCCGGCAGTTTAACAGCAGTGGCAGGGAGAGCAGGGCATACGGCATGTTCCCCGGACCAATGACTCTGTGCGGAACAGGCAGGGCCCTGTACAGGATTATTAACAGAGAAAAACATGACATGCTTTTCAGGGAAGAAAGCGGGGTGATTCATCCACCCTGGGTGTCCGGCTCGGTGATGATGATGAGCAAAGAGACCTTTACCATTACCGGGGGATTTGACGAGGACTACTGGATGTATTATGAGGATACCGATATATGCAAGAGGATACGCGATGCAGGAGGTGATATAGGGTATTATACTGATTTCGGGATAATTCACAACCACGGAGGAGCCTCAAGAATAAACATTAAAACCACTGCCCTGACAAAAACGGAGGTCATTATTTCAAGGCATGTTTATGTTTCAAAACATTTCAAAGGATTCACCCGCTTCCTTCTTCAGAACTTTTTGGTACTTAATAACATTATTACCGGATTGACAACTGCTGTAACCGGTGTAATAATTTTCTTCAGACCGAAGATGTTTTTATCTGTCATGAAGTTTGGCAGACTTACAGGGTACTATCTTGGAGTGGCAATCAATGGTAAATGGATCAGTCCAAGGTCGGTTAATTTCGATAAAACGAAGTAAGCTACAATCTGAATTAATATTTAACTCGAGATGAATCGAGAGTATTTTCTTACCACACTTATTCTTGTGGCCTGTGGAACGCTTGCAGGATTAATTCCCACGGCATACAAGGAACCGGTTCGGCGAGGCATGGTTCAAGCCGGAATCTAATCCCACACCGGGTCATGATCTCATTTCATATTTATAATGATGCGAATGACGTGGTAAAAGCAGTTCAAAGTATTAAAAAGATATTAGAAAGTCAGATGTGTGTGTTAAGATTCAAAAACAGAGCCATGTTGTTATTAACAATAGGTTAACTATCTGTCACAATGGTAGTTAATAACTCTTTGGATTTGTTAAAAATCTATAAAAAAGACCTTTTAAAGTCAATCTGTTTTGGACTGTAAGGGTTTAAAGTTGCATATTTGCATGAATTGTAAGGAGATTACAATGCCATTTACAGGAAATCAAACAGGTAAAAAATAACTTTATGAATAAAAAACTAAATATAGCAATCCTGATATTCTTATGCTTTTTAGGAATTTCGATGAAAGCGCATTCGCAGGAAAATCAGGATAATGCAGATGACGTGAGAAGAGGTGCAGTGAATATTTTTCTTGATTGCTACTCATGCGATATGAATTACACAAGGGAGGAGATACCTTATGTAAATTATGTAAGGGACGTGAAAGAAGCAGATGTATTTATCCTTGTAACACAGCAGGGCGCAGGTAGTGGCGGCAACCAGTACACTTACACCTTCCAGGGGCAATATAAGTTTGCCGGTATGAACGACACACTGGTTTATACAAGTAATCCAAACGAAACAAGCACAGAAATCAGGGAAAAGCGGACAAACCTTCTAAAGATGGGTTTGATGAGATATGTCGCAAGGACTCCCCTTTCCGGGGAGGTCAGGATCAGCCATAATCCATCGCTTGAGCAGGAAGAGGTTGTGGATAATTGGAACTACTGGGTCTTTGAACTGCAGACCAGCCCCAGGTTCAACTCAGAAAAGTCATACAAGAGAATAATAATTTCAAATGAAATCAATATTTCAAAAGTAACACCCGATATAAAATTCGAACTGAGGTTTGATCAGAGCCATAATAAACAGACATATATTTTTGATGACGGAACCGAGGCTGTCTATAACAGGAACTCAAGCAGCCTTGACGGTTTGATGGTAAAGAGTCTCGGGGATCATTGGTCAGCAGGACTAAGATGGCAGCTTGAATCATCAACAAACTCGAACTATAATCTTAACGGTGAAATAATGCCTGCAGTTGAGTTCGATATTTATCCTTATGAAGATGCTACGCACAGGCAGTTGAGGATCTTATACAGCGCCGGGTACCAGTACTCAGATTATATCGATACTACAATTAATAACATACTAAAGGAGAACCTGTTTAAGCAGGAGTTGAGACTGGCATACCAGGTGCAGGAAAAATGGGGCTCAGTCAATGTATCTCTTACCGGATCAAATTACTTTCACGACCTGTCGAAGAACAGGCTCGAACTTGACGGCTTCATCAGGCTGAGGATAATTAAAGGCCTGTCACTCTCTGTAAACGGAGGAGTGGCATATATAAACGACCAGCTGAACCTCAGGAAGGGTGATCTTACGGAGGCGGAAAGACTACTACGACTGAAGGAACAGGCTACAAATTTCACAATACAGGGCGGGTTGAGCCTTACATACACCTTCGGATCCATATATAACAATGTTGTTAATCCGAGATTCGGCAGAACACGAGGCGGCGGAGGTGGCGGCGGAGGCGGAGGCGGAGGCGGTTTTGGAGGTGGCTTCTGATGAAAAAACCTTTCAACTTTGCAATAAGATGTATAATCAATTCATCTAATCACTAAATTGCACCTTTAATAGTATATACCTGATTTAACCATTTCCGGAATGAATAGCAAACCCGTTGCTGTTATTACCGGGGCCAGCCGGGGGATAGGCAGGGCTGTAACAATTGCTCTTGCGGGTGAAGGCTATGATATTGCCGCTATAGCCAGGTCGATCGACAGTGAAGGTATGGAAACCCTCGGACCGGAAATCGAAAACACAGGAGCTTCATTTTTCCCGGTCGGTCTTGATATTTCATGCTCAGAATGCCAGGCAGAAGTAGTTGCAAATATCCTTGAACGATATGGACGTATAGACTTTCTGGTAAATAATGCGGGCGTTGCACCGCTCCAACGGGCAGATATCATCGATCTTACAGAGGAAAGCTATGACAGGGTAATGAATATAAACCTGAAAGGTCCTGTGTTTTTTGCACAGAAAATAGCCAGGGAAATGATATGGATGAAAAACCTTGTGCTGGATTATAAGCCCAGGATAGTTTTTATGTCATCGGTATCAGCCGCAATGTCATCAACCAGCAGGGGAGAGTATTGCATTTCAAAGGCCGGAATAGGTATGGCAGCCATGCTTTTTGCCGACCGCCTGGCAGAAGAGGGCATCCTGGTCTTTGAAGTAAGGCCGGGGATCATACAGACGGACATGACAGCAAGGGTCAAGGACAAATACGATAAACTTATTTCGAAGGGCCTTATTCCACAATCGCGATGGGGAGTGCCGGAAGATATTGCTAAAGCTGTTGCTTCTCTTTCACGCGGTGATTGGGATTTTTCGACAGGCACAGTATTCGAGATCAGCGGAGGTCTTAATATCAGGCGACTTTAATTGCATTGTATCCAGTCATTTTATACAAACATTTTCATTTAAGTCTTTTTAACATAATCCATTACCGGATCTTCCCTCTGAAACTGAACAAAACATATAAAAAGATGTTTATATCTTATATAATTGTTTAGTATGAAGAAGATTAGTTTATTTATTTCATTTTTTATTATAATACACACTTTATTGAGCGGCCAGTCTAAACTGACAGCAGATCCGGAGAAAACAACTCTTTCCTGGCTGGGAGAGAAAGTTACAGGGCAGCATACAGGGTCAGTTAAGCTGCAGTCGGGCTGGCTCTCATTTAAAGACAACATGGTCACTGCAGGAGAATTCCTCATCGATATGACCTCAATCAAGGATGTAGATTCAAACGAGAGACTCGACACTCACCTAAAATCAGATGATTTTTTTTCGGTGGAGAAATTCCCGGTTTCAACACTGACAATTAATGGCAGTGATTCTTTTGAAAAGGGCAGTGCAACAGTAAGGGGCGATCTTACCATTAAGGGCATTACAAATCCGATAGAGTTCAGGGCAGCCATGCAGAAGAAAGATGACGGTGTCTGGTTCTACGCAAACATAGTTGTGGACAGGACAAAATACAATGTCCGATATGGCTCCGGTTCATTTTTCGATAACCTTGGTGACAGGACAATATACGATGAATTCAAGATCAAGGTGGCTCTGCTGATGAAGTAGAATCATTCTTACAGGATTCACTAAATTCTTATCCTGGCCTGTTCTTCCTCAGTAAGATCCTTAAAAACTTTGTATGTTGATTCAATCATTTTCTCAGGACTGAAATCACTCTTGATCCTTTCAATGGCTCTTCTGCCCATTTCCGGTAACTGTTCCCTGTTTTCGTAGCACATCTCAATTTTCTCTGCTATTGAGCCCGGGGATTTTGATGGTACAAAATAACCGTTCATGCCTTCTGAGATCAACTCTTCAACTCCTCCTTTTCCGGAGACTATGACCGGTTTTCCGAGGCACATGGCTTCTATCACCGATCTGCCAAGGCCCTCTGTTACCGATGGCTGAATATAGAGGTCACAAATTGAGGTATAGCTCAGAACGTTTTCGGTAAAACCCATTACTCTGAAATTGTCCCTGTAGGGGCTGCCTTCTATTTGTTTCTTTACAGTCAGGGAATCCATACCGGGGCCTATCATCAGGAAATACAAAGGCAGCCCTCCGGAAAGGTAATGAGTGGCTTTGATAAGGTAGGGGATACCTTTTATCTTCCTTACATTTGCTATGCAGCAGATAAGAAGACCATCTTCCGGGACATTAATGCCCCTCCTGTCAGCAGGCTTAATATCTGAAAACCACTCGGGATTATAACCTTTATATATCCTTACAGTCTTGCCTCTCAGTCTTCCAAGGGATTGTTTAACTGCATTTTTTTCTACACCATCACTCAGGCAGATAAGCCTGTTGATCCTTCTGTTCAGGAAGGACAGGTAGGCAGTAGGATCATGCCAGTAAAGACTAAGCGATCCCAGGTAAGCCGTTATCCTGATATTCGTTCCTCTCGTCGCAATAAGCCCATTGGTTATTGCTTTGCTATAAGTCAGGTGCATAAGGTCGTACTCTCCGGAAGAAAGGACTTGCCTTATTTTTCTTATTGCGTTAAAGTCAATTTTCTTGTGTATGGGGAAATGAATCACTTTGATCCCTTTACCGGAAAGTGAAAGTGATTCCGGCGTTTCATGGTGAGTTATCACGGTCAGATCAACACCTTTTTCCGCAAGGCCCAGGAATAACTGCCTGTCGGCCAGCGTGGCTGAATGGCCTAAATCCAGGTTATTAAATGATAATACTTTCATCTTAAGGTGTGGTTAACCTCGATAACTGTTATGTACCACAATCTGATCTGCCAACCACGTATGTCATCACAAATGAGAACGGCAGCACTGTAGGTTTATTCTATTCCGTTTATAACTTTTCTCTCCATCTTTCTGCTCACGAAAGAGTAATATGCTATTACTATAAAGCAAGCCAGGGGCACAAAATACGAGAAGTTGATACTGCCTGTCGAATCCGAGACCCTTCCCTGTATGAAGGTTACAACTGCTCCACCAAGAATAGCCATAATAAGTCCTGATCCGCCAATTTTTGTATCATCTCCAAGACCTATTACAGCCTGTCCGAATATTGTCGGGAACATGAGCGACATGAAGCCTGAAATAGACACCAGTGCAATGACACCCACCATACCCGAGCCGAAAATAACGATCAGCGAGCTGACCATTGCCATAACTGAAGCGAATGCGAGGAGCGAAGAAGGTCTGAAGAACTTCATCATAAATGTGAAGATGAATCGCGAGGAAGCAAACAGAATAAGGGAGGCAATGTAATAGGAAGCTGCCACCTGTTCAGGTGTTTTGCCCAGGGGAAGCTGGATTTGCTCCAGGTTAAGTGATGCCATAGCATACCTGATTGTAAAGGACCAGACGCCTATCTGTGCTCCCACATAAAAGAATTGTGCAATAACTCCGAGTATATAGTTACGGTTCCTGAGAAGCCTTTTGAGTGTTGGCCCAAGGTTTACCTGTGAACCTGCATCGGAAGCCCGCGGCATCTTTACAAAGAAGATTACAAGCCAGAGAGCAAGCAGCAGAAATCCTATCGACACGTACGTGGTTGTGACAGCATTTAGCTCACCATACTGAACAGTATGTAATTCCACTGCTGACATTGCTGCTCTTTCAGCAGCGGATGCTGTATTAAGCTCGGACAGTATGAAAATCTGGCTGATAACGACACCCATAATAGACCCGAGGGGATTGAATGACTGTGCAAGGTTAAGCCTTCTGGTGCCGGTCTCTTCCCTGCCCATAGCAATAATATATGGATTTGAAGCTGTTTCGAGTATTGAAAGTCCTCCGAAAAGGATCCATAAGGCTCCCAGGAAATGGAAATAATTACCGGTCAGTTTTGCGGGGAAGAACAGGAAGCATCCAATAAGGTATAGCCCCAAACCAAGTAGTACACCCGACTTGTAGGAAAAACGCTTGATATAAATAGCTGCGGGTAGTGCAAAAAAGAAGTAACCCAGGCCATAACACGAGATCTGGATAAGGGACGTTCTTGCGTCAGTCATGCTCATGATCCTCTTGAAAGCTGCAAGGAGGGTGTCTGTCATGTTGTTAGCCAGTCCCCAGAGTAAAAATAATGATGTTAGAAGGATAAATGGTATAATATTGCCGGGAGCAATCAGCTTTTCTTTTGCCTTGAATGGATTCATTTTCAGAAATAATTAATAATGTATCCCAGAGATTCAAGGCATAAAAATGGTAAAAAAAAATCAATCCTGATAACTGCAGCCTAAAATATGCCAGGATTTGACATTTATAATCAGTTCTCCCTGGAAACGTATGCCTGGTTTATCAGTCTTTTTTCCCTTTCACGCTCCCTGATGACAGGAATTATACTTTCCCCGGCCAGAGAAAATTTTTCAGGATTTTCAGGTGTGTAAAGATATATCGTAGTACCTGGTTCAAGTCCCTGCTCCACGATAATGTCCTTGTCATTGGCCTCGCCCAGCAACACAATCTGGCGTGTATGGTTTTTCCTATATACAAAGGGTATGCTGTCAGATCCTGTATGTACGCTTTCAAGGGGTATGTATACCGCATCAGGAATCGATTTGACAATTATCTTATTGGTAGTTGTCATTGAGGGTCTGAGTTCCTGGTCGGACTCGTTAAGCTTAACCATGACCTCGAACAATTTTGCATCGGAATTAGGAAACTGTTCGCCTATATTTGCAATAGATGTCACTTCCCCGGTGAATGATTTATTAGGGAATGCGTCGATAGATACCTCGGCTTTCAGTCCTAACTTCAACTTGCTTATTTCGATTTCGTTCACATAGACTTTTGAAAGCATTGAAGAAAGATCCGGAAGAGTGGCTATCACCCTGTCGAACATATTGACCGATGACCCTGCTTTACGTTTTGATCCTGACCTGTCTTTATAGTAAGTGACCATGCCATCTGCAGGAGCAGTTATTACAAATTGTGACAGGAAGGTCTGCAGGTCGGATACCAGCCTTTCAGCTCTTTCGAGTTTAAGTTTCTCCTGGTTTATGCTGGCGAGATTCTGAGTCACTTTCAGCCTGTAGCTGCTCCTAAGCTGGTCAAGTGCCCGCTGTTCCTTGTTAAGAGTATTTTCTGCCTTTTTAATGACTGCAGGCGGTTCAAACTTTGACTGGTCAAGGGCGATAGCAGCTTCTTCGACTACATACTGCTGGTTTTTAATAGCATCACGAAGGCTGGTAAGAGTGACTGCTGTATCGAGTATAGCCATGTCAGCGTTTGCCTTGTACGTGGTTACATTCTCCTGTGCATCCTTCAGGCTATTGTCGTAACTGGTACGATCAAGCTGGGCAATATAATCACCTTTCCTTACCATTGTGCCCTCCGGAATAATATCAAGGATTTTCAGGTCCATAGCATGCATGTCGATGTTTCCCATTCCTCCGTAACCACCACGGCCCCCGCCTCCACGACCACCCTGGTCATTCACGGTAAGGCTTGGTCCGAGTATATCTATTGAATGCTCAGCCAGGAGTTCCCCGGAGTTCGAAACTGTAATTTCAAAAACACCTTTATTTACTTCTGCGTAGAACGATACCTCATTTTTCTTTGAGGTTATCGTGTTGAAAACAACGAGTGCAGCAATTGCTACTAAAATAGCTCCGATAGTGAGTATTTTTTTCATTTTTTGTATTTTATGTCCCTGAAAATAAACCGCCAAAGTTATTAAAGGCATGAATATTATTTATTAATCAATTCATAATAATTGTTAAAATATCATGCCTGTCTAACATAATATTAGACATTTGTAATTATCCAAATATTCCGGGAAAACAGATATTATTCATTCATTACCCGTTAATAAAAGTTAAATGGATAAAAAACGGAGTGACAAGATATAAAAATCCCATTCCCCGAGGAATGGGATTCCTGCATCTGAAAATAAAAATTAATAACTTGTTGTTCCTTTGAATACCCTGGAATTATCAATCGTAACCAGGTGTCCTACCCAGCTTAGTTTTTCCGGTCCAAGGCCTGAGATTGTTGCAGTTGCATGATTAGCGGCATTTACATTAAGCGAAACGTCATAATGCCCGAGATTGGTTGTAATATTGAACTGGACCAGGTATGACATATTCTTAAGATTTTTATGTATTTTCCAGCTACCTACATTTCCTTCGGCCGTTTCACCGCCCAGACCATTGTAACCGCTATAGTAATTATTCCCTGTCTGAAGGATGCCTTTGTCACGGTTCACCTTAATAAAATTTATCATTGATACGACAGGAACTCTTGAACCATATTTGTTCTGGAGATAGTCTGCCTCCAGCACAAAACTCTTCTCATTCAATAAAGAATCAATAACATGAAAATTCCATGCAAGCTCAGCTTTTTCGACCTCTTTCCGTTCCTTACGACTTAATTTCCTGTCCTGGGCATAAGTCAGGACAGATAATGACATCAATAATGTAACCAAAAAGAGGTCTCTTCCTGTTTTTATAATATTTGTTTTCATAACCTCTCTCCTTTAGTTTAGTAACTAAAGAACAATTTACGTGCCAGACATCCTGACGAAAGGATTCCCCTGGCACATTTAACTAAACATTAAGAATTGTCTTTTAACGGGGCCTTATGTCAAACAGGAACGATGCCCCCTGGAAGCCAGCCATGGAGGTATACTGGCACATATTGCCTGTTATGTAAAAAGATGTTCTGTGTATGTGGCCGGTGATGACTGCAATAATTTTATCATCGTTGGAGAGCAGCAGATCCGTGAAACCGGGTATGCCAATCCCGTTAATCCCTCTTCCCAGGCTGTAAGGGATATGGCTTAACAGGATAACGGGTTCTGGTTTTACCAGCTGATTCCTCAGAAACACTTCCTGTTCATCGCTAATTTCACCGGTTGAATTATCAATATTTACAAAATTTATTCCTTTAATTACTTCGGAGTAATATAATGGATTAAGGCCGTTGTAAAGGGGCTTGAGAACCTTCTCTTCCCAGACCGACCGGAGCGAATCAGGTACTCCTTCCATACCTTCGTAGTGCCAGTCATGGTTACCCGAGGTATATAACCATGGGATGCCAGTATCCCTTAACCTGTCATACACATGCTGAACGGAAACAGCTGACGGGAAATTTACTATATCACCTGTAAGAAGAAGAAGTTCCACGTTCTCCTCCTTTGCCTTCAGGAGCAGGTCATCAAAGAACTCAACCGTGCTCTTACTTATGTTACGTGAGTAATGTCTCCTTGGATTCATATAGGCAGTGTGCATACGTTCACCATATACAGAAAAGTCTGCTTCCTTTTCATTTGGGATATCAATATGAGAATCTGTTATCTGCATGATTCTGATACTGTCGTTATAACCGGGAATACTGATAGTGGAAATCTGGTCGGTGGGATTGCTAATAAAATGGATTACTTCCTGACCGGTATTGACAGTTGTACATGAAACAGCCAGGAGAATACCGGCTAATGCCTGTAAAAAAATTATCTTTCTCATAATCCTGATGATATTTATTTGAGAATTTTAAAGTTATGAAAGTAATACGTATCAGGCAAAGATATTTCAGTATGATTTAATTTGCGGATTACATACTCAGAGCATAGACTGCGAAGCTTGCAAGCCAGTGCTCGCCACTGTAATTGCCACTCGTGATATTAGGGATAGCCTGCTGAAGGAACAGGTTGGCGGTATTTTCAAACAGCGTGCCTGTCCTGTTCCCGGGAGGCAAATTCTTCGCAATACCTTTCATACACCACGCCCTGCTAAGCGAGAGTCCGTCGAGATGGACGATCTGCAAATCGGATCGATCACTGACAACAGGAATTTTTACAATATTTTCAAGGCTCCTTTTCTCATAAAAACGGTTCAGCCATTTTTCAAAATCTTTCCGTGGTAAAATTCTGCTCATTAAATCGGCTATTTCAAGGCTGGGGCTCAGAAAATCTGTTCCGTCCGGCTCGAGGTATGCCGGAGTGGCAATATTATCAAGGTAGAATTCCCTGGATTTCTTCATTATTTCCGATTCAAATTCCCGGTTCTGGAGGGCCCTGGCCCAGTCGAGCGCAAAGACAAGCCCGAAGGCAGTGTTGGGGTGGACTCCGGTCCTGTTTGGATAAGTTTGTTTCTCAAGGTATCCTTTCCAGAGCTCCACAATCTTCATCGTGAGGGGCTGAAGGATTTTATGCCATTTGCGGGCCAGAGGATCATCCCAGGTAAAAAGTTCCTCGTCGAGTTTTAAGAGCCATGCCCAACCGTATGTTCTTTCGTATGTGTTGCTGTTATCAAACCTGATGTAGTAGTCAGCTTCAGTTCTTATTTTTTCTTCCTGGAAACTGTTGTCGAGGACATGCATAATGCTGTCCCTTATGCTGATATCCGGAAATCCTTTAAGTATTTTTAAAAGCATCCAGTGTCCGTGCACGCTGCTGTGCCAGTCAAAGCATCCATAGAAGGAAGGATGAAGATCTCTTGGCGCCATCACAGCCTCTTTTTCATTATTAATGACATGCGAGGTTTTATTCGGGTATTCGGTTGAAATACAGTGCAGGGGCAGCCTGCCGAATTTAACAGCCAGCTCTTCAGTTAGAACCTGGGAATGGCATCTTAAAACAGAAATGGGGATAATCAGTATCAGTATTAGCTTTTTCATCAGTCAAGATGCATTATTTAGTGTAGATGTAATTTGTAGAATATCTCTGTAATGTAAGCATCAAATTTATCTAATGGCAAACTAAAAAGCAAGGATTAATTTTGAACTGTTATTTATCAATACAGGTAGATTCATTTGCTGCCTTTATTCTCTCTTTGAACAGCTTATTATCAAGGTACACCTTTTCACCGTTTCTGTAAAGGAATTCCGGGTAGAGGTTATGTGCATGCCACATGTTGATATATCCGTAGAAATAGTCAAATCCTTTTCTTTGCGGATCATCGGGAGGCGGAGGATGACCGATGCCCTATTTTCCTATGCAACCTGTTGTATATCCGGCAGCTTTCATAACCTTTGCAATGGTAATTTCGTCGTCTCCCAGCAATTGGGCAGGGGCATTTCCCCTCACAGAAGTATGCCCGGTATGTTTGCCTGTGAGAAGCGAAGCCCTAGAGGGTGCGGAGACTGTAGATCTGCAATAGAAATTGGTAAACCTGATTCCCTCCGAAGCCATCCTGTCTATTGCCGGTGTGGCGAAATAATCCTGACCGAAGCAGCTCAGGTCGCCATATCCCATATCGTCAACAAGTACGAATACTATATTGGGTTTTTCAGGGATAGTATCCTTTGCTGACTTTGAATTGCATGCAACAGTTATTACAGGCATTAATCCCAGGAACAATTTTGCATGTTGTATATGTATCATATTCATAGATTTTATCAGCTACATCAAACAAATCTAATACTATCTGACTTATTTCTGCCCTTAAAGTAAATTTGACTGGTATTTCATTTGCCAGTAAATTTGCTCATATCTGATCGATTTCTTTCACGCCTCACTCCGTTTAATGCGGGATACTTCCATAACAGGAAAAAACCAAACTCCCAAACAATGAAAAGCTTTTTACTTCCATCAGTATTGTTATTTGTTTGTATTCTATCCAATGCCCAGGTACCCCGGGGTTTCAATTACCAGGCCATAGCCCGGGATGAATCAGGTGATCCGATACCGAATGCCAACATCCCGGTTTTACTTACAATCCAGTCAGATTCCCTTGGCGGGATAGTCATCTGGCAGGAACTTCATTCAACAGTCACCACTAATGACCTGGGATTGTTTTCGCTTATCGTTGGAAAGGGAAGCAGGCAAACAGGTACAGCTGTAACATTTGAGGCTATCGACTGGACCATTACACCAAAATACATCAGGACAGAGGTGGACTATGGAGGCTGGCAGAATTTGGGATCCACAAGATTATGGTCGGTACCCTATTCGATGGTTGCAAAGGATCTTTCCGGCTCTGTTAATAAATTAACAGTTGAAGGAGAGACTGCAGATATGGAGGAGCCATTGTTCGAGGTAAAGAACAAGAACGGGCAAACGATCTTTGCCGTTTATAACGAAGGTGTAAGGATCTATGTTGATGATGGTGACGCCAAAGGACTGAAGGGAGGTTTTGCGATTGGCGGCCTGAATACTGCAAAAGAGGCACCACAGGATCTGTTCATTGTCAGTCCGGACAGCATAAGGGCTTACATAGATACTGATCCGGCAAAAGGATTGAAAGGAGGGTTTGCCATTGGTGGGCTGAATCCTGCAAAGGGTAATTCAAGATATTTTGATGTTGCAACAGAAGCTACAAGTATTATTAATCCTTCCCAGAACAGGATATTATGGTATCCTTTGAAAAATGCCCTGCTAAACGGCAGAATACTTATAGAAAATCCGGATAGTGTCGGAGAGAACTCTTTCGCAAGTGGGTTCGAATCCAAATCAATCGGAGGGTGGTCCCAGGCACCGGGGTATAAAGCAATTGCAAGAGGAGACTATTCTACTGCCATCGGGAAGAATGCTGTTTCGAACAGTTTGAACTCTTTTGCGTTTGGCGAAAACTCATCAGCCATTTTGCTCTTGGTTATTCGACAGATGCCACCGGTGAGTTTTCTTTTGCCGGGGGACTTGGGGCAAATGCTTCCGGAGACAGGTCGGTAGCATTAGGAGATGTTCCGGATGCATCAGGATATGCTTCTGTAGCATTCGGGAACAGTCACGCACAGGGTTCTTATTCCTTTTCAATGGGTGCAACCGGCTTTCCCGGGGGGCCTGTAACACCTGGTGATGAGCGTATGGTTCCAACAACAGCGAAGGGTGATTTCTCAGCTGCCATAGGCGAAGGAGTGAATGCATCATCATTTTCTATGGAAGCCTTAGGCCGGCTTAATATGGATCTGGGCGGAAGTTTAACATACTGGGTAGATACCGATCCACTGTTCGTAATAGGTAACGGGTATTATTATTCTAATCCATTTCCCGATGGAGTTGTGAAGAAAAATGCAGTAACAGTTTTAAAGAATGGCAATGTAGGAATAAACTCCCCTGATCCGGGTCACAAGTTGCATGTTGAGGGCCAGACCTATTCCACGTCTGTCCAGGTCGGTAATTCTGCCGGACCGATAACATCCAACTGGTGGGAATTTGGACTGGACACCGGTAATGGGACCGGCATAGATTTTCACAGTAACAGCTCACCTGGCGATTATAGTGCACGGATATATCGTGAACCGGGAGATAACGGAAAATTTGATATATAAATAACGGCAGTGGCGAAATATATATGTCGGCAAGTGGTGGAATCAGCTTAAATGGCATTAAATTCTTTATCAAAAACGGCAACAACGGTACAGTTTCCGGTGATTATTACTGCAGAAGTTCGTCTTATCCCGGTGGCACCGGATCCTGTGTCGGGGTGAAACGCCTTGATAACGGATGGTATGTAGATATATACACACCTGCCGGCGTACCAGTCTCCTGCCTTTGCGTCGGATTCTGATCAGTAATAATCTTATTAACTGGTCTTAAGTAAGTGTAAATCTCTCTAAATTTTGTATTTTAGATAGTCATTAAGCTAAAAATCATGAAAACCAAGATTAGAATCGTACTTTTACTTCTCTTTATTCAATCCTCATTTCTTATTTCACAGGTGCCCCAGGGTTTTAACTACCAGGCAATAGCCCGGGATGACTCGGGTGATCCGATAGTAAACACCACCATCCCTGTGCAGCTCACCATCCAGTCAGACACCCTTGGCGGAACCGTCTTCTGGCAGGAATTGCATTCGGAAGTGACAACCAACGACATTGGATTATTTACTCTCATCGTCGGGAAAGGTGTTAAACAAGCCGGCGAAGCTGCAACATTTAATGATATAGACTGGACCGTAATACCAAAATATGTGATGATCGAAGTTGATTACGGCGGCTGGAAAAACATGGGATCCGCAAGGCTCTGGGCAGTGCCATATTCAATGGTGGCAAAGGACCTTTCAGGCTCTGTCAATAAGTTAACAGTGGAGGGACAGACAACCAGCATGGAGGAGCCCCTGTTCGAAGTGAAGAATAAGGATGGGAAAACGGTGTTTGCCGTTTACAATGAAGGAGTGCGGATATATGTTGATGACGGGGATGCGAAAGGTGTAAAGGGAGGTTTTGCCATCGGCGGACTTGATCCTGCCAAGGGAGCACGTGACCTGTTTATCGTAAATGCCGACAGTATAAGGGCATATATTAATGATCTGCCGGGGAAAGCTGTTAAAGGAGGTTTTGCGATCGGGGGCTTTGACGAAGCAAAGGGCACACTTGATAATTACCTTAAGGTTGATGTTGAAAAGATCAATGCCGGGAAAGTGGAGTACCTGGATATTACTCCTTACAATCTTTTTATCGGCGAGTATGCTGGAATCAATACTGAAGTGACATTTGGCGCCGTTCCGTCACTAAATAAAGGTGTGGATAATGTTTTCATTGGAAACCAGTCAGGTTACCAGAATACAATCGGTTTGGATAACGTTTTTATTGGTTACCAGAGCGGGATGAACAACGTTGAAGGAGTGTCCAATGTTTTTATTGGCAACCAGGCCGGGGCGACCAATACAGGGATAGGCGACTATATTGGTGACTACAACGTTTTTATCGGATACCTGACAGGATTTTATAACACAGACGGCCAGAGTAATGTTTTTGTTGGAAAACAGGCAGGATTCAGGAATACAACGGGAAGATACAACACATTTCTTGGTCAGAATACCGGCGTGCAAACCACCCAGGGGAATTTCAATACATACCTTGGCGCCCATGCAGCAGAATCAAAAACCGGCGGGGATTATAATACTATGGTAGGATATTCTGCCGGCAGTAGTAACCTGTCAGGATCAGGGAATATTTTTATAGGCAGACAGGCCGGGTCTGCGGAGACAGGTTCGAACCTGTTATATATAGAAAATTCCAGCTCTGCATCTCCGCTTATCGGGGGCGATTTCACGGCAAATATGGTTGCCATAAACGGGAAACCTGATCCTGCTTCAGCAAGTTTCCAGGTGAACGGAAGCGCAAGGCTGGGCAACTACGGGACCACTATCAATAATATCATAAAACTTACAATATCCGCTGACATAGATCCTGTTGCATCTAATTCATCTCTTCTTAAAACATTCGCAGTACCTCATGCAACGGCCGAAGCATCCGTAATGATATCGCCTCAGAATGCCCTGCCCGACGGGATGGTGATATCGTACGTGAGGGTATCAACCACAGGTACTGTAGAGGTAAAGTACAGAAACACAAGTGCGGCAACGATCGACCTGGCAAGTATGAACTGGTATATAACTGTAATTCAATGATTCAACTTTTAGACACCTGAGTACTGCCTAAATTATTCCTGCTTGGTAATAAGCTTATATGCCATTACACTGTTCTTATAAAAAGTGGGAACCAATAAGAGGTTTTGATCAGCAATATATTCAATATCCGCGCTGTTAATTTCCAGGTCTTTTGTATTCAGGACAGATACCTTCGAATAATCGGGATTTATTATAAAAATTTCCCCTCCCCAGTCGGAAACAAGGTAATAGCCGGGGATCCCGGTGTACGCGATACCATCCCCGTGACTTACATCCATGGTCACAACTTTCCTTGTTTTGGTAGCGACATCTATTGCGGCAAAATCATTGCTACCCTGTGAAGCCACAAGGAGCCTGTTTCCGTCAGACAGGAGGCCGTTGGGTCCGTTAAGGCCTTCACTCAGCCATTCGGTAATCTTTCCGTTTTTGTACCTGTAGATAATATTGGCATCAGTATCGGAAATATATACGGAACTATCTGCGGCGGCAGTTATATCATTCAGCATCTTCATTCCCGGCCGCGATATCTTTTTTATAATCTCCCCTGTGTTGATATCAATAGCTATGACTTCATCTACGTCTGCTGCAAAGAGAGTGTCTCCCAAAACAGCGAGTCCCTTGGGTGAGCTGAGGCCGTCAACCCAGTGAAGATCAATTATATTTCCTTCTGTTGATATTTTGGAGATAAAGCCGTTGTTGTCTTTCATCCTTGGTTCGTTATTCATATCCGAAACGTAGATAACATCCCGTGCTTTGTTATAGTATGCTGATTCCGGTGTAAGCAGGAGAGTATCAGTCTTCCATGCCACAGCAAGTTCAAACTGCTTAAAAGAAGTATCAGCTGACTGGTCTGAAGATTTCTTTCCTGACTGGTTGCATGAAACGGAATACAGGAATATTAAAATGAAAGTAAACAGGACCTTTTTCATAATATCAATAGAATTGGTTTATAATAAGGCAAATATACTCATAGAATTCAAGTTTTTATGGCCGGATTCTTTACAAAATCATTAGTATGCCATATAGTAACAAAGATTTCTCCTGCGGTACGGACGTCGGGATAATGTCGAAGGTTTTCATCCGGGAGGTTTAAATAATATCTGTTATACCGGTGATTTTTAAAATTTGATTTTACCTTTACAGCCTGGGATCATTAAGATAGGATGATGGATGAGCTTATCATTAAAGGAACACAGAACACACCGGGTATTATTCTAAAGCCCGAAGGATTCATCAGGTTTGACGGACGTGGATTATCTGAACAATGCGATGATCTTTTCGAACAGGTACTGGAATGGATGACTGGATTTTTAAAGGATCCTCCCGAAATCACAACGGTGATTATCGCGCTGGAATATTTAAACAGCATGAGTTCAAAGATACTGGTATCCATCCTGAAGGAAGTCTGCCGCTTAACTGATGCCGGTAAACAATTTTTTGTACACTGGTGTTATGAGGATGGTGATGAGGACATACTTGAACGGGGAGAATTCATTGCATCCAGCCTGAATATCCCGATAGATTTTATCCGCTCAAAAAACATCAAATATTGCTGCAAAAGCATTTGCTGAAGAGACCGATTCAGGATTTGCCGGTTTTAGGGCTTTCATGTCAGATGCATGGAAACAGGGAAGGTCTGCCTGCCTGTTTATTTATCAGGATCTGATCTAGAAAATGTCGTTAAGTCTCGGATTAACTACATTACTATAGATGGATCCGAATGTATATGTAATACCAAAGCTGGTGCTGTAAGTAAAAGTTGTTGATAATTCCTGGCGATTAAGCAGAACATCCTCAATTGATGCATTTCCTTTTCTAAGTGAAACCTGATCGTGTATAAAGGAATAATTTGCTCTCAGGTTAATGCTCAAGCCTTTGGCAATCTTCATATCGATCCTGGCATTAAGTGAAAGATTGTTAAGTGAAAAATCATGCAGATAGTTACTCCACCTTGCAGTTAAGGACATACTGCCCCACTTCTGAATAGTTGTAAATGATGACTGTAGCCTTTGCGAAAACAGCATCTCTTCTGTTTTGAAAAACTGTGTTGTATCCGCATAGTTGTTATAGCCTGCCCGAACAAGGTAGAATATCCGCAATATCCTTCGCGTTGATTCTGAATAAGGAAATATATCATACTCAATTACAGGATCCACTGATAACCTGAGGTCATAATTTGAATAGATTGATTTATATGCATCTGCTGATAATCCGACAGACCAGTGGTCGCCAAGGCTTTTTACGGCATCTCCCCACAGGTTACTGGTCTTGCGCACATTGGTTGCGCCAATATCTCCATAGTCATAAACCGTATACGAATTATCAAAGCGCAGACCGAAATTGAGCTTCCATTGGCTGGTTATCCTGTCTGCGTCAAGCATGGCCCCGACGGAGTGAGAATTAGATGTTTCTCTTCCCGAGAGGGAACCGTCAACTCTCGCCCTGAATACCCAGTTATTCCATCTGTCAGTAGAGACCTCCTCGGTTATTGGCTTAAGAAAGTTAATGTCTATAAAATCAGCAAGGGGTGTACCTATGATATACTTCATTAGGCTCATCTTGAGCAGCCGTACTTCCTTTGACCTTATCTCATCTTCAGTATCAACAGGGGAGGTATGAAATTTTACAGTGTCCATTATCCCGGCATAAGAGTATTGTCCTTCAATAAAAAAAGTGATCTCCCTGCCACCCGAACCTGTCCTCTGTTGTGTGTCAATTACTATAAGGTCGGCATCTTCTCTATCGCGTACATAATTTATGAACTGGACTTCCTTTTTAATATAACTGGGTGCATCCATGTATACATTTATTGCATCTTTTCTGAGATCATTGATCTCGTCTGTAGGTACATCCTGTGAAAAAAGGAAATGAGTAATAAAGGATAGTATTAAAATACTATTTAATCTCTTCATAGCAAATACTGTTTTACTTAAACCTCATTTTTTAGACCACTTTGTGATCAAGAGGCATCAATTAATTTTTCAAATGAGTGACCACATCTGTCCCCAGGCACATATCAGGGGCAGGTATCCCCGTGGTCTCATTGCGCAAGGAAGAAATAAAATCCGTAAACGACTAATTGATTATGTTAATAAATCTTAAGTGCCATCCGGAAGCCCAATAATTCTCCTGACCGCTATTTTTTTGCAAATGCCAGATCCTCAAATAATTTAAGATCGATGCAGTCAGCCATTTTCCTGAAACCGGAAAGGTCGGGGTGAAGACCATCATTCTGATATGCTGATATTAGTTTTTCCGGATCGTCAGGATCCCGAACAACCCTGTCGAAGTCGAAAACGGCATCGTAAAGTCCGCTGGTCCGGATCCATTCGTTTACCTCCTTCCGGCATGATTCACTGTATTGATTATAGTAACCATTGCCTTTAAAAGGTGTAATAGTTGCACCATAGATCTTAAGTCCCCTGGAATGAGCGGATTCAATCATTTTTGTATATGCATCAATAAGCCCGCCGGCAACTGAAGTTGCTGCCTCAGCCGACCTGATACTGCCGATATCATTAACACCTTCAAATATGATTACTGCCCGGACACCCTGCTGATTCAGTATGTCGTTCTCATAACGGCTTGTTCCGGCTGGACCGAGGCAATTCCTCAGGACGCAGTTTCCACCAATACCAAGATTGAGAACTCCCACCTGTTTTGTCGCGGGATTTGCCAGGAAACGTTCAGCCAGGAGGTCGGGCCACCTGTTCTGCATATTTGTAGTGGAACCCCTCCCGTCAGTAATGGAGTTGCCTAATATCGCAATACAATACGCGGCCGAAGGTGCCATCACATCAATACCATTGATGACATACCAGTGCTCGGTTTCGACTGAACCTGAAAAGTCGGTTATTGAAGTGTTGTTGCCTGCCAGGATGTAAGAGGTGGTACGTGAGCCGGGATGTCCTGTCACGTCGGGCGAAGTGTTCCCGAAGTAAATAGTTATTGTTACATCCATCCGGGGGTTAAGATCGAAGGAAACCGGATCTGAAGTAACAGTAGTGCCTGGCTCCATTGTAACTTCTTTCTTTCCATTAAATGTCAGTTCAATATTGGTGGAGCTGATTATTGAATTTCCTCCGGCTGAGGCTGCAACCTGTACAGAATGCATGATTACAGGATTTTTGCTGTATTCATTGGAGAATTTTACCCTGAGGATTTCTCCTCCGATTGACACCCGAACCACCTGTCGCAGCGAATTGTCTGTTAGTCCTGGCGAGGGTGGATTATTGCGGGTTTCCACGAGCTGTGGACCTGTGCTCCAGGTACAGACCCATTTTTTTACAGCATCTGAGCCTGCCTGGCCGGATAGACCCGAAGTGCTCAAAAAAATAAACAATACTATTACTGAATATTTCTGCCGTAATTTTGGATGTTTGCCTTTCGTCATGATTTCAGCTTTATTAATGAGAAGGTTTTATCTCGTTGTCTCTTTTCATCAAAGTTAAGATTCTAAATACATTTTTTACTTATAGATATTATGAATTTTGGATAGGCTGCTTATAGGGTTATAAAATCATAAGACAAGATTTCCTGCAATATTTCTGAATTAAAAACGTCTTTAATCAAAGATA
Organism: uncultured Rikenellaceae bacterium; assembly: GCA_964595725.1. Lineage (GTDB taxonomy): Bacteria > Bacteroidota > Bacteroidia > Bacteroidales > VadinHA17 > LD21. The sequence goes on along the minus strand of CAZQRQ010000043.1, from coordinate 4,263 downwards.
TATATGCTGGCGGCGACAATCAGCTTTCAGGGTACAATCGGCGGACATAAAAGTACTTTATATGCATGAGATGAATTCACAACAACTACGGAGGCAGGTAATATGTGGAAATCATACTTAAGAACAGCTTTACGATCCCTTACCAGGAACAGGAGGTTTGCTCTGATAAATCTTACAGGGTTAACCCTTGGGCTCGCATGTTTCATTATTATTGTCAGCTGGATACTAAGCGAGCTGTCTTTCGACCGGTTTCATGAAAAAGGTGATCGGATATATCAGCTTACCATCAGGCACCCGGAAGGGATTCTGGATCCTAACTGCCCTTATGCACTGGCTCCGGAAATGATGAATCAGTTTCCGGAAGTTGAATCATACAGCACTGTAATGAACCTGGCCCTGAAGAGTAATTCTTCTTTTTCTTTTAATTATGATTCTCCTGCCAGGATCAATGTATATGAATCAGATGTTGCAAGGGTAGATACGACGTTTTTTAAAATATTTGATTTCCCCCTGGTTTACGGACAACGCAAATCACTGTTGGAAAAACCTGGCCTTGTTGTAATAAGCACAGATATTGCAGATAGGTATTTTAATGGTTCAAATCCTGTTGGCCAGAATATCCTGTATAATAATTCGCAATTATTAACCATCTCAGGAGTAGTTTATGTTCCGGAGAATACATCCTTTGATTATGATTTCTTCCTGCCGGTTTTCGAAAATCTGTCAGATAACTGGAACTGGATGGATCCGTCATTTCTGTTATTGAAACAGGGTATTGATTTAGAGGGATTTAAGGTTAAGATTGCTTCCTTTATGAATGATATTTTACCCGAAGAAGTCCCGTTGCCACGGTCTTTTATTGTAGGGCTTATACCAATCCATAAGGTGCATCTGGCCTTTGGTCAGAAAAGAAATGTTTACCTGTTTGGTACAGTTGCCTTTCTCTTGTTACTAATAGCATCCCTGAATTACATTAACCTGGCTAGTGCAAATTACCTGGGAAGAAGGATGCATGAAACGGGGATGCGCAAGGTCCTGGGAGCAAAAAAAAGCCAGCTGATACTTGTGTTCTTCGCCGAATCTTTGATACTTGTCTTTTCTGCAATGGTCCTGGCCCAGGTTTTGGCCAGGGTGGTGTTGCCCCGCATAATCCCGTTATTTGGAAAACAATTTGAAATAGCCGGGTTTCATAATCCCGGATTTCTGGCTGCTTTGCTTATCATAATCGGCTTGATAAGCCTTCTGGCATCATTATATCCATCTTCTTTTTTCACTGCTTCGAGCCCGGTCGATCTGACACATCGCACAGTTAATACCGGAGGATTAAGATCAGCGGTTGTTCTTACTGCTGCAGTATTTCAGTTCACATTGTCAATTGCATTAATGATTTTCACCCTTATAGTTATACGGCAGGTAAGTTTTACCAGTAACGAAGATCCAGGATTTTCCATAGATAATGTCGTGGGTGTTCGCATGAACAGCGGGCTAAGAAAAAACATAATGGCACTTACGCAAAAACTTGAAACTCATCCGGGGATTGACATAGCAACTGCCGGCCAGGCCTATCCATTCAATGAGGATTATAAGACAGGTGGATTCGAGTGGTCTCTCAAGGAAGTTCAGACAATGGATCTCTGGCGTTATTCTGTCTGCCTGAACAATTACCTGGAAGCTTTTGATTTTGAGATTATAAGTGGCCGGGGGTACTCTGATGAATTCGGGGCTGACAGGGGGAAGTATGTGATTAATGAAACCGCTGCAAAAATGCTTGGTTTTGATGATCCTGTCGGTCAACAAATTACAATGTGGGGCCGTAAGGGAGAGATAATAGGCGTTGTAAAAGACTTCCATCACGTCTCACTTCATAAGGAAATACTGCCTCACATTTTCAATACTGATTCAGCAAATTTTCAGAACCTGAAATATCTTTTTGTAAAGTATCATGCCGGTCAGGGTAAAGATGTACTTTCTTATATTGAAACGGTATGTAATGATTTTGCACCGGGATTTCCCTTCAGTTATTCATTCCTTCAAGATGAATTCAGGCAACTTTACACTACCGATACAAACCTGAGCAGGATACTTGGATTGTTTGCAATACTGACTATTATTATCTCGGGCTTAAGTATTTATGGACTGGCATTTTCTTCTGTGGAAAAGAAGTCCCGGGAAATAGCTGTAAGGAAAGTGTATGGAGCCGACCTGCCTGGCATTCTTTCACTGATCTATACAAACCTGATCAGCAGGATAGGTGTCAGCTTCATTATAGCGGTCGGATTATCGTTGGTTGTAGCAGGGAAATGGCTTCAAACCTTCGAATACCGTATCAGCCTTGATATATTAATGTTTATCCTGCCGGCTATGCTGGCTTTCATCATCGCCGGCCTTGCCACGCTGTTTGCATTATGGCGTCCCGTACGACAAAATCCAGCTTATCTGTTAAAGCAGGAATGACATTTCCCGGCTATCCCAGCTGCTTTTAATGTATTTTGTGAAGTGGACCCGGTTGAGATTGCCGGTATTTACAAATTGGAATTATTAAAGCTTTAACTTAATTTTAGGTACTTTTCTCCATCCCGGGTCTTATAATAAGTTGTCATGGAATTATTTCATCTTGTTTCAATATTAATAGTAATATCAGCATCTTTTGCCTATATCAATTTCAGGTTCCTGAAATTGCCCGGCACGATCGGCCTTATGTTCGTATCACTGCTGTTTTCTCTTCTGTTGATCGTTTCAGGGCAGTTGCTATCCCCGTTTAAGAACATGGTTACTGAAAAGCTGAGTACAATTAATTTCAGCGAACTGCTTCTTGAAGGGATGCTGAGCTTCATGCTTTTTGCAGGAGCAATACATATCAAGTATCAGGATTTGAAGAGTGAAAAACTGAGCATACTGGTCTTCTCAACCATAAGTGTTATTCTCAGTACTTTCATTATCGGGTTCTCATCTTTTTTCCTTTTTCAAATTTTTAATATCAGGATATCGCTGGTGAATACCTTGCTGTTTGGGGCCTTGATATCACCCACCGATCCAATTTCTGTTCTGAGCATTCTTAAAACTGCAGGCATATCAAAATCGCTTGAAACGAAAATTGCCGGTGAATCGCTTTTCAATGATGGCGTTGCCGTTGTGTTATTCATAACAATCTTGCAACTGACAAAACCAGGAGTTGAACTCAATGCAGGTAACGTTCTTGTATTATTCGGACGTGAAGCTATCGGAGGCGTTATCCTCGGAATAATACTGGGATATCTTGGGTATAAAATTTTTGCCAGTATCGACAACTACCAGGTTGAGGTACTGATAACAATAGCTATGGTGATGGGTGGCTATACACTGGCTCATAATATACATGTCTCAGGCCCCCTGGCCATGGTAGTTGCAGGACTGATTACCGGGAATCACGGTAAATCTTTAGGCATGTCTGCAACCACTGTCGAATATGTGGACAAGTTCTGGGAGCTTATAGACGGTATCTTAAATGCTATCCTGTTTGTGCTTATTGGCCTGGAACTTCTTGTCATCCAAACAAATGTAACAATAATAATTATTTCGCTGTTGCTTATTATTATCGGGCTGATAACAAGATATATCTCAGTCTGGCTGCCTTCCATTATGATACGCCTTAAAGAAAAAATAGCCAGGAAGACACTCCTGGTATTAACCTGGGGCGGCCTGAGGGGTGGAATTTCAATTGCCCTTGCACTGTCGATACCGGCAGACCTGAATAAAGATATTTTTGTTACTATCACTTACGTTATCGTTTGCTTTTCTATATTGGTCCAGGGCCTTACTATTAGCAAGCTGGTTCAAAAGAAATAAGCCTGCAGGTTCTTTGGTTGAAAGTTTATTTAAATGAAAAGGCGGTACAGTACTTTGAGATGCGTGGTTATGAATCTATTAATGTGAGAATTCCGTATCTGAATAGAGGTTTGTACCGCCTCAGCTCATTTGCCATGAAAAATGAAAGGGCGGCATTATTTATTCACTTTTAACCTGTTATGTAAGGATTTGGAACTTTTCAAATGCTATACATAAATACCGCCCTTATTCATTCCCTGTAAGTATTTACGAGAAATATTTCTTATGCATTTATCCTGACTATGATAAAGAACTTCCACATCTCAGACAGCATACAAATTACACCAAAAAAAACTTAGTTCAAAATTTATGTTGCTGATATTAAACATGTTTATTATAAAAAAACACTATTGTCCGATTAATAATTTAGATTCTTGATTTCCGTTCATAAGTATTTGA
>CAZQRQ010000042.1:0-27584 GCA_964595725.1 uncultured Rikenellaceae bacterium | reverse complement strand
GATATGGCATGGTGCTTTCCCTCAATCAGAAATAATACCTGTATCAGCATTGAAGGAATTCAACCTTGATATTCTCCTGAAATCCATCCTTGACAAATTGCCCGAAGGAGAGCCATACTTCCCGAAAGATCAGCTAACAGACAGGTATGAGAGATTTTTTGCAGCAGAGATAATACGGGAGAAGATCTTCAGGCATTACCAGAAAGAGATCCCCTATTCGGTTGAAGTTGAGATCGAAAGCTTCGTTGAGGAACATGGGAAAAACAGCATTCGGGCCATCATTAATGTGGCTAGGGAAAGCCAGAAGGGCATATTAATAGGACACAGGGGACAAATGCTGAAGAAAGTAGGCACATCAGCCAGGAAAGATATGGAAGATTTCTTTGGCCGGAGGATATACCTGGAACTTTATGTAAGGGTAGTCAAAGACTGGCGAGATAAACCAGCCTCTCTGAAAAAATTCGGATACCGGTAACTTAAACACGAAAATGAGCAGGATCGTTGCAATAATAGGAAGACCGAATGTCGGGAAATCCACTCTCTTCAACAGGTTAACAGAGACTCGTGAAGCTATTGTGGATGAGATGAGTGGAGTTACCCGTGATCGCAATTACGGAAAGTCAATATGGAACGGGGTCGATTTCTCTGTTATTGATACCGGCGGATACGTGGAAAACTCTGAGGATCTCTTTGAGGGCGAGATCAACAAACAGGTAAAACTGGCAATTGAAGAGGCTGATGCAATTATATTCATGACTGATGTTACGGCAGGAGTGCATGAGCTGGACAGAGTCGTGGCTGATATGCTTAGAAGGGTCAGCAAAAAGAAATACCTTGTTGTCAACAAGGTTGACAATAATGAACGCCTGATGGCAGCTACAGAATTTTATGAACTGGGCCTTGGTGATTTCTTCCCGGTAAGCTCGATCAGTGGCAGTGGTACAGGTGAGCTTCTCGATGAAATTGTTAAGGAACTGCCGGGAGAAAGCGGGAATGAGGACCCCGATCTTCCGAGGGTAGCAATAGTAGGAAGGCCAAACGTTGGCAAGTCATCGCTCGTTAATTCCCTCCTGGGTGAAGAACGAAATATTGTTACACCAGTTGCAGGGACAACGAGAGACTCTATTTATACCAGGTACAATAAGTACGATCATAACTTTCTGATTGTTGATACTGCCGGACTCAGGAAAAAAGGCAGGGTGGCAGATGATGTGGAATTCTATTCTGTAATGAGGGCCGTGAGGACCATTGAAAATTCTGATATATGCCTCCTGCTGATTGACGCTACAAGGGGGATTGAATCCCAGGATGTGAATATTTTATCTCTTATACTGAAGAACAATAAAGGCCTTATTGTACTGGTTAACAAATGGGACCTGGTTGAAAAGGATTCGAAAACTGCAAAGCTTGTAGAGAATGAGATCAGGGAAAGAACCGCTCCTTTTGCAGATTATGATATCCTCTTCATTTCTGCAATAAACAGGCAACGTATCTTTAATATCCTGGAACTCATTGATAAGGTTCATAATAACAGGATAAGGAAGATATCAACCTCAAAGCTGAATGAAGTGATGCAGGAAGTTGTAAGGGTTAATCCCCCACCTGCCACCAAAGGCAAGCAGATCAGAATAAAGTATGTAACACAGTTGCCGACTTATACTCCATCATTTGCCTTTTTCTGCAACCTTCCCCAGTATATTAAGGAGCCTTATAAAAGGTATCTTGAAAACAGGTTACGTAAGAATTTTGATCTTACAGGAGTACCTGTCAGGATATTTTTCAGAAAAAAATAGTTTATTTTGGTGTGGTTTTTGATGCGAGAAATGAAACATCCTCCTATGAAAATATTCAGGCATTCATACATTATTCTTCTGTCAGTTGCCCTTTTTTCATGTGGCAAGATTGAAACATTACCTCCCATACCTTCGATTGATTTCACGAGTTTTGAGGTATTCGATACCACTGACATTCTTGGAAATCTTTCAAAAGGAGGCAGGCTGAAATTCTATTTTGAAGATGGTGATGGTGACCTTGGGCTGAAATATCCTACAGAAATCCCAGCATCTGATACCACTAATCTCTTTCTTACCCTGTACAGGAAATCAGGCGGAGTGATGATCCCCGTACCTGATAACGATCCCTTGAAACCATCGGATTACAGGATACCATATATGGAAAGGACAGGGCAGAATAAGATACTGAGGGGAACCATAAGCGTCACTTTCCTATATCTTTTTTATTCGGAAGCTGATACGATCAAATATGAATTCTATGTAAAGGACAGGGCCGGTAATGAAAGTAACCTGGCTTCAACCTGCGAGATTGTCCTTGTAACCAACGGTATCTGTTATCCTGAAAATTAAAGTCGTAATCCCATTAATATCACATCATCCACCTGTTCATAATCCCCTTTCCAGTCATAGAAGAACTTGGAGATAACTTCCTTTTGCTCATCCATGGGTAGTGTGTGAACATCCTCAATGAGTTTCTTAAGCCTGTTTATCTTAAGTTTTTTACCATCCTCACCTCCGAACTGGTCAGGCAGCCCGTCAGAGAATAGATAAACTGAATCACCATTGTTCAGGTAGTATTCCTGGTCATCAAAATATTTCTCTATTACTGATTCTCCTCCGACGGAGCACCTGTTTCCCTTGATATAATAAGATTCTCCGGCCATCACTATTATTACAGGTCGCATTGCAGAAGCAAACCTGATATGTCTTGTTGAAAAATTAACTTCAAACACCACCATATCCATACCGTCATTAGATACGCCTACATCTACGTTCTGGTTAAGGGTAGAGAATATTTGTTCATCAAGAAGTGTAAGTATCTCCGAAGGACGTGTAATGCCTTTCCTTGCAATTATATCCTGCAGGAGTGTAGATCCTATCATCGACATGAAAGCTCCTGGCACCCCATGTCCTGTAGAGTCGGCACATACTACAATAAACCTGTCATCGTCAATTCTGTCGAACCAGTAGAAGTCGCCGCTTACTATATCCCTGGGGTGGAAAATCACAAACGCGTCAGAAAAAGCACTCTTAAGCCTGTTAATATCAGGCAGGATACTCGATTGTATCCGTTTGGCATAATTGATGCTGTCTGTTATTTCAACATTCTGGGCCTCGATCTCATCTTTCTGTTGCATCACCAGGCGGGTCCTGGCAGCCAGTTCACTCTCAAGGTAATCGCTAATTTTCTTGTGAGCTTTTTCCCTCTCCCTGATAATAAGCAATACAACACCAACTGTTATAAAAATAACAGAAAGGATAAACCACCAGGACCTCCAGAAAGGCCTTTTAATGAAAATATCAAAAGCCACCGGTACATCCTGCGACATTCCACTCTCATTAACAGATATCAGGTTAAACCTGTATCGCCCGTCTTTCAACTGGTAGGTAACCGTCCTGGATGAAGTTAAGGGAGACCAGTCACTGTCCCAGTTATCGAGCCTGGTGGAATAATATACCTTATTCGGTTCATTAAGATTTATCCCGACATATTCTATAACGATATTGTATTTGTTGTATGGCAATGAATATGCTGACCTGATCGGGTAATCTACGTTATTTATTGTAACTGAAAGGATATTATTTATGGGAGCCATTACCTTGCTCTTGTCCTTACTGCTATTATATGATATTATGCCTTCTGTGGTACCAATAAGAACATACCCGTCATCAGTCTCACAAATTGCATTCTGATTGCAATTTCCTCCTCTGGCAAATTCGTTGGAATAGGCTTTTACTATGCCTGTTGAAGTATCAAATACTGAAAATCCTCTTTCATGTCCTATCCATACCTTGCCCCTTGAGTCAGCTAGGATGCTGTAGCAATAATTTGAGATCAGGCCGTTGGCAGTAGTAATATTCAATACAGAATCGGATGAAATATAGAAAACGCCATTTCCTTCTGTACCGGCCCATATTTCTCCCCTGTCACTTTCGCTGAAGCACAGGACTTTGTTCTTTGTAAGTCCCGACATGATTTTGTCATCAACTGATACTCCCTTTTCAACACTTATTGTGTAAAGCCTGTCGCATTCAGTAGCAATGATAGCATCACCATTCTTCCTGAGAAAGACCTGGTTAATACTGTTATGTGGCAGCCTGTCTTCAATCCTGAATTTCTTTTCAGCTTCACCGGAAGCTTTATCAATGATAATCACTCCGTTTAGTGTTCCCAACCAGACTCTTGATTTGTCTGTTGCTATGTGTTTAATATAATCCTCCCCGGTATTACCTGACCTGTAAAAAAGCCGTGAAAATCCATTCCGGTCAACATGATATACTCCGTTCCCTTTGGTTCCCAGCCAGAGGTCATTGCCATCAAGGCAAAAAACTGAGATCTCATTCTGCCCTGTCTTTGACGAGAGGTTAACAAGAGGTCCGGCCTTACCTTCGGCTAAATCAAAAATATAATAGCCTCTTGGCGTTCCCAGGAAATAACCATTATCAGTTTCTTTTATATAGATAATACTATTCTCTTCAGGATTTTCACCAGGAGCGAAGAAGCTGAAAGCCTGGGAAACCATTACTGACAGTCCTTCACCGTAAAGACCTATCCAAATATTGCCCTCCATATCCTGGAATAAAGCCCTTATATTATCTCCCGCAAGCCCGTTACCTGTATTGAATCCGCTAAGAGAGACAATCTCCTTCCCGTTATCCGAAAGCATTAATTCCAATATCCCCGACCCGTATGTCGACAACCAGATATTCCCGGCATCATCTTCTGTTATCATTTTCACATCAAGGTAATCCAGTTCCGGGTGCTTCTCAAATCTTTCCAGGTCAGGTTTTCCTCCATTCATTGAAAGCTTAAAAAAACCCTGTCCTTCCGTTCCGATCAGATAAAGACCACTGTTCCTGAAAGGCTTTATTGACTGTACCTTGCTGTATTCAATGCCATCTACAGTGGCTATCGCAGATAAAGAATCCTCAGTTAATTCACAGTAAAGAAGATTTTCCTGGGTTCCCAGCAGAAGATCATTCTCCCCGGTGAAGCAGGCGGTCGACATAACAATATTTTCCGGGACACTGAAAGAAACATATTCGCCGGGATTGTCAGGATCAATGCTTATGACAGTCCTGCTCTGTGGAATAACAAAGATCCGCCCGTCGTCTCTCTCAATGATATCGCTGATGCTCTGCATGTTGATACCGGGCATCTTGACCAGGCCACTGCCTTCAGTATAAAAAAGAGATCCATCATTGCATCCGAACCAGAGGCGACCAGTACGGTCCTTAAGACCTGCTGACGCGTACCTGTCCGACACTGAATCGGGATATATAACAGGATGAAAGGAGAATCCGTCAAACTTCACAAGTCCCCTGCCGGTACCGATCCACAGGAAACCATCATCGCCCTGCAGTATTGTATAAATATATGTATCAGGTAAATTACTTTCCTCGCCGTAGGTCTTAAAGCTGAATGTCTGTCCATAGGAAGTATTGAAAACGAAAAGAAGAGACAGGATTATTCCGGCAGTTATATTTCGTTTTCTTAATATGCCCATTGTATATTCAGGAGTTTATTTTCCGAGTTTGTGCACCCCGATTTTTGGCTCATATATAGGCACACCCCCGATAGGAGCACTGAAAAATTTCAGGTTATCCCCCCGCTGATTCTGAAGTGAGACTACAACATTATTATTTCTTACAAGAAAATCCTGTTTCTTATGGAACTGGAAATCAAGGGAAAGTCCCACTTCCGGAGGCTCAACACCAATCCTGGATTCAGCCCAGTCATCTTCATTGGAAATAGGAACTGTGATACCTTTACGCACCCTCGATACAACTACAATAGTGCCATCGTCGTCCCAGTCAAAGTTCCTCTGTTGAACATATATTACACCATCTTCAATGTACGGGTAGATATGTGCAACGCTTTGGGTATTATTCCACATCCTGAAAGTGTATTCGTAGGTAAATGCATTTGCCCCCTCTATCGGCACATCACTATTCGGCTCACGGGAAAGAAAGTACTTATAAAGGTTGCCGTCATCCCCGCTGACACCATCGCAGATAAATTTGAAAATATACCCCCATCGCTCACTGAAGTCACCTTCAGAGGGATTGAAAGGTCCGAATGTATAATACTTGTTGTCGTACTGGCTGTCATTCCCGAAGGTACGTGAGGCTATAAGAGTTCCTCCTTTATAATTACCTGTCGGTGAAAGGCCTCTTGAATCCTCATTCACTTCAGGATCAACACCTTTACCTCCATAGAGAGAATACTGCATCCTGGTGTCCCAGGGACCTTTTCCTTCATCATTCTCTCCTCCTGTATCGGGATCAAAAACCCTGATATAGAACCGGCCTGTATATTCTTTTGGAATGGCAAAAAACCATGTCTGCGAGAAGTCGTCATCTCCCCATGATGTTTCTCCCTGCCTGCCAAAAGTCACTAAAAACTCAATATTTTCATCCTCCCCGGGGACCGGCTGTGAAAACAGGTTAGAACTGACTATGCTTACAATAAATGTTAGTGTTGGTATAAATTTCAATATAAATTTCCTTAATAGCATTTGCTCACAAAAGTAATCATTTTATATATCAGGGCCGGCGTACCACAAGAATGTTTTTTGACACACATGCCTCTCTGGCAGCTCCACTAGCATCCGGTGTTCCGGTAACTATAAGTTGTATAGTATACGTGCCCGGCCTTAAATAGGTCTTATCAACATTCTTGCCAATTAATACTGTTTCATCACCTAAATTCCAGTAATATTCTGTAATGTCCCAGCCAGGCAGGTTGGTGCTGTCTGCACTGAGCCTTATTGGCTGGTCAACAGTACATTGATCGGGTCCGGAAATATAAGGTTGTTCAAATGCGGTAATATCAAGTTGATAGGTTTTCTGATCAGTCTCAACTTCGTTGGTAAGAAGGTCTATGATATCAAGATGTACCACGTAATTGCCAGGTCCCGGGTAGCAATGCTGCACCTTTATTCCTTCCGCGGTAGTTCCATCTCCGAAATTCCACCGGTATTTAAAAGGTACTGGCATAGTATCAAATTTGATGGCATTCTCTTCTACAAACTCATAGCAATAATTATTTATCTGTAATGGATTGCAGTTCACAACCCTCTTGATTGTTGAAGTATATTTCAGGATGTCGTCGTTCCTGCCATTAAACCTTGTAAAATACCCCTCCTGCAGGTTGTCGTCAGCCGTAAATGCGAAATCATCCGACGTAGAATTTATTGGTGCCGGCAGTGCGACAGGCTCTTCCCATTCACCGGATATTAAGGAAGTGTAATATATGTCCATGCCTCCCAGCCATGCTTCTCCTCCCTGCCTGTCGGAACTGAAGTAAAGCCTGCCCGAAGGATGTGAAAAAGGATAGTTTTCCCTTGAAGGTGAATTGACCTTGCTCCCCATATTTACAGGCGCACCCCATTTGCCATCCGCCTTTTCACAATAATATAGGTCTGACCTGCCCTGTCCGCCTGGCATATCCGATGCAAAGAAGAGATATTTCCCGTCACTGCTCAGGGAAGGGTGAGCAACATTGTACTCTGTGCTGTTGTATTCAAAAGGCTTTATGTCGTAAATGACATTTTCGGATAGCCTTCCTGAAAATATTCCAAGAGGATTATTTACATCCTTTCGCCTGGCTGCCTTACCTGAAATGATACAGCTTGTGAAGTATATTGTGGAATAATCCGGAGCAATGGTCACAGGACCGTAAAACTCCATGCTAACTCCGTTTCCCTTTACCTGCACAGGCTTGTCCCACTTTATAGAATCGACAGGTTCAGTAATGTAGATATTGAAAAGTCTTTCATTGTTGAAAGTACGCTTTCTGAGAATTGAGACTCTTTTGTCTGAACAATATATAATTCCCTTTCCGAAGACCACAGGAGCTATTTCGCTGTATTCCGGTGTGCTGATGGCCGATTTTTCCACAATATAAACCGGTGGCTGTGCCATACTGCCAGTCAATGCCATGTTTAATATGATGAATACCAGCGATATATGTTTTTCAATTCTACTCATTCCTAAAAATACCTTGGATTGGCAGCCGATACCCTGTAGCCGAATTCGTACCTGAAAACAGCTTCCAGTGACCCATAATTTACGAGGTCCATCTGGCCGACAGAATAATCGTATGAAAATCCGAACATAACCTGTGGTGTAACCTGAAACTGCAATATTCCGATAATAACCTGCGCTGAAGTTCTCCATGATGCCCCTATCCACAGAAAGTCTGAAATAATTAAGTTCCCGTTAAGATCTATTCGCATAGGCTTTGATGGCTGCGTTGAAAGCTGAACAAACACAGACGGCTTGAATTTTAACGACTCCGAAAATGAAACAAGTGCGCCTGCCGATATCAACACATCAAAATCGCTGAAGGTCTTATACGCAACTTTCCCGTCATTTCTGGTGAAGCTCAGGAAAGAAGGCACCGCCGCTCCGAAAAAAAACCGGTCGCTGAAATAATAGAATCCCGATCCTACATTCGGTACCATAACCGGTTTTTCATCATTTAGAAATGCAACATCAGTACCTCCGTTGCTGCCGGGATGGCGGGAACTTGTCAGTGAATATATAAAGTCGGCAGAATAATTCGAACTCAGCATATTGAATCCGGCATTCAGGCCAAGTGCCAGGCGGCCATGCCCGATTCTTATCTGGTATGCATAATCTGCATTTATGTTTACCAGTTTTGTTACTCCGTAGGTATAATACTGTCCTGACAAACCAAGGCCCACGTGGTCATTCTTCATAAGCGAATGCATCGATAACGTCTGTGACCTGGGTGCTCCGTCACCGAGTCCGAGCCACTGGTATCGGCTCGAAAGGAAAAGGCTTATGCCTTCCCTGGAGCCTGCATATGCAGGATTTATGATAAGCCCGTTGTGAAGGTACTGGCTGTACACAGGATAGGTGAGACTGATCTCTCCCTGCTCTGTTGTTTCCTGTGCTTCAGAAAAAAGAGCAGTAATCAATAAAACTGACATCAAATATAACCGTATCTTCAGCATGTTGTTTTTAACTATACCATTTAAATAATATTCAGTTTCTCGATCTCTTAAGTATTATGAATCCGCTTTGCTTCAGCGCCTCTTTGTTACTTTCCCCTGTTCTTTTTATTATCAGGCTGAAATAATAAGTTCCGTCAGGCAGATCCACACCTTTGTTATCAGTACCTGTCCAGTCTGTCCAGGTATTGCCTGCTGTATTTCCTGTAAGGAACACTTCTGAACCCGCTATGTTGAAAATCCGCAGAGTGACCTCATTTGTAGAAGGATCAGTATTAAGACCCTCTATCAGGAAAACATCATTTTCCCCGTCTCCGTTCGGTGAAAAGCCCTGCGGAATAATCATTTCATACACAGTGATTGTGAACTCATCAATATTTGAATGACATGCACCATTATCAATTTTCCAGGTAAAGAAGTATTGACTGCCATCAGGAGATCCGCTCAGGTTATCCATCAGGTAAGTCGTATCTGTCAGGAACTCAGGCTCAAAAACTAAAGGAGTTACAGTCCACGATCCTGTCCCGGCAAGTGGTTTAACGACACTTAGCGTTGTTCTCCGGAAATACCTGTTTGTGTAAACATCCCTGTCATCTCCTGCATCCGCGATACCTGTCCTTTTATAATAGGTCACGGAAAGTGACGCTGAATCTTTACATTGCCAGTTGACTTCCTTCCATTTGAAGGTGTAAACATTTTGCTCACTCCAGGCCGAAGTAACAGAGTCTACTGAGACTTTCACCACAGGACTGTTAATATCCGGATCAAAGACAACAGAGCCAGGACCTGAAGTATTGTACCATGTACCAACACCCGCACTTGGTATGGCTGTAATCGTATATTCCGGTCCGCATACTGACGCATCACCTGTTGTTACTGCATCAGGCGACTCCCACACCACAAGCTTTCTGGATCCTGTCATAGATGTTGCCAGACATCCGTTGGCATCGGTTACTGAAACGAGCCTGTAAACAAATTCTGTAGAGTCGTTTGTTATACCGTTATAATCTGGCGTAACAGCAAAGCTTTCTGTCGATTGATTCTGTGTCAGTAATACATTTCTGCTTCCCGAGATGCTCTTCTCACCGAGGACCACATCCCATGAAGGCGATGTGCTTCCAGTAACGGTAATTTCTATCTGTTTGGGCACATTTTCGCATATCGTATCAGGAGGTAATATTGATGTGACCACCGCTATCGGTAGCGGGTTAACCTTAATATATGAGTCATTTGATATTTCTGAAGCACAGTCATTCTGTCCGGAATATACAATTCTCCTGTACCACCTGTCGAGTGTCAGCACGGGAGGCTTGAAGTCGGCAGAATCACACTTTACAAAGCCGGTAATATTCTGCCAGGGTTGGGTTGCTGTACTGTCCTGCCAGGTATAGGTATAGTTACCATCACCACCGGCCAGTCCCGTTTCTCCCTTAATCTGTGGAGGCCGGAATCCCGCGCAGATCACGTATCCTGCCGTGATACCGTAGTTTTGGATCTGTGGCAGTACTTCAACCTTAAGGTAATTACTCTCGTAAGTGGAAGTGGGATTAACCTCCGGGGAGCTTACATCACGCCTGAACCAGGTTGTCTGTGTGAGTATGCCCGGCTTTAGATGTATCCTGGTGCTGTCAGTAATAAGTATCCAGTCCTCTTCTGCCGGTACATTATCGGTTACTGCCCTGTACCATTTGTATGAATAATCACCAGGGATACCCGAGCCGCCAGCAGGGGAAGACCCTGTTATCTGTTCGGGATCCTGACCCGTATATATTACATCCAGGTTGGGATTTTGAAGAGATATGGTATTGGATATCGGGGCATGCACAATAATCTTGACTGAATTACTTGTATCCATACATGCTGACGAGGATGCCACCCTGAGGAGCGACATGGTCCATTTCAGTGCCGGCGGCTGGTAGTAATTCTGATCAACAGGATTGGGCCCGGGTGCATCCGGGTAAGTCAGTGTATCCTTTATCCAGAGAAATGAATAGTCAGCTCCGTCACCACCACCAATTGTTACCGTCTCAGTGAGAAGATCCGGTATGCTGTCGTACCCTATCGTCTGATCTGCTTCAATGGTATTGCCAGTTATAACAGGCCACACCTTTCTCAAGGCTGAGTTGCTTGAATCGCGGCATGCATCCATTTCACCCGAGAACACCTTTCTCCTGTAGTAATGATTCCCCACTGGCAATGAAACGGCAACATCCGGATCGTATGTCGACGATGTCTCTCCTGCAACCGCACTCCATGAACCATCAAGACCCGTTGAACTGTACTCCCACTGGTACCTGTAGTCTGTCGGCAGCCCTCCGCTTGGTCCGGCCACAGTTGCCAGGTCGGTGTTGCCCCCGAAACATATCGTATCGCTGGATACAGAAATAAGGTTGTCGCCAAGCAAAGGAAGCACCTTTATACTGTCGACACCATTGAAATCGATACATCTTCCGGAAATAACTACCCTCCTGTACCATGTATCAATCTGCAGCCCGGCGGGCGGATCAAATTCCTTACCCAGTGTATCTGGCACGCTCCAGTTCACCCCGTAATTTGTACTTGTCTGCCAGAGATAATAAAGGTATTTTACCGTAGGTACCACGAGATCAGTGGTACCTTGCATAATAATCTGAGGATCGCCGTTAAAGCAGATCGTGTCAGGATTGGTAACTATATTGTTGAACTGGATGGCAGGTTGCACAATCATCTTAACCCACTTGCTGATGTCTACCAGGGCAGTAACATCGTCATTAACAACTCTCCTGATGAAAAAAGTATCGGCTTCAGGAGCTGAAAAGGTATAGTTCTGGACGTCTGATGACGGGATATCCACTATTGGTCCGCCACTATCGTCCTGTCTCTGCCATTTATAAGTGTACGATCCTGATCCGCCTACAGGTATAGTACCAAGAATCTCGGGTGGAACCTGGTTTGAGCATATGGAGTCGGTAAGAGTATTGGTACCCGAAGAACGTATTGAATTAAAGAGGAAACCGTTCAGTACAGGAACATATGTGGTAAGGCTTTCACCTGCAGCTCCAGCAGTAGCTGTAGAACCTCCAGACCTTGTCCCTTTTTCTCCTCCTGCAACAGTTCGTATCACGTTAGCCGGTATTGAAATGCCATTAATCCAGATAAGGCCGCCACCGCCACCTCCTCCTTCACCAAATGTGTCTGCATTATTTCCTCCCTGCCCTCCTTTTGCGGATATTGTCAGGTTGGATTCAGTAGAGAATGATTCAAGGTATAATGCAACGGAACCTCCCGCCCCTCCTCCACCTGCACCGGCAATACCGGTAGCTGTAATGGCAGGATGTTCACCATCAGCAATTATTGAATGGCCCCTACCTTCTATATCATTACAAATTATTATCACAATACCTCCACCATGTCCTCCGTCGCTTCCATTTCCGCCACCTGAAGTGGATCCGCCTCCACCTCCCCCAAGATAAATACCTCCGACCAGATATGTAAACTTAATCTGTCTCCCTCCCAGACCTCCGTCTTGAGGTACACCGCAATTGTCACTACTTTCTCTTCCGCCTTTTCCCCCGGCACCATAATTAGAACCGCCACCCCCACCTGAAAACCTACCGTTTCCACCGCCACCTCCGTTGAAATTGGCACCTTTGCCTTTTGCATATCCGGGATAAATAGGGTACTGGGTGACAGGATCAATCCATGCCTGTGTTATGAGACTGCCTCCCTTGAACCCGGAATTCATAAAACTGACATCATAAAAGTAATAATCATACCCCGGCGTTTCGAGACATTCCCCATTCCCTGCATATATTGATCCACCAATGAATCCCTTTCCAGTAACATCAATATCGGCATTCAGGGTAAGTGTCTTTCCCACAATCATGGTCAGAACACCTCCTGTTTTTGCTATTGTATCCCACGGAGGACATGAAAGTGTTGCTTCTACTGAAGCTGAATTATATGAGGGCACCCTAATTATCTGTACATCTCCTTTTACATCATAGCTATTTGTCAGATTATTCTTGAATTGTATTTTCCGGGTTGGTACATCGGTTGACTGTATTATTAAAAACTCATAGTACCCGGGACAGCCAAGTGTATCCTGGGGTGTTCCATATGCAGAACTTTCCTGCACAGTGGCCTTGAGCCCTTTCATCTGGATTACAAGAACGGTATCACCGGTATTAAATTTGTCAAAATCGACAAGATCATCGACAATAACAAAGTCAGTACCTGCCTGGGCACCACCGGTAACTCTTTTATATACATTCTGGTTTGTTGTGATCTGGGTCTGGAATGCTGATACTCCGGAGCTAAATCCGAGAAGCACCATCAGGCTGGTGATATATATTAGTATCTTTCGCGGCAACATTCCTGTCAGCAGTTCAAAAACTGTTGTGCTAATATAGCCAATAAATTGTTTATTGCAAGGTTCTTCCCTGCTCAATAATTAACCTCTCAGCCCAATCGTTCAACGGTATAAATAACAGGAAGTTCCACGAAGAATGTGGATCCTTTACCCGGCTCTGATTCAAACCATACTTTCCCTCCTGCATTTTCAACATACCGCTTAACAATGGAAAGGCCCAGCCCCATCCCGGAAGATTTTGTAGTGAAATTAGGTATGAAGAGGCTTTTCTTCAGTTCCTCCGGGATACCGGAACCATTATCTGTTATCGATACTGTGACCTTATCGCTGCCAAGGGTCATTTTTATTTTAATTATCCCGTCACTTTGCTGGGGTATCGACTGTATCGCGTTCTTGATAAGGTTAGAGAAAATACCGTTAAGGTGTTCCTTGTCTGCCATTACCATAATACGGCAGTCCTCTGGCCAGTCTATCCTGAAAGCTACTTTCTCAATATCCCTGAATAATTCAAGCGTTGTTTTTAACTGTTCCGTCAGGTTGACTTCAACTGGATTTGCTGCTGGCAGCTTTGCAAATGAAGAAAAAGCGGATGCTATTGATGAGAGTGTTTCAATATATTCAATCTGGTTCTTCGTAAAACGTTCCAGTTTTTTATCAAATCCGGGGATACCATCCTTCCATGATTTGTAAAGCTGCTGAATATTCAGCTTCATCGGTGTAAGAGGATTCTTAATTTCGTGAGCCACCTGCTTCGCCATTTCGCGCCAAGCATATTCCCTCTCGGAATTAGCCAGCTTGGTAGCACTTTCCTGCAGTTCATCCAGCATCCTGTTATATTGTCTTACCATCTCACTGATCTCATCCTGTCCCTTGTATGCCAGGTGCTTCCCCTTCTTGCCCAGCTCTACGGAAGCAAGTCCTTCGCTAAGCATCCTGAGTGGCGAAGTGAGCCTGCCCCCGATAATTACTGCAAGGCTCATAGTTAAAACAATCAACAGGAGAGTGAAATTGACAACAACAACTATCACATTGCTGATCTCGCGTGCAATAACGCTCTGCATCCTGAAATAAGGAAGGTTCAGATATGCAAGTAACTGGTTAGAAGCATTATAGAATGGCACATATGCTGAAATATATTCCAGTGAGGCAATCTTTTCCTTCTGAATATATTCGCTCTTTGTAAGGTACTTCAGGTTCATCAGGGCATCCATGTTCATCCTGCTACCTGTAAGATCGCGATAGAAGACCTCGGGACGTGATGTAGCCATAAGAATGCCATTAAGGTCGTACAGGTTAATATCAGTGTTGAATACGTTCGAGAGCCTTATCAGAAGATCATTAAGGCTTGGATTGCTCTCATCCCGCCAGTCGGGTGAAAGTCGGTTCTCAAGTGAAAGCCTGTTTTCAAGCTCGATATATATCGAGGTCACCTTCTCCTTAATGGCTTCAAGATGGCGTAGCTGGTACTGCTTTATACTGAAAAAAGCGGTCAATATCCCGACTGAGATAAAAGAAAACAACAAAATACCAATGAAAGCTATCTGTAATTTCTGTCTGAAGTTGAGGTAAAAAAGCTGCTTCAGGGAAGGCCTGTATACAACAAGTACAACCAGGTTTGTTAGCAGCAGGATGAATGCGAACAGGTAGGCAAATGAAACAAGAACATTGACCGCGGAAAGCTTGGGTTCACTTATTAGAACCGTCACATTCCCGTTTTTGTACAGGACGTGATTATAACCTTCCTTGTTGAAGATCCTGTAATCACTGTCTTTATCAATATACTCATTATCAGTTTTATCATACGGAAAATCACCGGTTCTGAGGACTAGGTTACCATTAATATATTTGGCAAATGAGTAATCCTTCAGCTTGATATATCCCTGGTATTTCTTATCGAGCAGCAATTCCGAATAACCTTCCTGAAATGCATCCACATCCCCGTAGAGTTCAATAAAAAGGCCATTGGAATAGTTATCACCCAGGTCATAGAACAGGGGGCACATATAATACGACCTTCCTCCTTGATCATCAAGATAATAAAACCCCGTACCTGTTAGCGGATGTCCATACTTTTTTATCCTGTTCATGAAGAAATCAAAGCAATTATCGACCATTCTATTCTCTGACTCAATAATCAGTGGCCAGTCATTCCTGCAACTTACAATGCTTAGTCTGAAATTTTCCCAGTAACCACCAAAATACGTTGCACTAAGGTAATTTCTAATTTCCATATCGCTCTGTTGCGTGAGTTCAGAACCAAGAGTCTTTTTGAGAACGGTATCCCTCGAGAGTCCTGTCCACAACTCAAGCAGGAGATGTTCGGCCTCAGGATCGTGCTCTGTTGAATATGATACTGCAAGGACTTTTTTGTTCTCGGTTCTTTTTTCCTCGGAGAGATTGATAATATAATACAGGGAATAAAGTCCGAAAATCAACGAAAGCAAAACAGTTGAGTTGAACATGGAAATCCTTTTATCCATTGCATACCATGCAACTACCGATACGGAAATGTACAATAAAGCTACAATTGCATTATCATCATAGCCGGAAAGCCAGGCAGCAATAAATCCTGCCAGAGAAACAGCCAGAGAAATTAATATAATACTTCTGCTCAAGTGTTTTATGGCCGTGAAAATCCTGAGGATATAGAAAAATGGTAATAGTGCCAGGAGAAAAACGGAAATAAATCCGATAAAGCTGTAGGCTGAGAGATCCAGAACCCTGTGAGGTTCAAAATTAATCCCAGCATCAAATACAAGCTGAGTGAAAAGGGAATGGAAAAAAAGTACCGGAATAACTCCTGTTATAAGCAACAGAGATGTTAGTATTACCTGTCGCAGTCTGTTTCCGGGCTTTAAAGTTCTTAACGGGAAATATTTATAGAACAGAAATGCCGAAAGTGAAATAAATAAGCTAAACAGGAAAAAGTGCCCCAGTGATGGGATTAAAGCATTTGCAGAGAACCTGTATCCGGAGAAAAGATCAGTTTTATAGAAAGTCGCCGGGGCGTGAAAAATGAGTATTACGGTGTATAAAACCGTCAAAGAGGCTATCCCGGTCAGCATTGCGGGAAAAGGTCTGCCTTTCCGTGCAAAGTATGCGGAAAGGCTACAGATAAGAAGTATCAGGGAAATAATCGAAAGTGACCAGAAAATGACCGGAAAAAAAATAAATAATGTGGGTTCTTTTTCTTCAGGAAAGACCAGGGAAAAAAGCCACTGGTTTTCAGAATTATACACACCAAATTCCTTATCCTGGTTATCGAAACTGATATTAGTACTTTCAGGTACTTTAAATGCCGGTGTGAAACCGTTTCTGACCAGGTCATTCTCAAAACCGAAATCATTTCTTATCCTCAGAAGAGCAATTATCCTTTCATTACCTGATCTGCTGGTTTTTGAAATAAACCATCCGTTATAGATAAAGACGATAGGGCGCGAAAACAGTGTATCCACATAATCAGCAGGTACTTCAAAACTATTGTCCGACCAGTCAGCCAGCCTGTCATCAAGATAGTACAGCAGGGTAATGTTTTCCCTTTCTATTCTTGAAAATAGTCCGCTCCTCGTAAATGTCCCGAAGTCCTCGCCTTCATCCAGTATACTCCTGAGATTATCAAGGCACTCTTCGGTAACCACTTCTTTCTCCTTAAGGATCCTGTTGAACCTGCGGGTTCTGAACCTGTATTCATAATCGCTGAAATACAAAGATTCAGCAATTACTGCAAACAGTATCAGCACAATTGTGGTAATTACAAGTACCCATCTAATCCGTGCAGGTTTCATAGTATCAAGGTAAAAGGCTATTCATGATGATAGGGATCTCCGTTAATTACCGTCAGGATCCTGTATAGCTGTTCAGCGAACAATAATCGTACCAGCTGATGAGAAAAAGTCATCCTCGACAGCGAAAGCACCATCCCGGATCTTTGGCGTACTTCATCTGCCACGCCCCAGGGACCTCCGGTAATGAATACGACTCTTTTTTTCGTCATCATAAAAATTTTCTGAAGGTTTGTGGCGAACTCAATTGTTGACCAGCTTTTCCCCGATTCATCAAGGGTAATGATATAATCATCATTGGCCAGAAGCCGTACAATTCCCTTTCCCTCTCTTTCCTTCTGCTCATCAGGCGGCATATTCCTTGTATTCTTAAGATCGGGGACAGTATCTATTTCAAATGCAGTGTATCTTCTGATACGTGAGACATAATCATCCACACCTTTCAAAATATAATCTGACGTAGTCTTGCCTGTCTGTATCAAGGTGATTTTCATGCCATTCTGCCTGACCTGTTAATGTGATTAATGATCCGGTAATCACAAAAATAGTAATTAAACAACTGGATTCAGCATTACAAACAGCATATAAGTAACTTCTTAACGGATTTTGATTAAATTTGTCAGCGGGTCTATTATTTTAAAGATTCACAGAAAACTGAAATGTCATGGACAGAAAGTGGTTAATTCCTGCAACTATTGCGCTGCTGGTCTCCTTACAGGTCAGATCGCAGGATCAGACCAGGATCCCCTCGGGCATTTCCCTGGCTTTCAAGGCAGGTAATGCCACCCAGCTATCGAAGCACTTTAACTCAACAGTGCAGGTTGTTCTGCTTGGTAAGGAAGATTTTTATAAGAAAAATATTGCCGAAACTATATTTAAAGACTTTTTCACCGGGCATAAGACAAAAGACTTCGTAATTCTTCACCATGGAGGAACACCCGACTCAGAGTATGCCATATGTAATCTTAAAACCGAGAAAGGTGATTTCAGGGTTTATTTTCTTTTGAAAAAGGTGGGTAATGATCTGCTGATTCACCAGATACGCATTGAACCTGATAATGGAAGATAATATTCTCTCTGAGTTCATCAGGCTCAGTTTTAACGAAGACACAGGTGACGGCGACCACTCATCCCTGGCATGCATACCCGAAGATGCGAAAGGGAAAGCCAGGTTATTAATTAAGCAAAGCGGTGTTCTTGCAGGAGTGAATGTAGCTGAAGCGATTTTTAAATACTCCGATAAATCAATTCTCATCGATATTCTTATTCCTGACGGGACAGAAGTCTCGCAGGGCGATATTGCATTTTATGTTAACGGGAATCTGCAATCTGTCCTTCGATCAGAAAGGCTTGCTCTCAATGTTATGCAAAGAATGAGCGGTATCTCCACCACAACCAGAAGATATGTCGACAAGCTTAAAGGCCTGGACACAAAGATCCTGGATACCAGAAAAACTTGCCCGGGAATGAGGTTCCTGGAAAAAGAGGCTGTAAGGATCGGGGGAGGGTATAATCACAGGATGGGCCTGTTCGATATGATAATGCTTAAAGACAACCATATAGATTATGCCGGTGGCATTAAACCGGCCATAGAGAGAAGCCGCAATTACCTAAAGAAAACAAAGAGGGATCTTATAATTGAGATCGAGGCAAGGAATCTTAATGATGTTGAAGAGATAATATCAGTTGGAGGAGTTAACCGCATAATGCTTGATAATTTCTCAGTAAGTGATACAAGAACTGCCGTTGGCCTTATTAACGGGAAATATGAAACAGAGTCTTCCGGCGGAATCACCATTGAGAATATAAGACTATATGCCGAATGTGGAGTTAATTACGTATCCGTGGGAGCACTTACCCATCAGATAAAGGGTCTGGATATGAGCCTCAAGGCTATGAAAGATTGATCAATGAAACTGTTCTCTGTAAATAACAGAACCGACAGGATAAAGAAGCTGGTTCTTCCTGGTTTCGAGGGCATTCCGCTGCAGGATGTCTTAAAATTCATTGTACGGGGGTTTGGAAAAGGAGTGCTGGTGACAAGAGCTTCTTCAATTGCGTTCAACCTGCTTATGGCCCTGCTGCCGGCATCATTCTTTCTGTTTACACTTATTCCCTTCATACCAATACCTAATTTCCAGGAAGAGCTTATAAGGCTATTTGAAAGCATCATCCCTGCTGAAGCATATTCATTCCTGGAATCAACGATTGTGGATGTGATAACAAGAAAGAGCGGAGCTCTTCTGATAATAATGTTCTTCGCAACAATTATTTTCTCTACAAACGGTATCCATGCCCTGATTCATGCCTTTGTTGTTTCAGCGCATAAATTCAGGACACGAACATGGATCGCCCAGAGGAAAATATCAATAGTACTGCTCTTACTGATTGTCTTAATGATTTCACTTGCCGGGTTCATGGTTATTTTCGGGAAAATGGCTTTCAACAGGCTGGTGGAACTTCAAGTTCTTGAAAGAAGCCTCCTGAGTTATCTCATCATAATACTTAAGTGGATCATTATCGTGCTCCTGCTTTTCCTGGCTATTTCCTTTCTCTACTGGCTGGCGCCTGCAAAAAGGAGCGATTTACGGTTTATATCACCCGGGTCAATTGTGGCGACATTCCTGTTCATAGTGACCTCCCTGGGCTTCTCGGCTTATGTTAACAATTTCGGGCAGTATAATAAACTGTACGGATCGATAGGGACCCTGATGGTAATATTGCTGTGGCTTTACCTTAATTCCATAGCCCTGCTTATAGGGTTCGAACTGAATGTAAGTATCAAGAGCGCAACAATGGAGAACCATAAGGATGATGAGATTTGCTTCCGTGAAGATATAGCATGACATCTGATGAATATTTAGTGTTACCTGCTAAATGAAAATATTTTCCTTATTTTTGAAGACCAAATTTAAAAAATGAAAAAAGGACAGATTATCTTCCTTGTGCTTCTGGCCGTGAGTTGCTCAAGAGATAACTTAACAACGTATTTCACACCCGAGAAAGCTACAAAATACTTCAACGAGGTTGAGACAATCTGCAATAATGACGGGGGAAAACTGTGGGGTATAAATCTCTATGGACCTATTATGTATGTGGATCGAATCTCAAGAAAACTTTATGCAAACCAGCAGGATAATGAGGGTATCCTGAAGCTAAAAGACGGGGTATACACAGGTGATTATCCCGGAGAAAGAATTATTAACATGGGAGATATCGAGTTTGGCGGGGCGCTTTTTGCCATGGTCCCGTTACCCAGGTTCGAGGATGATTACAGGATTAAAACAATGACCATAAGGTCGTTGTTCCATTATTACCAAAGAATATCAGGCCTGGAAACAATGCCTTTTAACACCAGACATATGGATGAAAAGCCGGCCCGGCTACTGTTAAAACTGGAATGGCGAGCACTACGGAACGCTGTTGAATCGACCGGTGAAAAAAGGATACAGGCAATACGTGACGCACTGATTTTCAGGGGAGCAAGAAGAGAGCAATACCCTGGCAGGATCGCAGATGAAAACAGGTTTGAAAACCACGAGGGGCTGCCAACTTTCACGTATACTATCCTGTGCAATAACAGCGATGAGGAGGTAAAGGAGAAACTGATCCAGAACCTTGACAGTATTTACAGGTTCCCTTCATATTCAAGATCTTTCGGCATCATCAGCGGTGCACTTTACGCATACCTGGCATACAGTAACGGTTTTGACCTAAAAGAAATAAAATGCGATACAGTAAATCTTGCAATGATAGTTGAGAAATCATATAATATCCATTTGCCCGAGTTTTGCAGGGATGTTGCGGGCAGCCTTGCTCTCGGTTATGATGTGGAGTCTATTTATAAGGAAGAAGAAGAACGGCTGGCCTTTATAAAAGAACGTAACCGACGCCAGCTCTCAACCTTTACAGAGAAACCTGTTGTTTATCTCGAGCTCGAAAGTCCGTATTTCGATTTCGAACCCGGCGATATCAGACCGCTGGATACACTGGGTACAATATATGATGCAATTAGAATCTCCGACAACTGGGGAAAACTCACAGTTGAAAAAGGAGGGTGCCTTGTTTCATCAAACCTCAGGTTTTCCAGGATTACTGCTAAGAACTTCAAGGAAGCCAAAAACCATTATTATGGCGATGGCTGGCACCTTATACTGAATAGCGACTGGCAGGTTGTTAAGATTGAAGACAATTACTTCGTCAGGAAACTTATGCCATAATGAGCTAAGGATCACAAAATCTGCTGACCGGGGTATCGTTATAACGAAAGCTGATTACAATCTCAGATTTACAAGTTCCTTTTTACGTTCTTCAAGAACCTTTATCATAGCTTCGGCATCTGCTTTTTTCTTCCGTTCAATACCAATAACTGCCTCCGGAGCATTTTGCACAAACCTTTCATTATCAAGTTTTTTCATAACCGATGCAAGAAATCCTCTTGTATAATCAAGGTCAGCCTCAACTTTTTTTAATTCTTCTTCTATATCTGCTATTGTATGCACAGGGATAAAATATTCTATTGTCTTCACCATGAAGGTGGCACACCTTGCTTCAGGCTTCCTGTCAATGAAAATAACTTCAGACAGGTTACCCATCTTGACGATTACAGGTAGGAAATACCTGTCAGCCGGGTTACCCGACTTGATATATAGCCCGGGTTTATCTGCCTGTGGCATCTTGTATTCCTTTCTTATCCCCCTGATAGCACTTATTATTTCCTTGCTTGTTTCAAAATTATCCAGTAATTCCCTGTTGCATTGTCTGTGTTCAGGCATCATGCTTACCATCAGGCTTTCCCCTTCTTTCCTCATCCTGATGAGTTGCCAGATCTCCTCTGTTATGAAAGGCATGAACGGATGTATAATATGTAACAGTTTTTCAAGGATGGTGATGGTTGAATTATATGTTTCCGTGTCAATTGGTTTTTGGTAAGCAGGTTTTATGATCTCGAGATACCAGCCTGAAAACTCATCCCAGAAAAGCTTGTAAGCCTTCATCAGGGATTCAGATATCCTGAACTTATTGAAATCATGGTCAATATCTGATAGCGATCTCTTAAGTACCTCTTCCATCCACTCAACTGCCATTGCTGAAGATGCAGGTTGATCAATATCGGCATCGGTTTCCCATCCTTTGACCAGTCTGAAAGCGTTCCATATCTTGTTTGCAAAATTTCGACCCTGCTCAGGTAGTGAGTCATCGTACAGGAGATCATTCCCGGCAGGGG
Organism: uncultured Rikenellaceae bacterium; assembly: GCA_964595725.1. Classification (GTDB taxonomy): domain Bacteria; phylum Bacteroidota; class Bacteroidia; order Bacteroidales; family VadinHA17; genus LD21. The sequence goes on along the minus strand of CAZQRQ010000042.1, from coordinate 5,229 downwards.
AACAGAGCAGCATCCCAACTCTTACACCGTCTGCACCATATTTTTCGATAAGATCCAGAGGCTCAGGTGAATTGCCAAGCGATTTGGACATTTTCCTTCTCAGGTGATCCCTGACAAGCCCGGTAAGGTATACATTTCTGAATGGTTTCTTACCTTCGAACTCATAACCGGCAATGATCATACGAGCGACCCAGAAAAAGAGGATCTCAGGTGCAGTAATAAGATCATTTGTGGGATAGTAGTATTTCATATCATCATTACCCGGCTCCAGAATCCCGTTGAAACTCGTTATCGGCCACAGCCATGATGAGAACCATGTATCAAGAACATCTTCGTCCTGATGAAGATCAACCTTCGAAATATTTTTATTCCCGCTGGCCTTAATGGCGAGTTCAAGTGCCTCATCAGCATTCCCGGCAACGACAAATTCGTTTCCATTATAATACCATGCCGGAATCCTGTGTCCCCACCACAGCTGGCGGCTTATACACCAGTCGTGAACATTTTCCATCCAGTGACGGTACAGGTTTTTAAACTTTGCCGGATGAAGGTGCACCTCCCCGTTTATAACAGAGTCAAGTGCAGGAGCTGATATTTCTTTCATTTTAAGGAACCACTGCATCGACAGTTTGGGCTCGATAACAGCATCAGTTCTTTCTGATCTTCCAATCTTGTTATTGTATTTCTCTATCCTCTCGAGTGCACCTTCATCTCTCAGTTTTTCTTCAGAAAGATCACGTGCCTTAAACCTGTCAACACCTACAAATAAACCGGCCCTTGAACTGATCGTCCCATCATCATTGAAAATATCTACGGAGGGAAGATTATGCCTTATCCCGATTTCGTAGTCATTTATGTCGTGTGCCGGCGTTATCTTCAGGCAACCTGTTCCGAATTCCATATCAACATATTCATCGTAAATAAAAGGTACCTCGCGTTTGACCATCGGTACTATGACCTTCCTGCCTTTAAGCCATGAATATCTTTGGTCGTTCGGATTGGCACATACTGCAGTATCGCCCAGTATCGTTTCGGGCCTGGTTGTTGCAATCATTACATATTTATCAGAATCGGCAACCCTGTATTTTACATAATACAGCTTTGATTTCTCCTCAGTATAATTTACCTCCTCATCAGAAACGGCGGTCTTGGCCTCCGGATCCCAGTTAACCATTCTCACACCCCTGTATATCAATCCCTTGCAGAACAGATCGACAAATACTTTTATAACTGAGTCATACCTCTTATCATCCATTGTAAAAAGAGTCCTGTCCCAGTCGCACGAAGCCCCCAGTTTTTTTAGCTGGGAAAGGATAATCCCACCATGTTTGTCAGTCCACTCCCAGGCATGTTTAAGGAATTCTTCCCTCGAAATATTCCTTTTTTCAATACCCTCACTCTTAAGCTTTGCCACAACTTTTGCTTCTGTAGCTATTGAGGCATGATCGGTACCCGGAACCCAACATGCATTTTTTCCTGTCATCCTGGCCCTCCTGATAAGAACATCCTGGATTGTATTATTCAGCATATGGCCCATGTGCAGTACCCCTGTTACGTTTGGAGGAGGTATCACTATGGTATAGGGCTCCCTGTCATCAGGTTTGCTTGCAAAAAATCCATGTTTCATCCAGTAGCTGTACCATTTGCTTTCAGCCTTTCCTGGCTCATATTTTGAGGGTATATTAGTCATTGTCGATCTCTTCTGTACCTAATAACAAACTAAGCAAAATTATAAAAATTAGTTATATTCGAGGCAATAAAACGTTGCATGGGAGAGTTCATCCCGGTTACGTGCTTCATCAGACAACCATTAATTTTCGTCGCATGAAATATAATTACAATCTGTTACGCTATATTATCCTGATTTACACCATACTGGCAACCAACGGTTGTTCGAAGGATGATTCCCGACTCCTCAGGAATGAAGCACTCATTTACCAGATGACCACAGAGATAAGCGCCGATTCAATTGAATCATATGTCACCTGGTTACAGGATATGGGTACAAGATTTGCACTTTCAGAAGAAAGGAGGAAAGTCGCTACTGGAATAATGAATAAATTTAAGCAATTCGGATATACAGGTGTAAAGCTGGATTCATTCTGGCTTGAAAGGGAATACAGGGACAATCTCTATAAGCAATGGCAATACAACGTAATAGCAACCCTGGAGCCGGCCGGACCATCAGACTCAGTCTCTGTTATGGGAGCACATTATGATAATATACTTGGTACAGGCGATCCTTTCTTAACCGTCCCGGGCGCTAATGATAATGCGAGTGGAATTGCCGCCGCTCTCGAAGTGGCGAGGATAATGAAGAAAACTGGTTTTATCCCTTCGGACACCATTAAGTTCATTGCATTCGGCGCCGAAGAACTGGGACTGCATGGAAGCAATAATTATGCAGTAAAAGCGGCTATGTCGGGTATGAAGATCAAGTTCATGCTCAATAACGATATGATAGCCTATGAACCTGATGATAATAAGAAAAACTGGTTTGTTAATATAATTGACTACGACAATTCACACTTTCTAAGAAAAGAGGCAGAGACTTTATGCTCAAAATTCACAAACCTGAATTTTCTAAATGATAATAGCTTCAACAGGCAGAGTGACAGTTTTCCCTTTTATTTAAACGGATACAAGGCATTGTTCTTCTATTCAAATAAAATGGATCCCAATTACCATTCCCCGGAGGATCTTGCCACATACTGCAACTTCACTTACTGCAGGGAGATAACGGTAATTTCATGTGCCCTGCTTGTCAACAAGAACTGACTACTTTAGTGTTATTTCTATAACACCATCTTTGCCTTTCTCACCATACTTTTTGAAAGCACTTTCGTCTTTCAGCACATTTATAGATAAAATACTGCTGGGGCTAATATTTTTTATCTCATCGGCTGACACTTCCTTCCCGTCAACTATAACCAGCGGATCCAATCCACTGTTATTACCTGTCGCTCTTATCCTTACCTGAGAATCTGATGATTCATCCCTGAGCTGGAAATTCATTGAAAAGCCGAATGTCATCCCTTTTTCTCTCCATTCCGGCAGGTCCAGCGAACCAAGGGATCTGCCAAGTCTGATTCCTTCATTTTTCAGTGCAGCAAAATCACTTTCCGGTTCATTAGTGATCGGAGTGAAGGCAGAAGGTGTTCCATACCCGACAACAACAATCTCATCGGGTGAAAGAAGAGGGACATTTATGCTTTTATCCTTTTCGTCGATACTTACACCAATGACCTTTCCTCCTTTACCCATCCTGACAATAACATAGAACCGTCCCGTAATACCATTTTCCTTAGCTTTTTCCGGATATCGAATATTCTGATACATATATTGCATCAGCTTCTCCTGCGATTCCTTTGAAAAAAGAGGCTTTACATCCTGTGGATTCTGTATTACTTCATCTCCCGGCTTAAATGATACAAAAAGAAGTGATACAAGCAATGCCGGAAGAATCAGGAGATTCTTCAGTATTGCAATATTCAGGGATGGATTTTTGTTTATCATGACTATTCTGTTTTTAATATTACTGTTAAAATTATGAACCAGGTTATTTCTGAGTGTCAGAGAAGGAATGCTGATTAATCTGTACTGGTATTCAGATGCATCTGGCAAATCCCTGATTGCTGACCGGTCTGCATAGTACTCATGATTCAGGATCAGGGATCTTTTTATAAACCATGAAACTGGATTGAACCAAAAAAATGCAATAAAAATCTCGCTGATCAGCAAATCAACGGTATGAAACTGGTTAACATGCACATTCTCGTGAGTAACGATACTCATCAGCTCATTACGATCTGACATTCTTTCCGGTATTACTATTGCATTCCAGAATGAAAATGGTGGATGATCAAGATCGGAAACAAAGAACTTTTGTCCTTCGATACTATCTTCTTTACAGGATTTAATAATTGAGACTGCCCTGGAAACACCAGCTGCAGTTTTAAGGAGGAGTATAACACACACAATGATCCATATCCAGAAAAGAACATCATTTATTCCGACAGATCCTGCAGATGAAGGTTGCAGTATACCATTTCCTGAGGAATTATTGACGGGAATTATGAATATAGACCCGGAATAATCCGGTAATATACTTTTACCCTGAATCATGATAAAGGGGATAACGGCAGGGATGATCATTGATAAAAGCAGAACGAACCTGTTTCGAAGGTAAAATGTATCCTTCCTGAATATAAGGATAAATAGAAGGTAGAAAATTGCTGAACCTGCAGCCACCTTAAGAAGATATATTAATAGCTGATTCATTGGGTTTTCCCTTTCTCAATTATTCGTATCATTTCTTTAAGATCGTCAGTGCTTATCTTTTTTTCATCCACAAAGAATGAAACTACATTTTTGTATGACGATCCGAAATAATCCTTTACAACGTTCTTCATAAATACCTTGCGGTATTCTTCCCTCGTTACTGCAGGATAATACTGGTGATTCTTGCCGTAAGCCTTATGCTTTACATATCCCTTGTCCTCGAGGCCCCTGACCAGGGAAGATAAGGTGTTGTAATGGGGTTTGGGATCAATGTAGAGTTCAAGAAGGTCTTTCACAAAGCCCTTTCTTGCCTTCCACAGGATCTTCATCGCCTCTTCTTCTTTTCTTGTCAGACGTTTCATAAAAAGGTATTTTGGATAAAGATATAACGACTTTTTCAGTTTTACAACTAATTTTTACATTTTTTAATTGTTTTTTTCGTTAATATCACATACTATACTGAATCTATGATAATTACATGCTTGGGACTAAAGTCCCTGCAAAGATTGGTGGATTCAAAATCCCCGGACTAAAGTCCGGGATTAGTATTCAGCTTTGTATTAAAACAAAAGATATGAGGGACTTGTCATTAACCATTAGCACTCCTGGTAGACCTGACACTAAACCACGGCTTTCAAGCCATGGTGACAAGTATATAGTTTTACAAGGGCTTTAGCCCTCAATAACCTACATCAAAAATACTGGTTGTACCTATAATAAAATTGAGTAATTTTATCTCGTAATAAAATAATAATCAGATGCCCTCAATATCGGATAAAGGTAAAGTAATGCCGGCCTCACCTATCAGAAGGCTGGTGCCCTATGCTGAAGAAGCAAAAAGGCAGGGAAGGAAGGTATACCATCTCAATATTGGTCAGCCTGACATACCTACGCCCGGGGTGGCTCTTGATGCCCTTAAAAATATGAATATAAAGGTCATCGAATACA
>CAZQRQ010000041.1:0-28963 GCA_964595725.1 uncultured Rikenellaceae bacterium | reverse complement strand
TTGAGACTTATATCGCCGGTGTTGTTAAAGCAGAAGGTGGAAATGGTAAAACCCTTGAATACTTCAGGGTGCAGGCCGTGATTGCAAGGACATACACCTACAGGAACCTTAATAAGCACCTTGCCGATGGCTATGATTTATGTGATGACATTCATTGCCAGGCATTTAATGGCATAATTACTGATACTCTTATCCTCGGTGCTGTTAACGATACAAAGGATCTTGTTATAGCAACCCGGGATTCAGGTCTTATAATTTCGGCTTTTCATTCCAATTGCGGAGGTGAGACCGCTCCATCAGAATATGTATGGCTGACCGCTCAGCCTTACCTTACAGGAGTTGAAGACCCGTTTTGCCTTCAGGCAAAAAATGCAAAATGGGAAAAGTCAGTCAGCCTTACCGATTGGATTGGTATGTTGAAGAAAAAGGGAATATCAGATTTCATGGAAGATGCAGATTCTTTTACTTTCAATCAGTCAAAAAGGGTACAGACATATGAGGCGGGGAATATATCGCTGCCTCTGCGGGAAATCAGGGAGTATTTCGACCTCAGGTCTACATTTTTTAATGTGAGAAGCAATGGCGATAGCATTTTACTTGAAGGCAAAGGATATGGGCATGGTGTCGGACTATGCCAGGAAGGTGCAATGGTAATGGCTCTTTCCGGTAAGAGTTTCAGGGAAATTATTAGTTTCTATTATCCTGGAGTATTGATAATGTGCATATCTGATGCCAAAAAAGATGTGAACAATATTGTCTCACTGACAAACTCTTATGCGAATTAACTATTTTTGTCATTAAGGAAGATTCTATGTTAGCGATATTCAGAAAGGAAATAGCAGGTTTTTTCAGTAATTTCACGGGATATATTGTAATAATCGTATTCCTCCTTATAAACAGTCTTTTCATGTGGGTATTACCAGGGGAATGGAATATCCTCGACAGCGGTTATGCCGGGCTGGATACTCTATTTATTTTATCCCCATGGATTTTCCTTTTCCTGGTGCCTGCTATTACAATGAGGATGATTGCTGAGGAGAAGAAGCTCGGTACCCTTGAACTGTTATATTCCTGGCCGATCACGGAGAGGCAGATTATATATGGAAAATTCCTGTCGTCGGTCACCCTTGTGTTCCTGGCCCTTCTTCCCGGGATATTCTATTTTATATCAGTTTATTACCTTGGTGAAACACACGGGAATCTTGATAAGGGAGGAACACTGGGAGCATTTATTGGATTATTCCTTCTGGCAGCAATTTACGCTTCTGTCGGAATTTTTTCATCATCAATTACTGATAACCAGGTAATAGCTTTTGTGATTTCGGTTGCTGTTTCTTTTATTCTTTATATAGGTTTTGATTCATTCGCTTCTATACCAGGTCTGAAGAACATGGATGAACTGGTTATGCGACTGGGCATAAATGAACATTACAAATCAGTGAGCAGGGGAGTTATTGATGCAGGTGATGTATTTTATTACCTGGCTGTTGTTGTGATATTTAACGAAGCAACAAGACTTATTATGCTTTCGAGAAAGTGGAAGAAGAAGTGAGACAACATAATAAAGAAAGTCACAGGTCAAGAACCTGGATCCAGTTCGCAGCAATCAGCGCTACAGCAATACTATTATGTATCATTGGCTCAATGGCTCACCTCCGGATTGATCTTACTGAGGAGAATAGGTATACATTATCCTCCCAGACTTACAAAATACTGGATAATCTGAAGAACGATGTATATATCCAGGTTTTCCTCGAGGGTGAGATGCCTATACAGTTCAAAAAACTGAAAAGGTCTGTAAGTGAAATGCTTGATGAATTTCGCATTGCTTCAGGAAGAAAGGTCGATTACTCTTTTATAAATCCTTCAGAGAAGGATAAGAACAGCAACAGTCTGTACGAGTCACTCCTGTCAAAAGGACTTACCCCGGTGAATGTAATGTCGAGTGATGAGGATGGAGGATCAAGTCAGCGGTTAATATTCCCTGGTTTGATAGTTAACTATAATGGTATTGAAATACCTGTTAATTTCCTGAAGAACAATATCGCACTTTCTCCGGAGCAAAATCTTCTTAATTCAATGGAAGGCCTTGAATACAATATAATACAGACTATAGCAACTGTTGCATCCGACACTGTTTATAAAGTAGCATTTGTGGAAGGGCAGGATGAATTCCAGGAATTAGAGGTGGCAGATATTACCCTCGAAATGGCAAAATATTTTACAGTCGACAGGGGTAAAATAAATGGAAAACAGGGAATACTCGACAAATATGCGGCAGTGATAATTGCAGGTCCACGGAACCCGTTCAGGGAAGAGGATAAACTTGTTCTAGACCAGTATCTAATGAATGGTGGAAAAATCCTGTGGCTTCTTGAAGAGGTTGATGTGAACCAGGACAGTCTTACAATGGGAGAGACAGCTGCTCTATACAGGCCTCTGAATGTTGAGGACCAGCTTTTTAAATATGGCGTCAGGATAAATCCTGCGCTTGTCCAGGATCTTGAATGCAACCAGTTACCGGTAAAGATAATAACAGGCGGCTCTTCCCAGGTGCTTCCTGTGCCGTGGTTATATTATCCCCTGTTGAGTCCTGATCCATACCACCCTGTAACAAGGAACATTAACAGGGTTGTGGGAAAATACATTAACTACATCGATACAGTGGGACTGGACACTGCTGTTCGTAAAACGGTTCTCCTTAATACATCTTCTTACAGCCGGACAATCAATCCTCCGCTTCTGATAGCCCTTAAGGAGGCTGAATCAACTCCCGACGGAAGTCTTTTCAATAAATCTTCTCTTCCTGTGGCAGTACTTCTCGAGGGACGATTCAAGTCAGCTTTCAGGAACAGGATTGTTGCTAATATTGCTGGAGATCCCGGATTCAAGCCCAGGCAGGAGAGTGAGGATACAAAAATGATAGTGATTGCCGATGCCGATATAATAAAAAACGACGTACTGAAAACTGCAGGCGGAGATTCTTTCCTTCCGCTGGGCCTCGACAGGTACACATCCCAGACGTTCGGAAATAAGGAATTCCTGATAAACTGTCTTAATTATCTAGTGGATGATTATGACCTGATGGAACTTAGGGGAAGGGAGCTGAAGCTCAGGTTGCTCGACAAAACCCTGGTTAAGAATCATAAAGCTCTAATTGTATCACTTAATGTAGCGGGACCTGTCGTTCTTGTTATTTTAGCAGGTTTTATATTTTCATTCTGCAGGAAAAGAACCTTCAGCGGAAAGGCATGAAAAAGCCAGGATTCAGAAGCGGATTCTTCATAATAGCACTTCTCATAGTGCTGCTTTATCTTCTTAGAGACCGAAGTCCTTTTGGCAGTAACAATACTTCATTCGCAGTAAAAAACGGAACTGAAATAACGAGGATAGACCTTATCAGGGAAGAACAAAAGGTTTCCCTGCGAAAAGATAATGATAACTGGACCCTTGCTGATGGTACGGAAGTGAGAAAACAGCCTGTTCTGATGCTGGCCAGGATTATAGGTTCTATGGAAATAAAATCACCGGTTTCATCACAATCTTTTAATGATGAGATAATAGCAAAGAATATTATTCCCGTCAGAGTAAATGCTTATGAGGGAAGGAGACTTGTGAAGAGCTTTTATGTTTATAAAACGTCTGCAAATATTTATGGCAACATAATGAAAACAAGGATTAATTCTAAACCATTTATAGTTTATATTCCAGGATATGAGGGCGATATTGGTGAATATTTCAATGCTGATGACCGATTCTGGCACCGTTACTCGGTTTTCGGTTACCTGCCTTCTGAAATAAGGTCTGTTGATTTTCAGAATCAGGACGACTCTGACTCTTTCTTCAGGATTGAGATTGAAAATGGAGAGTTCAGGCTGGCCGATAACGAAGGTTACCTTTCAGGTTGGGATACAGCAAGGGTGAAAAGGTATATAATATATTTTACATCCGTGCAGTTTGAGCGATGGGCCTCGGAACTGAGTAATTACCAGGTGGATTCGATCATATCCCTGAAGCCGCTTTACAGGATTACCCTTGCTGAAAAACAAGGAATAAAGAGAATGCTGAATGTATGGGAAAAAAGCAAATTCACAGACAACAATCAGGTCACAGATACAGACAGATTATGGGGGGAAATTAATAATAACGGACAACTATTTGTTATAAAGTACTTTGATCTTGATCCCCTGATAAAGAAGAAATCATATTTTTTTGGAGAGTAATTTTCTTAATTAGTCATTGCGATGCGTTTTTTAATTTGAGGATTATGGTTTTTTTTGTAATATTGATAGTCCTGAAATGTTGAGAAGGCAGCTCTTTGAACCTTTTGATATACATTAAGATAAGTATAATTTAATACCAGAATATTATGAAATTTGTTGTATCCAGCACCGAATTACTGGCTCACCTCCAGGCAATCAGCAGGGTTATCAGTTCAAAGAACACTCTGCCCATCCTGGATAATTTTCTTTTCACACTCACAAAGAATGAACTGGAAATAACTGCCTCCGACCTGGAATCCACCCTGATAACGAAGATGAAGATTGAAAACACGGAAGGGGACGGAACAATAGCGGTACCATCCAGAATACTGCTGGATACTATGAAAGAGTTTCCCGTGCAGCCTCTTACATTCGATATAAATACTGAGACGATGGCTGTCGTTATCAGTTCGGAGAATGGTAAATTCAATGTTGTGGGGCAGAATGGTATTGATTTCCCGGTACTCCCTTCCATCAAGAAGGAAAAGAGATTCGGTTTCACACTGGATGCTGACCTGCTGCTCTCCGGGATCAACCGCACACTTTTTGCTACAGCTGACGATGAACTCCGCCCGGTTATGGGGGGTATCTTTGTTGAGGCATCTCCAGAGAAAATAACTTTCGTCGCTTCTGATGCGCATAAACTTGTAAGGTACCAGCGGACGGATGCGAAGGCTGATGAGAATTCCTCATTCATTCTGCCTAAAAAACCTGCGTCACTTCTCAAGAACATTCTTCCCAAGGAGGAGGGTCCGGTAACTGTTGAGTTTGACGATAAAAATGCGTTTTTTACCCTTGCTGATTACAGGGTGGTATGCAGACTTGTCGAAGGTAACTATCCCAACTATAATTCAGTAATTCCTAGGAATAATCCCAGAAAGGTTACTATTGACAGGGTTGAATTCTATAATACGCTGAAAAGAGTATCAGTCTTCTCAAACCAGGCCAGCAATCTTGTAAAATTACAGCTTACAGGAAACCAGGTTATGGTGTCTGCACAGGATATCGACTTTTCAATATCTGCATACGAACGTATAAAATGTCAGTATGAAGGAGAAGAGATGGAGATTGGATTCAAATCGGTATTCCTTCTGGAGATACTTGCAAACCTGTCATCGCAGGATGTGATAATTGAGCTCGCTGATCCTACCCGGGCTGGTCTTTTCCTGCCTGCAGAAATAGAAAACGAGTCTGAGGACCTCCTGATGCTCCTCATGCCGATGATGATAAATGCCTGAGATGCAGCTTAACCTCAGAAGATCACTGGTCTTTCTCGATCTGGAGACTACAGGTGTTAATATTACTTCCGACAGGATTGTCGAGATATCCCTCCTGAAATTAGCTCCTGATGGTTCAGAAGAGGTATATTCAACACGTGTTAACCCGGAAATGTCAATTCCTTCAAAATCCACAGATATACATGGCATTACAGATGAAGATGTGGAACAATCTCCAAAATTCAGGGATATTGCAAAAAAAGTGACTTCCTTCATTGAAGGATGCGACCTGGCAGGCTTCAATGCACTCAAATTTGACATCCCTATACTTGCCGAAGAACTACTTCGTGTCAATGTTGACTTCAATTTTAAAAAGAGAAGATATATTGATGTACAGGTGATTTTTCACAAGAAAGAACAAAGGACTCTCAGTGCTGCATATCTTTTCTATTGCTCCAAAGAGCTCAAGAATGCACACAGTTCCATGGCAGATACAGTTGCAACTTATGAAGTATTAAAAGCTCAGCTCGACAGATATGATGATCTGCAGCCTGATGTTGAGAAACTTGCAGATTTCAGCTCCTACAACAGTGCAGCTGACTTTGTTGGAAGAATTATTTATGATGAAAACGGTGATGAGATTTTCAACTTTGGGAAATACAAAGGAAAATCGGTGTCGAAGGTTTTAAATGAAGATCCCTCATATTACTCCTGGATGATGAACGGAGATTTCTCCCTGTATACAAAGAAAGTCCTAACTGAAATAAAACTAAGGGAATTCGGAAAAAAATAGCAATATGAAGATAATCTGTATTGGCGTTAATTACAGGCAGCATGCAATTGAAATGGGGCGTCCATTCCCGGAAGAACCGGTAGTTTTTCTTAAACCTGATTCAGCGATTCTTAAAAACAATAAACCTTTTTTCCTGCCGGGCTTTTCTGAAAACATCCACTATGAAGTTGAGGTTGTGCTGAAGATAAACAAGCTGGGCAAAGGTATTTCAGCTAAATATGCACACAGGTACTTCAATGAATTCACACTTGGAATAGACATTACTGCTCGCGATCTGCAGAACCGATTCGGTAAAGCCGGACATCCATGGACCTTGGCAAAAGGATTTGACGGATCGGCTCCAATTGGCAAGCTTATGCCGGTATCATCAGTAAGCGATATAAATAATCTTGATTTCCGGCTGGATATTAACGGTAAAACCGTGCAGAAGGGTAATACATCTGACCTGATTTTCAGTATTGCAGAAATTATCGAATATGTTTCAAGATTTTTTACCCTGAAAACAGGCGACCTGATATTTACCGGAACACCTTCCGGCGTTGGGCAGCTTCATAAAGGAGATAATCTTATAGCATATATCGGCGACAATCCCGTGCTGGATTTTATAATCCGTTAGATTCACCTGAAGCAGCGAGTTCACCTTTCAGCCGGTCAAAAAATAAGCTTATAAACTGGTCTTTATGAAAGGGTTTAGATAGTTCAAAAAGTCCTCCCAGTGGCATCTTACTGTTCAACGAGCATCCAATGATATCCACCACGCCACAAGTACCGGCAGGTGTTTCGTTGCCAAAATTATAGTTTTTGCTTTCTTCATTATAGGTTTCAAAGAAATCCAGAACAGTATCAAGTCTCTTCTGGTGTTTTTCCGCAAGAACCGGAAACTTCCCAAAATAGGTTAAGAAATTATCGAACCTGTCTTTTACGTTGGATATTACCAGCCACCCAAGATCGCTGAAATCAACGTTCCTTTTAAGATATATCTCCGAATATCTGTATATGCCTTTATATCCCAGGGCATCAAGATCATCTGCTACTGACAGGTACACAAGAAGAGCCGGCGGCTTCACGTCTTTCCGGTATTCCTTCCTGTCGTGGTTTTCAATAGTATCGAGCAGGTCTTCGAAATCAGCAGGCTTCATCAAGTTTTGAACCAGGAATCTCTCGCAGAAGATTCTGCTGTGTATACCATGCCTTATCCCAGGATCAACTGACATACCTGAGTCGTGAAGATATGAAGCAATAAGAAGCTTATCGACAAAATAATTGTTATATTCTTCAGGCATAATAAAGTCATGGAGGCCCATCAGTTCTTTAGAGTACTCCCACACACTACGGTGATGATCAAGATCGTGAGAAGAAAGATTTGTGCTGCCGAAGACCTCGATGAAATATTCTTCGAGCTTGTTTCTGAACTTCATTTCGGAATCTCTAATATGTGCTGAAAGGTCCATGAATACAAATAAAAAAGCAAAAGGATCAGCCTTTTGCTTTATTTTAATATCGAAAGGCTGTAAGTTTACTCAATCATCTTTGTAGCCATATCAAGAATAGTGGTATCATCAATTGTAACAATGCCGCCATCAGGTCCTTTTTCGAAATGTACACCAGCGCTTTCGCCTTTCTCAAAATTCCAACCCCCGAAGTAATTTCTTACAGTATCTTCATTCAGATCAAGCTTATCAGCAATCTTCTTCATACTTCCTGTAGGGAGGTTGTCCTTTATCCTTCTCAACTCATTAAATGTAATAGTTCTTGCCATTGTCAACTTTCTTTATCCGTCTGTAAACTAATTCATTGAATATATCTTATCAAAGATAATCATTAAAAATGAAAGATAAAAGTCAATTCAGATTTCGTTAATATTCCTGATTATATAGATATCGTAATCTCCAAGTTTTTTAAAGCCATATTTGTTGTAAAGGCTGATAGCTTTAAAGTTGTTCCTGTGCACTTCTATCTTCACCTGAAGGTTTTTTCCCTTTATATAATTGAGTGATGCTTCCAGAAGTAATTTTGACAGGCCTTTGCCCTGGTAATCGGGAAGGATGCCAAAGTGATGCAGGTGGATCCGTCTGCCGTCACATGTCATCCACGATGTTCCACAGACAGCTCCGGTTTCAGCTTCTTCCAGTATAATTAATTTACCTCCGGTTGAAAGTGTATCTTGTATAGTTTTTTCACTGTCACCCCTTACCGGATGGGTCAGTTCAGTTTCTTCCCATAATCTGCTTACCGCCTGGTAATCCGATTTCCTGTAATCCCTTGTTTTAAAGTGACCTGATAATGAAGCAACTTTTTTCATTAGATGACTTTACAGTTTTTGCAGCAGTGAGAGAAACAGGTCCATTCCTTTGCGTTTTTCCTGATCGAGTATAAATTCTATATTGTGGTTAAGGTAATCCCGGAGATCCTCACCTTTTATAACACTCGTGTCAGAAAAATACTCGACCACTTTATCTATATTGTTTACTCCGTGGCCAAGTGCGAGGTTGAAGTCACTGACAAAACCGATGTCGAGTTCCCTGTTTGCCACCCAGCATGCAAATACAAATGGCAATCCTGTTTGTTTGTTCCATTCCTCAGCCAGGTCTGTTTTAAACCTGAATCTTGATTCAAGCTCGAAGCATTGATCTCCTATCAGGACGACAGCTTCACCATGCGGAGGCCTTGAGAAATCAAAACCATCGGTAGTGTTAATCCACCGGAACTCCTTTTGCCACATGAACTTTGCAAGAACCTTTGTGAGGTTAACAGAGGACATTGACCTGTAATCCAGATTTATAGCCGTAATATTGTTAAGCGGCTCATTGCTTAAGAGCATCACGGTCCTGACTTTTTTACCGGCACCGATGCAGTAGTTGCTTATAATATGAGGGTAGCTGATCCGTGGGATCATTGCCACAGGAATCAGGCCGATATCTACAGTTTTACCTTCAAGTTTCCTGGCACAGTCAGACGGATGATCCGTCTCGAGAATGACTTTCTTGTCAAATCCACTTTCTTTCAATCCCCATATAAACGGGTAAGTGTTTGCATACTTAACAGCTGATATTCTGATTATATCCATAACTTTTTCGGTGTTCTGACCGGCCCTCCGTATTTTATCGTCTCACTCGCCTTTTTTTACAACATCTAAAATACTACATTTGTTACAGACTTATAACAAACGAAAACACAAACGGATCAATAATGGAATTGAATTCTCTCACTGCTGTTTCTCCTGTCGATGGCAGATACAGGCAAAAGGTTGAAGAATTATCAAATTATTTCTCTGAGTTTGGCCTGATTAAGTACAGGCTGCAGGTGGAAGTTGAGTATTTTATCTCACTGGTTGAGATACCTTTGGAGCAATTGACGGGATTCCCGCGTGAAAGTTTTTCGTCACTTAGATCAATGTATGAGGAATTTTCTCTGGAAGATGCCGGGCGTATAAAGGAACTTGAGAAAGTCACAAATCATGATATCAAGGCTCTTGAGTACTTTCTGAAGGAAAAATTTAAAGACATGGGATTCCAGCGGTGGAGTGAGTTCATTCATTTCGGCCTCACATCGCAGGATATTAATAATACTGCAACGCCTCTTTCTCTGAAGGAAGGTCTGACTGATGTTTATATGCCGTCCCTTTTTGAGGTAAGAGAGTCACTGGCTTTGCTGGCAGATGAATGGAAGGATGTTCCAATGCTGGCCAGAACACATGGGCAACCTGCTTCACCAACACGCCTGGGTAAAGAGCTGGCGGTCTTTATTGCTAGACTGGATGAGCAGATGAGATATTTTTCGCAGATTCCTTTTTCTGCAAAATTTGGTGGAGCCACGGGAAACCTCAATGCACACAAGGTAGCTTACCCGTTGATTGACTGGGAGACTTTTGCTGACTCGTTTGTAAGTGAGGCGTTGGGCCTTAAAAGATCCAATCCCACCACACAGATCGAACATTATGATAATCTGGCAGCTCTTTTTGACAATATCAGAAGGATCAACGTGATACTTTTAGATCTGGCAAGGGATATATGGATGTATATTTCAATTGACTATTTCAGACAGAAAATAAAAAAAGGCGAGATTGGCTCCTCTGCTATGCCTCATAAAGTAAATCCGATAGATTTTGAAAATGCTGAAGGAAACCTTGGCTATGCAAATTCGATCCTGGGCTACCTTTCTGAGAAGTTACCGGTTTCACGCCTTCAGAGGGACCTTACTGATTCAACTGTGCTAAGGAATATCGGCGTTCCCCTTGCTCATACAATTATTGCATTCAGGTCGATACTTAAGGGGCTCGATAAACTGATACTGAATGAAGAAAAGATAAACAATGATCTCGAGAATAACTGGGCAGTAGTTGCCGAGGCAATTCAGACCATCCTGCGGAGGGAAGGCTATTTAAATCCGTATGAAGCCCTGCTTGAACTAACAAGGACGAACCAGAAGATCACCAGAGATTCAATCACAAGATTCATCAACAGCCTTGATGTTTCTGAGAAGGTCAGGAATGAGCTGAGAGAGGTAACCCCCTTTAATTATACCGGATTTTAATCTATTCCTGTAAATGAACACTATAAGGGTCCTTTTAAAATATTTGAAACCCTATAGGTTTCAGGCATTCAAGAATGTTTTCTTTAATATTTTAAGTGCATTCTTTGCACTATTTACCTATACCCTTGTAGGCCCTTTTTTGAACCTTCTTTTCAACAATACTGAACAGGTCAGCGATCCCGGGGCTTTCAGGTTAAGTTTCGAATACCTGGTCGATTTCGGTAAATACCATTTTTATTCATTTATAGAGCAGCGTGGTATTGCAGTAACCCTCTTACTTGTAAGCCTGGTTGTAATATTAGCCAGCCTTCTCAAAAATGGTTTTGTGTTTCTTGCAAACAATAATATGGCTTTTATAAGGGCCGGGACTGTACGCGATCTTAGGAAGCGAATGTATGACAAAGTACTTAAGCTTCCCCTTTCTTATTTCAGCGATGCCAGGAAGGGAGATGTAATGACCCGTATTTCCAACGATGTGCAGGAAATTGAGTTGTCGGTAATGTCCTCTCTTACCGTTATGTTCAGGGATCCCCTTTATATTATTGTCTTCGTAAGCTACCTTATGGCTACGAGTGTCAGGCTGACACTTTTTGCCCTTATTATGATGCCAGTAAGCGGATGGTTGATAGGAAAAGCAAGCAGAACACTTAAATCGGCATCTTTTGCAGGTCAGCAAAGTCTGGGAAGGTTACTTTCAGTAGTGGAGGAAACCCTTTCAGGATTGAGGATTATTAAGGGATTCAATGCGGAAGAGAAGATGAGGGGTGAGTTTGCAGAGACAAATGAAATATATTCGAAGATTTTTAAGAGGGTTGCAAGAAAGGCTTACCTTGCATCTCCGCTTAGCGAGTTCCTGGCTACTATAGTAGTCATGGTACTGATGTATTGTGGCGCTGTGCTTGCACTTAGCGGCACCGGGAATATGTCATCAGACGACCTTATTGTTTTTATTGTGGTATTTTCCCAGATAATACCCCCTGCAAAGAATATTACAACCGGCTATTTTATGATCCAGAAAGGACTTGCCTCTATTGACAGGCTAAACCAGGTGCTCGAGGCTGAAGAGAAAATAACAGAGAAAGGAAATGCACTCTCTGTTAATGAGTTTAATGATTCAATAGAATTCAGGAATGTGTGGTTCGCATACAACAGTGAACCGGTGCTCAAGGACGTCAGCTTCATTGTTAAGAAAGGCCAGACGATTGCAATAGTAGGTAAATCAGGAGGAGGCAAATCGACACTCGTAGACCTTCTTCCCAGATTCATGGATGTTCAGAAGGGAGGCATATTGATTGATGGGGTTGATATACGGGACCTTAAGATCAGGGATCTGAGAAACCTGATGGGAATTGTCAGCCAGCAGCCTATCCTGTTCAACACCTCTTTCTATGAAAATATAAGGTTCAGCCTAAAATCTGTGACAGATAAGCAGGTTGAGGAGGCTGCAAAAGCGGCTCATGCGCATGAGTTCATAATGGAAACACCTAAAGGGTATCAAAACAATGTCGGAGAGTCAGGTAACAAGCTGAGCGGAGGACAGAAACAAAGAATCAGCATTGCCAGAGCAATACTGGCGAATCCACCGATATTGATACTCGATGAGGCAACATCAGCGCTTGATAATGAGAGTGAGAGATATGTCCAGGATGCCATTGTCAAACTGATGAGGAACAGGACTTCAATTGTTATAGCCCACAGACTTTCAACTATACAGAACGCAGATAAGATAATTGTCCTGGATAACGGCATAATTATTGAAACCGGAACTCATGATCAACTGGTTAGGAAGAAAAACGGATTTTATGCAAAATTATACAGTCTCCAGGCTTTATGATAAGAAACTTAATTAGGGTCCTTACAGCAATATCAGTACTCATATTTGAATCTTCAGTTATCTGCTACTCTCAAATTGACTTTTCTTATCACTCTTCCTATGCTTTCCTGAAAGGTAAAGATGCCGTATCTCTTGGAAGCACGTGGATGAATGAGGGATTCGATGATTCTGCCTGGTCGCGTTCAAATGCCCCCTTCAGGTATGGCGACGGGACATCAGGGACAGAACTTAATGATATGCAGAATAACTACTCAACACTTTATCTGAGGACTACTTTTCTATGCGAAAACAAGGACCTTATCGATGAACTGACTCTGCTGGTGGATTATGATGATGGATTTGTAATATGGTTCAATGGCACAGAAGTACTGAGACAAAATGCTCCTTCAAGCCTTCTGTATAATTCATTTGCCCCGGCAAACCATGAATCCGGCACAGGTGAAGTGTTCAGGATTGAATCAGGAGATTTTAACCTGCACGAAGGTGAAAATACCATAGCTGTCCAGGCATTCAATGTAAGCCTTACCAGCAGTGATTTCTATTTTGATCTTTCAATAAGTGCAGAGAAAAATTACCCTGAAGTAGAGGATACTCTTGGAATAAGTTTTTCAGCAAGATCCGGTTTCTATTCAGATCCTTTCGACATTATCCTTACATCACCGGATCCTTTAGCAAGTATCGTTTACACTCTTGACGGAAGCAATCCTCAGAATTCGGTTAACGGTATTATTGATGATTCTCCGGTTATTGTACATATCGATCCGGCAAACAGCACTGCAAGGCCTGTTACTCCTGCGGTTGTCTTACGAGCATCAATTACACTTCCCGGATATAAACCATCCAAACCTGAATCAAGAACTTTCATCTTTACAGAAAACGTTAAATCACAGGGATGGCCCGGAGGTGATTGGCCATCATCAAATGTCAATGACCAGTTAATCGACCTGGAAATGGATGGCCAGGTTGCTAACAGCACTCAATATAGTGATGTTATTGATGACGCACTTCTTGATATTCCCTCTATTTCAATAGTAACAGATATTAAGAATCTCTTTGATCCTGAGTCAGGAATATATGTGAATGCTTCAGGGCATGGACTGAACTGGGAGAGGGAATGCAGCGTTGAGCTTATAATACCTGATGGAAGTGATGGCTTTAACGTTAATGCTGGTCTGCGCATAAGGGGTGGGTGGAGCCGGAATGACGATTTTCCGAAACATTCGTTCAGACTTTTCTTCAGGGAGGAATACGGAGATAATAAGCTATATTATCCTCTTTTCGGAGATGAGGGTGCTGATATTTTTGATAAGATTGATCTCAGGACAGAACAGAATTACGGCTGGAGTAATGGTTCTCAGTATAATTCATTTGTGCGTGAGGTTTTTTCAAGGGACACACAGCGGGACATCGGACAACCCTATACCCGCAGCAGGTATTATCACCTGTATCTTAACGGTATGTACTGGGGACTTTACCAGACACAGGAAAGGCCTGAGGCACGTTATGCTTCGACCTATTTCGGAGGGCAGAAGGAGGATTATGATGTCGTCAAGGTGAATATGGAAAACTGGGCGTATTCAGTTGAATCCACTGACGGGGATCTTGATTCGTGGAACAGGCTCTGGGAAATGTGCACCCCGGGTTTTGAATCCAACAGCAGCTACTTTCAGATTGAAGGTAAAGATGAGAATGGAGAACCGGTTAAGGACAGTGAAATATTTGTCAATATCGACAATCTCATAGACTATATGCTGATAATATTCTATACAGGAAATTTTGACTCTCCTTCTTCATCCTTCTTCAAAAATAAAAGCTGCAACAATTTTTACGCTATTGATGACAGGACAGATAAATCGCAGGGATTCACTTTTTATATACATGATGCCGAGCACTCACTTTTTGATGAGGCCCATTCACCGGGGATAGGTATCAATGAAGACAGGGTAAATATAGCTGCGAGAACGGATGATTACAAGATGGAGGTAAACAGTTTTTCAAAGTTTCATCCTCAGTGGTTGCATTACAGGCTCTCTGATAATGAAGAGTACCGGATTCGCTTTGCTGATCGGGCGTATAATTGCTTCAGGCCCGGCGGTGTTTTTTCACCGGAAAGGTCCCTGGTTAGGCTGAATAAGAGAATTGAGGAAATAGATATGGCTGTTGTTGCTGAATCGGCACGATGGGGTGACGCGAAAAGGCCAACAGGTACTCCTTACACAAAAGATAATAACTGGATTCCGGAGGTAAATAAGATCAGGAACAATTTTTTGCCTTTCAGGAACGGCATTGTAATTGGTCAGCTTAAAAAGGCAGGACTTTATTCTTCGGTAAATGCCCCGGTGGTAAAAATCAATGGAACACAGGTTAACAGCACGGAGTACCTTATTACTGGGAACGTAAATGTTACTATTGACAGGCCAGACAAGAAAGGAACAATACTTTATACCCTCAATGGAGAGGATCCAAGAGAAACAGGCGGAACAGCTAATAAGAATGCGGTGATATCCAATATAGGAACCCTCTTTGCGGTTAAAGCTTCTGCAATACTTAATGCAAGGATATACTGTGATGGTCAGTGGAGCCCCCTCGTACATGTCGATTTTATAAAAGAATCAGGTAATTATGCAGACCTGAAAGTGACTGAAATAAGCTATCATCCACCTGATCTGGTTAACGGCAGTGATACTGTCTCCGGTAAAGACCTTGAATTTATTGAATTCAAAAACACGGGTATTAATGCTATTTACCTGTCGGGGCTTGTTCTTGATTCAGCTGTACACTACAGTTTTCCTGCAGATGTCATGCTTGCCCCTCGTCAGTTCTATGTCGTTGCTTCCAAGCCTTCACGTTTTTATGATTATTATGGCTTGCAGGCAAGTGGGAATTACAAAGGGAACCTTTCAAATGGGGGTGAGGAGATATTACTTCAGGATCCCGGTGGAAATACTGTGATGAATTTTAATTATGGAACTATGTATCCCTGGCCGGAGAAGCCTGATGGTAAGGGATATACATTGTCATCCAGGGCATATAATCCTTTCGGGGATCCTTCAGATTTTAACTACTGGACCACTTCTGTTGTCGAAGGCGGAACTCCTTTTACAGACAATACCACGGAAACACTGGAGCAGATCATTCCTGTTGAAGGTTCACTTATTGTATTTCCAAATCCCACCACCGGCCTGTTCGAGTTGGAACTTAAAAGCAATGAGGTTGCCGATATGATGGATATAGAAATTTCGGATATGTATGGCAGGCTTGTCTATAGAACAAGATTAAAAATTCGCGACACATTTGATATGTCCGGTATCGGAATCTCTTCAGGTATTTACTACATTAGGGCCAAATCAGGTTCAATTACAGGAAACACAAGAATTATTTTCTACAGGCAATAACTTCTAATTATCAATACGGGTATTTACAGCAATAAATGATGCAATGAAGAATTACAGGGTTACTTTTTCGCTATCAACTTTTTTTATTATGATTTACATCTTCAGCGCGTGTGCAGGAAGTGGTCAGAAGGAAAAGGCAGATAAGGATACTGATCCATGGTCAGTCAGGATGGCTGACGCAGTTATGACCAGGACAGACAGCCTTGTTCATTACCTGGGAAATACCACTAAGAGATGGTCATACGATATTTCATTTCTCGGGGAGGCAATAGACAAACTGGGATCTTTTGATCCAAAATACTCAAAATACATGGAAGACTGGGTTAAATCTTTCATCAGGAAAGATGGCTCAGTAATAGATTACAATATCGAGGAATACAACCTTGATCGTATTCGCCCTGCAAATGATCTTCTTACTCAGTATAAGAGAGAGGAAAATGCGGTGTATAAGGTTGCACTCGACAGGTTCATAACCCAGCTAGAATCACATCCCAAGACAAAGTCAGGTGGATACTGGCATAAAAAGATCTACCCATGGCAGATGTGGCTTGACGGAATATTCATGGCGTCACCGTTTATGACACGTTACGCCAGGGAATTTAACGCTCCCGAGTGGTATGATGTTGCTGCCAAACAGGTAACATTGATCTACGATAAGACCCTGGATGAGAACACCGGGTTACTGGTTCATGCCTGGGATGAAAGTCGTGAGCAGAAGTGGTGTGATCCGGAGACAGGAAAGTCGCATTACCCATGGGGGAGGGCTATGGGCTGGTATACTATGGCACTGGTTGGTGTCCTCGACAACATTCCGGCAGATCATCCCGACAGGGACCAGATGACACTGATCCTGCAAAAACTATGCGATGCGCTCCTGAAAGTATCAGACCCGGAAACTGGTCTTTATTACCAGGTTCTGGACCAGGGAAGCCGGGAGGGCAACTACCTTGAAGCGTCATGTTCGGCAATGTTCACTTATGTTTTTGCTGCTGGTGCTAAAAGGGGTTATCTCGATGAAAAGTATCTCGATATTGCCGGAAAGACTTTCGACAGATATGTGAAACAGTTTGTGATAACCGACGACGACGGACTGCCTACCATTACAAGTGTATGCGAAGTCGGTGGTCTTGGTGGTAATCCTTACAGGGACGGCTCATTCGAATATTATATCAACGAGCGCAAAAGGAATAACGATCCAAAGGCAGTGGCTCCCTTTATATTGGCAGCCATTGAGCTTGGGAAATAATATTTACCTAAATACTGAATAGCCTGGCTATATGCCTGTTGTAAATATTTTCAAAGACGCATTCCGATATAATATCCCTGTATTTATCAAGCAGCGTGTAATATTCATCCATTCGTTCGGCAGCAAGTTTATAGCCGACATGAATTAACTGTCTCACATTGGGGTTATAACCGGGATCACCCGGCACATGCCGTATCGAAGCAGCAAAGCGATTACTATCCCAGCTCCTTACAGTTTCTTTTGCTGGAAGCTCTGAAGGATTGATATCAATGACATCAGCATACGGGGCACATAATTCATCAGTTTTATCAAGTGATTTAAAGTAAATTTCCTTCACAAAGTCAAGTGCTTCTCCTCCTGCCATTGCCAGACCTATTACTTCTTCGAGCCATGTTGTCCCGGCAGTTTTCAGATGAAGCCCTTTGCCATATTTCCTTATTATCCTTCCTATATGGGGATAGATTGCAAACTTATCCGATCCGGAATGGATGCTCATCTTAAGACTAGAAGGAAGTCCGAACTCTTTGACAGCTTGATCAATAACAAGGAGATCCTCTTCAAACTCCAAAGCAAAGAGCTCGGGATTGCCAAAATAATCCACTCCCTTATTGAATCTCCCTGAAAATTTTGGAGCGATAGTCTGCAGCGGGATATTCTCCCTGCCAAGCATCATCAGTATGAAAAACAGTTCAGATGGCTTTTGAGGTTCCGGAACCTCATCCATTGATACTTCCGTTACGAATTTACCTTTCCCTTTTCCGTTTTCGATTTTCCGGTATATCTCACCAGCTTTCTGTGCTGCGAAAAGATACTTTTCTGCCATTCTTACAATGTATTCTTTTGTTATCCTGAATGGCCCGGGAATTCCCCTCACAGCCAGATCACCTGAATATTTGCCGGCAAGTTTTACGAAAGATTCAATAGACCCTTCTTCGGCTTTTTTACCAATATATGAGGCTACGTCGATCGTAAAGAAATCTGATGCTGCAATAAACCTGTCAACAGTGTCGAGGTTTATATGATCAGCGTCCACGAAGTATGATTTCCTGAACCTGGCACTGGCAGTTACTGTATCAGCTTCCTTGCGGACATCATCAGGATGTGTGCCTATTATCAAGTGTTCCCTGTTCGACTTGTTCCACACGGGTGTGATTTCAACTCCTTTTTCTGCAGCTTTGAGAATTGCCTTTAATTGTGCTTCACCCTGGTGACCAAACCTGTCTCCAAGGCCAAATGAATATTTGCCAATTTTCTTCATAAAAGTGATTAAAAGAGTTTTCTGATAAAAGTGTTAATACACTTTTACAGTTTCACCTGTTTATTCTTAGGTGCAAAACTATACATTATAATCCATGCCAGAAGATATGCACTGGCTGCAATTGCAAACATAATTACATAACCGGTTTCGACATGGCCGGCCTTTTTATAGAAATCAAGTACGGCACCTGCTATGAAAGAAACAAATGCTCCCGACAGGGCACCCGCAAATCCACCAATTCCGGTTACTGAACTGACAGCTTTTTTCGGGAAGGCATCTGACACAGTTGTGAAAATATTTGCCGACCATGCCTGGTGTGAGGAAGCAGCCAGTGCAATAAGTATTACTGCACCCCAGGTGCTGATACCTGACGATGAAGCAAATAAAATCGGGATTACCAGCAAGGCAAAGATTAGCATGGTATATTTTCTTGCCTTGAAGGGAGTCATACCTTTGGATATCATTAATGATGAGATCCATCCGCCACCAATACTTCCAACGGTTGTGGCTGTGTAAATAAATGCCAGTGGCAAACCGAATGCTTTTATATCAAGGCCTGTTCCCCTTACTTCGGCGAGCCAGCCTGGGATCCAGAACAAATAAAACCACCAGATCGGATCAGTGAGTCCTTTACCGATGAAGAAAAGCCAGGTTTGCCTGTATTTGAGTAATTTAACCCAGGGGACTTTCTCTTTGGACTCCACTTTCTCTTTGGACTCCACTTTCTCTTCTCCGTCCATATTAATGTAATTCAACTCAGCCTCTTTCAGCCTTTTCTGTTTTTCGGGTACTTCGTAGAATATGAACCAGAAAATCAACCACAGAAGACCAACAGCACCTGTCAGGATAAAAGCCATTTTCCATCCCCAGACAAGAACAATTGCAGGGACTACAATAGGTGCCACTATGGCCCCGATATTTGTACCTGAATTAAAAATCCCTGTAGCCAATGCCCTCTCTTTCTTGGGAAACCATTCTGCCACAGTTTTTATAGCTGCAGGAAAGTTACCTGATTCTGAAATTCCGAGGAATCCTCTCCAGAATCCGAAGCCAAAAACTCCTTTTGCAAAAGCGTGTCCCATCGCAGCTATACTCCATAATGTTAATACTGCAGCATAGCCCAGCTTTGTTCCGAATTTGTCAATAAGTCGTCCGGCGATTACCATACCGACTGCATAGCAAAGCTGAAAAGCCATAATAATGTGTGAATAAGCTTTTTCTCCGATATTAAGGTCAGTCTCCAGGAGTGGTTTCAGGATACCTATAACCTGCCTGTCAAGGTAGTTGACCGTAGTAGCAAAGAATATCAGGGCGCAGATGGTCCATCTATAATTGCCGATTTTTACAGTTTCTGACATAGTTGTAATATTGAATGATTAATGAAATTTATGCATTATAAGTAGTTGAAGCTGTTGTGCCGCCCCTTCCTGTCCAGTTGGTGTGGAAAAACTCTCCTCGCGGTTTGTCATTTCTTTCATAGGTGTGTGCACCGAAGTAATCCCTCTGAGCCTGCAGAAGGTTGGCCGGCAGTTTTTTACACCTGTACCCGTCGAAATAACCCAGGGCAGAAGAAAGTGCAGGGACAGGAATGCCGTTCAGGGCAGCAGTTGCCACAACATTTCTCCACCCGTTCTGTGCTTGTTCGACCTTTTCCCTGAAGAAAGGATCCAGTAAAAGATTAGTTATATGAGGATTTTTATCAAAGGCTTCCTTGATCTTGCCCAGGAAGATGGATCTTATGATACATCCACCGCGCCACATCAATGCTATTCCACCATAGTTGAGATCCCATTTATATTCTTCCGCAGCTGCCCGCATCAAAGCATAACCCTGTGCATAGGATACTATTTTTGAAGCATAGAGGGCTTCTTTAAGGTCATCGATAAATGCTTGCTTATTACCTTTAAACGATGCAACCGGGCCATGCAGTACTTTTGATGCCTTAACCCGCTCTTCCTTGATAGCTGAAAGGCACCTTGAAAACACAGCCTCACCGATAAGCGTCAGGGGAATACCAAGGTCAAGGGCAGCAACACCTGTCCATTTTCCCGTTCCCTTCTGCCCCGCGGTGTCAAGTATTTTATCTACAAGCGGTTGTTCCTCAGTATCTTTATATGCAAGTATATCACGTGTAATTTCGATAAGGTAGCTGTTAAGTTCTCCTTCATTCCATTCCTTGAATATTTGGTGCATTGAGTCAGCACTCATGCCCAGCAGATCACGCATGATATGGTAGGCTTCGCATATAAGCTGCATATCACCGTATTCTATTCCATTGTGCACCATTTTTACAAAATGTCCTGCACCGTTTTCTCCGACCCAGTCACAGCATGGAGAACCATCTTCTACTTTTGCAGCGATTGACTGGAATATTGGCTTTACTTCAGGCCAGGCACTCCTTGAGCCTCCCGGCATAATTGAAGGGCCAAGCAACGCACCTTCTTCTCCGCCTGAGACACCTGTTCCGATATAACGTAGCCCCTTGCTTTCGACATAGGCAGTCCTCCTGTTGGTGTCCGGGAAGTGAGTATTTCCACCGTCAATAATGATATCTCCGGCTTCCAGATTGGGAATCAGAGTCTCTATCATATCATCAACAGCTTGCCCTGCCTTTACCATAATCATAACTTTTCTTGGTTTTGACAGAGAGGAGACCAGTTCTTCTATTGAATGAGTGCCGGTTATATTCTTTCCTTTAGCCCTTCCATTTATAAAATCGTCAACCTTCCGGGTTGTCCTGTTAAACACTGCAACGCTGAAGCCCTTACTTTCAATATTAAGAACCAGGTTTTCGCCCATGACAGCAAGGCCGATAAGTCCGATATCTGATAAATTGCTCATAGTTTTTTTTCCAGTTCGTTATATTCATCCAAATTTTATTATTCCACATTTTTTCAGTTACCATTTTCCTTTATTTAGTATCCCGACTCAAGCCTCTCTTTCGAGGCCCATAAACCGACAGCCGGATTCGAAATATAATAAATTTCTTCACCGTTCTTAAGAAGGTTAAAGCCTTCTTTAAGATTTTCAGGATTATAGGTCTTTATCATTTGGTCAAGGGGGTGATAATTAAAATTGACAGACTCAACCTGTTCCCGGGTAAGGTGTCCGGGGCAATAAGTAACAGAAAATCTTCCCTCAGTGCTTCCGTGGATCAGGTGCGCGGCAGCTCCCAGGTTATTCCTCAGTTCTTCATTATTATCAACAGCATCCAGGGTGAAGGGAGTTCCCCTGTATCCGTATTTTTTTATCAACCTGTCTATTTCCTTGTCTTCTCCGAATTCCCTCAATCCAGGTGCGAGGACTATCAGCTCTCCGTTATCCGCAAGGGCCATCCTGGTCCTGTATATACTTTTATTACATACCCAGGTGCTTTTAAATTCCGACGGATCCAGGTAAACAACTGCCTTTTTCAGGGGTTTTGCTAGCACAGTAAAATTTACCTTAAGGGAAAGATCTGCTGCACGCCTGAAAACATCTTCGTTATCGCCAATATAGAGCCCTCGGATAACAAGTTTGCCCGATTCATCCCTGCCTATTACAGTCAGAATGTATACAACAGGAAGATCTTTGATAAACCTTTCTGAAGCATAATTCAGTAACTGTCTTACTGGATTATCAGCTTTTCCCATTATCTTTTCCATCCCATAAACCGCACCGATGAAATGACTTTTGTTGATGCCTTCTGCGCCGCCCGTGCCAACAAAAAGGTTCTTATTGTAATTGGCCATACCGATAACCTCATGAGGCACAACCTGTCCAACTGAAAGAATAAGATCATGGCCTCCGTTCTTTACAAGTTTGTTTACCTGTGCCGGCCAATCGTATGTTATCATACCATCAGTTATCTGTGAAATGAATTCTAAAGGCACGATACCTGTAGTTACAATATCATTTCTCCAGTCATGAATTCTGAATAGGTTTTTCGGTACTCCTTTAAACATTTCATCAAGCTCCCTGCCAGTCATTGGGTTATGAGTCCCGAGAGCCGGTAATATATCCTTTAGCCTGTCACCGGATAGTTCAAAAATAAGAGATGTGATTTCTCCGGCTTTTGAATGGATTCTTGTAATATCTGGCGGTACCACAAGTATTTTTTCCCTAACACCTATCCTTGCAAATGCCTCAGCGAGACCCTTTCTCAAGCCGTCAGTGTTTATTACACTAGTCTCTGATCCTTCAGCATGGTATATCATATATTTTACTAATTAATATAGCCTACATTGTCTCATAAACATACCCAATTTCGCAAAGGGCCTTTTGTTTATGCAGGTCTTAATAACCTAAAAACATTTGCGTCTCTCTTTGTACCTTTGCCTATACTCCACTGTATGCACTGAATCCTCCGTCCACAGGGATAACCACTCCTGTTATGAAAAGTGACATATCAGAGACAAGATACAGCAATGTACCGTTTAGTTCTTCCGGAATGCAGTATCTTTCCATCGGTGTTCCGTTAATTATCTTTTTACCTCTGGGAGTCAGTTCTCCGGTCTTTTCATCTATCAGAAGGAAGCGGTTCTGATTAGTGAGAAGGAACCCGGGGGCTATAGCGTTCACTCTTACCCCGGTTTTTGAGAAATGCACTGCGAGCCATTGTGTGAAATTATTAACAGCAGCTTTGGCGGCAGAGTATGCTGCTATTTTAGTAAGCGGCCTGTAAGAATTCATCGATGATACGTTAACAATTGATCCTGACTTTTTTGTGGTCATATCAGGTCCGAATACCATTGTAGGGATAAGTGTTCCTTTGAAATTCAGGTCAAATACCTTATCGAATCCTTCAATTTGAAGACCAAAAAAAGTATCAGCAGGGTCTTCATTTTCGGAGCCTTCCATTTTTTCAATTTTTGTGGTTGCCATTGGGGAGTTACCACCGGCTCCGTTTACCAGGATATCGATTGGACCAAATTTGCTGTGAACAACTTTACGGGCACTTTCAAGAGATGGTTTATCTAGAACATTAGCAGCCACACCCAGCGAGGGTATATTATATTCATTCATAATTTCAGCGGCCACTCTGTTTGCTGCCTCAATATTTAGATCCAGAATAGCTGTTTTTGCCCCGTGCTCAGCAAGTGCTTTTGCCATCGAAGAGCATATTACGCCGGCACCCCCGGTAATAATTGCTGTCTTGCCTGTTAGATCGAGAGATTGTTTCATAATTGGCCTTCAGTCTGTTTTAAAATCCAAAATACTCTTTCGCATTATTGTATGAAATTCCTTCCACAATCGATTTAAGAAGTTCTTCGTCACCCGGAATATGACCTTTTTCAACCTCCTCGCCAAGGTAATTGCAGACTATACGCCTGAAATACTCATGTCTTGGATATGAAAGGAAGCTTCTGGAATCAGTTACCATTCCAACGAAGCGGCTAAGTAATCCAAGTGCTGAAAGGTCGCGCAGATGTTTCTCCATCCCGGTCTTCTGGTCCAGAAACCACCATGCAGCCCCGTACTGTACCTTAACAGGTGTTGATCCGTCGTTGAAATTACCGGCCATAGTTACCATCATTTCGTTGTCTGCAGGGTTAAGGTTATATAGTATTGTCTTGGCGAGATTATCATTATCATCCAGGTTACTGAAAAACCGCGACATCTTTAATGCATCCTGTGGAATTCCGATAGAGTCCCACCCTGTATCAGGCCCCAGCAACCTGAACATCCTGGCATTGTTATTCCTCATCGCCCCTACATGAAATTGTTGAGTCCATCCTCTTTTATGATTCATCATGCATAGTTCAGTCATCACCGCACATTTATATTTCTCAGGATCTTCGGTATTAACAGCTTTCCCCGAAAGAAGTTTCCTGAAAATCTTATCAGCGTCACCGGGATAGAAATTGTCAAAATAGAAACGATCCAGCCCATGATCTGAAAGACGGCAACCCGTATCATGAAAAAACTGATGTCTCTTATCCAGTACCTCGATCAGGTTATCGAAAGTGGCAATTTTTTTGCCTTCTGCGGATGATAGTTTTTCTATATAGGCCCTGAATTTCTCAGTATCTTCAATTTTTATAACTGCATCCGGTCTCCATGTTGGTAATACTTTCACGTTAAATGTATTTGCCAGTTCTTTATGACTTGACAGGTTGTCGGCCGGATCATCAGTTGTACATATAACTTCAACATTCATCCTTCTGATGAGTGATCTGGTGCTGAATTCTTTGAGCTTCAGCATGGCTGTCGCCTCTTCATATATCTTATCTGCAGTTACAGGCGATAAAAGGTCAAAAATATTGAAATATCTGCCAAGCTCAAGGTGAGTCCAGTGATATAGAGGATTGCCGGCTGTTCTTGGAACTGTTTCGGCCCATTTCATGAATTTCTCTTTAGGTGAAGCATCGCCGGTGCAGTATTTTTCACCTATACCGTTAGTTCTCATAGCTCTCCACTTATAGTGATCACCTTCAAGCCATATTTGTCCGAGATCGTCGAATTGCCTGTCGTCGGCTATCATCCGGGGCGATAGATGACAATGAAAGTCTATGATGGGCTTATCAGCAGCATATTCATGATAGAGCCTTACTGCTGTTTTGTTGCCGAGCAGGAAATCCGGATTAATAAAGTGGGCCATCGGAGTAATGAATTTTTATGTTTCTTTGAAATCTGGAATATTGAAAATATATTTACTTTAACGAACACGAAAATACTGATATCAGATCAAATTGTCAAAAATCGTTGTCCGTAGAAATTGTCCCTAATATAACTAATAAACCCGATCTCCCTATGAAAAACATCTTAATTGAATGCTTGGTGCTTTTCTTTTTTACAAATTCAGGATATGCCCAGAATCCTGTACAAAACTCATTTAAAGACGATCTTTCTATCTCCAGTGTCAAAACGGTTATGAGATCTGTAGCTGACTGGCAGATCAATACCCCTCTAACACACCATCAACTCGACTGGACAAACGGGGCATTATATGCTGGGATGGCTGAATGGGCTAAAATAGCCGGTGACAGCAAATATTATGAATGGCTCAGGGAGATTGGCGAAAAGAACAACTG
The DNA here is from genome assembly GCA_964595725.1 of uncultured Rikenellaceae bacterium. GTDB lineage: Bacteria > Bacteroidota > Bacteroidia > Bacteroidales > VadinHA17 > LD21. The sequence goes on along the minus strand of CAZQRQ010000041.1, from coordinate 3,412 downwards.
GGATTATTATGAGCACCCTGACCAGCCATTGAGAAGATACCATGCAGACGACTACTGTGTAGGGCAGATGTACGTGGAGCTTTACAGGAAGTACAAGGATAAAAGGATGATTAATCCTATGATAGCCTATCTTGATAAGATACTCAGCGATCCGGCTTCAGGGGATCTTATTTTTGTTAATACAAGTGAGTATTCTTCTCAGCAAAGATGGTCATGGTGCGATGCACTTTTCATGGCACCTACCGTTTGGGCTAAAATTGCAAACGTGACGGGTGAGAGAAAATATCTTGATTTTATGTACCAGGAATATAAGTATACCACAGATTATCTTTACGATAGGGAGGAAAACCTGTATTTCAGGGATTCAAATTATTTTACGAGGAAAGAGGCCAATGGCAGGAAAGTTTTCTGGGGAAGAGGAAACGGTTGGGTCTTTGCCGGTCTGCCCATTATAATCAGGGAACTGCCTGAAAGATATGAAAACAGGGATTTCTTTATAGATATTTTCAGGAAGATGTCGGCAAGACTTGTATCCCTTCAGAATGAAAAGGGATACTGGCATGCCAGCCTTCTTGATCCCGGCAGCTATCCAAATCCGGAGATGAGTGCGACCGCGTTTTATGTATTCGGCCTTGCCTGGGGAGTCAATAATGGCTATCTCGATAAAGATTTGTATCTTCCGGCTGTAATAAAGGGCTGGAAATCGATGGTGGCATCGGTATGGCCTGATGGCAAACTGGGTTATGTACAACCTATCGGTGCCGATCCCAAAAGTGTTACAGGTGAAATGACTGAAGTCTACGGTGTAGGTGGTTTATTGCTGGCAGGATCGGAGATTACCAGGATGAATCTAAAATAAAATGCTTCTGAAGATTAAGTATCATTAAAAATATAAATCACAAATGAAAACTGAATTAAGATATGCCGTTCATCCTGCTGACTTTCTAGCTTATGATACATCAACGATCCGTGAGGAATTCCTTGTGGAAAAAGTATTCGAAGCAGATGAGGTAATACTGGTTTATTCGATGTACGACAGGTACATAGTGGGAGGAGCTATGCCGGTTAATAAATCCCTTAAACTTGATACTTTTGATGACCTTAAGGCAGGCGAGTTCCTTGACAGAAGGGAAATGGGGATTATAAATGTTGGTGGAAAGGCAATTATCAGGACATCTGCCAGCGAGTTCCGGATCGGTTACAAGGAAGCACTATACCTTGGTAAAGGGACTGAAAATGTACACTTTGAATCGGCCGATAATAAAACACCGGCAAAACTCTATATTAATTCAGCTCCGGCACATCATTCCTATCCCTGCAGGAAAATCACCCTTGCCGACGCTGAAGTGGTGGAAACGGGAAGTATCGATACATCCAATCACAGGATGATAAACAAGCTGATAGTCAACAGTGTGGTGGAGACATGCCAGCTGCAGATGGGTATGACAGAACTGAAGAAGGGAAGTGTATGGAATACAATGCCTGTTCATACACATGCCCGCAGGATGGAAGCTTACTTCTATTTTGAAGTACCGAAGAAACAGGCTGTATGCCACTTCATGGGAGATCCTGATGAAACAAGGCATATCTGGATGACGAATGAGCAGGCAGTTCTTTCCCCATCGTGGAGCATTCACAGTGCAGCCGGAACATCAAACTATACTTTCATCTGGGGCATGGCAGGTGAAAACCTTGATTATGGAGATATGGATATTCGGCATCCTGATACATTAAGATAGCGGGTTATGAAGGAATTGTTTGATCTTAAAGGAAAAACAGCCCTGATAACAGGCGGTACGCACGGGATAGGCCTTGCAGTTGGACTTCTTCTGGGTAGGGCAGGTGCAACGATTTGTGTGAATGACCTTTTGGGTGAAAAGCTTGAAGAATGCAAAGAAGCATTCAGGAACGAGGGTCGTGAGGTGTTTACACTTAAGTTCGATGTTACCAGTGTAGCTGAGGTTGACAGAGGTATTTCAATAATAGAGGATCAGGTGGGGCCAGTTGACATCCTGGTAAATAATGCAGGCATCATAAAAAGAATCCCGATACTGGATATGCCTGTCGATGATTTCAAACAGGTTATAGATGTCGATCTGGTTGCTCCTCTGATTGTAGCAAAAAGGGTTGTTCCTGGGATGATAAAAAGACGTAGCGGCAAAATTATTAACATGTGCTCCATGCTGAGCGTCTATGGCAGAAACTCTGTATCGGCATATGCATCCGCAAAGGGTGGCTTAAAGCTTCTTACTCAGAGTATGACATGTGAATGGGCTAAGTATAATATCCAGATTAATGGCATAGGCCCGGGTTACATCGCCACAGCACAGACTGCCCCGATAAGAGAGGGTAACCATCCGTTTAACGACCTCGTAATGACACGAACTCCGGCAGGTCGCTGGGGAGAACCTGAAGATGTGGCAAATGCTGCGCTCTTCCTCGCTTCAAAGGCAAGCGACTTTGTAAACGGTCATATCCTGTACGTGGATGGCGGTATCCTGGCTAATTTCGGATATGTTAAAGGCGAGAATGACCTGGGCTGATTGAGGGATTCTTGATATTATTTTCTTTTAAGCATTGAACATAAAATGATGAAAAAGACGATAAGAGCATTTATTCCTGTTATCCTGATGGCTGTATCCTCAGTTATTCAGGCACAGGAAGTTGTATTCCCTGAAAGTATTTATGAATTTATTGAGAATCCGTATGTTTTTGAGCTTAACCAGGAACGGGGACATACTCCGGTAATACCATACTCTTCTGTTGATGATGCAATAAAAGGTGATAAAACGCTATCACCGGGATTTATCTCCCTCAATGGTATTTGGAAATTTCATTTTTCAGAAACCCCTGAAGGTACACCGGATAGATTTTACTCGGCAAATTACAACGATTCACGTTGGGCTGATATTATTGTTCCTTCAAACTGGGAAATGCAGGGATTTGGTGACCCTCTGTTCCGTAATATTAGCACCCCTTTTCATCCTGAACCACCCTTTGTACCAAGAGAATATAATCCGACAGGTTCATACAGGAGAACATTTAATATTCCAGTCTCATGGAAAGGGAAGGAGGTCTTTCTGAGAATGGAAAAAACGGCATCTGCATCATTCGTCTGGATTAACGGACATGAAGTGGGGTACAACGAGGGAGCCCAGGAACCTGCAGAATACAGGATAACCAGGTATATCAGACCAGGAAAGAACACCATTGCAGTTAATGTTGTAAAGTATAGTGACGGTTATTACCTCGAGGATCAGGATTATTGGAGGCTTGCCGGCATATTTGACGACGTGTGGCTTTATGCTACTCCATCTGTAAGTATATATGACTGGCATGCCACAACCGATCTCGATGACCGGTATTTAAACTCAAGGCTTGATATTAAATACCGGTCATCGAGATCGGTTGT
>CAZQRQ010000040.1:0-29873 GCA_964595725.1 uncultured Rikenellaceae bacterium | reverse complement strand
TTCGTGATTCTGGTATTGATCCCAATACCAATCCCTGATTCAGTTTTTTTATTGATCATACTGGCTGGATGTATTGATGTCAGTGTTGCAGTAGCTCTCACCAGGAAACCCTATAACTGGAGTCTTACCTTTCTGTCATTGATTACAATAGCATTTTTTTTCAGAAGCCAGAGGTGGCCGGCTGGGGCTGCACTGATGACATTCGGATTCTGCGGTCTCTCGGTTTTCTCGTTTTACTCAACTTTCGTCTTTCTGAAAGAGTATAGCCACAGTAAGTTTCTTAAGTACATTGGATTCTCTTCTAGTCTTGTTCTTACAGTTGTTTCCATGGGATTATTGTGGAAGAATATGCACTGGCCAGCTGCCGGGATAATCCTTAATGCGGGGCTAATTATTTTTATACCTTTTCTATTTGCTTTTGTATTTTCACTTCCGGGTTCGGATTATATTAAGTGGAGTAAAACCGACAGGGCTGTATTTTTCAGAACGATACTTATTCCCATGGTTTTTGTTTATATCCTTTGCATGATGATGTTCGTGCTTCCTGAATTTTGGACAAATTTAATAAGGCATCCTCTACTTCCTTTCAATATGAGCGATTTTGAACTTTTGCATGCGCCTGGCATTTAATACAAATATTTTCCCCACTTCTCTTTTATTTTCAATGATGAAGAAGCTATTGATTCAATGTCAATGGCCCAGCTCTCAAGATGGCTGCCATTAATTGTAAATAAATATTTCCCATCGGGTGAGAAGAATGGCTTTTCTCCCCTGATACTGAATAGCTGGTAATTATTAGATAAAATATACTCCTGGTCCTGGTAAAGGAAGCGATCTTTTGCGAGCAGATAAGTAATTCCGTTACAGTATGCAGCGATATAATTGTTTTCCGGAGAGAATGCTGTATATTCAAAATTGCTCACCTGTCCCGTCTTAACAAGGTTATAATCATTATTAACATATATCGCATTCATAAAATAATTCATACTGTCACTTCTGGGAGGGAATGATTTAATCACTATCCCTGACGATGAATCATTGAATTCAGCAAAAAAGGGATATCCCTGATGTGAAAAAACTCCATAATCAAATTCACGGCCTGCATGTATTAACCATGTTATCTTATTATTAACGCTGGCCACAACTACCTCATTTCTACTTGTACATGATACGAAATATTTGCAGTTTCTGGCGAAGTCCACACTATATATTGTATCGGCTCTCAAAACTACTTTATTGTAAAAGTCGTAACGGTGCTCATCCGAGTTGAGATACCATACATTAACGCAGCTGTCTGTTCCGGCAATTGCAATAAACCGTTCATCATCTGAGATATCAAGGGCATTTGCACTTCCATTGTTCAAAATAAATGTCTGAACGGTTTTCCCGTTAATGTCAACCAGGTCAGCCTGGTTGTGAGCTGAAAGGGCTAAAACCCTGTTTCCTTTTGTAAACCTGAATAATTGTTCATTATTAATATTAGTATGCCATACCTTTTGGCTGAACATGATATTTCCCGAAATATCCCATATTTTAAGAACGCCACTATCATTTATTCCGCCGAAATAATATCCGTCGTTACTTATTTGAGGGGAATTCTCCAACTTACCTCCCGTACCGAAGCAAGATTTTATTTTCCCGTTTTTGTTCCAGATGTAAATGGAATCCATTGTGCAACCACATATACAATTGTTTTCTTTTGAATATGATGCATACTCCAGTTCACCTGAAACCGGATGGAATACTGTCAGATATTCTTTTCTTAGCTGCTTAAGTTCTTCAATATCGCCCGGGTTCCTGATGGACTCATTAAATGACTTAAGGAGAGCTTCCCTGGCTTCCTCGCTTTTTTCAGACTGCCATGAACTGGCAGCTATGCATAACCTGTCGATGGGTCTGATGTACTGGGTGATAGATGCTTTTGCCAGCAATATTGACCTGGAATTATGGGACTTGTTGATCAGTGTATAAATGAGAGTTGAAAGCAGTATAATAAATGCAAAAGCAGAGAGTATGGTAAGTCTTTTAATTGCTTTCTGCCTAGCTATCTGATGTTGCCTGCACTGATCCATGAATTCTCTGTGTTCTTTATCCAGGTTCAGTGTTGAGTCTTTATTGTCGATATATTCAAGATCGTCGTTGTTCAATAAAATGTTCCTTTTAAGGTAATATTGATAGGCATTCTCGATCATCTGTTTTATTTCAAGAAGCTCCTTCTCAGCTGTCGAGAATTTTTCAAATACCTTCTCAGCGAGGGCATCATGTCTCAGCTCGTACCTGTTGTTGTCATCTTTATCTCTGAAAACCCTGAGCTTTACAAATGCCCGTATCAGGATTTTTACAGTCTCGTGAGGGATTTGTTTTCCGAATGAACGTATGTTTTCAATAGCTTCCTCATCGCTGGCAGGACGTTTTGTCCCTTTACCTGAAACAAAGGCTTTGAGTACTGAAAGGGCATTTTCAGGATCATCCATCAACGAAATCTGATCTTCAAGGAATTCCCCGAGGAGGTCTGATACGTTCCCGGTCTTAGAAAGAAGATCTAATTCGAAAGATAACTTTACGTTTCTTTCAGGGTTTTGTAAAAGATCATTTTCTTCTACTTTGTTTAAACTAATAGAATTCTCTGAAGCCAGCCTGAATAACTTATCCAGGAAGACCTGCAGGTAAGTTAATTCAATATCGCCTTCAGCCGGACTGAGGATTTGAATGAGTGTCTCGGCAAAGCCACCTTCAAGCTCTATCCCGGCCACATTGCAGGGGCCTTTAATGGCTTCCAGAGCATTCGCATGCGACATCTTCTCAATCCTTACCCTGTTGGCGAAGAATGTAGGGATATATCTTTCAAACTCGGTAACACCTGCCATGTACTCTTCCCTCATAACGAAGATGAAACGACACTGAAAGTCAGATTCTGTTAATAATTTAACAATATGAATGAATGATCGACGCTCTTCCTTGTTACCAAAAATGAACAGCTCCTCGAACTGGTCAAATATGAAGAACACAGGCTTATAATGATCAAGATACAGTGACTTTACAGCCTTTCTGAATTTCATTGGAGTTGCATATTTGTTGTCCTGTTTTGTGATTGAGGCACCACTGATGGCCTCGGCCAGGCTATCAACAATATTTCTTCCTCGGCGTACAGATACAGGTAACCAGTCTGTATCACTGAATTTGTTAGCAAGCCCGCAATGGATAAGTGATGATTTTCCTGTTCCGGAGATGCCATAAACCAATAAAATTTTGCTATCGAAAACTCTCTGGTACAGCTCTTCAATTTCACGGTCGCGCCCGAAAAAGATGTTGCGGTCGTCTTTGGTGTAACTGTCAAGGAATTTAAAGGGGGATTTCATAAGTTACATTTTATTACGCCCTTTCAGGGCACAAATGGCATTGTTCACCTTCCGGCTCGGTATATCATCTGCCGGTCTGTGTAAGCCATGTAGAATTATATGTTCCATTAAGTCAATTACCTGAAAATGTTCCAAGCATATCCCTGAACTGCTCAACCAGTATATTATAGTTATGGAGGCTCCTCAGATCGCATTTTTCAGTGACTTCCGTGCCCACATACATTAAATGATCATTCCTGAACTTGGTATACATGAATATATCCTTCTTGATATCAAACTTTTCCTTATCGTCTATGACCTCGGAATTGGTATCGATAATAAGAGGGGAGAGGTTAAGATATTCATCTATCGTTTTCAGAGACTTCATCATAAGGACTGAATTGCTTTCAGCAAATTTACTCTCCTCCAGTTCCTGAGCCTTGAAACCCGAATCAGAACTACTGAGAACATCAATATAATGGTTAAACTTTGCTTCCTGGTTTTTGGGATGTATAACTTTGATCTCCCGCACCGAGACCAGCTTATATTTGCAGATAAATGCCATTCTTTCAAGAATGTATGCAAGCTTCTCTTCATATTCCACGCACCTTCTTTCTATCTCCTCATTTGTGAGGTTTATCTGGTAATGCCCGATCTCATTCCTCTCTGGTACCCAAAAATCCAACGCAGCGAAGAACTTTTTATCGAAGTTCTCATTCATCTCGGGCATGAACCAGCTTATCCCTTTTTCCTGGATCTGTGAACCGATTGCCCGTATCAGCCATGTAAAATTTCCCATACTCAGGACCATAATCCTGTCATTAAATTCCTTTCTGATACCTTCGGGAATGTCAAGCTTGTTTTCTTTTATCTCCTTCCATACCTGACATATCATGACGAAGCTGATAAATTGCATGGCACGTTCAATAGTCTTGAAGATCTGATCCAGACGCATGCGGTCAAGCTGTCTTGTCGACGCTGAGAACAGCCTCCTGAGTTCAACACCCACCGGCCAGGGAAAGTTGCGGATTATGACATCACCCAATATGCGCGGATCCATCATCTCTTCTTCATCTTCATCATCTGCAATCAGCATCTTCTGAAGTGAAGGTTTGTATTTCAGCATTTCCTGAAACACCCTGTGAATTAGGAGCTCATTAGTATTTGCCATGATAGTCAGGTTAAAGGTTAGCTTATTACAGGATTATACCCGATAAGTCTGAATGCAAAAATTACTACAAAATACACATATAAACAACATTTTTTATAACAGCGGTTTATTATGGTTACAGGTGGCCGTTGCTAATCTGGATATGTTTGTCTAATTTTAGGTTTCTTATAGCTATATATATGGCCCAGATCAACGAAGTCCTTATAAGGGAAGTTTTCGAGGAGATGTCCAGGTTTAAACCTTCATTGTCGAGAATGGTTTTTACCGAGGAAGAAGACGAAATGCCCGACTACAGGATACTGGCCGACCTTATAATCAAGAATTTTCCCTGGCCGGTGGGTGTTGAACTGCGGAGACTTTTTTCCGGATCGATGAGACAGCTCGACAGGATGAGGCTTGATCAGATATTCAAGACCATCGAACGGTCGATGCAGTTCCTGGCATTTGTCATGCTTTCACAGGCAGCCAGAATGAAAGAACAGGGAAAAATGGTGTTCACAAATACTTTCAGTAATGAATTCGCGAACAGGTTTTTCGTTTTGAGTCTTGGAAGTTATTCCTGGATGATACGGTCAATAGGGAAAACTTTCAAAGAACAGAAAATAGAGTGGTTCATGCCTGAAATGGCAGAATGCTTTGATTCAAAATTTTATGAGGCACTCGATTTCTGGGTACCCGAACGAAACGAAATAGGCCACTACCAGATCAATCTCACGCAGGAGGAGATCGAGAAGAGATGTGTTGAGTACGAAGAGAAACTGACCTTTATCCTGAAAAGAATTACATTCCTGGCGAAATACAAGCTTGTGTCTGTCAAAGAGATTAAGGTCAACAAGTCGAAGGTTCAGAATGCAACCTTTCAACATGTATTTGATATGCTTAACAGCTCTGATTCGGATTTCAAGGCTAACGAATTCAGTGAGTCAACATTTACGGAAAGCCATTCAGTGTTGATGATGAAGAGCATAAAATCCATTGAAGAATATCTGAACCTGTCTCCGTTGATTATAGATACCAGTACAGAGGTTTTAGATACCAAAGAGAAGTTCGAGATCAAGAAAGATATATTCATGTATTCGAAATACCGTGAAGGCCACCTGATGTACCTGGGGACCGAAGTAACCGAAAAGGTTGATCTGAGATCGTTAAAAAACTATGAGACTTTGCTTATGGAATTCCGCCAGTTAGTATCGACCATCGGTTGTGAAAATGAAGTAAAATGATTTGACCATAATCTCTTTGCGCTACTTTGTGTCTAAGAGCCTTAGTGGCAGGAAAAAATTAAGGAATGAAGAAAAGTCCATTCAAATTTCTTGACAGTTATTCAAAGGATGACAGGGATATATTCTTCGGAAGGGACAAGGAGATAGAGGAGCTTCATTCCAGGGTATTTGAAAGTAAGATACTGGTGGTCTACGGAACATCAGGCACAGGCAAATCATCTCTGATTAACTGCGGACTAGCTAATAAATTCAACGATTCCGACTGGCTGCCGGTGAGTGTGAGAAGAGGCAGCAATATTAACCGGAGCCTGTATGAAGGCCTGCTGAAGGTGTCTCTTACACCGGTTTCAAGAGAAGCGGTATCTTCAGAAACTGCTGGCAAATACGACATACTTAAGATACTGAGGTCGGTGTACCTTGACCATTTCAAACCAGTATACCTCATTTTCGACCAGTTTGAGGAACTCTTTATCTTCGGAAGTGCCGCCGAAAAAGAAAACCTTATACTTAGTGTCAGCAAAATTATTGAATCAGACCTTCAATGCAGGTTTATATTCTCGATAAGGGAAGAATATCTTGCTGGAATCACTGAATTTGAGCGCGTTATACCGACTTTTCTTTCGAACAGGATCAGGATTGAAAAGATGACTCGGCGAAATGCTGTCAAGGTTATTGAAGGACCGTGCAGGATTCATGGGATCGGATTGGAGAAAGGATTTACCGAGGCTTTGATAGAAAAACTTAATCCTGAAAGTCCTGAGGTGGAACTTACCTATCTGCAGGTCTACCTCGACAGGGTATTCCGGATGGCAGCATCAGGGAGCAAAGAAGATCTGGTAAGTATCACGGTCGATCTGCTTGATAAGGCCGGTGACGTAAAGGATCTCCTTGGCGCTTTCCTTGAAGAACAGATATTGCAGCTTGAAGATCCTGAGCTTGGCATGATAGTCCTCAAATCATTTGTCTCAGTTAAGGGAACAAGACACCAGATAACAGAAGAGGAAGTAATAGGATATTCAAAATCGTTTGGACGGGATATTGACAAAGGGGATGTAAGAGATCTTCTGCAGACCTTTATAAGGTTGCGGATTCTTCGTGACAAGGATGAAAATAACAGGTATGAGCTTCGTCATGACTCTCTGGCTGCGAAGATATATGAGAATATAACTCTCGTGGAGAAAGAATTACTGGAGATCCGCCTTTTTATTGACAATGCCTTCAGTAATTTTGAAAAAAGGGAATTATATCTTACTGCAGATGATCTGAAATACATTGCTCCATATGAAGACAAATTATTCCTGAATGATAAGTTAACCAGGTTTATTGCCCATAGCAAGAAAGAAATACACAGGGCACGCCGCAGGCGGCAAAATGCAATGATAATATCGGCAGCTATCCTGATAACTATACTCTCCTTTTTCTCTATATGGGCCCTTAGAGAGAGAACCAACGCGATAGATCAGACAAAGATAGCCGATGAACAAAGAAATGTGGCAGTCAGAGAGAAGGAAGCAGCTGACAGTGCAAGGCGGGATGCGGTGTTTGCACGGAACCTTGCTTTACAACAGGAAGCCCTTGCTGTAAAAGCCCAGGAGCAATCAGAGGCAGCAAGGAAAGAGGCTCTTGCAGAAAGGGAAAACGCCCTTCAGCAAAGGAACAGGGCTGAAATGCTCTCTGAAGAAGCAAATGAGCAGGCACAGATAGCAAAAGAGGAAAAAATAAAAGCTGATCTGGAAAGGGAAAAAGCAGTTTTAGCAGAAGAAAGGGCGATGAGGCTTAACCTTTTATCGATAGCACAAAACCTGGCTCTTAAATCTCTTGCTATCGAGAATGATCCTGAACAGGCTGGTTTGCTGGCATCTCAGGCATATAAATTCAATATTGAGAATGGAGGCAGGAGGGAAGATCCGATTATTTTCGATGCCCTTAGCAGGGCGTTCTCGATACTAGATAACTGGCGCCATTCATTATATTCAGGCTCCGGTTCTGAGATAAGAACTCTCGCTGAGTCCGGCAAAATTCTGTTGAGTGCCGGACTTGACGGGATGATCATGTCATGGGATGTTAATGGTGATGGCAAAATTGTCTATTCAGTACCTGTCGATTCACCTGTAGATTTCATTGCATCTGATATTGAAGGTAAGTATTTTGTATGCCAGCATGATAACGGTGATCTTAACCTTATTGTCATGGGCAATACTTATATTACAAAAGATATAAAGGTTTTTCTTATGAATGGTCATGAAAAACCGGTCCGTAAAGCGGTTTTCGGTAATAACAGCCGACTGCTTGCCACCAGCAGTACAGACAGCCTTATTCTTGTCTCATCAGTGGAATCATCAGGTATTGTTGAAAAATACAAGCTAAAAGCAGGTGCACAAGTCACTGCAATGGCATTTGCCGGTGAGGATTCACTGATCTTCTCCACCGATGACGGAGCGATAATCCTTTGGGATATGATAAATTCAGTCATTGCAAGTGTATACGAGTCAGAGGCAGACAAGCCTTTATCACTGGCCTGGAATAATGACAGGAAAGCCCTTCTTGCCGGTTGTGTTAATGGTAACCTCATTTCAATCAGCCTGTCAGACGGGCTTCAGAAGGAGGTGAGAAGGAATGTAGTTCATACTGCGGGCATCGACATACTGGTATTTAACTCCGACTTTTCATGCTTTGCTACTGCGAGCTGGGACAAGACAATAAAATTCTACAGTTACCACGAGTTTTTCGAACTTGGTAATACCGTCGGCGGAGTAGTCCATATTAAAGATCTTAATCTCAGGGTAAGATCAATGATATTTGCTTTGGACAATAGGCTAGTTGCAGGGCTTTCGGACAGATCTCTGAGAATATGGGAGACATCTTCAGGCAAAATTTCCGAAATGATTTGCAATATGGTCGAACGTGACCTGACCCGAAGTGAGTGGAACGAATTGGTGGGAAGCGAGATTCCCTATGAAACAACATGTGGTGATAAGAAATAATTCTGATTAAAAACAGATGAGAAGATTTTTGACCGTAGTATTCTTTATTTCCCTTTCTTATCTCCTGGTTGGACAGGTATCCACCAATACAGGGTTACAGGGTACAGATTGTAACACAGTTGTTTCAGAATCGGCACAGCTATTCGATGCAGGAATATACGACCGGTGCATAATCGATCTTGAGAATGCACTCAAATATTGTGAACTGTCAAAAACAGATAAGAAATCGACTCTTGAACTCCTGGCAAAAGCATATGTGGAAACCGGTGATTTAGAAATGGCTGACATTACTGTTAATATCCTCCTGAAGAATTACCCTCATTATGACCTTGATGAGTCTCCAAATTATGAGCAATACAACAGGCTTGTGAGCAAATATGTTGTACATCCCCGGCTTTCACTTGGTATCAGGAATACTGCCGACTGGATAAGATACCGGACCCGGAAGGTATATTCGGTGCTGGACGGCCTGGATTACAGTGTTTCCTATAACCAGGATTATGAGGGAATACTCCATGGATTCGGGTTTATGTATTATGGGTGGGGAGAGATCGAGTTAGACAGGGGAATTTCAATCAATGCTGAACTAATATTCAAGTTTTCAAGCTATTCAAGGACTTTGCAGAAAGATCCTGGATTTGTACTCAATTTCTGGGAGAAAGACAACTTCATGGAAATTCCTGTATACGTAAAGAAATATTTTAATGCAGGTAAAGACATTCTGCCATATGTTACCGGAGGAGTTGGCTGGATACAGCTCACAAAGGCAAACGGAAACGTTACACTAACATACACAAAGGATGATGTAATAACAGGTACAAACCAGGACTACAGCGGTGCTATGTACAATATAGATATGCTTGGTATGCGAAACAGGCATATGTTTGAGCTTATTCTTGGTACCGGTATCGGGTATAAGATCAAGAACCTGCGGCTTTTCTTTGATGCCAGATATTATTTTGGTCTTAACAGTCTTACAAATGCTGATAACATGATGAACAACCAGGCTCTGGTAAGTGAGTTTTTTTATATCGATAATTCTGTAAATATTAACCAGTTTGAGCTGGGAGCCTCAGTCTCGTACACGCTTTTCAACAAAGTGACTAAATCCCGTTAGTCAACACTTCGTTCCTCCCAACTCCTCACTCCCTAATAACCTGCTGCCTGTCCGTCTTTTCTTGACTCTGAGGCCCCGTACCATACCTTGTTTTTTTCATCCCACATTATTGCCTGGTATCCTCCGTAACCTCCCAGGTCCCACTGGATGGTGTGCCCTTTCTCTAGGAGTTTGCGAATTTCCTCCCACCTGAAACCATCCTCGAGCAGCAGGATGCCTCCGTCCAGCATCATTTCTCCGGTTGGCTCGGAGGAGTTAATATGGTGCATTCTCGGGGCATCACCGGCTTCCTGCAGGTTCATCTTGAAATCAATAAGGTTGACGATTATCTGCACATGACCCTGGGGTTGCATATCGCCTCCCATCACTCCGAAACTTATCCATGGATTACCATTCTTTGTAATGAAGCCCGGTATTATTGTATGAAAAGGTCTTTTCCCCGGAGCATAAATATTATTATGATCCTCATCAAGTGTGAACATCTCACCCCTGTCCTGGAGAACAAAGCCAAGGCCTGTGGGACACATTCCTGATCCCATGCCACGATAGTTACTCTGTATAAGAGAGATCATATTCCCGTACTTGTCAGCAACTGTCATATAAATGGTATTTGCTGCTTCTATTTTACCTGCAGGCAAAACCCTGGAGGCTTTATTAAGGTCTATGAGTTTCTTGCGTTCAGCGGCATATTTTTTAGATATAAGGTAGCTTACTGGTATCTTGCTGAATGCCGGGTCTGCGTAATATCTTGCCCTGTCTTCGTAAGCAAGCTTCTTAGCTTCGGTGAAAAGGTGCATGTATTCAGCTGATCCGAATCCCATTGACGCAATATCGTATGTCTCAAGGATATTCAGTATTTCTAATGTAGCTATTCCCTGCCCGTTAGGCGGAAGCTCCCACACATCATATCCCCTGTAGCTTGTGCTTACCGGTTCTACCCATTCAGAATGATGACGGGCAAGGTCATCATACGACAAAAATCCACCCTGGCTCTTCATAAAAGCATCAATGGCCCTTGCAATGGACCCTCTGTAGAATTCGTTACGACCACCATTTGCAATCTTCTCAAGTGTAGCTGCAAGAAGCGGATTACTGAATATTTCTCCTTTGGAAGGTGCCTTTCCTTCCGGCATATAAACCTCCTTTATATTGGGATATTCCTTAAGCCTTTCTGTGCCCTGTTTTAGTGCGGAAGCAATAACCTCGGTGATAGGAAATCCTTCCCTGGCGTAATTTATTGCTGGTTGAAGAATGTCTTTCATCTTCATCCTGCCGAAAAGCTCGTTTATTTCAAACCATCCGTCAACACAGCCGGGCACTGATACAGGCAGCGGACCGTAGGATGGTATCCTGTCGATTCCGTTTTCCCTGAAATACTCTAATTTTAGTGACCTTGGTGACCTGCCTGAAGCATTTAATCCGTATAGCCTTTTTTTGTCGGCACTCCAGATTATTGCGAACAGGTCGCCGCCTACACCACAACCTGTTGGTTCCACAAGACCGAGGACCGCATTAGCCGCAATTGCTGCATCAAAGGCGTTTCCTCCTTTTTTAAGTATTTCTATTGCTGCCTGCGTTGCAAGAGGCTGGCTGGTTGCGACCATACCATTGACCGCAATTACCTCTGACCTGGTGGCGAATTCTCTTCCTGTGGGCCTGTCCTGGGCACTAATAATCAGAGTATTTACCACAAAGACCATTATTAATGCTGATATTCTCACAATAATAAAATTTATTACAAATTTAGGAATCGTTACTGATAAAGTCTTGTTGTTTTACTGATTCTTTTATTTTATTATCAGGTCTATGATTGTCCTGCTCATAGCTGTTACACCAGTCCTGAATGCCGGGTAAAAATCTGGTGCAAAGGAGGCGTTGTGAAGAGGTGGAAGGAAAGTACCCTTTTCAACGTGTTGAGAATAGAGTTCCTTGTTAACACCGCCAAGCCAGAACAGGGCAATGGGAATATTTTCATCTGTAAGGCCGTATTTTCCAAAATCTTCTGCCACTGTGGCAGGTTCTACCCGGATAAGATTATTATCTCCGAGGATATTTTTCATGGAGGAAACGGTTTTCATTACAATTTCAGGATTGTTATCTACAGGCTGGTTATCGGATTTGTCGAATATTATCAACGGCATTTTTTCATCAGGAAGACCAGCAGCAATGGCAGCTCCACGTGTAATATTGATTAGTGATTCTTTTATAGTCTCAAAAACATCATCCTCAAAGAACCTTATTGTAAGAAGCATTTTAACTTCATCGGGGATCACATTGTTCCTCGTGCCTCCATGAATCGCACCTACTGTTACAACAGCCGGTTTGACAGGATTGATTTCCCTGCTTACAATGGTTTGAATGTCAAGTATGATCCGGGCAGCTATTACTATCGGGTCAATCGTTGTATGAGGCATGGCCCCGTGACCACCTGACCCATAGACCGTTATCTCAGCCGATTTGACCCCTGCAAAGATCGGCCCTGGTAAATATCCGACTGTGCCGACAGGCAGTTCAGCACTAACGTGGTAGCACAAAGCATAATCCGGAACAGGAAATTTTTTAAACAGACCATCATTTATCATTGACTGGGCTCCATTCGAAACTTCCTCGGCTGGCTGGGATACTGCCATAATGGTTCCCTTCCATTCATCTTTCAGGTCAACGAGTGTTTTAAGCGTTCCAATCCAGACCGACATGTGCATATCGTGTCCGCATGCATGCATCACCGGACTTTCATTTCCGCTTGCATCCTTCATTACCACTGTGCTTGCATACGGCAGACCGGTTTTCTCCTCCACGGGAAGAGCATCCATATCTGTCCTTAGCATAATAGTCTTTCCGCTGCCATTTCTAAACAGACCTACCACACCATTCCCGCCTATTCCCGTTGTTACCTCAAATCCGAGTTCCCTTAATGCTGCTGCCATTTTTTTAGATGTCTCAAATTCCATCAGCGACAATTCCGGGTTCTTATGGAGATCAACATAGATATTCCTGACTTCTTCTGTTATTTTATTAACAGTATTGTTTATTTTAGTATTAAGATTGTTGTTCTGGCTGTAAGACAAAGTCCAGGTAAGCAGGGCCATCAGAGCTAATAAATATTTTTTCATTGCTGTCTATGTAACTGGTTTAAAACAAAAGTAACTATTTAGCCGATAACAATCCTACGAATTATTTACTCCTGGGAATTTCTTGCCTTTACAGAGAAAACCAAAAATACTTTATTTCTTCATCGCTTCAGCTTTCATCCCGGCAGGCATCTTTTCAATAGCATACCTCAGGGCAGTTCTTGGCATTTGTTGTTTGTTCCTGATTACAAAATTATATACCACTTCGCGATGAGATTCAGAGCATGCTTTCAGCATCCAGCCATAACCTTTCTGGACCATGTCGTCCTTATCAGTAAGGAGAATTGATGCAATTTCAAGGATGTCATTAGTGAACAGGCCTTTCCTTGCCGGAACAATCAGGGAAACAGCAGCTGCCCTTCTTACCCACCTGTTCGACGATCCGGCCCATTTCCTGAGTTCAGGCAGCAATTCCGGGTAAGCTGTAACAAGATCACCTACTGCATGATTGCAAAAGGTGTCGCATGTAGCCCAGTTTGTAATATAATAATTCACCCATTTCTCGAATATCCTGAAGTCCCCGGGTTGAAACTGCCGGTTTACTTTGTCAGCCCACAGGCAAGCAATAAGTGATTCTTCCATCATGCCTGAACTGAATAATAGTTCACAGCACCTGAATACATTGTCCTTGCTTTTATTGGTCAATTTTTTGAAACGCTCCCTGGTTATCCTGTGAAGATGCGTGGCCTTCACACCATATAGACTAACAGCCTCCCTGAAATATCTCTCCCCGCTTTTCTTATGGTTTTGATCTGAATATTTAATAAGATCTTCCCTTATTTGTTTGATGACAGTTTCCATTGGTTATATAATTGCTGAATTTGATTTAGATCGTACTAATTTCTGAAAAAAAACTTAAGTTAAGATCACCCTTTTTGGTAAATTGCACATCCAAACATAAACTCAATCCGTTATGAAGCGTTCTATAATTATTTCATCATTAATTCTTATGTCAATAATATTGACTATTTCCTGTAAAGGGCCGGAAAAAATAGGATCGGACAGTGGATCAGGATTTGATTACTTTGTCGACCAGTTTGAAGATATGAGGGTGCTGAGATACCAGCTGCCCGGCTTTGACCAGTTTTCGCCTGGCCAGAAAAAGTTCATTTATTACCTCAGTGAGGCTGCCCTTTCAGGCAGGGATATTCTGTGGGAACAGAATTTTAAATATAACATGATCATCAGGAAAACTATTGAAGCCATTCTTGAGAGCTATAATGGTGATCGTGAAATAGCAGATTTTGAAGCATTTAAGGTTTATGCTAAACGTGTATTCTTTGCAAACGGGATACACCACCATTATTCAAGCGATAAGCTTGTGCCGGGCTTCCCGGAAGGTTATTTTGCCAGCCTTGTGAAAAATTCTGATGCTTCACTGCTACCATTAAAGGAAGGAGAAAATGTTGATTATCTCATGGGAATAATTTCACCCGTGATGTTTGATCCCGATCTTTATCCCAGGAAAATTGAGCAGAGAGAGGGAGCAGATATTGTTGCTGAATCAGCTGTGGGGTTTTATGAGGGGCTTACGCAGAATGAAGTGGAAGAGTATTATTCAGGGAAAATAATCCCGGACGATCCACATCCTGTCTCAATAGGGTTGAATTCAAAACTGGTGAAAAAAGATGGTAAAATAGTTGAAGAGGTATACAGATCAGGGGGCCTCTATGGTAACGCTATTGATAAAATTATCGGCTGGCTTGAAAAAGCGATGTCGGTTGCCGAGACTGATTTGCAGAAAAAAGAAATAGGAGTATTGATAGATTATTACAGGACCGGCGATCTTAAGACCTGGGACGATTATAATGTTATCTGGGCAAGCGATAATGATCCGCTTGTCGATTACATAAACGGTTTCATTGAGACTTATGAGGATCCTATGGGTATGAAAGCCACATGGGAGGCAATAGTCAACTATAAGGACATGGAAGCTACAAAGCGGACGGAAATAATTACAGCAAATGCCCAGTGGTTTGAAGACAATTCTCCTGTCCAGGACAAGTACAAAAAGGAGAAAGTGACAGGTGTTGCAGCCAAAGTTATCAATATTGCAGTGCTTGGAGGTGATTGTTATCCGGTATCCCCACTAGGTATTAACCTCCCGAATGCCGATTGGATCAGGAAAGAGGTTGGCTCAAAATCAGTGACACTGGCAAATATCAACGATGCATACGATATCAGTTCACAGGGTAATGGTTTCCTGGATGAGTTCGCCTACGACAGGCACGAAATAGAGCGTGTTAAGAAATATGGAAATATTGCAGAAGCACTTCATACTGACCTTCACGAATGTGTGGGTCATGCAAGCGGGAAACTTGCCGAAGGGACAGATCCCAATGCACTCAAGAACTATGCATCGCCTCTGGAAGAGGCACGTGCAGAGCTTTTTGCCCTTTATTATATTACAGACCAGAAGCTTGCTGACCTGGGCCTTATTCCTGATCCAGAGGCTGGTAAAGCCGCTTACGACAATTATATCAGGAACGGTTTGCTTACGCAGCTTGTAAGAATTCAACCTGGTAAGCAGATAGAACAGGCACATATGAGGGCAAGGTCTGTGATATCACAGTGGGCCTATGAAAAAGGGAAACCGGATAATGTGATAGAGCTGGTTAAAAAAGATGGGAAAACATACAGCAGGATAAATGACTATGAAAGGCTGAGGGAACTATTCGGCCAGTTGCTTAGAGAGATACAAAGGATAAAATCTGAGGGGGATTTTGAAGCTGGAAAGGCACTTGTTGAAAACTATGGTGTAAAAGTTGATCCGGTGATTCATAAGGAGATGCTCGAGCGCTATGAGAAGCTGAACCTTGCACCATATACCGGATTTATCAATCCACTTCTTGTTCCTGTCCTTGATGGAGACGGCAATATTGTCGATGTAAAAGTCGAATATAAGGATGATTATCTAGATCAAATGCTGTACTATGGAAAGAACTACTCCTTTCTTTGAGAGTTATTTGAGGTTTTTCCAGAACCTGGCTTCTGATTTTTTTAAATCTGTCTTTTTCTTCCTTCCTATGAGGTAGAAATAGACCATCGCTGCCAGGCTTATGCCTATAATTGCCAGAAGCAGGTATTTAAAAACAGATGAAAGGCCAGCCGTGGTACTTATTAACTGAGCTGTATTACTTTCCCCCGGTAATATCTTATGACCAACATCAATATTGAAGATATTCTTCATAAAGAACAGTGAAAAAAAGGCAAGCCCGCCTGATAGTATCGGTGTTGAAATCCAGCCTACCGCTATTTCACCGATCAGTTTGAAATTGATGTTCCTGGCTCCTTTGTAAATTCCTATGCCCATAACGCAACCTACAACTACTTGTGAACTTGATACTGGCACAAGAGGTATGGGAGGAAGTCCGAGTTCTGTAATAAACCCGGAAAGGGCCGACGACGAGAAAATAAACAGGACAAGCGCCTGGGCCAGTACCACGACCATTGCCGCCTCCGATGTCAGCTCGAGGATGTTTTCGCCAACAGTCTCCATTACCTTCCTGGAGTATGTTAATATACCCGCTGCAATTGCCAGGGAGCCAAGAAGGAATAGCTGCTGCGACGAAGACAGGGTAAATAGTCCAAGGTTTATATCATGCAGGTTAAATGCAGGAACAAAAACACCCATAACATTGGCAATATTGTTCGCCCCAAGGCTGTAAGCACCAAATGCACCTACTATTATGAGTCCTGTTTTAATATACGACTCGAACCTTATAAGATGTATCCTGGATGCTTTCTTTATTTTGTTAATCAGGATGTATAGTAATATGGCAAATATTCCGCCAAGGATCGGCCCTGACACCCACGATGTGAAAATTTTTGAAAGAGTGGCAGGATCTGTCGAATTGCCTGTGAACAAGTTCCAGCCGATTATCGCTCCCACAATTGCCTGCGTTGTTGATACAGGGAGTGAAAACTTCGTCATGAAATATACTGTTATTGCGGCAGCAAGAGCAAGTGTGAATGAGCCGCCGATAGCGTTCACTCCACCCAGTTGTCCGAGTGTGTGTGAAGCCCCGGAACCCTGTACAACAGCACCCAGAATCACGAACATCGATGCTATTATGGCAGCTTTTCTGAAAGAGACCATTTTAGTTCCGACAGCTGATCCGAATACATTGGATGCGTCATTGGCTCCGAGCGACCAACCCAGGAACAGACCGCTGGTAAGAAATAAAAGGATCATTACATTACTATTTTAATTGCCATACCAGCCAGGAGATCTGCAGCTCCCTGAGCCAGGTCCGAGATCCTTTCGATGTGGTGTATAATATATCTCAGGTGTGCTTTATGTGCCAGATCCATATCAATTAGTTCGTGAAAGATCTTTCTTTTAATACTGTTTGAGTTCTTGTCAGTCTCACTTTCAAAATAGTAAACCTTAAGAAGTCTCTCCCTTACTGTATGAGGAGCTTTGAAATATGCCCTTGCAGCAGGTACCAATTCTTCTGCAGCACTTGAGGATGACTGGATCAGGTTATCAAATCCGGGATGTAAAGATTCAGGTATTTCAGGTATCTCAATTTCGAATTCATGAAGGGTCTTTTTAACACCGTCAAGAATCTCATCCATCTCATCAATAAGCCTTGTAACTTCAGCCCTGTGTTGCGGAAGAATAGAATGAGTTATCATGTCATTTTCTATTTCACGCTGAAGCTTGTCGGCTATACTTTCCAGAGAATCAATCTTGCATAAATGCCTGTCAAAGCCTTCTGTATCCTTCTTTAGATAGCTGTATATACCTTCCCTGAAAATCAGTATGCCGAGGTCGATATTGTCGAAGAATTCGTCTATCTTGATTATCAGGTTTTTTGTAGTGCGGGTGAAAAGGGCCATTTTTCAGATTGTTACAATATTATTACAAATATAATATATAGTAATGTCAGTTTCTCTATAGTGTTCGGGCATGAAAAGAATCAAAACTCAATAATCCTTTCAACCCTGTTATTGCGGAGATATGATTTGATGATGACCTGTACGTCCCTGTTATCAGGGTAAGGAACAATACAATCGTGTAGGGCCTGCAATCCAAAGCCTATGTCGTCTGTGTTAAAATACCCGTATCCGGAAAATTTACCATTCATTATTTTCACTGCACAGCGTTCTTCATTATGCCGGCCACTGTCAATGATGAAGAAATTGTCCCTTGTAAAGACAAACTCATCGAGAGCTTTAATGGCTCTTTCATTATAATCTCCCGGAGATTCTTTCCCACAACAGGCTCCTTTACAGATTCCAACATGGTGGTGGAAACATGCACCGTCAGACTCATATAATCCTGAAAGCTTCTGGCATAGTTTGTATGCCTCAACAAGTCTGGTCATTCTGGTTCTGGCTTTATCCTTTGATGTAAAGACTGACAGGTGTGATACATTGTCCTTTACCAATTCAATTCTGAATATAAGATACCCTTCATTGTCATAGTTACAGAATATTCCCCACTGGAAACTGGTTCTGCGCTGAGCTTTGTTGAACCGCGGCTTATTCTTCTTTATCTCGAAGGATTCCCTGAGTAGAGCAATTAGCTCACTGCCGGTTGTTTCCCATGATATATCGGCTATTTCATCGCGCATCTGCATTGACCTGTTTGAAGAATTATTTGACAGGTGACTTGTTATTCTTTCATACAGGTTACGGCTTTTCCCAATATAAATAAGTGTCCCCGTATCATCATAGAAATGGTAAACGCCCGGATCTTCAGGGATGTTTTCCAGTTTTGACAGATTGAGGCGCGGATGGAGTTTTGATATTCTTGTATTACTGATCATGCTTGAGCGAGATCCATTTATCTCCCTGTCCTTCTTAAGGCACAGCTCAAATAGTCTTACTGTTGCGAGAGCATCTCCTGCCGCCCTGTGCCGGTCGTTTATTATTATTTTCAGATCACGGCATATATTCCCAAGACTATAAGAACGGAATCCGGGAAAGAATTTTTTCGACAGTGACACAGTATCGAGTAGCTTCCTATGGTAATTATATCCCAGCTGCCTGAATTCTTCCCTTATGAATGAATAATCAAATCTTGCATTATGAGCTATAAGTATCCTTCCTTCAGTCAATTCGATTATATCCCTGGCTACTTCATAGAATTTCGGTGCGTCTTCAACCATTTCGTTGGTTATTCCGGTAAGGTTGGTGATGAAATACGGGATGTTACGTTCAGGATTAATCAGCGTTGAATATTCTCCTGTTATGTTCTCTCCATCGTATTGGTAAACAGCAATCTCAGTTATTCTTTCAAGTCTGGAGCTGCCACCGGTTGTCTCTATATCTACAATTGCATACACACTTTTCAGCAAAATTAATCCTTCAGACGACTAAGATAATTTATTTATATTCTATGTTTGTAAATTTGCGGAGGCGAAAAATATCAGTAATGACAGAATCAGTAGGCAAAAACTTCATAATGAACGGTGAACTTTTATCATCGGACAGGTTTGATAATTCAATGATATTTGAAGGAGAATCAATTTATGAAGTTATAAGGATGATTCGCGGTTATCCTGTTTTCTTTGTTGACCACATCGAGCGGCTGGAAACCAGTGTCGGAATGCAGGGAAGGCGAATGGTAGCCGATATTGACATGCTAAGGAGAGATTTGATTACGTTGTCAGCATCAGAAAACAGAAAGGAGATCAATCTTAAGATTGTATTTAATTACAATGCACTCAGCGAAAATTACCTGATCTATTTTATCGAACCCATATATCCTTCTGATGAGCAATACCGCGACGGTGTTAAAGGGATTCTCTACTACGCTGAGAGGGAGAATCCTGAATCGAAGGTAATAAACCACGAACTAAGATCATCCATATATCACAGGCTGATAATTGAGGGAGCATACGAGGCTCTTCTCGTAAATCAGAATAACTGTATAACAGAAGGGAGCCGCTCAAACATATTCTTTATAAAAGATGACATTCTTTATACTGCCTCAGAAAAACATATCCTGAATGGAATCACCAGGAAACACATTCTCAAAATATGTGAAGAAATCAGGATAAGGGTTATAATCTCGTGCATCGATGCTGACGCCATTGCCGGATTTGATACTGTTTTCATGACCGGGACATCCCCGATAGTTCTTCCCTTCAGCCAGATAGAATCCATTTCTTTCAATACCGGCCATTACTTACTCGGACTTTTAAGGAACCAGTATCTTTTAAGGGCTGATGAAAGTTTACGACTCTTTTCGGGAGAATAACACAAGATTTTATTTTGCTATCTTTGGCCCGTATTAAATATTAAGTTATGGGAAATTTGCGCAAAATAAAGAAGGATATAGATAATAGTGTATTCGAAGTTATCTCCGATTGTTTCATCTTTTCTGAGCTTCATCCCGATGTAAAGACTTCTGATGTTGCCGCAATAGTTGAAGAAGCGGTTAATCTAAGGAATGATCTGATCTCACGAGTTAACAATCCTGAAGCAAAGGATGATCCTGGTTTGGTGAAGAAATATTTCCGTTCAATAAAGGATGATCTTAGCTCTGGCACTGATAAACTATGCAAGAGGCTGAGTGATATTTCTAAAAAGAAGAAGTAAAGTTTTTATAGATCAGTTTTCCGCACTCGGAGCATTTGCCATTGGTCGTGCCGATGTGTTCAATATTATAACCCCGTCTCCTTGTTATCAGATTGTTGCATTCCGGGCATATCGTATCCTGCGCCTCGGAATTCTCGGAATTACCTATGTAAACGTATTTCAGGTATGCAGAGGCAATCTGATACAGCTCATAGAGTTTTTCCAGTGAAGTAGGAGGATTTTCTCTCCTGTACGTTGGGAAATATCTGCTAAGGTGAAGAGGGATACTACTGCCTAATTCAGCTGCAATCCATTTACACTGCTGTTCCATATCTTCAGAGGTATCATTTAATCCCGGTATGATCAGAGTAGTAATTTCAAGATGCCTGCCCGATATTGAGATTTTTTTCAGGGCTTTTTTTACAGGTTCGAGCTCAGCCCCTGTCAGCTTCTTATAAAAATCACTTTTAAATGCCTTGAGATCAACATTAAAGGCATCAATGAGATCAAGGTACAAGGCCAGGGGTTCAAGGGCGATATACCCGTTTGTGACCATAACATTTTTCTTGGTTTCTTTCCTGAAAAGCACGGCGACATCTCTTATAAATTCAAACCAGATGGCAGGTTCGTTGTATGTAAATGCGATTCCGATATTATTTGTGTATAGTCTGGCCATATGCAGCAATTCATCCGGACTGGTCTTCCTTGAGCTGTCAATGAAGATGTTTTGTGAAATGCGATAATTCTGGCAAAAATCACATCGCATATTACAGCCATATGATCCTACTGACAGAATGCTGGTGCCTGGGTGGAAATGGTAGAGAGGTTTTTTCTCTATGGGATCGAGAGCCAGACCGGAAATAATACCATAGGTCAGTAGCTCTATGTCTGTTCCATTATTCCGTCGCACCCCGCAAATTCCTGTTTTTCCTTTCGCGAGCTTACAAAAATGCGGACAAAGCAGGCATATCAGCTTATTACCCGATTCTCTGTATAGTTCAGACATTTCAGATCAAAATCTGCCGTGCATAATTGACACAGGTCCTGACTTCTTTTACTGAGTTTGACCACGGAGCAACAGGGTATTCAAGCTCAACGTCCACATATACTGGGTACTTTTTTTCTTTAATATTGAGAAGAACGTCAGTTATGGGCATTTCACCCTGGCCCCATACCTGGTTTGTGTTGGGAGGATCAGTATATGGGCCGGTCTTATCTTTCATGTGTATGCTGAATATCCTGTCGTGGTATTTGTCTATTATCGTATTCGGGTGTATACCGGTAGAACCAAAGAAATGCCCTGCGTCGAAATTCATCATTACTGCCGGTGATATCGCAAGGAAGGGATCATAGCTGAATCCTTCCTCGGCAAATTGCATGTGCTGATGGAAAATTGCAAACATGTTATGTTTTTCGGCAATAGTTGCCAGTTTCCTTACAATATTCTCATCTCCGATTTCATCTGTAACTCCTTTGGCACCCATTGCCCTGGCAGCCCTGAATGCATAATCTATCTCATCATCTGGCCATCTTCCCGGAGAAAACTTGACTATATGAATATCTATCCCGGCGTCATTGAATTTCCTTCTAAGTTCCTCAAATTTTGACACTGGAACTGACAGCCTCCATTCCTTTAGATCAGCAGCATATTTTTCCTGGGCTGCCTGCTGTTCCGGTGAAATGGGTTGGCGATGGAATCCCCCTCCCGGTCTGCCAGAGGGGCTTGTTTCCACACGGGTTCTTCCCTCCGGAGTGGGAGGAGGAGGTGGTGGCATCTGTGATCTCTGCGGCCTTGGAGGAGCCTTTGGTGATCCAAGATACTCCTCTAAACCTGTGCTCATCAGTTCAATTGAACTACATCCCGAATCAATACACGCCCTGATTGTGGTATCGACATCGCTGTCCATGTCGCGGAAACTGTATGTTATGCATCCGATCTGAACACCACCGAATTTGGAGTTGAGCTTAGAAGAGTAAGCTGAGCCTGATGATGAACCAGAGCATGACATAAGCCGCGGAAGAATGGTAAACGCTGCTGCCGCACCTGCAGCTGTGCCAAGGAACTTTCTCCTTGAAAACTGGCTTTTTGAGCTGGTTTGTTCTGTCATTTTTATTATTATTTCTTATTGAGAATTCTGATAGTTGATTTACATTCGGGATGAACACATCATGTCATGATATAAATATATTTCATGATTTTAAATTTACCAAATATATATATGCAACCTAAAAAAAGGTAATTTAATATATGTTGCATATACTTAACTCATATCCTGGATCATACTTTGATGTTATTATCTGTTATTACCTTCGTAAATTGTTTTATTTTTGATTGAGGGACCCGGCAGAATTAAAATAATAATTTTTCGACATTACAAACCATAAGGTACTATGAGAATCATGAAATTATTATTGTATTTCCTACCTTCGACTGTAATTTTTCCGTTTGTGTCTTACGCGGCACCGGCTCCAAAGGAGAGGAACATACTGGTAACGGACACAGATAATATTAGCCTGGACGGATGTCTTGCAGGTGATGATTCCTGGCATGGCTTTCCTATGTACAGCGACAGGTTGCACCCCCTGATATCAAAGCGACTGAAGCAGGAAGTAATATTCATCTCGCAGCTTGATCAACAGCAGGGAAAAGGATGGAAAGCATCTGAGTATCTTGTTAAGCGCCTGTCTGAAAGCAGGGCCGGAGTAAACTATTATGAAGAAAAAGTACCTTTTTACACTTTGCCGGCCCCCCTCAGAAGCAAAGCGGGCGATATTATCAGAAATCGACACTATTGGATGAAAATCAGAAGGCCTGAGCTTCTCGGTCTGTTCCGGGAAAATATATATGGCAAGTTACCGGGAACAACATATAGAAAATCCTTTCGGGTTGTCCATACCGACAGGTATGCAATGCACGGGGCTGCCACCCTGAAGCAGGTCGATATTAATATAGAGGCGGGGGGAAAGGCACTCACTATTAATCTGACCATGTTTGTGCCGAATAATATTCAGAAGGCCGCACCTGTTTTTCTGCTGATTAATAATCGCGACACATCCAACACTGATCCCACACGAAAAGTAAAAAGTGAATTCTGGCCTGCGGAGGAAGTTGTTTCCAGGGGTTATGCAATTGCAGCATTCAGTAATGCGGATGTTGATCCCGACAATTTTGACGGTTTTGAAAATGGTATTCACGGCATACTTGATCAGGGTGAGAGGGGCGATGATGCCTGGGGCTCTATTGCTGCATGGGCATGGGGGGCTGGCAGGTGTATGGATTATCTGGAAACCGATCCGGATATTAACAGTAAACAGGTAGCTGTAGTTGGCCATTCACGTGGAGGCAAGACAGCTTTATGGGCCGGAGCGGAAGATGAGCGTTTTGCCCTTGTGGTAAGCAATGAGTCGGGATGCGGGGGAGCTGCGCTTGCCAGGCGAAAGTATGGGGAAACTGTTTCAATGATAAACAATTCCTTCCCGCATTGGTTCTGTCTAAATTACCGGAAATACAATGATAATGAGGATTCCCTACCGGTCGATATGCACGAACTGATGGCCTTGATAGCTCCTCGTGCCCTGTATGTGGCCAGTGCCTCTGACGACCTCTGGGCTGATCCCAAAGGATCATATCTTGCCTTGTTTAATTCCCTGCCGGTTTTCAGATTATTTGATTCTGATAACAATATTCCTGAATCAGTTCCTGCCCTTGGAAAGCCGGTGTTTACAAAAAATGTTGCGTATCATATCAGAGCCGGGGAGCATGACCTGAAACTTGAGGACTGGCAGCATTTCATGGATTTCTCAGATAGCTTGTGGCGATTAATGAAGTAAACAGTATCTCCGTTAATTGAAGCATATGAGTCAAAATTAATTCGCCGGAGGAACATGGTGCTTGTTTATTCATTTTTGATTTCAAGTGGTATCCTGAACCGGGTCACGTAACGGATAAATTCATCTTTTACTATTTCAATCTTTTCTGCATCAGTTACTCCAAGTCTTATCAGTACTTTTTTTTCCGACTTCAGGAAAAGCATGATTTTCAGTGGAAAAACTTCAGCCACCCTTATATCTGGAGCATCAATTTCCACAGCAGGAGTTAATGAATTAGTCTTTATCTTCAGAAGTGCGTCGTTGAATTCGATGTATTTATTAGCATAACCAAGACCGGAATAGATCTGATATACTCCAAAACCTGCGACGAATATCAGTGTGATCCAAAGCGATCCCTTTACATCAAATGACCTGATATTAAAAATGAGCCAGTAAACAGCTATTAAAATCAGTACTATTCCAAAAATAATCTGGATTGTGCGGATGATCTTGTTATCATCCCTTATTTCAAGTGAAATCATTTTCTTCGTCATACCGGCATTTTTAAATTATTATATATTTCCAGAAATGCATTAAAGCAACAAAGTTGGAAATAGTATTAGATAATTGGAATGAATTTAATACATTTATCTACAACTTTAACCAACACATAAAAACTGCTAAAATATATGACTATGAAAGACAACTCGATCATTATTTCTCGTCGTTCATTCATTGGTACAACGGGAGCTGTTGCTGCAGGTCTTACTATCCTGCCCAGTTCTGTGATAAGCGGCCTTGGCAAAAGAATGCCAAGTGATAAGCTTAATGTAGCCGTTGTGGGAATCGGAGGTATGGGTAATACAAACCTCAAGAATGTAAAAACCACAGAAAATATAGTTGCCCTGTGTGATGTAGACTGGCAGTATGCCAAAGATGTATTTGAAGAAAATCCAGGTGCTAAAGCATACTGGGACTGGAGAAAGATGTATGATGAAATGGGTAAGTCTATTGATGCTGTTATAGTTGCTACAGCTGATCATTCGCATGCCGGTATTGCTGCACATGCAATTTCACTTGGAAAACATGTATACTGCCAGAAACCGCTAACTCATACAGTTTATGAATCACGGTTGTTAACCAGGCTGGCGGCTAAATATAAGGTTGCCACTCAAATGGGGAACCAGGGTTCTTCAGGTGAGGGCGTTAACCAGATTATCGAATGGATGCAGAACGGTGAAATAGGGGAAGTCACTAAGGTCGAAGCATTCACCGACCGTCCTATCTGGCCTCAGGGATTAAATGTGCCGAAAGGCGAATGGGTGCCCGACACACTTAACTGGGATCTGTTTATAGGACCTGCCAAAATGCGTCCATATAACAGTATATATACACCATGGAACTGGAGAGGATGGTGGGATTTTGGGACCGGTGCGCTCGGTGATATGGCTTGCCATATACTTCATCCTGTTTTCAAGGGGCTAAGGCTGCAATACCCAACAAGGACACAGGGCAGTTCAACATTGTTATTAACTGATTGTGCTCCCAATGCTCAGATGGTAAAACTTGTCTTTCCTGAAAGACCGACACCCAGAGGATGGAAGATGAAATTGCCTGAAGTTGAGGTTACATGGTACGATGGTGGTTTACAACCGATGAAACCAAAGGGATGGCCTGCAGGTAAAAATATGAATGACAGTGGAGGTGGTGTTCTATTCCATGGAACAAAAGACACCCTGGTCTGTGGCTGCTATGGCGTTAATCCCTGGCTGTTATCCGGTCGTTCCCCGAAAGTGCCGATGACAGAACGAAGAGTTGAAAGAGCCACTAATGGCGGACATGAACAGGATTGGGTTCGTGCATGTAAAGAAAGCCCGGAAAGCAGGGTGATTTCAAAATCGGACTTCTCAGAAGCAGGACCGTTTAATGAAATGGTTGTTATGGGTGTTCTAGCCGTCAGACTCCAGGGATTGTTTAAAGAGCTGGAATGGAATGGGGAAAAAATGGAATTCACCAATATTGCAGAGACTGACAATGTCAGACTGACAATGTCAGACAACTTCACCATAATTGATGGTGACCCTAAATTTGACAGACCAAACATTACGATGAATGCAAAAGAATTTGCAAACGAAATGATAAAGCATACTTATCGTCAAGGATGGTCATTGCCTGACATGCCTGCCTGATAAAGCAGCAGCATTGTGTACAGTTAGAAAGACGTCCGGACCGGGCGTCTTTTTTTGACAGTTATGATGAAAAATGTTACTGGCTGCCCTTTAGTCCAATGTCCTCGGCTACTTCCCTCATTCCCATAATACAATCGTAGATCAGATCATCAAGGCTGACACCGAGCATTTCAGCACCATTTTCTATAACCGACCTGTTGACACCTGCAGCAAACTTCTTGTCATTCCACTTCTTTTTAACTGACCTGACTTCCATATCAAGAACACTGCGGGATGGCCTTACTAGTGCACTGGTAGTCACAAGCCCTGTTAACTCGTCCATTGCATAGATAGTTTTTTCCAGAAGCGAAACAGGTTCAACATCCGAAGCAAGGCCCCAGCCATGGCTCAGTACAGCCCTGATGTATTCTTCAGGCCATTCATTTTCCCTGAGTATTTTTTCAGTCATTGTGCAATGCTGCTCCGGATACATCTCATAATCAAGATCATGTATAAGACCTATTATACCCCATTTATCTTCATCCTCACCATTTTTCCGGGCAATGTATCTCATAACTGCCTCAACCGAAAGAGCATGTTTCATCAGACTCTCGGATTTGTTGTACTTTTTGAACAGTTCCAGAGCCTGTTCACGTGTTGGAGTGCCCATATCTTTGAATTTTAGAAAAACATATCACGTTCAATAATAATAAAATATTTGTGGAAGATCAAGTAAGACCGTATATTATGAAGATCTGATCAGTTGACTTTGATGATACGGACTGTTCTATTAAAATGTTTCCCTCTTATCTGCAGGGTGTAGAATCCTGGAGAAAGGCCTGCCGGATAGACTGTGATAATATTCTCACCGGCAGTGAGACTGGTGTTTTCCTGCCAGAGCAGCATGCCTGTATTATTATAGATATCTATTGTAACTTGCTCTGCTGTACTGGATTCTGCTCTGATCCTGAAATATGTGTTGAACGGGTTTGGCATGATACTGATCGTATTGTGCGGATCTTCAACAGGCAGAATATCTGTATTTACAACCAGGAGGTAAGTGGTGTCGTTGTCCAGATAATTGTCGTTATTTCCATATCCGAATACACTAATAAGGTATGAGCCTTCTCCAGACAAATTAACATCTGAATCGAATGCTACAATTACAGTATCACCTGGGTAAATACTCTGAATAAAATTCTCTGGCACCGGAATGTCGTCATTGATCCTGTATGCCAGGTTAAAGCTATGAACTGTGTCAGTACCCAGATTTATTACTTCGGCAGTTATGATCTCCTGGGCGTAACTTTTTCCAGGCTGAGGTGTAACAATATCTCCTGTTTTAAGATCAATCCTGTTGAAAGAGGATACCGGGAATTTTATGTTGTCTATCCAACCGCATGATGACCCGTTATTGACCGATCCATCTGTTTTATATATCCATTCAAGCAAATTAAATCCTTCATCAAGTATTATTTCTTCCTCAGACCAGTCAGTCTCACCTGAAATTTTATACAATTGCTGGTTGTTGAGATAGAAGTAAAGGAAATCATAGTTCTTCTCTGACGATACCTTCCACCAGAATAGCAGCGTATCGGCATGAGGAACATTGACATTAATACTAAGCTTTGATTCCCAGTTAAATGTTGTGGGTGTGGGGATAATGGCTGATCTTGCCGAGTATTCTCCGTCATATGCCTGTTCCCCAGTTATAATCCATGGTTTCGAATGAGTATTATCCCATGGAAAAACTTCAAATGACTTGTATTCATAGCTCTCACGAATCTTCCCGATAACTATTGAGTAGTTTTTATTGACCAGATATGGATCACAATTCAACAATGAAGAAACATCAAGTATTGAGCCTTTTGCCAGGGTGGGGGCCAGGCTTACAGTAACGGGGATAAGTTTCGATGCCCCGAATTCAATCAATCCGGTCGATACATCAGGTTCTGAAACGATAAGTCCTGAAGGATAATCGGTAAGGCTTAATGTGCCAGCTATATCAGAACTGCCGGTGTTACTGATTTTGAAAATAAGGTCAACGGTTTCACCAGGTTCCGGTATATGGTTGTTATTACCGTGGATGGAATCGTTTACGATGCAATTTAGTATCTCAAGTACAGGAGCATGAAGATTAAGGTCTATTGTATAATATTTCACAGTGTCAGAATCCTTTAACTTCAGAACGAGACTGGCGAAACTGTTATCAGTAATAAAATCTGCGATTTTCAGATGAAAATCAGTATTAAGTGTAATTTCCGACTCGCCCGGTAAAGTACCAATAAATACAGAATCTGCCTCTATTGTCATCCACTCAGAATCTGTTGTAATAGTGGCATATAACTGATTTGCCGGACTCAAACCAAGATTACTTACTGTAAGTCCGAGATAAACAGACTCTCCATAGTCTGCAGCATTATTGCTGTTTCCGTCTGGATCAACTATACTGAAATTTTTCAGGCTTATATACTCGTTATCTGATTCTCCGATATAAATTGTTTTGATTATGGGAACCTTATTCTGACCTGTTACCACAACCAGGCAGGAGTCTTCTGAAACCGGAGGTATATTGAGCATCACGGCTCCAGTCGGGCTTGCAAAAGATGCATCCCACAGAGTATCAAAGTGAGATATTGCGATATAAGCAAACGGATCGATTGTTAATGGCAGAGAAGTGATATTATTTGGCAGAGTATCCGGAAGTACAATGTCAAAAGTATCTGGAGTCCCAATGAACGGTATTATACTGGGATCTCCAAGCAGGTGATAGGTTTCCCAGTAGTACTTTTTACGGGAACTTGTGCTGGAGCTAACTGAAAGGTTCCCGGCATAGTTAACCTGGCCCATGGTCAGAAACCAGTCTGAAGGATATTCATCATGCGTATGAAAGAGCCTGTCATATGCACCCAGTCCTGTTTCTGTGTAAAGAGGTTCAGTTTTTACAGGTCCCGTACCAATGGCCCAAAAGTAATCCTCATCCCAGTATGAATCATTTGAACATCCTATAAATCCGACAGCTCCCTTGCCAGTGGAGGTAATCAGTTTATTGCCAAACGATCCGGATATATTGAACTGACCTGTTCGACACGCATTACTGATAACGAAAGGATACATATTCTTATTCGTGAACTGGGCTATATCCGACACACTAATCGCAGGATCCACCCACCCTGTAGATACTCCGTGTCCTGAATAATTAATGAAGCCTACTCCTTTGTTTATCATCTTCTTAATGGTATCTTCCGATGTAGCAGATTTAGGATAATAAAACACGTGTTCTTCAATTTTCGCCTCAGGCTCAAGGTAGGTTGATGATGCATAGTAAATCTGCCCATTCATGTAAGTGGCATATGATGCATCATTACCGGCAGTAATAAGTGCGCGCGAGTAAAACC